>JANYGZ010000012.1 GCA_025362235.1 Ferruginibacter sp. | reverse complement strand
AGACTGCGTTGCATTGCCAGATGAAAGTGTGATGGTTTGTTGATTAACAGTAATTGTGCCAGTAGCACTTGCAACACCACAAGTACCACTAGTGGTGATATTGTATGTGTAGTTTCCCGCAACGGTCGGAGTGCCACTGATAGTTAAAGTTACCCCATTAAATGCTGATGTAACACCTGCTGGTAAACCTGTAACTACAGGGCCGCTACCACCGCTGGCAACAGTATATACAATGTCAGATATTGCCGTGTTGATACAGATTGTTTGTGCATCCGTTCCGGGTGATGATGAAAGTTTTATATAATTGGATAGTGTACCAAATGAAATATCATCCAATCCAAAGTCATTACCACCTGCAGCCAAATTAAGGTTGATAATCCTTATAACTGCTGTTGTGGCACCGCCTGAATTCCATGTAGGATTACTGTAAAAACGAACCCAGTTATTTATATTTACCGTAGCATTGCTATTGGGTTTGGGTGCCAGATTGAGATCGGCGATGGTACCTACCGCAACCCCGTTTACTTCAAACTGAAGTTGTGCAGGAGATCCCGGGTTCAGATTCATACCCCAGGCGCTGAAATAATAATCGGTGTTTGGTAATACTGTAACAGTTTCCTGCCAGATAGTTCTTAGATGGGCTGGTGATCCAATAAGTGTTGATCCCCCATTTACCAACATAAAGTTGCCTGTTTGTGCTGGTGTAGTATGCTCTTTTCCATAAAACAAATTATGATAATTCTGTCCACTGGTACCCACTGCATAATAACCTTCGGGGTACAATTCAGTATTACCTGCAATATCTGCGGTGTAGGTGTACTCAGTGAAAAATCCTGTGTTACCAGCAGAAAAATCACCGTTAGTAACCAATTCAACTGCTACATTTAATGATTGCGTGGCTGAACATCCTGTAGCCAATGTTGCCGTAACGCTGTAAACACTGGCCACGTCCACATCTATAAACGAACTGGTTTGCCCTGTACTCCAAACATAAGTTGCCCCTGTGGGAACTGTGCTGGCTGTTAACCTGACTTTTCCGGGCACACCACAATAATCTGCTGAAATTGTTATTACAGGTGTTGGATTTACGGTAACAGTTACGTTCTGCGAATTGCTACATCCGTTTGCATTTAAGGTATAAACATAGGTGACAATGACTGGGCTGGCTGTGGTGTTATTTAATGTTTCGCCGGGATTGCCTGAGCCACTACCTGCTGTATTACTGATTCCTGCAATTACTGCACGGGTCCAGTTAAAGGTGGTGCCGGCAGTTGAACTTGTTGGCGTATAATTAAATAGGGTGTTATTGCATATTGCCGGTGGTGTAAGCGTGCTTGTTAAAAGTGGCGTGGGATTGACAGTAACAATTACGTTCTGTGTATTACTACAACCATTTGCACTAAAAGTAAATTTATAAGTTACATTAACCGGGTTAGCGGTGGTATTTATTAATGTTTCACTGATTGTTGAAGTTCCGCCACTTCCGGCACCGTTGCTTATTCCGATAACAATTGCACGGGTCCAGCTAAAAATCGTTCCTGCTGTTGCGCTCGTTGCTGTGTAACTAAAATTGGTATTGCTACAAGTCGATGTACTTAGTGTACTTGACAAAAGTGGGGTAGGGTTAACTACTACTACTACATTCTGAATATTGCTGCAGCCATTTGCTGTCAATGTATAAACATAAGTTACATTGACAGGCGCTGTTGTTGTATTAACTAAAGTTTCACTTACTAATGCCGTTCCTCCACTTCCTGCACTATTGCTTATTCCGGCAACCACTGCACGGGTCCAGCTAAAAGTGGTGCCAGTTGTTGCGCTCGTTGCTGTATAACTAAAATTAGTATTATTACATACTGCTGCAGGTGTAAGGGTACTGCTTAAAGTGGGTGTTGGTTTTACAGATACCACTACATTATAATTTGCAGGGTTAGCGCAACCGTTTATAAGTACAGTGTATACATAAGTTACGTTAACTGCACTGGCGGTTGTATTAATTAATATTTCGGCTGGATTGCCTGATCCGCTTCCTGCAACATTACTGATGCCGGCAACAACCGCACGGGTCCAGTTAAAGGTGGTTAACGCAGTTGAGCTTGTTGGAGTATAATTAAATATTGTATTGTTGCAGATTGCCGGCGGTGCCAGAGAGCTGGTCAATACTGCTGTTGGATTTACAGATACAACTACATTCTGAATATTGCTGCAACCATTTGCTGTTAATGTATAAACATAGGTTACATTAACAGGGGCTGTTGTTGTATTTACTAAAGTTTCACTTATGGAAGCTGTTCCCCCGCTTCCTCCACTGTTGCTTATTCCTATAACAACTGCACGGGTCCAGCTAAAGCTGGTACCGGTGGTGGCGCTCGTTGCTGTGTAACTAAATAAAGTATTGTTACAAGTAGATGTGTTTTGCGTACTTGATAAAACAGGTGTAGGTTTAACCACTACTACTACATTATAATAACTATTGCAACTATTTGAGGCGGTTAGTGTGTAAGCATAGGTTACACTTACTGGGTTAGCAGTAGTGTTTATTAATGTTTCACTTATGGAGGCCGTTCCTCCACTTCCTGCGCTATTGCTTATTCCGGCAACTACTGCACGGGTCCAGCTAAAGCTGGTACCACCGGTTGCACTTGTTGCTGTGTAGCTAAATAAAGTGTTATTACAAATTGCGGCTGGTGTAAGGGTACTGCTTAAGGTTACTGTTGATTTTACAGATACTACTACATTATAAGTTGCAGGATTGGCACACCCGCTTATAAGAACTGTATATACATAAGTTACGTTAACTGCACTGGCTGTAGTATTAATTAATGTTTCGCCGGGATCACCTGATCCACTTCCTGCAACATTACTGATTCCGGCAACTAAAGCACGGGTCCAGTTAAAGGTGATGCCTACTGTTGAACTGGTTGGAGTATAACTAAATAGAGTATTGCTACAGATTGCCGGTGGTGCCAGTGTGCTGGTTAATACTGCTGTTGGGTTTACAGATACAACTACATTCTGAATATTGCTGCAGCCATTTGCTGTCAATGTATAAATATAGGTTACATTGACAGGCGCTGTTGTTGTATTTACTAAAGTTTCACTTATGGAAGCTGTTCCCCCGCTTCCTGCACTGTTGCTTATTCCTGCTACAACTGCACGGGTCCAGCTAAAAGTGGTACCAGTAGTCGCACTTGTTGCACTATAACTAAATAAAGTGTTGTTACAAATTGCGGCTGGTGTAAGCGAACTGCTTAAAACTGGTGTTGGTTTTACTGATACTACTACATTATAAGTTGCAGGATTGGCACAACCATTTATAAGAACTGTATATACATAAGTTACATTAATTGGATTGGCAGTAGTATTAATCAGGGTTTCACCTGGATTGCCTGATCCGCTTCCTGCAATATTGCTTATTCCCGCAACAACTGCACGGGTCCAGTTAAAAACCGCTCCTGCTGTTGAACTTGTAGGGGTATAACTAAATAGAGAATTGCTGCAGATTGCAGGGGGTGCCAATGAACTCGTTAATACCGGGGTTGGGTTTACAGATACTACTACATTCTGAACATTGCTGCAACCATTTACACTTAATGTATAAATATAGGTTACATTAACCGGGGCTGTTGTTGTATTTACTAAAGTTTCGCTTATTGAAGCTGTTCCCCCGCTTCCTGCACTGTTGCTTATTCCTGCTACAACTGCACGGGTCCAGCTAAAGTTGGTACCTGCTATATTGCTTGTTGCCGTATAACTAAATAAAGTGTTATTACAAGTAGATGTGCTTTGTGTACTTGATAAAACCGCTGTTGGTTTTACTGATACCACTACATTATAATTTGCAGGGTTGGTACATCCATTTGCAGTTAAAGAATATATATACGTTACACTAATTGGATTGGCAGTGGTATTAATCAGGGTTTCACCCGGATTGCCTGATCCGCTTCCTGCAACATTGCTGATACCCGCAACTACGGCACGGGTCCAGCTAAAGGTCGTTCCCGGTGTTGAACTTGTTGGAGTATAACCAAATATGGCATTGCTACAGGTTGCTGGTGGTGTCAGCGAACTGGTAAATAGAGGCAATGCGTTAACCGTAAAAGCCGAAGAGGCATTGGAACCAAGACTTCCGTTGTATGTGGGACTTGTAGAACCTATAGAAATTTTATAACCGGCACCGGTGGGGGTACCTGCAGGTATAGTTATGTTTTGTGTAAGACCATTAGTAATACCAAAATTTATAAGACTGTAGGTTGCCGGAACAGTAAATGTACCACCAACTGGTCCAAAAAGAAGTCCAACGCTATTACTCAAATAAGCCTGGTACAATGTTGAACTTGTAAAACGTTTGGCGGCGTTGTTGCCATTGGTTACAGAAAAAGTAATAGTTACATCACTGCCCGCACATACGGGATCTGGTGAAACTGTAGGAGTTTGAATGATTTGTGCAGACGATTGCAATGAAAAACCAGCCAGGAATAAATATGCCAGTACTAATGAAGCTAGATTTTTGCTAAAAACAGGTTTCAATAAAAAGGAAATACTTTTTTTAGAAAATAATAATCCGGGAGTTTTAAGATATTGTCTGGCAGAATAATTTTTGTTCATAAAAAGTTTTTCATCTTGGTAATATTGAAACTGAAACCTTATCTGTGGAGTATTATATTGGTAACCCTTAACAGATTTAATCAGCATAACGTTATTTATCTGTTGTATAGTATAACTACGCACAATAAATCTTTGTAATTACACTAATAACTACACGATTTGATGCCTCTCAGATAATTATTTTTTCGAAACTGTGCAGTTATTGCACTTCAAAATAGTAAGCAATAAAATATTGCCGGATCGTATTAGATGTTTTTTCAATCCAAATAACAGTTTATAAAAAACAGTAATAAATAAGCATCTTTAAAAACAGTTGTTTTTATTATATTCACATTAATCTTTTTTAGATGCAGGCAAATACTATCGACGAGGTAATCGAACAGCTTGAAGCGATCATACAACAAACGCTGAAAGATGAAAACCCAATGGGTTATTTTGCTGTGCTATATTACCAGGTTACTGTAAATGTAAAAGAAGGTATTGCCAATAACTATTATGGAGATGGCAAAAGAATGGAAATGCTGGATGTGATATTTGCAAATCGCTATCTCGATGCTTATGCAAAATTTCAGCAAAGTATGCCCTGTACCCAAAGCTGGCAGTATGCTTTTGAAACAACTAGAAAATTCTGGCCTACTGTAATGCAAAATCTTTTACTGGGTATTAATGCCCACATCAATCTCGATCTTGGCATAGCTGCTTTACAAGCCTGCCCCGGTCAGGGCATTGATGGATTAAAAGATGATTTTGATAAAATTAATACCGTGCTGGCAGGTTTGGTAGCAGATGTTGAAAAAAGCATGATCAAAATTTGGCCAACTTTTAAATTTTTATTGCAAAAACTGGCAAAGACCGATACCTTCCTTATTAATTTTAGTTTAGAAGAAGCAAGAAATGGCGCATGGAAATTTGCTACAGAACTGGCTGTTTTAAATCCTGCTCAACAGGAAGAAGCAATAGTAGCCAGTGATAAAAAAATTGCTGAAATAGCATTGCTGATAAGTAAACCGGGTTTTTTTATCAGCTCAATTTTTATATTCATACGTATGGGTGAAATAGGCTCTGTATCTAAAAAGATGCAGGCATTGCAATTTAAAAATAACACATCAGTTTAATAAAACTGCGTAAACTAATAGGTCAATTATAAACCACTACAGGCTTTTTTTGTATCAGAATTATTTCTACATCCGCAGCCAAAATAAATTAGCATGGTAACATTTGCAGATAAAGTAATTGCATTTAATAATGCAGTGGAGTTTACAGGAAATTTACCTGCAGGCATCAGTATGATGAACCCATTTAAAGAAAATGAAAATATCCTTCCACTGTCTTCTTTATTTTATAAAAAATATTACAATGATACCCGCAAACGTCATTTAATATTGGGCATCAACCCGGGCAGGTTTGGTGGCGGCGTAACTGGAATTCCATTCACCGACACAAAAAGGCTGGTTGAAAAATGCCATATAAATTATGATGGAAAACAAACACATGAACCTTCTTCAGTTTTTGTATACGAAGTGATAGATACCTATGGTGGTGCAGAAAAATTTTACAGTAAGTTTTATATCAATTCCATTTGCCCCCTTGGATTTACTTCTACAGCTGATAATGGAAAAGAAATAAATTATAATTACTACGACAGCAAAGAATTGATGGAGGCCGTATACAATTTTATTGTCAAAAACATTCAACAACAAATTGGGCTCGGCATTTATACCGATACCTGTTTTTGTTTTGGCAATGGCAAGAATGAAAAATTCCTTCGCCAACTAAATGAAGACCATCGGTTCTTTAAAAAAATAATAGCGCTTGAGCATCCCAGGTTTGTGATGCAATACAAATCAAAAACAAAACAATTGTACATTGATAAATATATTGCTGCATTTAAATCAATTGCCTTGCAGGCTTAATCCATTTGTTTTATGTATCAAAAAAATTCACAGGGTATTTGTAGCTTTATTTTTGAAACTCAATAATAAATTCGGATGCATATTCGCTTTTATCCTTGTACATATCTTTAAAAAATAACCTTGCCCTTTTACCTAATTGTAAACAGGTATTTTTATTGGCAATATCTTCCGGCGAATCAGTTGGCTGCAATGAAGGGTACCACAGGATATGCCCGGGACGGTCAACCAGTAAAACTGGTGTCGACCATTGCTGTGCATTTTTTCCGCTGCCTAAATCAGCATTTTTATTATAGGAAATATATAACCCACTACCCTGCCAGGAAGGCCCTTCAGATTTTGCCATCAGCATTACCCATGTTTTTAAAAAACTGTTCCAGCTTACAGAAGGCCCCCAATAAAATTTTGCACTCGGGGAAGATGCAGGGCCACCACCTTCTGAAACAGGAATTTGTAATGCTGCAACAGGTTTGCCGATGCCATCAGCAAGTGCATTAAAACCAGTACCATCCCACCTTTTTGCCTTACCAACAGGATTATCAAGATCAGTTAAAGCAATTCTTGCTATACTGATACATTGCCCGCTTCTTTCCTTTTCAGGATCATAGCTTGCCTTTGTATAAGTACCCGGGTAACCATATTCTCCATAAAAAAGATACAGGAAATTACCGCTTACTACGGCAGATGGATCGCCGGTGCCACCGGCAAAAGTTTTGGAGGTATTATGTGTTTTTAAAATCATCCTTGGCTGAAGATCTTCTATAAAAATCCCTTTATTAATCCAGTTTCTGCCACCATCTACAGATTTCATAATACCAATTCTGCAAACAGCTGCTGCAGAACCAGGTTCCTTAATACCTTCGGGCCAGTCTAAAACTTTATAACCTTCCCCAGTAGACGCATTGTAAGGATTGGTGGAAGGGTAATTTTCATTGTGATAAACAGCAAATAATGTTTTACCACTTGCATCTTTTTTGCTTTGATAAACAGTTTCAAACCAAACAGCGCCATGCAAACCAATTTCTGAAGGCAATACATTTGCAGGCATTACAGGTACTATAAAATCAGCTGCCTTACTATTAAACGCTTCTGTTGAATTTTTTCCATCTGCAAATTTTAATTCATTACTATTGCCCCACAATGGATCTTCGCCATATTTACCGGGAAAAATGCGAAAGGTATCACCAATCCAGGCTTCAGCCATATTACAATCTACAAAAGAATTAAAGTAAATTTTTTGGGTAGCAATCAATATGGCTTTAGGGTCGATAAAATGAAAACCTGTTGTCTTTTTGAAAGAGGTAATAGCAAATGTCAGTAAAGCGATACTTGCAATATTTATGCATTTTACTATTTTCATACAAACATATTTTAGCAATTGTTTTGAACAATACATCAGAAGTTTTAAAAACTTCTGATGTATTTGTGGGGCTATATTAATTTAACCGGTTGTATTTTTTCATCACTTCTTTTAAACGTTCTTTTGGAATAGCAAAAATTGTATTGCCGTTAATGCCTTCCATATCTTCAGCAGCAACCAATACATTTACAATTGCCTCTTCTGTGGCTTCAACAGTAGCTTTAAAAACGGCATCGAGTTCCCATTTTGGAATTACCTGCCATATTTCTTTGGTGTTTTTATTATTGTATTGAGGTGCTGCTGTACTTACCGTTAAAAAAATATCGCCCGAACCATCATGCGAAAAAGTTCCTGTTCTTGCAATACCAAGTGATATCCTCTTGGCTACTAATTTCAATTGCCCCGGTAATAGCGGAGCATCAGTGGCTACTATCACAATAATAGAACCATCTTTTTTTGCAGGCTCATTGACAATTGGTTTCAGATCGCTTATTTCTTTACCAACCGGAACACCCGTAATAATTAATTCATTTCTTCTGCCAAAATTAACCTGTACAAAAACGCCTAAAGTATACTGAACAGAATCAATAGTAAATATCCTTGAAGCTGTACCGCTTCCTCCTTTAAAACTATACAAAACCATACCTGTGCCACCACCTACATTTCCTTCGGAAATTTTACCGCCATGAGCACTATCCAATGCCTGCCACACATCTTCCTTTTTTACATGAAAGCCATTGATATCATTCAACACCCCATCCCATGTTTCCGCCGCAACAGGTAAACCAAATGAAAAATCAACCAATTTGCCTTTTGAAAATTTATTAACACTCCACTCGCCAATGGCATCTCTCACAACGCCTACACTATTAGTGTTTGTTATGCCGATTGGACCGTATCCGGTTCCATAATCTTCTATTGACGGAATGCCCGTCATTTCGCCATCGCCATTTAAAGAAAACCATGCAGCAGGATACACTTTATCAGTTTTTCCTTTTGGCAATATTACGGTAACACCGGTTCTTACCGGACCTTTGCCGTATATCAATTTCCCCTGTCCGCTGATCAATGTTTTATAGCCCACTTCAACATCGGGCACATCTGTTATGGCATTGTATTTACCGGGCTTGCCATCAAATTGAATACCCAAATCCCTCGCTCTTTTATTTTGAGCATGAATTGTATTACCTATAAAACAAATTGTAAAAGCAATAAGGAAGAAATATTTTAGTTTACACATGGTTTATTGTTATAGTTATACAGAGGTTTTATGAAAGAAGCATTTGTTCGATTTGCCGCCATGTTTCTACCCTTTTATGATGAAGTGTGTCTGCCAGTTCATTATGAGGCTGAGTATATAAAATTGTTTCGCCACTAAAAAAGTTAAGGTTTTTAAAATGATCATCAATCATTATATCTGCCTTTATAATTTCCTTAGAACCACAAAATACCATCTGCTGCCAGTTTATAAATGGGAAATGTTCATTTAGCCATAATTGTTTTTCCACTAAACTATTGGGAAATTCCATTGCTGCTGAGACTATGAATATTTTGTAGTACTCATTTAGTTTACGCACCACTTCCTGGCTACCCTCCATAACTGGTGCGGTGCGAAAAAAACCGTTGCTTTTAACATATTTTAAAGCATTCGGAAATGCCTGCTGTTCAGACTTTCCCGTTATTTCTTCTGCAGTTAAAATTTTTCCAAATTCAGCAGCATGCATTGTTATAAACTGGCTGTATACATTGGCTAATACTCCATCCATGTCTATTGATATCCTCTTCATTTTTCTTATAAAGCTGTTTCTTATTGCTTTTTTGCAAGTTAATAAATCTACATTTATTTTTAACTAACGGTAATATGTAACCGCACTAAACATTTATTCCGCCACTAACTTCAATACGCTGGCCATTGATCCAACTGGCATCCTGTGTACACAAAAAAGCCACTACGCTGCCAATATCATCGGCCGCGCCTACACGGCCCAAGGGACTTAATGAACTGAGTATGCCTTTCATTTGTGGATTGTTACGAATGGCGGCATTATTAAAGTCTGTTTCTATAGGGCCCGGTGCCACAACATTAGCACCAATACCTTTGGCCCCTAATTCCTTTGCAAGGTATTTGGTAAATATTTCAATAGCCCCTTTCATAGAAGCGTAAACAGAATACCCCGGGTTGGCAAACCTTGTAGTGCCTGAAGATATATTGATGATACGTCCACCTGTATTGATATGAGGCACTAGTTTTTGTGTTAAAAAATAGATACCCTTAAAGTGTACATTCAGGAAATCGTTAAAGAGTTCTTCTGTTACCTGTACAAAAGGAACTGTTGCCCCCATTCCTGCATTGTTTACTAAAAAATCGAAACTATCTGTATTAAAGTTTGATTGTAAACTATCCTTAAATTGAGCAACAAAATTATCCAACGATTGAAAATCGCTCATATCAAGTTTGAGCGCTGCTGCTTTTCTGCCTAAAGCTTCGATTGCATTTACTGTTTCCTTTGCTTCCTTTTCATTGGAGCGATAGGTGAGGATAACATCTATTTCTTTTTTAGCAATGCTGATGGCCATATCTTTTCCAAGCCCACGGCTTCCGCCTGTTACCAGCGCTATTTTTGTTTGTGCAGACATAATAAAAATAATTTTTGTTTGATTTATAAAGCTACAACAAGTAACTACCTAAATTGTTAATCTATCTGTACATTGATTAAAAGCAGTGGCAGCGGCAGTCCTATTTTATTGTATCCCTACGCTTTTTTAATTCACGCCAGGTAGTGAGGATAATATTATTAGTTTTTAAATATTTTTTAAATTCGGGATCCATCATAGCCAACAAATCGCCTTTACGAGTATTACCCGATGCGGATATTTGCGAAAATATTTCAGAAGGCCAGGTGCAATGCATGATCACCATGGTTATTCCTGGTTTCAACTGGTCAATTGTTTCAATATATCTTTTTGTTTTATAGGCCTGTAATTCTTTATCGGATAATTTTTCGTTTGCCGGAGGATCCCAGCCGTATGAAATATTATGAAGGTCGTCCAGCACGGGCAAGCCTGCTGCCCAAAGCTTGTTGCCTATTGCTGTTGTCATTTCAATGGTAAGACCTGCGGAGGCAGTTGTTCTTAATATCATTGTATTATGCCCTCCCGGAAACATTACAGGGATATTATTATCTATTCCTAATTGTAAATACTTCTCTAAAAATCGCTGAGAGCCAAAAACTGTACCCATATGTGTGTCAAGATGAGTGGGTTTCCAGCCCATAATAGTGGCTCTATTCAACTGTGCTTTCATTTCCTTTTCTACTTCATCTGCGGTTGCATGCTTTACTGTTTCTTCTACCGAATGCCACATGGCTCCTTCTTTATCTACAAGGCCTGGTGTTACATCTTTCCCGGTCAATGGCCCCCAGCGATAGTCATCCCATTCTGAAGTGAGGGTCAAGTGAAGCCCGGCATCAGTATCGGGGTGATCTTTCAGGTAATGAAAAAAGCCCGGTATCCAGCTACAGGGCATCATCATACTCAGGGAAGTAGCAACACCTTCATTCATTGCTTTTATGGCACCAAGATTAGAATCATAACTCATCCCCACATCATCCACGTGTAATATCAGCACTTTTGCACCTTTGGGAAATCCAAGTTTTTCAGCATAGGTTTTATCCTGGGCAACAATTTTTTGCATGGCAAAAGAAATAATCAATAAAAAAATAATTTTTTTCATAAACCTAAGTTTAATAATAATTCCAAAATAAAATAGATAGCAATTTTTATATGAATGTACTATACAATGGGCTATAAATAAATTACAGTTTAGGTTATTTTAACAAAAGGAAAAGAAGACTTTTTTGGATAAGCCTTATCTCCTTTTGGTAAATATATAAAACCGTCAATTGCAGATAAACTAAACAGATCGCCCGAACCGTTATTGGTAACTATGCTGACTTCATTACCCTCAGTATTTAATATTACCGGTATAAATTGAGATAAGTTATTGCTGGCAATTATATCGTCGGACAAATTCATTAACGGAAGTTTTAGCTGGTTACCAAAAATAGAAAATAGCCATTGCCTGAAATAAAACTGGTAACATACAAAAGCAGAAACCGGGTTACCCGGAAAAGCAAATACATGTGTTTTTAATTGCTCCTGAATGCCAAACCAAAAAGGTTTACCCGGCCGTTGGGCTACCTGGTGAAACAATTTTTGTACACCCAGTTTTTCTAATACAAGGGGCACGTAATCGTATTTGCCTTTTGATACACCGCCGCTGATCAGCACCACATCATACCCATTTATTATTTTGGAAAATTCGGTAAGTAATATTGCTTCGTCATCATTTATATGAAAGATATCTGCAACAACCATATCGCCCAGTAATGCAGTCTGCAAAGAATATACATTTGACATACGTACCTGGTGTTGCTGAGGTATTTCCTTTACATCAACCAGCTCATTACCGGTTGAAACAATAGCTACCATCGGCAATTTAAAAACAGGTACTTTATCAATCCCAACAGAAGCCAGTAATCCAATATCGGCAGCATTTAATCTTTTGCTTTTACCCAATGCCAATTGGTCTTTTTTATGGTCGCTGCCTTGCCTGTGAATATATTTTTTTGGCGTGATAGCTTGTTTTATAAAAGCCCTTCCATTAACAATATCAATATCTTCATAAGGAATTACCGTATCAGTATTTGCAGGCAATATAGCGCCTGTCATTACTTCAATACAATTATTTTTATCGGCTATTTTTTTTTGAGGGTCTCCTGCTGCCTGTATTGACTCGATTAAAAAGCTATCAGGTTCTTTGAAATTGATCAGGTTGCTGTCAATAGCAATACCATCCATCATCACCCTGTCAAAAGGAGGCGAATCCCTGTCAGAAAAAATATCATTTGCTAAAAAACGGTTACCTGCATCTTTTAAAGAAACTTTCTCTACACCGTAACTGCCGGGTTTCAATAAAATTATTTCAAGTGCTTCTTCAACCGATATCATAAAATATATTTGTTTTATATTTTTAATCTATATTTTTTTGGCAGCGTATCCTATCTCCCCTATCAGCGTGTTGCCTTCTATGTTAGACAAACAGACATACAACTATCGGCAGACAATAAAACTTTAATATTAGGACAAGAGGTAGGCCCACCAGCCACCCCGGAAATCATTCATTGTTTTTCTACCAATAACCTTTCGCAAACAATATTGCTTAATGCTTCGGCCTGGTGTTTGCCATAACTTACTGTTATAGACTTGTCAAATGCTTCTATTGACTTGATTTTTATTTTTAGGCCCAAACGCATTTCACGGGTATTCAAAAATTTCAAAAACCCGGACGAAGTATTTATAACGGCAGCCAGTTTCACCGTTTCGCCAACTTTGCAATCGCTTAGTTTGTTGTATTCTTTCCAAACAACTTTTCCATTTTTATCGGGTATTGGCGAGCCGTGTGGGTCTACTTTTGGGTAACCAAGAAGCTCATCCATTTTCTCAAAAAAAACAGGCGACTGTATGTGTTCTATCTGTTCAGCAATGTCATGTACATCTTCCCAACCCAATTTCATCTTATCTACTAAAAACATTTCGGTAAGACGGTGCTTACGGATAATCAGCCCAGCTTCTTTTTTTCCTTTGTCGGTTAGTTGCAGAGGCTTATAACTTTCGTAGTGAACCAATTTTTTTTCGGATAGCTTTTTCATCATACTGGTTACGGTAGGCATTTTTATTTCAAGCCGTTTGGAAAGTTCCGCAACATTCACTTCGCCAGTTTCATTGGCAATATTGAACAATGCTTTTAAATAATTTTCTTCTGTCAATGAGTTCATAAGGCAAATCTAATGAAAATATATCTCTTACAGGAATTGTAAAAATACATTTTTAATTAAATTTTGTTAGATTTCTCTAACTTATTACTTTTGCTTGGTAAATAAAATAATTAGATGAAGCAAATATATTTCTGCATAACCATTGTCGCAATTTTTGCAACCATTCAATTGTCAGCACAGGCGCAAAACATCATTGGAACAGTAAAAGATGCAGAAACTCAACAAACAATTGGGTTTTGCAATATTGCAATTTTAAAATCACCAATTGAAACAATTGCCAATGCCGAAGGGGAATTTAAAATAACTATTCCTCAAAGCAATACTTTTGCAAGTTTGGTAATTTCAACTTTAGGATATGTTTCCGATACAGTACAAGTTTACCCAACAAAAAATAATTACGAAGTTTTACTGAAACCAAAGCAGGGAACATTGAATGAAGTGGTAGTTACGGGCGTTTCAAAAGCTACCAGTATAAGAGAAAATCCAGTTGCTATTGTTAGCATTTCTCCGAAAGCAATTGAGCAAGCCACCGAAACAAACATAATAGATGTATTGGTAAAAAATGTGCCTGGTTTGAATGCCGTAAAAACGGGCCCCAATATTTCCAAACCGTTCATTCGTGGTTTAGGCTATAACCGTGTGCTTACATTATACGATGGAATACGGCAAGAGGGTCAACAATGGGGCGATGAACACGGCATTGAGGTTGATGCTTACAATATCAGCCGTGCAGAAGTGGTAAAAGGCCCTGCAAGTATTATGTACGGTTCAGATGCAGTAGCTGGTGTGGTAAGTTTAATGCCTTCAATGCCTTTAAAGAATGATATAGGTTTGCACGGAAAATACTTTACAGAATATCAAAGCAACAATAGATTAGTTGGCAACGGAATAAGGCTTACTTATTCAAAAAATGGTTGGGCGTATGCCTTGCGTGGATCATACCGCATTGCAAAAAATTATACCAATACTATTGACGGAAGGGTTTATAATACTGCCTTTCGTGAAACCAATGCCTCGGCAACAGTTCAGCATTTTAGCAATGGCAGCTATTCTAATTTAAACCTTACATTGTACGATAATCTGCAAGGAATACCAGATGGAAGCCGTGATTCGTTGACCAGAAAATTCACCAAACAAATTTATGAAGGCAATAATGATGACATTAAAACCCGGCCAATTGTTTCCGATGCCGAATTAAATTTTTACCAATTAAGTCCATTGCACCAACACATCCAGCATTACAGGATTTACAGCAACAATCATTATGAACTTGGCAAAGGAAATATTGATTTTACAATGGCATTCCAACAAAATATCCGAAGAGAATACAACCATCCAACAACGCCTGAGCAGGCAGGAATGTATGTGCAGTTGAACACTTGCAATTATGGATTTCGATACAATGCACCTATATTTTTAAAGACCGAAATTTCAGTTGGCATAAATGGAATGTATCAAAACAATACAAGTAAAAATGCAACCGATTTTCCTATTCCCAATTATAATTTATTTGATGCAGGTAGTTACATTTTTGCCAAATGGAAACAAAATAATTGGACAATCAGCGGCGGTTTAAGATACGACATCCGCCATTTGCAAGGAGATGATTTTTATACAAAAATAAATGCTTCAACAGGCTTTGCAAAACAAGTGTTTTCAGCAGATACATCAGGTGCATATTTGCAATTCCCTTCATTTGCCAAAACATTTAATGGCACATCTTTAAGTATTGGCGCAACCTGCCAACTAAATGCGAATATAAACTTAAAAGCCAATGTAGCAAAAGGCTACAGGGCGCCTAGCATTACCGAGTTTGCATCAAACGGGCTAGACCCCGGAGCCCATATAATTTATTTAGGCAACAGGAATTTTGTACCTGAATTTAGTTTTCAAGAAGACATTGGGGCAGATTTTCATTTTAAAGATTTCTCTGCGTCGGCAAGCGTATTCAACAATAATATGCAGAACTATATTTACCTGTCGATATTAAGCGACGCTAATGGAAACGCCATTGTAGATGCACAAGGAAATAAAACATTTCAGTACCGGCA
Source organism: Ferruginibacter sp. (assembly GCA_025362235.1). GTDB lineage: Bacteria > Bacteroidota > Bacteroidia > Chitinophagales > Chitinophagaceae > Ferruginibacter. Next base: position 22,194 of record JANYGZ010000012.1, on the reverse strand, counting down.
AGCAGCGGCACAATTGTATGGAGCAGAATTAATGCTGAATATTCATCCCGCAATTTTAAAAGGCTTTTCCTTTAACAATTCTTTTTCTTTTGTATATGGATTTAATAGAAACCAATCCTATAAAAATAAAGGGCTTGATGGAGAATTTTTGCCTCTCATTCCGCCGATGAAATTATTGAGCAGTATCAACCAAAACATCAAAACAACATCAAAAATATTTGATGAAATAAACAGTAAAATAGAAGCCGAATTTAATGCAGCACAAAACCGCTATTTGGCATTTAACAATACCGAAACCGCAACGCCAGCATACGCATTATTCGGCATGGCCATCAACACAAAAATAAATTTATCAAAAAATAACGCGTTTCAATTTCAAGTGCAGGTAAATAATATTTTCGACAAAGCCTATCAATCTAATCTTAGCCGGCTGAAATATTTTGAGTATAACACCCAATCGCCCAACGGGCATTTTGGAATGTACAACATGGGCAGGAATATTTGTGTAAAAGCAATCGTTCCGTTTTAGACACAAACTTACACACGGAGAAGAAAAACAGCAGGCAACAAAAGGTACGCAAGGCTAGCGGACGGAATAACAATCGAATTGACCGAATTCTATTTGGCTTTGAGTTGTCAACCTCATCATCTGTTTTCAATCGGCTTTAGTTGCCAGGCTGACAGTTATAAAATCCCAGCCCTGAGGAAGCCTCGAGCAATATCAAATATGTTCCGTCAATAACTTTATCCCAACCACTAATATTAACAAAGCTGTAAGCCTTTTTATTACCAATGCATCAAACAATTTCATACTTATATTTGAACCTGCAAAACCACCAATTATAACTGCACCTAACACACAAAGGGTAAAGGGCATAGAAACCGAAACAGTGCCGCTAATTGCTAGCCCTGCTATACCGCCAATTGAATTTACCAAAATAAAAAAGCTGGCAATACCTGCAATTTTTTTTGCTTCTTCCCAATTTAATAAATTAAGCACCGGCGATAAAAATATGCCTCCGCCAATGCCTACCAGGCCCGATAAAAAACCCAAGCCCGTACCCAATGGAACAGACCTTATCAATACTCTTTTTCTATCTTCCAGAGGTTTAACCGGTCTTACCACCTGAAAAAATAATGCTACTGCCGAAAGTACCAACGCAACGCCCAATAAAAGAAAAAAAGTTTTTTGTGATAATTTAAAAGTAGCGCCCCATAGTGCTGCCGGTACACTAAAAATTGTATATGGAATGGCCCTTCTAAGAGACAAAAAGCCTTTACGGTATGCGATGGTACAGCCGATGGTTACAACCGCAATATTGCAGAGTAAAGCATGTGTGCGTATGGTATTAAAGTCTGCAATAAAAAGGCTTAGGATAGCAAGATAGCTTGAGCCGCCGCCAAAACCAACCGTACTATATAAAAAGGAGATTATTAAAAATAATCCCGAAATAATTAAAATAGTTGATGTATCCATTGGTAAAATCTATAATATTGATTGTAAACCCCCGAGCAGGCTAAATACCTGCCGTTGGTCATCTTCCGTTTTTAATAATAAGGCCGCACTGTTGCTTCTAACACCTGTTTGGCAAATAGTAATTACCGGTAATTTAAAATTAATTTCCGATTGGCGTGTATACAACTCAGTTAGTGGAATATTTTTAGCTTTTGGCAAGCACTGGTTTGTAAATTCTTCTACTGTCCTTACATCTATCAACTGCATTTGTTTCTTTTGCTGCTGCCAGTTTTTAAAAGTAGCGGCATCAATCAATGGAACATCCCTATTACAAACAGGGGTAAGATACGATTCTAGCAATTGGTGTATTTTCCTGTTTTCAGGGTTAGTAGAAACCGCTATTTTAAAATGCGATTGAGTAAGCGTATCAATTATTAGAAGATACCCGCTAAGTGGCTCGCCTATACCCGTAATTATTTTTATAGCTTCTATTGCCTGGTAGTTGCCAATCAATGCAGGCAATACTCCAATTATACCATTGTCGTTACAGTCAGGTATATTACTTATTTCCGCATTACCCGGAAAAAGGCAGCGATATGTTGGGCCCGCTTTAAAATTTAAAACACTTAATTGCCCCTCAAATTCATGCACGGCACCATAAATAAATGGCTTATTTAAAAGTAGGCAACTATCGTTTACTAAATAACGGGTGGCAAAATTATCCGATGCATCTACTACTATATCATATCCGCTGATAATAGCCAGGGCATTAACTGCTGTTAAAAATTCATTATAGCAAATAAAATGGGTACCGGGGTTTTGTTTTGCTAATTTTTTAGATAATATATCAACTTTAAATAATCCAACTTCTGCTTCATCAAATAAAGTTTGTCGTGGCAGGTTACTTAAACTAATAATATCTGCATCAATTAATCCAATTGTACCAACACCTGCCCCATTTAAGTATTGTGCGCAGGGGGTTCCCAAACCTCCAAGCCCAACTATCAATACTTTACTGTCCTGCAGCAATTGTTGCGCAGGCAGGCCAAAACCCTTTAGTATAATTTGTTTTGAATATCTGGATTCGTTCATGATTCAGCCATTCTTTTTTTTGCTTCCAGGTAATCTGTATAAAAATTAGCATTGAACAATTCAATATCATTTTCGGGAAATATTATTTTAATATCCCTGCTGCTTAAAAATTTACGTGGGCAATTACTTCCTGCCTGTATATATTTTTCCGCCTCCTCCAATGCTGCCGGCTCCCAGATAGCAATCAATGGTTCGGGCATTGGTGAATCTTTTAGGGCATACACGGTGGCTATCTTTACTGGGTCACGCCTACTCATTAATAACTCAATAGTTTTATCGGTTATATGCGGCAGGTCAACTGCCAGCACCATCCACGCCTTATCCGGAAAATGATGATGAGCAGATAAAATACCATTCAGCGGGCCCCCGTATTTACCTTCATCAACAATATATTCTTCTTCATCCTTCAAATTAGCCACCTGTTCATTTCGGCAACTTATAAATGTTTTGCTGCAAAATTTGCTCAGCATTTTATATAAATAAGCTCTTTGGTTGATGGCATCATGATACTTCAATTCTCCTTTATCTGTCTGCATCCTGCTGCTTTTGCCACCTGCCAGTATCAGCCCGTATATATCATCTTTTAAAATCACTTTTCCCTCCTTTTTTTTCAACCAGTTTAGTCTGGCTTATTACTATATCGTGCGATAGTGCTTTGCACATATCGTACACCGTTAGTGCAGCAATGCTGGCTGCAGTTAAGGCTTCCATTTCAACACCTGTTTTACCTTCGCATGTAATGGTAGCATTTATTAAAAGTGAATCTGCCTTTTCTTCAATATTAATATTTACCCTTGACAAGGATAACGGATGACAAAGTGGAATTAAGTCTGCGGTACGTTTTGCCGCCATTGTTCCTGCAATAATTGCTGTATGAAAAATACTGCCCTTGGCACTAAGAAAATTATTTTTAGCCAATTGCTTAAAGATGGCTGGTGGAAATTGTACGGTTGACTGTGCTGTTGCCGTACGATTGGTAATTTTTTTTTGCGATACATCCACCATTTGTGGATTGCCCTGGGTATCAAGATGTGATAATATTTCCATGCCTTTTTTCATCCGCCGATTAATGACATTGATTTTTTAAATATTGTTTTTTCTTCTGCTTCAAAACCATCTTTAAAACGTGATGCGATTGCTTTAATAATTAACGGCTTTACTGTCTGCGCATTCATATTTTCAGTCACCACTTTTTTTAAAGAAATACTTTCGTTTGTATACAAACAGGTTTGTAATTCGCCTTTGGCAGAAAGCCTCACCCTGTTACAGGTACCACAAAATGTTCTTGAAAAAGAAGGGATGATACCGAATGAGCCTTTGCGGTTATCGATGATATAATTTTCTGAAGTGGAACCTACTACAGAGGGTATAGGATGTATTGCATCGAACCTTGATTGTATAACACCCATAATTTTTTTATAATCCCATTCAAGATTATCAAAACCAGTGCTATGACCATTAAAAGGCATTTCTTCTAAAAAGCGAACATCCACCTTATAGTCGTTGGCAAAATTGATAAATGGAATAATATCGTCGGTGTTTTGTCCGCCCATTATAACACAATTTATCTTAACATTAAATCCGTTTTGTAATAACCGGTGAACATTATTTAATACCACATCAAAATAATCACGCCGTGTAATGGTATTAAAACGTTCTTTATCCAGGCTATCCATACTAACATTAATATTGAGGATGTTGAGTTTTTTTAATGCGGCAATATGTTCTCCAATCAATGTAGCATTGGTGGTAATGGAAATATCTTCCAGCCCTTCAACAGCCGCCAGTTTATGTAAAAACTCCATCAACCCTTTGCGTACAAAAGGTTCCCCCCCGGTAATCCTGATTTTTTTTATTCCCAGCTCTACAAAAGTAGATGCCAGTAAAAACATTTCATCCCAGGTTAACAATTCCTTTGAGGTTGAAAATGCAATACCCTCTGCCGGCATACAATACTGGCAACGCATATTGCAGTTATCTGTAACTGATAAACGTAAATAATTTATAACCCTTCCGTGATTATCTATCAACATACTGTTTTTTTATCAACAAAACCTTCACCAGGTTATGCTGGGTTCTTATTAACTATGATTAATTACCCCCCGCTAACGGGTGGTATCAGGGCCAGCTCATCCTGGTTATTGACAATCGTATCTTCATTGGTATATGCATTATTTACAGCAAAAGAAAGTGTTTTTAAATCCATTAATGCCGGGTATTTTTTAAACAACAATTCTTTAAATGCAGCTATGCTTATCGGTTTTTCTCCCATATCCAAATCCATAAAAAGCGATCCGGTAATATCTTTTGTAATACCGAAAGAAATTATTTTCATATACTTTTTATTTTTTATTACAACACTTACTGTTTATTTATATGCAAATATCCTTAAATTAACCCAAGGCCTTTCAAAAAAAATAATCGGGCTAAAGTTATTACTTTAATTAAATGGAGGCGCAGTTTTTATACTAATTGCAGTTTAATCTATTTGGTTTTATTAAACTGTGCGTCATAAATGCGGTAACTATCAATAATTCAAAGTGAATGAAATTTTAGTCATTTTTCCTTAAATTTGAATTATGAAAACAGGAGAAATCAATTCTACAATTGTTGACGGTTATATTGGACTATTAGATAATCTAAGTCCAAATAATAAACTTGACCTTATTTCCAAATTGACAACATCAGTTAAAACCGATTTGGCTAATAAAAAAACATCATTTAAAAAAGCATTCGGTGCTTTTGATTCAAAAAAAACTGCGGAAGAAATTATTGATGAAATTCGTTGCAGCAGGGTGTTTAACAGGCAAATCGAATCACTTTGAAAAAATACTTAATTGACACAAACATTGCTATTTTCTACATGAAAGGAAAATTTGACCTTGCAATAAAGTTTGATAATGTTGCTTCTGATAATTGCTTTATTTCTGAAATGACATTAGCAGAACTTAAATTTGGAGTTGAAAACAGCGAGAAACCGGAAAAGAACAAAAAAGCACTGGATAATTTTTTAAGTGGGGTACAGGTTTTACCTATTTTCCATTCTTTAGATTTATATGCTAAAGAAAAAGCAAGGCTACGAAAAGCTGGAACATCAATTGATGACTTTGATCTTTTAATAGGTGTAACATCTGTTACACATAAGCTAATTATGGTTACAAACAATACCACTCATTTTAAGCGGGTGAGTGGTATTAAATTAGAAGACTGGACTAAAATTTAATAGCGCAGAACTCTCAACAAAAAACATTTTACACAATTTTGGCGGAATTAAAACCAGCTTCATTAATTGTACCAGAACCACGCTATTTCCAAACTGAACAAATGCCCAACGCTTTACAGCCCTGGGCACACCAATTAAAAAATAGTAGTCTCCTGTAGTAATATCAACTGTATACTTTTTACAATTATTACCAACCCTTATCTTTATAAAATATTAAGTGGTAAAAATTTAAACTAATTATCTTAATAGCCAGTTTTATGAAAACCATTTTGCAACAGGTAAATAGAAAATTAATCGTTATTGCCTCATTGGTAATTTTAATTATAAGCGTTGCGGGAACTTTACCTACCCGGCAAAATGGCTTGTACAAAAACTTAAAAATTTTGCCGCAGGATATTACTAAAGAAGCCCTGGATAAAATAATGGATGTAGAATTTTCTGGCGGCCTTGGCGTTAAATGTAATTATTGTCACGCAAAGGAGCAGGGAACAGATAGTCTCGATTTTGCCAGCGATGCAAATACAAAAAAAGATGAGGCCCGTGATATGATGAATATAACCATGAAAATAAATAGCCAAAACTTTGAGGTTAAACAGCCTTTAATTGGAGACCCGGGGATGGTTATAACCTGTTATACCTGCCATCGTGGCAACTATTATCCTGAACAAATGAAAAAAGATTCAGTGGCAAATATAAATTGGCTGAAATAAACAGCGCATATAAACAGCAACCACATTAAAAAACATTTGTACATTTAACCCGCTGATTATTTAGCCTGATAATAACACGCATATTTTAACGATTCACCTTTAAACAATTAAAAAAAGCCATATGACCGAAACCAATACCACTGTCATTAAAGACAATTCCGCAAACCCCGGGCCATTGGGGCTTTTAGCCTTTGGCATGACGACTGTTTTATTAAACATTCACAATGCAGGTTTTTTTGAAATGAACTCCATGATACTTTGCATGGGTATTTTTTATGGAGGGGCCGCACAAATAGTGGCGGGTGTACTGGAAGCCAAAAAGAATAATAGTTTCGGGTTAACGGCATTTGTTTCATACGGCTTTTTCTGGCTCACATTGGTTGGCCTGATTGTGTTTCCAAAACTTGGCTGGATGACCGCTACATCCAATACAGGGATGGTAGCATACCTGTGCATGTGGGGCATTTTTACGCTGCTGCTTTTTATAGGCACTTTAAAAATAAGTAAAGCATTACAATTTGTATTTGCCTCCTTGACCATATTATTTTTTCTGCTAGCCCTTGGCGATGCCGCAGAAAATGAAACCATAAAACATTTAGCAGGTTACGAAGGGATTGTGTGCGGAGCTTCCGCCATTTATGCGGGCGTAGCTAATTTGTTAAATGAAGTGTATGGCAAGGCTGTTTTTCCTCTTGGCCTTATTACCAAAAAATAGGAATAACCGAAACCTTTATAATTTACACAATTCTATTGTGATAATAATTGATTTTACTTGACGTTTAGTAAAATAATAATAGACTTTAATCTGAAATGACCTTCAAACAATTAGTAACATATAGTTTTGACAAATGGTGGAGACCAATACTTCTATTATTAACCACTGGCTTGCTTTTAGGGTTAAGTGTTTGGAGTGATACTTCAGTTCTACAAATTCCTGCCTTTGTATTGTTTTGTTTGTCTATTGCTATTTTGGGATTTTCTTTAATCTTCCAGCTTTGGAAAAAAAGATGGATTAATGCAATTCTCACTTTTCTGATATTGGGATGTACTATTGCAGTATGTCTCTTCTTTGCAATTGTTTTCTTTATTGTTGCTACGAATGAGCTAGACGAGCCAGACAAATTTGCTGACAATCTTAAAATTCCAAAAAATATAACCATTTACACTCCTGCTGATATAAACTTTGATAAAAAGAAACCTGACTCGATTTCAAATATTCAGAAAAAAGATATTGATTTTCAGCTTTATAATTCTATTCAGCCAGGAGTTTATGAATACGAATTTTGGACTTCTAAAATTAACAGAGGTATTATATATCTTAAAGCTTATGAAATAACTCAAAATTATCCGCTTTCAACAAGCGAACTGCCAAGTAGCAGCAGTGTGAAGATCTTCAATGATAAAGATAGCATTATAAAAATAGGCACGTCGCACTTTTTCACAATTTACGAAGGTGATTGGGGTAAACCTTATGCTGCTAGATTTGAAGTCTGGTATAAACCTTCTACTGGTGAACAAGAAACCAAATTATTTGAAAAAAATTATAAGATTGAAGGTTGGATGCGTTGAGGGTAGAGCCATTTGCTCTCAACAAAATTTACCGCTGACTTTAAGAGTGCAACAAATAAAATTACTATGATAAAAAAACTATTCGTCAAACTATCAACCACCATTATTTTAATGTTGATTTACTGCATTTCAGTTGCTGCTATTGTAGATACGGTACTAACCTTTAGCCCGTCGATGAATAAGAATATTAAGGCGGTTGTAATAAAACCAGACAGTTATAAAAATGGAAATAAATTTCCCGTGGTTTATTTATTGCACGGGTATAGTGGCAATTACGCAGACTGGATTACAAATGTTCCGCAGATTACCCGTTATGCTGATGAATATAATATGGTTATTGTTTGCCCGGATGGAAATTTTTCCAGCTGGTATTTTGATAGCCCTGTTGACAGTGCATGGAGATATGAAACCTATATTTCTACTGAATTAGTGCAATGGATAGACAATCATTTTAACTCAGTCAATGATAAAAAAGGCCGGGCAATTACAGGCTTAAGTATGGGCGGGCATGGCGCTTTGTACATTGCCATTAAACACCAGGATATATTTGGCGCCTGCGGAAGTACGAGTGGTGGTGTTGACCTGAGACCCTTTCCTCTAAACTGGGATATTTCAAAAAGACTGGGAAGCTATGCGGCTTTTAATGAAAGATGGGATGCAAACAGTGTAATTAATTTAACGCATTTACTAACACCAAATTCTTTATCTATCATCATTGATTGCGGTACCAATGATTTTTTTTACAAAGTAAATTGCACCCTTCACGAAAAATTATTACTGAATAATATACCACACGATTTTATAAGCCGCCCCGGCGAACACAACTGGATTTACTGGACCAACTCAATCAAGTACCAATTATTATTTATGAATAATTTTTTTACTAGTGCGGATAAAAAGCAATAAGAGAAATTTTAAAAACTAATCAATCGTTTACGTTTATTAATTTCAAATTCGTAATAATCAGTGTAATAAATATTTTCACAGCACATGGTTATCACCCCCATGCCATTATTTTTTTATCCCTACTTCACTAAAGCTTTTGTAATTTTATAAAAACTGTTTCACATGGATGTACAAATTGAGCAGTCCTGGAAAGAAGTGCTTAAAAATGAATTTACAAAACCTTATTTTTTAGAGATTGTTACTTTTTTAAAAATAGAAAAAAACGCAGGTAAAATAATTTATCCCCCGGGGCCATTAATTTTTAATGCATTTAATCAAACCCCGTTTAATAAAGTACGGGTAGTTATCATTGGGCAGGATCCTTATCACAATCCCGGCCAGGCGCATGGCCTTAGTTTTAGTGTACCCAATGGCATAAAACCCCCGCCATCACTGGTGAATATCTATAAAGAAATTCAAAATAATTTGGGCATTCCAATGCCCGTTGGTTATGGAAACCTTACCAGTTGGGCACAGCAGGGCGTACTTTTATTAAACGCCATGTTAACGGTAAGGGCAAATGAACCGGCCAGTCATTCAAAAATTGGGTGGATGGATTTTACCGATACTGTTATAAGTAAAATATCTGATGAAAAAAAAGGAATAATATTTCTTTTATGGGGTAAATTTGCCCAGGAGAAGCAGTTACTGATAGACGAGACCAAACACTTTGTTTTAAAAGCAGCTCACCCTTCTCCCTTTAGTGCGGATAAAGGTTTTTTTGGTTGTAAACATTTTTCAAAAACAAATAGTTTATTAACTGATCAGGGCTTAGCCCCCATTAACTGGAAATTATTAACACCCTGAATACTGTAAAAAACAGATCAGTAAATACAACAAAAGTTTTGACCAATATACAAGACAACCAATCTTTACAATCATCACCTCCTTCGTTTATAGAAGTATGTAAAAATGTTTTGGGCCGTATATGGGCCTGTTGGGGGCTGGTAAGTTTTGTTACAACTTTCCTTATTATTTTTATCCCTTCCATGATTTCTTACTTAATTCCCGGTCAAAAAGGACAGGATTATTTTATTGCGGTATCAAGGGTTTGGATGTGGACATGGCTGCGGTTGGTTGGCTGCCCGGCTACCATAAAAGGAAAAGAAAATTTTATACCCGGCCACACTTATGTGGTGGTATATAATCACAATGCTTTGATTGATGTTCCTTTATCGGCCCCGTTTATCCCGGGTGGTAATAAAACAATTGCCAAAGCATCTTTTGCAAAAGTGCCCATTTTTGGCTGGTTCTATAAAAGAGGTTCTGTGCTGGTAGACAGGGGCGATAATAAAAGCCGTCTTAAAAGTTTTGAAGATATGCGGGAAGTACTACGCAATAACATGCACATGTGTATTTACCCCGAGGGTACCCGCAACCGAACCAATGAACCATTAAAACCATTTTATGATGGTGCATTTAAACTGGCGGTTGATACAAAAAAAGAAGTAATGCCTTGCGTGATATTCGGTACAAAAAAAGCCATGCCTGCAAACAAGCCATTTTATTTATGGCCCACCCGCTTGCGCATGGATTTTTTACCACCAGAGTCATCCGAGGGATTAAAAGCGCCGGCATTAAAAGAAAAAATATTTACCCTCATGAAGGCATACTATCTTGAAGGTGATGTATAAATATCAATTTTTTATAATAATGCATTTGTAATTTTCAGATTAGTTTTAAAAGCTTATTTTTGAAATGTTTGACACTGTTTGCATTACTATTTTAAAAAATAATAATGGGTTAAATGTTTTTTAATTAAAAAGTATTTTTTTAGATATGAAAACAAAGGTTACAAAGATTGGGGTACTGACATCTGGCGGTGATGCACCGGGAATGAATGCCTGTGTAAGAGCCGTAGTTAGAACAGCTATTTACAATGGGCTGGATGTATATGGAATTATGCGTGGGTTCACCGGAATGGTTGAAAATGATATTTTTAAAATGGAAAGCAGAAGCGTAGCCAATATTATTTCAAGGGGTGGTACTATGTTAAAAACATCCCGTTGCAAAGATTTTTTTACCCGGGAAGGCAGGAAAAGAGCATACGATAATTTAACCAAATTAGGCATTAACGGGTTAGTAATTATTGGGGGCGATGGCAGTTTTAAAGGTGCGCAGATTTTTAGCAACGAATACGACATACCCTGCATAGGTTTACCGGGTACCATTGATAAAGATATTGCCGGTACAGATTTTACCATTGGTTTTGATACAGCTGTAAATACGGCCGTAGAAGCCATCGACAAAATAAGGGATACTGCAGATGCACACGACCGTTTGTTTATTATTGAAGTAATGGGCAGGGACGCAGGTTATATTGCACTGCATAGTGGCATAGCAACAGGGGCAGAAAATATACTGATACCCGAACGAAAAACAGATATTGAAGAAGTAATAAAAACACTCGCAGAAAAAGAAAGAAGGCACAAATTAGTAAACCTTATTGTTGTAGCCGAAGGAGATGAATTTGGCGGTGCCGAAGAAGTGGCAAAAATTGTAAAGGAACGTTTACCCATACAGGATGTAAGGGTTTGTATTTTGGGCCATATACAAAGAGGAGGTTCGCCTACCTGCTTCGACAGGGTGATTGCAAGCCGCATGGGTTACTCTGCAGTAGAATGTTTACTTGAAGGAAAATTTAATTTATTTGTAGGCATGGTCAATAACCGCATCCACTACATTCCTTTAAACGAAGCAGTAAAAAAGAAACAGCGCATCAGCGAAGAATGGATGAAAATTGTGAAGATATTAGCGAGCTAACAATAACAACTGAAAATTAAATAAAAAATAATGAGCAAAAACTTAGGTAAATACCTGCATGCAGAAATGGATAAAGAAGCAGGCATTCACCATTCTATTAAACGAACCAAAATTGTTGCCACTGTTGGCCCAGCCTGTTCTACCTACGAGAAATTACTGGACCTTGTAAAAGCGGGCGTAAATGTTTTTCGTTTAAATTTTTCCCACGGTTCTTACGAAGACAAAAAAATTATCATTGACTTTATAAGGCAGATAAACCGCACAGAACCCTATAATATTGCCATTTTAGGCGATTTGCAGGGCCCTAAATTAAGGGTGGGTGATTTGGAAAACGGGCAGATTGAATTAAAAGATGGCAGCGAATTTATATTTACTACAGAAAAAATTATAGGCACCAAAGAAAAAATTTATGTGTCTTACGCCAATCTTGCCAAAGATGTAAAAGTTGGTGAGCGTATTTTTTTAGATGATGGTAAAATGGAAGTACAGGTTAAAGAAATATTAAACGATACGGAGGTTAAAATTTCTGTAACGCTTGGTGGTATTTTGTTTCCAAAAAAAGGTGTCAATCTTCCAGACTCTGCGTTAACTATGCCTTCCCTCACAGAAAAAGATATTGCAGACCTTGATTTTATAATCAGTGAAAACCTCGACTGGATAGCCCTATCTTTTGTGCGCCATGCCGATGATATCATCGACCTTAAAAAACGCATCAAGGCCCAAAAAAGCAAAGCAAAAGTTATTTCTAAAATTGAAATGCCGGAGGCCCTAAAAAACATCCGGGATATTATTGTTGAAAGTGATGGCATCATGGTTGCCCGTGGCGATTTGGGTGTAGAAGTTCCGGTAGAACAGGTGCCGATTATTCAAAAGGAAATCATCCGTAAATGCATGCACCGTGCCAAGCCTGTAATTGTGGCAACACAAATGATGGAGAGCATGATGGAGCGTACCAAGCCAAACCGCAGTGAAGTAACGGATGTGGCCAACGCAGTTTTAGAAGGCGCAGATGCGGTAATGCTAAGTGGCGAAACCGCTATGGGGCACTATCCCGTACTTGTAGTAGAAATGATGAGCAAGATTATTTTGCAGGTAGAACGTACTTTATATGATTATGACAGGGATGATATTTTAACTCCCCAGCCTCATTCACCATCATTATTAAGCGATGCATTATGTGCCAGTGCCTGCAAAATGGCCAAGGATGTAAATGCCAAAGCACTGATAGGTATGACGCAGAGTGGCTATACCGGTTTCATGCTCAGCAGCTACCGCCCTAAAGCTCCCCTGTTTATTTTTAGTAAAGAGAGAACGCTTATCAACCAATTAAGTTTAAGCTGGGGCATAAGGCCTATTTATTATGCAGAAGAAGAAAGTCTTGATGATATCTTTTTGGATCAGATAAATATTTTAAAAGAAAGAGGGTTTATAAAAAAAGGAGATATAGTAGTAAATACAGGTAGCACTCCTATTGCCCAGCATCTGCCTACAAATATTTTAAAAGTTGCTAAAGTACATTAAGCATATTACACGAATTATTTAGCAAAAAAAACACAACGAAAAAAAGGTCACAAAGCAATAAATATTCTTTGTGTAATTTGTATCCTTAGTTTCGTTGTGTGAAACATTATTTGCAAGACTACCCTTTTTTTAGTGCCACACACAGATAATAACCGCCGCAATTATATTGCCCACTATTGTATAGCCACCATTAATTAAATGAAGCCCTGTTGGCCTTTTCTCGTACAGATAACTATTGCTGATAGCAGTAGCACCCAAACAAATACCTGTTAAAGCACCTAATTTTACGCCCTGGCTAAGGGTGGTTAAATTAAGATAGGCTTCCAGTATGGCTAGCCCGATACATGCAACCAGGATTGTCACAAAAGAAGTAGCCATAATAGCAGCCATACCCTTGGTAGCATTGGGGTCACTGGCATCGATTTTTAAAAGTGCCAGCCATTTTGGTGCAAATAATATTTTAGAATACCAAATAGCTCCTAAAGCAAAGTAGCCTATCGCTGCAACTATTACGGCAAGCCAGTGAATGTTTTTTAAAATTTCTGGATTCATAATAAATGGGTTTTATATTCCGCCATGGGCGAAAAAGGTTAAAATGAGCAGAAAAATACGATACCCTTTTATAAAATGCAAGTGATATTTATAAACCTATGTGCATTGAGATAATTAAAGCTGATAGTTGCCGCGGCAGTAATAAAAAACTAATCCTTTGCCTGCATATATTTTAACAGGTTTTTCTTTGCAGTATTCTTTATTTTATTTTGAAAAATACTGTTCCATCCAAACAACATACCCATAATACCAAATGACTGTTTACTCCATTTATGTACACTAAATGCATCGCTGTGTTCAATTATCTTTCCATCAGCAAAACGCATGTTTGCCTTGATGGTATTGACCACTTTTTTACCCGTTGCGCTAAAAGTATAAGTAGCTACCCAATCGCAGGTGCTGTATTCTTCATCCAATGCGGTAATGTTGCCGAAGGTGAGCGAAAAATTTTTTGCATTTTTACACAGCATCTCCCACATACATTTAGCCTCGGCTCCTCTTAACAAACCGAACACAGGGTCAAAAAAAACAATATTATCATTATAACAGCTATTCATTGCAGCAGCATCAAGACGCTGAAAAGACGTATAAAATTTTTCAATCAGTTGTGTATTGTTATTCATAATTTTTAATTGATAAGTTTAACTAAATTTAGCATTCTAAAAACTGATTAATGAAAAAAATATTTTTTCTTTTGGCGCTGATTGTACCGTCAGCTATTACATTTGCACAAAATGAAGACAGTACCTGGTTTGTAAATAATTATTATAAAATAGAAAGGATGGTACCCATGCGGGATGGTATAAAATTATTTACTTCTTTTTATATACCAAAAGATAGTGCAGAAAAACATCCTTTTTTACTCACACGCACCCCCTACTCCTGCGCACCTTATGGCGAAGATAAATTTATTGCCATGTGGAGAAGTTTTAAAATGAGTTTTATGAAAGAAAAATACATCCTTGTTACGCAGGATGTGCGTGGCCGTTACATGAGCGAAGGGGAATTTGTAGATGTTCGCCCCTTTAATAAAAACAAAAAAACAAATAAAGATATTGATGAAGCCAGCGATACTTATGATGCCATTGACTGGATGTTAAAAAACATACCGGGCAATAATGGAAACGTAGGTATAACTGGCGGAAGTTACCCCGGCTTTTATGCAACAGAAGCTGCTTTATGCGGCCATCCTGCATTAAAGGCAGTTAGCCCGCAGGCACCGGTTACAGATTGGTTCATGGGCGATGATTTTCATCACAACGGTGTTTTCTTTGCTATGGATGGTTTTTCATTTTACTCCAGTTTTGGCAAACCTCATCCTGTGCCCACTAAAGATTATGGACCAGGTTACAATACCCTTGTAAAAGATCCTTACAAATTTTATTTACAGGCCGGGGCCGTAAAAAACCTTGCTGTAATGATTGGCGACAGCATTAAATTCTGGCACGAAATGTACCAGCATCCAAACTATGATGCATGGTGGCAGGCAAGAAATGCAAGGGTTGGTTTATATAACGTAAAACCAGCCATGCTGTGGGTGGGTGGTTTGTTTGATGCAGAAGATTGCTTTGGCGCATGGAACACTTATAAAACAACCAAAGCGCAAAGCCCCGCCACCAACAATAAAATAGTAATGGGGCCATGGTATCACGGGCAATGGGCAAGGGAAGGCAGTTATCTGGGCAATGTTCGTTTTGAAAGCAATACAGCTGACTGGTACCAGCAAAATATTGAAATACCATTTTTTAATTATTACCTTAAAGGAAAAGGCAATACTGATGCTATTGCAGAAGCCACTATCTTTTTTACCGGCGAAAACAAGTGGAAAAAATTTGCTCAATGGCCTTCAGAAAATGTAACCTATAAACCACTTTATATTTTACCCAATGGAAAATTATCATTTGAAAAACCGCTTGCAGCAACAGCAGTAAACAGTGCTGGCAGTTTTAGTGAATACACCAGCGACCCCGCCCACCCTGTTCCTTACACTGAAGGTGTACATGAAAGCAGGACAAGGGAATACATGACAGACGACCAGCGCTTTACTGCCCAAAGGCCCGATGTACTTAGCTTTAACACCGATACTTTAACAGACGACCTTACATTGGGTGGCCCGGTGATGGCTGATATTATTACCAGCCTCAGCACCACCGACGCCGATTTTGTGGTAAAAATAATTGATGTTTTCCCTGATTACTTTCAGTACGATGCTGCGGTAAAAGGTAACGGTAAAGAATACCCGATGGGTGGTTATCAGATGCTGGTAAGGGGGGAAATTATGCGGGGTAAATACAGGAACAGTTTTGAAAAACCCGAACCATTTGTTGCAGGCAAAATCAGCAAAGTAAAATATGCCCTGCCCGATGTGGCACATACTTTTAAAAAAGGGCACCGCCTGATGATACAGATACAAAGCACCTGGTTTCCGTTAGCAGACAGGAACCCTCAAAAATTTATAGATATTTACAAAGCTTCGGACAGTGATTTTCAAAAAGCCATTATCAAAATTTATTATGATGGCACCAATCAAACTAAATTTATTTTACCCGTTTTACCCAAGTAACATGAAAAAATTATCAACCGCTTTATTTGTATTGCTGGCTATTAACAGCATGGCCCAAAACAGCAGCAATTATGTAAAAGAAAATTATACAAAAATTGATACCACCATTACCATGAGGGATGGCATAAAATTATACACGGTAATTTTTGTGCCCAAAGATGTATCGCAGCAATACCCGTTTTTGCTGGACCGTACCCCTTATTCAGCCGGGCCTTATGGCGCCGGTAATTACCCTGACCGCATAGGCCCCAACAGTTCGCTGATGAAAGAAAAATATATTTTTGTAGAACAGGATGTGCGTGGCCGTTACATGAGCGAAGGCATTAACCTGGAAGTAACGCCCTATATCGCCAATAAAAAAACATCCAAAGATGTTGATGAAAGCAGCGACACCTACGATACCATCGACTGGCTGCTAAAAAATGTACAAAATAATAATGGGCGTGTAGGCATTGCCGGTATATCATACCCCGGTTTTTACGCCACTACAAGTTTGCCTGGCGCCCACCCTGCTATAAAAGCGGTTAGCCCGCAGGCGCCTGTTACAGATGAATTTGTTGGCGACGATGCAAACCATAACGGCGCCTTTTATTTACTGGACAATTTTGGCTTTATGGGTTATTTTGACAGGGAACGAAAAGGCCCTGTTGAAGATTATACCGTGCCTTTATTTACCAGCAGCACCAAAGATGCCTACCAGTTTTTTTTAAAGATGGGTACCATTAAAAATACCAACAGCAAAGAATTTTACAATAACAAAAGTGTTATATGGAACGAATACCTGCAGCATGATACCTACGATGCTTACTGGCAGGCAAGAAATATCCGTCAGTATTTAAAAAATATTACCATACCTGTATTGGTGGTGGGTGGCTGGTTTGATGCAGAAGATCTTTTTGGTGCACTACATACTTATGAATCAATTGAAAAACAAAGCCCGCAAAATAATAACCGCCTTGTTATGGGCCCGTGGACACATGGTGCATGGGAAAGTGGTAACTGGAACAAGTTTGGCACACACCAGTTTGGCAGCAATACCAGCAAATATTTCCAGGATTCTTTGGAAACTCCCTTCTTTAATTATTATTTAAAAGACAAAGGAAATTTTGCTGCGGCTGAAGCCACGGTTTTTGAAACCGGCAGCAACCAATGGAAAAGTTATGCGGTATGGCCCCCCAAAAATGCAACACCGGTAAATTATTATTTTAACAGTAGCCAGCAATTGTCTACACAAAAATCTAACGCAGTCGACAGCTATAATGAATATATCAGCAACCCTGCAACACCTGTGCCTTATACCAATGGTGTTTTTGGTTATAGAAATAATGAGTACATGGCAGAAGACCAGCGTTTTGCTGCAGCAAGGCCCGATGTAATTTCATTTAAAACATCACCACTTACTGAAGATATGACGCTGACCGGGGCTATAGAGGCCAATCTTTTTGTAAGCATAACAGGCACTGATGCAGATTTTATTGTAAAACTGATAGATGTTTTTCCTAATAATGAGCCAAACACTGCCGCCACACCAAAGGGAATTAAAATGGCCGGATACGAGCGCCTGGTAAGAGCCGAGGTAATGAGGGGAAAGTTCAGGAACAGTTACGAAAAACCTGAACCCTTTGTGCCAGGTACAATAACCCCGGTAAAATTTAACCTTAATGATGTGGCACATACTTTTAAAAAGGGCCATCAAATAATGGTGCAGGTACAAAGCAGCTGGTTTCCGTTGGTTGACAGGAACCCGCAAAAATTTATGCGTATACCCGATGCATCAATAGAAGATTTTCAAAAAGCCACCATCCGTATTTATCATGATGCACAACATCCCTCTTCCATTGTATTACCGGTGCTAAAATAAATGTGTAGGTGAATGGTCAATAGTCAATAATGAATTATTCCCCATTCACCATTGCCTATTCACCATTGCCTATTGACCATTGCCCATTGACTATTCGCCATTGCCAAATAATAAATACAAAAGTTTAGGTTAATTTTTTATATTTAGGCACGGGTTTAGCAATAAAAGTTATTTTTAAACAAACTAAAAACAAATAATATGAAACATTTTCTTTCTGTAGGCATTTTCGCAGTGCTGTCGTTTATTTCGTTGGGTGCTTTTGCACAAAATACTGAAGACAAATCAAAAAGGCCCAGCCCTGCTGATTCAGTGATGCAAAAAATAGGTACTGCAACAGTAAAAATTAATTACAGCAAGCCTTCTGTAAAGGGCAGAACAATTGGTAAAAACCTTGAGCCAATGCCAGGTAAAGTATGGCGCACCGGTGCTAACGAAGCAACTGTTTTTGAAACAGACAAAGATGTAAAGATTGACGGCAAGCCACTTGCAAAAGGTAAGTACGGTTTATTTTCCATTGATGAAGGAACTGACTTTGTAATTATTTTTAATAAAACATGGAACCAATGGGGTGCCTTTAATTACAAAGAGGCTGACGATGTACTAAGGGTAAAAGTAAAAAAAGATAAAGCAAATCCCTTTGCCGAAAAAATGGCTATTACCATCAGCGATAAGGGTAAAGTATCCCTGCTATGGGGAGATATACTTGCCGCCTTTACTGTAAAGGACTAATCATTACTGCTAAAAAAATTATTGTACACTGCCTTAAAGGAATATTTTAATATCGCCCTTTAAGGCAGTTTTTATTTTTAAATGTGTAACAACGGTTCACAATACCAAAAGAGTTATTTTCGCTAACACTCCAATTATATTAACTGGTTTTCAAAACTGAAATAACATTAGAATATTCAATGGCCTTTAACGAAAACACAAGAGTAAAAATTCCTGCAATACTGCACCTGTGCAGGTTGGGGTACAGTTATGTTTCGCTGTCAAAGGCTAAATGGGATATTACCACCAATATCTTCACCGGCATTTTTACAGAAAGCATCAGACGGATTAATCCTGATATGGAGGAAGGAGATATAAAAAGAACCTACGAAAATATTTCCTTTGCATTAGACAATGAAGATTTGGGAGAAGCATTTTCAAAAATGCTCAATGCCACATCAGGCGTTAAACTGATTGACTTTAAAGATTTCAACAATAACTCTTTTAATGTTGTCACCGAAATTACCTACAAAAACGGCGATGATGAATTCAGGCCGGATATAACCTTGCTGATAAATGGAATGCCTTTGGCATTCATTGAAGTTAAAAAACCCAACAACTAGGAAGGAGTTCTTGCAGAACGGGACCGTATCAATGTACGTTTTAAGAATAAGAAGTTCCGCAAGTTCATCAACATTTCGCAGGTGCTTATATTCTCCAATAACATGGAGTACGACATCGAATCTATTGAACCCATACAAGGTGCTTTTTATTCTTCCACCTCCTATTTATTCGCAAACTTCAACTGTTTCAGAGAAGAGGAAAAATTTGATTTGGCAACATTGCTGAAGGCAGAAGATGACCAACTGGAAAATTTTATTTTGAAAGACAACAACCTTTCAGCCATTAAACATTCACCGGAATTTATTACCAATAAAGAATCTGATACACCCACTAACAGGATACTCAGTTCGCTATTCAGCAGAGACCCCATGGCTTTATCCTGAAGTATTCCATCGCCTATGTGCATGAAACAAATGGGTTGGAAAAACATATTATGCGGTATCCACAGTTGTTTGCAACAAAAGCAATTGAGAAAAAGCTGGATGAAGGAATTAAGAAAGGGATTATATGGCATACACAAGGTAGCGGCAAAACAGCTTTGGCTTATTACAATGTGCAATACCTCACCGACTATTTTCAGCGAAAAGACATTGTGCCAAAATTCTATTTTATTGTTGACCGTATTGACTTGATGGTTCAGGCACACAGGGAATTTAAAAGCCGTGGTTTAGTGGTGCATACTGTTAATTCAAAAGAAGAACTGCTGAACAATTTTAGGCAAAAGCAGGCCATACACAACTTCTCTGGCAAAAGGGAAATTATAGTCGTAAATATTCAGAAGTTTAAGGAAGATACTGATGTGTTACGTTCCAATGATTATGACATCAATACACAACGGATTTATTTTTTAGATGAAGTTCACCGCAGCTACAATCCAACAGGTAGTTTTTTGGCAAACCTTTTTAACTCTGATAGAAACGCTATTGTTATTGGATTAACCGGAACACCCCTTATTGGACAAGATAGAACTTCACGGGCAACCTTTGGCGATTATATTCACAAATACTACTACAATGCTTCTATTGCCGATGGCTACACTTTAAAGCTGATTCGGGAAGACATTGAAACCAGTTATAAGATTCAACTGAAAGAAGCACTTAAAGAAGTTGAAATACTAAAAGGCGATGCAGACAAACGCATTATTTATGCTCATGCAAAGTTTGCTGAACCCATGCTCGAATACATTGTTCAGGACTTTATTAAAAGCCGTATCCTTTTTGGTGACCATACCATCGGGGCAATGGTAGTTTGCGACAGTGCCAGCCAGGCCCGTAAACTGTTTGAGATTTTTATCAACAAATACAACCCAACGCAAAATGTAATTGAAGAAGTGCTGCCTTATTCAATGGCTGCCGAACCTGCTGTTGAATATGGTAATTATATAAAGCATCAAAGTAAAGACCTTACTGCTTCTTTAATACTACATGATATTGGGTCTAAAGACGACCGTAAAGAGGAAGTAGAAAATTTTAAAGATGGTAAAATTGATTTCCTTTTTGTGTACAATATGCTGCTCACCGGCTTTGATGCCAAGCGTTTGAAAAAGCTGTACATAGGCCGTTTAATAAAAGACCACAACCTGTTGCAAACGCTCACAAGGGTAAACCGTCCGTATAAAAAATTCAGGTACGGCTATGTGGTTGACTTTGCCGATATAAGTGGTGAGTTTGATAAAACCAACAAAGCCTATTTTGATGAACTGCAGGGCGAATTGGGCGATGAAATGCAGCACTACTCCAACCTCTTTAAATCAAAAGAAGAAATTGAAGAAGAAATAAAAAACATCAGGGAAAAACTTTGGCATTACAATACCATCAATGCGGAAATATTCTCTCAGCAAATAAGCCAGGTTGAAGACCGCAAAACAGTATTGGATATAAAGAAGGCATTAGAGAGTGCAAAGAACCTGTACAACCTTATCCGCCTTTACAGGCATTTTGATTTGCTGGAAAAAGTTGATTTTAAAAAACTCAATCAGCTATACAACGAAACAGCAAGGCACCTTGAATTGCTTAACCTGAAAGAATCGGTGCAGAACAATGTGGACACAACCAATTTGCTGAATGTAGCTTTAGAGAATGTACTGTTCATGTTTCGAAAAGTGTCAGAAGAAGAAATGGTAATTGCCGACCAGTTGAAAGATATGCTTCGCAAAACCCGTGAGGCATTGGGTGGCAATTTCGACCAGAACGACCCGGAATTTGTTTCGCTGTATGATGAATTGAAAAGGTTGTTCGATAAAAAGAACCTTGATGAAATTACACAGGACGACATGAAAAATAATATCGGTAGCCTGCAGCAGATTTATGATAAGGTTACAGAACTAAACCGTAAAAATAATTTGCTGAAAGCAAAATACGAGAACGATACAAAGTATGCAAGGATGCATAAGCGGATTGTAGAGAAGGGTAACATCTCCAAAAGAGAAAGTGAAATATGCGAAACCCTGATGGACATAAAGCAACAGTTGAACCAACATTGCTATCGCAATGAACTTTGCGTATTCTTCTTTACTTTTCCATTTCATTAAAAATATTTTAAGATGGAAAAAAAACGCTGACACAATTTGCAGCAAATGCACTGCAACGCACTTCCGACATTTTTGCA
>JANYGZ010000104.1 GCA_025362235.1 Ferruginibacter sp. | reverse complement strand
CATTTCAACCAGAATGACGCCCGGGATTTTGAATCACCAATGCTTAGAACGGCCTTACAAAGAGTCTTAATAAATGTACGCTGTATTCTCGTTAGCTGGAGAAATTAATTCTGGTTCTTTTTCGGAATGTGTGGAATGACGTACAACGAACAGGTATTGCCGAAGGCAGGGTATTCATTGAACGTCCTGCCCGGAACTGCTGCTGATTTATAATTTATTGATGAAGTTACCAACAAAAGTTCAATAGAATTCCGTCGGCTTGAACTATAGATGATAAGCGAACAAAATGCTGAGGAAATGCACGTCAGCCCTGCTTTTGGCAATACCAATGTTGTACGCATGCCCTTCGTGTCTATCGTAATGTATCAACCTAAAGTAGTGTCTTGTCTGCCCGAACTTAAAGACTGTTACCTGTGTGCCTGACTTGCTGCGTGGGCTTGTTGAGGTTATTAAATTTGAAAGTCTATCTTTTTGAATTTGTTTTATCCAATGCTGCCTTTAGACCTTTTGCTAATTTTTCGGGATTATCTACAGCCCAAAAATGCATCATAAATAAACGTGGTTCATCATGCAGCATGTGGCTGTGAATTGCAGTTGGCATAATGCCATTTTGTGTTAGCGCTTTTACAACAGGATTTACTTCATCTGGTAACAAAACAAAATCGCCTGTTATAGCTGCTTTGTCTCCGTCCATTTGAAAATTAATTGCCGTTGCCATGCCCATTGACGGCGGCATTTCCATTCCGCTTTCCATCAATTTTTCATTTCTTGCAAAACTGTATTGCAGCAACATTCCGTTTTGTTTTCCTGTTGGTCCAAGTATCGCTGTTACTTTACTCCAGTCAATTTTTTGTGTTTGATTTGATGCAGATGGCGGCGTAAGCGGCGTTCCGGTAACTGCCAAAACTGCTTTTATTTCCTGCGCTAATTTCACAGCATCACCTTCGCCATGATAGTGAATATATTTTATCGCCGGTGTTTCATTTATAAGATGATTGTGTATCGCAGTTATTTCTAAATTTTCTTCCATTAATTTATTAATGGCTTGCGGCACTTCGGTATCAAGCAAAACAAGGTCGCCCATCATCATTGAATGGTTGCCCATATTTATAATGCCGACCCATGTGCCTAATGCAAGCCCGGGTGCAACTGAGAAGTCGCCAACTTTTACTTTTAAGTCACTGCGTGGATAAGTTATTTTATAAACATTCCCCGTTACTGTTCCTTTTTTACCAAACACATTATTCAATGCTGTGCTGTCAATTTGAGCAAAACTGTTTATTGCAAATGCTGCAGCAGATAATAAGAGAATTAATTTTTTCATTTTTATTTCGTTTTATAAATTATTAGTTGAGCATCGCTGCCCAAGTGTGCAGGTGCAGCAATAATTAATTGATGAAGTTCAGGAATAAATAAAGAAGTTCTTGCGCCGGCATTTGTTTTAATTCTTCCGTTTGATGTATAACGGTCAGCATCCGGTTGACTAAACACATCAACATAACCGCTACCGCAGCTTACATAAATTTCTTTTGCTGATGTGTTGTAAAATATATCGTCGGTATCGCTATCAATTTCAAGTGATGAAATTGTTTTTCCATTTTCAGTATCCAGCACCAAAAGTTTTGAAGGATGCCTGCAACCGATAAACAAGCGATGATTTATTTCATCCAAAGCCATCGGAAAATTGGCACTTGCTTCATTTATTTTCCACTGTGCAACAATTTTATTTTGCGTTAAATCAATTACATCAATTTGCTTTTTATCAGGAATATTTACAAAAATTTTTTTTGATGATTTATCAATTTGGAAACTTTCGGGATGTCCTAAAAGTTTTATTTCGGTAACGAGTTTAAAAGTGGCTTCATCAATAATTGCAATGCCACCATTGCCGTAACCAACATAAATTTTTTTGTCTGCTGCATTATAGCGAACATTATCTGCATCATCGCCTAACGATATTGAATTTATTTTTTGAAAAGTGTCTGCATTAAAAACATCGCATTCGCCGTTATCACTATTAGCAACAACAAGAGAATTATTTTCAGGAATGAAAGCAATGCCCTGCGGCTCGTGTAAATCTTTTATGCTGTGAATTACTTTTTTGTTTTTTAAATCAACAACTTCAACGCTGTTGTTTCCTAAAGCTGCAACAAAAACAAGATTATTTTTTTTATCAACACTTAAATGGTCAATTCTTCCACTAACATTTTGCAGAGGGATTGTTTCAATCAATTGCAAAGAATTTGTTGATGATTGTGCATTGCAACCTGAAGCGAAGCAAAATAAAATGGCAGCAAATAAAATTATTTTTGTGTTATTCATCTATAAAAATGATTTCAAAATTAAACCAATAACAGCAGCAACTAAAATGATATAAGGCTCTTGAACTTTTTTCACATAAATCAAAGTTAACACACTTGAAGCAGCAATCAGCACAGTAGGAACATCAACAATGCTGCGAATAGCAATAATAACAACTGCACCGGCAAGCGCACCAATTACTGCAGCAGTAATGCCATCAACAAATGCTTTTATGGATGTGTTCTTCGCAATTTTTTTAAAGTAAGGTGCAGGCAAAACTGTAAATAAATAACAAGGCAAAAACGTTGCTAATGCTGCAACTGATGCGCCGGGAAAACCTGCAACTAAATAACCAATGAAACCAACGGTGATAACAACGGGACCCGGTGTAATCATAGCAACTGCAACCGCATCCACAAACTGTTGTTCAGTCAGCCAATGATTTTCCGTTAGAACACCTGCGTGTAAAAAAGGAACGATTGCAAGACCACTGCCAAAAACAAATGCGCCTGCCTTTGTAAAGAAGATGGCAATTTTTGTAAGCGTTGAACTTTCATAATTCCAGAAACCGATTTGCAAAAGAACGATGCTGTTTATGGTGGATTTATTTATTCGTTTTGGCGGCACTTTTACAAACATATATAAAAGCCCTGCTGCTACAAATAATAAAACCTGTTCGTGCTGCGTGAAAAAAGTAATGGCTACAGCTGCGATAAAAAATAACCAAAGCAACCAGTTTTGTTTAAAAGATTGAAGATTGAATTTGCCGATTGATTTTGTAGTAAGCTTGTAAGAACTGTTTGCGATGATGCCGATAACGGCTGCGCCAACGCCATAAAAAACAGCTTGCATCCACGGGAGTCCACCGTACATTTTATAAGCAATGCCCAACAACACAACCATAATAAAAGATGCAAGAACAAAAGCAATTCCTGCTAAGGTTGCGCCCAAAATTCTGTAATGCACAAAGCCTAAATAAATACCTAACTGTGCCGCCAAAGGTCCCGGCGCTAACTGTGCCAATGCCAAACCCTGTTTATATTCTTCATCTGAAATCCACTTGCGGTTTTCAACCAAATCTTTGTGCATATAACCAACTAACGCAACGGGTCCGCCAAAGCCTGTCGTGCCGAGTTTCAAAAAATATAAAATCAGTTGGCGTAACGTATATGCGGGGCGGTTTTGGTTTTCCATGAATTATTGTTTACACAATTCATAAGTGTAAGGATATTCTCCATTTTCAGGTTCTAATATGCTTACATAATTTTTTTCAATTACATAATAAGTACCATAATGATATTTGCCTGCACTCTTTCTGTATTCTATTTCGGCAGGGTCATTCGTTAATAATATTTTTCTGCTTTTATATATGCCTGTTATTTTTTTATTTCCAATAACAATATTTACCTGATTGCCTTTAATGGTAATAAAAGCTTTTTCGTTTTGGGTTGTTGAACAGAAAACTTTTTTCCCCTGAAAGGGCGCAAAATAATGTTGCGTTAGAGTTTGATTAAAGCTACTGCTGTTAATAAACAAAGTCAATACAGATATTAAGATGAATTTTTGCATTCTTAAAAAGTTATAAATGTTTTGCGATGCAAAAATATTTTTCTGCGCAGATAAGAAATAGAATGGTATTAACCTTTTGTATCTGGTTTACTTTTTTGCAGATTTTTTTTGTAGGATGAAGGACTTTTTCCAGTGTGTTGTTTGAAAATTCTTGTAAAATGGCTTTGGTCTGAAAAGCCTGTGAGGTAAGCGATTTCTGTAAGTGAATAAGTTGAAGTTTGAATAAGTTGAATTGCTTTGTCAATGCGTATTTTTCTGATGTAGTCGCCAAAATTCATATCTTCAAAATATTTTGAAAACTCTCTTGATAAGTAAGATGGATTAAGCGATAAGTCGCTGGAAATTTTTTTAAGGTCAAATGAAAACTGCGTGTCTATCTGGTCTTGAATAATTTCTTTTAATTCTTTAACCCAGTGCGGAACTTTCTTTTTATTTGTTTTTTTTGATTTTAAAAACTTAGTATAAACATCATGCAGTAAGTTTTCAAACGGACTGTTTTGTAAATGTTTCTGTTTGTACAAATAAGTTGCCCAACTATATAAAGCATCATAAATAAGCATTCCTGTTTTCAGCAGTTCATAATCATCAGTAATGTTGTAAGCAAGCCCCGCAGAAATTGCCCAAAGCCCTGCTGCTTCTTTTGAAATGTCGTGTTGGTCTGTGTCTGCACCACGAACAATAGTTGCAATGATTGAAATGGCGGGGTCGGTTATTTTATATTTTTTTACAAAGTAGTCAAATGTGCATTGGTCATTGTAATGTGTAAACTCAACATCAGGAATGTCAAAGGGAATGGCATTTAATTCTTTTGCTTTTTCAATAACCTCGTTAAAGGGAACGTAAATAAATTTAGCGTCTTTGTCAACAAATTTTTTAATGAGCCATGGGCAGGCTATTCTATCAATTTTAGGTCGTTCTCTTGTTATCCATTTCATGCGTATTCAAAGGTAACAGATAGATTTAGCTTTTGGTTTTGTGTCCGAATTTAAAGACTGCCTGCTGTGTGTTGGCATTGCAGCTCTTTTGCAAGGTTGGCTTTGTGCGGTGGGTTTTGTGCGCCTTGCAAATGTGCTGCAATGTGCGGTCGCCTGTGAGAGATTTTGGAATTGAAAGTTGCGCTTTGTGAAATGCAGCGTGGTGAAATAGGGTTGCGTACAACGGACGAGTATTTGCGAAGGCAGGGAATTTAATGATTGTCCAGCCCGGTACAAATGCCCATTTGAAAATATGTAGTTGAAGTTATGAACTAAAGCTGAATATTGAACGTCGAGCCAGAACCGCTGTTGATGGTTGCACATAGCTGATGTTACATTGTCC
>JANYGZ010000071.1 GCA_025362235.1 Ferruginibacter sp. | reverse complement strand
CAAAAGTTACAGAAAATGATAATTAATTTTTTTCAAACATTTTTGCTTTTAAAATTAAAACCCTTTGTTAAAAACTAATATTCATCAATAACAGTTTATGGAAAAGACAGGCTAAATCATCTTACAATTATTTTACCAAATAATCCTGTATGATTATTAAGCCATTTAAGGGGTTTTTACTATTGGTACTTTTATTCTGTAATAACGAAAAGGTTAATAGTACCAATGCCAAAGCTATACCTATTCTAGTACAACATCCGCACTATGTAACTATTGAAAAAATACCTTTACCCGAAGGATATAAAAGAACCGAAGCAGATAGCATTTCATTTACCTGCTGGTTAAGAAAAATCGGATTAAAAGCTAACAATACTGTTTATCTTTTTGATGGAAGAGAAAAACAAAACCAATCTGCACAATTCGCAGTACTTGACATTTCTGTTGGCAAAAAAAATCTGCAGCAATGTGCTGATGCAGTAATGCGGTTGCGGGCAGAATATTTATTTGCACAAAAAGAATTTGAAAAAATTATTTTTACTGATAATGAGGCCATACAATACATTTTTAAACAACCTTATAACAGGCAGAATTTTAATACTTATTTAGACCGTGTTTTTGGAATGTGTGGCAGCGCATCCCTTGCCAGGCAATTAAAACCCACCCCAATGAAAAACATCTCGCCGGGTGATGTACTTATACATGGTGGTTTTCCTGGCCATGCAGTCATAGTATTGGATGTTGCATTAAATAGTAATGGAAATAAAGTTTATCTATTGGCGCAAAGCTATATGCCTGCGCAGGATATTCATTTGTTAAATAATCCAATAAATAAAAATATATCTCCCTGGTATCAGGTAAATGAAGATGACATCATTACAACACCTGAATATTTTTTTACAAAGAATGAATTAAGAAAGTGGTAATGGATAAAACTTTAAACTTACAGCCCATTTAAGATCCTTCAATTCTAACTGGAGATAATAATTATACCTATATCGGCTTCCAGCGTTAGTACAAGTGGTAAACTATTAATTTCGTTTTTCGTCGTTTTTTTTTCTACTTTAACAGGTACAATTTTTAAGACATGCTATTTATTGCATTACCATTAATATTCCTGATTTTATTATTACTCATTTTTTATTTTATCATTAAACCCCTTTTTATGTCACAAAAAATTTTTAACCGTTACCATTTTAGTGTAGAATGGGGCGGATCAAGGATTGGCTTTATGGAAGTTTCCGGGCTGGATATTGAAATTGAAGCAATTTCTTTTCGGGAAGGATCAAGCCCTGAAGACAGTTTTAGAAAAGTACCGGGCCTGCGTAAATTTTCAGATATTACCTTAAAACGTGGAATTGTAAAAGGCGATAATGAATTTTTTGCGTGGATAAATACTAAACAGATCGGCACTATTGAAAGAAGGGATGTAACAATTTCGTTATTGAACGAAAATCATGTACCGGTTGTAGTATGGAGAGTTCAAAATGCATTTCCGGTAAAATATGCCGGCCCCGTACTTGAATCAAACGGAAGTGATGTAGCTATGGAAACACTGGTGCTTACCCATGAAGGAATTACTGTGGAGAATACCTGATAAACATTGTGTAGATGATTTATATATTTCCGCCTTCAAAACAAAGCTTCCGGTATATGCAAAAAAAATGTCCCCGGTAAAAGGGACACTTTAAAAATTTCCTGAAAACGTGAAATTAATTTTTTCTACTTGTGGTTTAAGCTAAGAACACATTTTAACGTTAATGAATTCTTTTGATTTTTTTCTCTAATG
This sequence comes from Ferruginibacter sp., assembly GCA_025362235.1. Classification (GTDB taxonomy): domain Bacteria; phylum Bacteroidota; class Bacteroidia; order Chitinophagales; family Chitinophagaceae; genus Ferruginibacter. Next base: position 6,728 of record JANYGZ010000071.1, on the reverse strand, counting down.
ACTGATCTGGGTTTGTTTGGTTAATCGGATTTGGACTTGTTTTCTTTGTTTACCGGGTTTTAGTTTTTGGTTAGGATTTGGATCGGTTTTTTTGGTTAATTGGATTGGTTCTTTTCGTTAGGATTTGGATGTTGGTTTTTTGGTTAATCGGATTTTAGTTTTTGTTTAGGATGTTGGATGTTGGTTCTTTTTTTGGATACTGGGTTTTTTGGATTTGATACTTAACTTTTAAACTTGTTCGCCTTTCTGATGTAAAGATGCATCCAATTACTACAGCATTTATTATTTTTCGATTAAGGAGCAGGATATTTCGACGAACGGGTAAAAATTGCCGTTTTGATGAATATTAACCTGGGATAGTTGTTTAAAATTTTGGGCAACTTATCTAAAACAATGGTTAGTGCAAATAAAAAATGTCCCCGGTAAAAGGGACATTTAATAATTTCCTGAAAACGTGAAATTAATTTTTTCTACTTGTGGGTTTAAGCCAACACATTTATTGGAATGAATTTTTTAAAATTGTTTTTTGTGTTTAATTTGGTTTGTTAGTTTTTGGTTAGGATTTGGATGTTGGTCTTTTTCGGTTAATCGGATTTTTAGTTTTTGTTTAGGATGTTGGATGCTGGTTCTTTTTTGGATACTGGATTTTTTGGATTTGATACTTAACTTTTAAACTTGTTCGCCTTTCTGATGTAAAGATGCAATCAATTACTGCTGCATTTATTATTTTTCGATTAAGGAACAGTATATTTCGACGAATGGGTAAAAATTGCCGTTTTGGTAAAAATATCGCAGTAGGTAATAGCTCATAATTTCTATAATTACCTGGCAACCTGCCTGTTTCAGGTATCTGAGTCTATTAATAACCTGTAGATGGCTCCCTCATTGTGTTTTCTTTAAATGTTACCATCCTATAATAATAAATACCGAAATAGTTTGTAACTTAAATTTATAAGTCCAGTGATTTTTATTTACTCACTGGGGCACCTGTTAAATTCAATTAAAACTTTTTTTTATGAATTCACGTCGTAACTTTTTACAACAATTAACCGCTTCGGTAATTGCCTTTAATTTACCTGCGTATAGTTATGCAGGTCGCAACATTTTTTTTAATGAGATGAATGATGGGCCAGTTTTACGGGTGGCTATTATGGGGCTTGGCAGTTACGGTACCCGTGTTGCAGAAGCCATGCAATCTTGCAGCAAAGCAAAACTTACCGGGCTTATTAGTGGCACGCCATCAAAAATTAAAACATGGCAAAGCAAGTATGGTATCCCTGATAAGAACTGCTACAATTACGAAAATTTCGATGCCATAAAAAATAATCCCGACATTGATGCAGTATATATTATTACACCAAATGCCCTTCACCACGACCAGGTGATAAGGGTAGCCAAAGCAGGTAAACATGTTATTTGCGAAAAGCCAATGGCATTAAATGCAAAGGAAGGACAGGAAATGATTGATGCCTGTAAGCAGGCGAATGTACAATTACTGGTAGGTTACAGGATGCATTTTGAAGCAAAGACACTGGAAATAATCCGGATGAGAAGAGAAGGTGAATTTGGTAAAATTTTATTTTTCCAGGGATTATGCGGCTTTACCATTGGCGACCCAAATCAATGGCGATTGAACCGGCAACTGGCAGGCGGAGGGTCTATGATGGATATAGGTATTTACGCAGTAAATGGTGCCCGTTATATGATTGGCGAAGAACCCCTTTGGGTAACTGCACAGGAAACAAAAACTAATCCAACTAAATTTAAAGAAGGTGTTGATGAAACCATTCAATTTCAATTTGGTTTTCCGGGTGGAGCAGTAGCTTCCTGCTTATCGACCTATACAATGAATAACCTGGATCGGTTTTTTTTAAATGGCGAAAATGGGTTTGCAGAATTACAGCCTTCTACGGGTTATGGTCCCATTAAAGGCCGTACAAATAAAGGCGAACTAAACCAGCCTCATATTACACACCAAACAGTACAAATGGATGAAATGGCAGGTATAATATTGCAAGGTAAAAAACCCATTATTCCTGTAGATGGCGAAGAAGCGCTGAAAGATTTAAAAATTATTGATGCCATTTATCTTGCAGCAAAAACAGGTAAAAAAGTTGATCTGAATCTTTAAAATATTTTCAGTTAAAATATGTTTGCATAAAATTTGTACCCGATATAACTTTAGCTATATAATAACACCGCATCTAACCTTTAAATAACTATTCAATTAGCTTTAATATTCAAAATACTTGTAACAGTATTTCAACAAAATCTATGGAGTTAAAACATGCCCTTTCATTTGCATTTATAACTATTTTATTAATCAGTTGTACACCTGAGGCACTGCCACCACAATCAGCCGGCCCTCTTAGGGATACCACCATTTATAATATATCATATGGCACAGATGCCAGTCAAAAAATAGACCTTGGGCTACCAGCCAATAGAAATGAAGCCACCCAATTTGTTGTAGTTGTACATGGCGGGGGTTGGGTAGCTGGTGATAAAACAGAATTATCCTGGATGCTTACAGGTTTAAAACAAAGGGGTTTTGCTGTTGCCAATATTAATTACGGGCTTACTTTAATACTGCTGATAATTATAAAATGCAAGTAGATGACATAGACAGTGCTGTTCAGTACAGTTTAAGAAAGGCAAATGAGTATTCATTTAATGGGCAAAAACTTTTCATTGTTGGGCATAGCGCAGGGGCACATTTATCTTTATGTTATGCATATACCAGAAATGTTGGTGGCAAAGTAAAAGCCGTTGGTTCGCTGGCAGGGCCTACCAATTTATTTTCGATGGCATATTATAACGCCGTTATTTACGACCCTATTTTAAAGCCTTTTTTAGGAGTGTCGTTATATCCAATTACAACTGCTTCTGAACAACGATATAAAAATTGCAGCCCTATATTTCAGGCAATCACCAGCTCTTCACCCTCTATATTTTTTTATGGCGAACTTGACCCGGTGGTAAATCCCGATCAAAGTACAAGCATAGTGTACACATTAGGTACTTTAGGGGTAGATAAAAAAATTATAAGCTATCCGCTTACTTTTCACGACTGGTGGACAGACGGCACTAAAACAAGTAATACCCTCGACGAACTGAAAAGTTGGTTTAACGGGCATCAGTAAATACCTTATTCAAAACCTTTATTATTACTTATTAATCAGCCATAAATACCACCATTGCACCTACCAGTCATAAAGTTATTATAGCTTTACCCGCTTAAAACGTACTTATAAAATTGCCATTTGCGTAATAAAATAGTTAGTACTTTGCACCTTCTTTATTTTCATTGAAAACTAAATTTAAAAATGAACAAAGCTATTACTTTAATTTGCCTGTTGGCTACCGTAAATGTGCATGCCCAACAACCCTTATTTATGCCTGAAAATATCAGGAAGGCATACACCAATCAAACCCGCAGTATGGATGGCCGGCCAGGAAAAAATTACTGGCAAAACCGTGGCCGTTACGATATCAATATTGCTCTAGCACCTCCATCCAAAGCAGTGCAGGGTACTGAAACAATTACCTATTTTAATAATAGCCCAAAGCCAATTACTAACCTGGTATTTAAGTTGATTATGAATATTCATAACGCAGGTGCTGCAAGGCAAAGGTCGGCTGCTGCTGATTATTTAACTACAGGTACTCATATTGATCAATACATAGAAAACGGAAAAGAAACAAAATTCAGGGACCAGCAGGGAAATACCTGGCAACAGATAAAATTAAGTAAACCAGTACCTACCGGTGATAGTGTACAGTTAAGTTTTAAATGGCATTACGACTTAAGTGAAACAAGCGGCCGTGAGGGTAAATTAGATAGTACTACTTTTTTCCTGGCTTATTTTTATCCCCGTGTTGCAGTACTGGATGATGTAAATGGCTGGGACAGGATGGACTTTACCGACGCCCAGGAATTTTATAACGACTTTAATGATTATACAGCAGCGGTAACTGTTCCTAAAAACTTTTTGGTTTGGGGTACTGGTGACTTATTGAATGCAGTAGAAGTATTACAACCTTCTTTTCTTGAAAAATTTAATAAAAGTTTTACAAGTGATGAGGTAATAATTGTTGCTACCCAAAAGGATATTGAAGCAAAAAATATAACGGCACAAAATACAACCAATACCTGGAGGTGGAAGGCCAATGATGTAAGCGATATGGCTTTTTGTATCAGCGATCATTATGTATGGGATGCAGCAAGTGTGCTGGTTGATAAAAAAACGGGGCGCAGGGCCAGTTGCCAGTCTGCGTATCTTAATAAAGCAACTAATTTTCATAACCAGGTAAAACATATTCAACACTCGCTTGACTGGTATAGCAATTACTGGCCTGGTGTGGCTTACCCTTTTCCTAAAAGTACCATTATACAAGGCTTTGCCGATATGGAATACCCAATGATGGCCAATGACAGTCCGCAGGATGATGACGTAATACAACGCTTTATTGCTGAACATGAAGTTGGGCATAGTTATTTTCCTTTTTACATGGGCATTAACGAACACCGTTATGGATTTATGGATGAAGGCTGGACAACTGCATTTGAAAATTTAATCGGGAAGGAAGATTTGGGTAAAGAAAAAGCCAATACATTTTTTAAACAATTCAGGGTAGCCGACTGGGCATTAAACCCTTCTGATGAAACCCAAATACCTATTATAACCCCGGTAAATATTTTAAGCGGGCAGGCAATGGGGCATAACGAATATGGCAAACCTGCACTGGCTTACCTTGCATTAAAAGATATGCTGGGCGACGAATTATTTAGAAAAGGTTTACATGGTTTTATGGACAGCTGGCATGGTAAACATCCTATCCCATGGGATATGTTTAACAGTTTTTCTACCTTCTCAGGCAAAGATTTAAACTGGTATTTTTATAATTGGTTTATGACCACAAGTTATATGGATCTTGCCGTAGAAAAAGTTGTTCCTGGCAAAGGGGCATATACAGTTAGCATTAAAAACATTGGCGGGTATGCCGTTCCTACAGATGTATTGGTAGAATACAGCGACAGTTCAAAAGAAATATTTCATCAAACTGCAGGTATTTGGGAAAAAAATCAACAAGCCACCACCATTACCATTAATACAAAAAAGAAAATTACTTACCTCAAATTGGATGGTGGTATTTTTATGGATGCAGATGAAAAAAATAATACCTGGGGTACCAGTTCTGCAAAGGCTGCACCAATAGTTAACCTGGATAAATATTTAGGGGTATATGCATCTAAGGATATTCCGTTAAAAATCACCTTTACCAAGGATGGTAATACTTTGGAGGCCGAAGCAACAGGACAGGATAAATTTCAATTATCCAATACTGGTAAAGATACTTTTAGTTTTGAAGCAGCAGGGTTGGTAATAACGTTTGATACTGATAAAAATGAAATGGTGCTGAAACAAGGCGGCGGCTCTTATAAGTTTACAAAAGAAAAATAATATTTCAATTTTGTGGTGTAAAAAATTTAAAGGCTGGTGCCTGTTACGGTAGCAGCCTTTTTATCTAAACAAAAAATATTAAGAAATGAAACAGGTATTTTGGTAACAATAAATTTGCCAATTATTAACTTTTTGCTGCTATTCGTATAAGTTTTTGTTGTAATTTTATTAGAACAGCTTAAAAGCATATAAACTCTTTTTTAAAATAATCCAAACATTTAAAAATTATTCATTATGAAGAAGTTATTTTTGTTTTCCCTTATTATAATTTGCATAGCCTCGGCCACAGCACAGGGTATTGGTGTGTCTAAAAAAGCACAGGGACAATTCGAGAAAAAATACCTTAGTGCAACTGATGTTAAATGGACAAATAATGTATCTAACGCTACAGTAACTTTTAAGTCAGATGGCGTTTCATGTAAAGGGCATTACAACATAAGCGGAGAATGGGATTATACCGAAAAATTTATCGACTCAGCAAGCATAGCAGAAAAAGCCAAAGACTCTTTTTCAAAAAGTAAATACCGCGATTGGGAAGTAAAGTCTGTCGCGTTTGTTGAATATCCTAAAGGTGAAAGCCTGTACAGGTATGAAGTTAAAAAAGGCATTAGCAAAAATTATGTGTTTTTTAATAAGCTTGGAGTTCTTGTTAAAACAAATACTACTTTATAATTTCACAATAGCGAAACAAAGGATACAAAGAAGAAAGAATATTCATCAACAAGTATTTTGCTTTGTGCACCTTGTTTTCGTTGTGTACTTTGCGTGAAAAATAAATACAATTACTTTACTTCATTTAATTCCAGCAGCACACTGGTTCTGTAAGCATTTATATTTGGGTTAATGCCTACCGACATTAAAAAATTGCCTGAATAAATATTATCAGCTTTAATATTTGATATAGCACCCGGGTATACATTAATTTCTTTCACCGTATAATTTTTGTTTTCATCCAACCCTTTTAAACGAATAGGGCCAGCTATATCTGTTACCCTGAATTTAGGGCTGGTGAGATAATTAAAAACAACGCCCCTGCTTTTATCTTTGTTTGTAAACATTAATGATGCAACGGGACTTTCTTTGGGATCTGCCAGACGATACAAATCACCATGCCAAACCAAGTCGCTGATGGAATGATAGGTTGCAATTGATTGCTGACTAAACTGAAGATCTTTTTCACTTAATTTATCTACCACAATATCATAACCCATTTTACCCATCATAGCAACATCTGTTCTAAATTTTAGTGCAGCACTGCTCCAG
>JANYGZ010000069.1 GCA_025362235.1 Ferruginibacter sp. | reverse complement strand
CCCTTTTCGTATTCTTCATCTTTATATAAATTTTGCTTAGTGTAATCGATGTATTTTTCCAAACCTTCGTTTTCAATTATCATTCTCAATCTGTCTTCACCCCAATTACCTTGAATTTTATTGTCGCTTTTCAAAGCCTTAACTAGCTTATCTGCTTCTTCGCTAAGTTGATTATTTAAAACTGCCAAATTTTTTATTTCTGATTTAAGACTTGTTATATCTGCAATCTCTTCCTTTCTGTTTTCATGTATTTGTTTTCCAAATTCTTCAATTTTGCCTTTTAGAGGATTTAAAATAATGTCTAATTCGGTCTTATTTACAGTTTTAAAAGTGTTACTTTTTTCATCCAAAACTTTATTAGCCTGTAGAGTAAATTGATCTTTAAAAAAATCATGAAGCTTAGCTATTTCTTCTTTAAGGGTGGTCAGTTTATCACTTAATGCAATTCGTTCCGCTTTTTCTTTTTCCAACTCTCTGGATAATTCTAATATTAACTTTCCTTTTTCGTTTATTTCAGTAAGCTTTCCACTAAGGGTAAGTTTTGATTCTTTTAATTCCTCTGTTTTTGCAGTGAGGGTTGCACTGGCGGTTGCTAATTCTCCAACGATTTTATCATAGTCAATTTTTAGGTTATTGTTTTTTGTCTTTAATTCTCCCAAATCTTTTTGAAGACCAAAAATTGTATTTTTTGTTCCATTGAGTTCAGATTCTAAAGAGCCTAATTTTCCTGTAATTTCTGCAATGGTATTGTTATAGTTTTTTGATTCGATTTCTTTTTCTAATATTCTCTTGCTTAAATCCTCTGTTTTTTCCTTTTCAGCAATTAATAGTGGCTGTGTCTGTAATAATTGGTTATTCAATTCGTCAAACTTGCTTTTTGATACACTATGTGATTTCAAGTAGAAGTAAAGTAATGCTAAGCAAAACAGAAACGCAATGCTTAAAACAATTATGAATGTAGTGTCGAACATGGTTTAAATTTTCATGAACTTTAAAATTACGATTCTGTGTTGAGGTTTTTTTTTGCCCTTGTTGGTATCAAACTTTTCAATTTAAATAATCTTCGCATCCTGGAGGCCGATGTTGTGTCTTGTTGACCAACATCCGAAGCCTCGTACAGTGCACACTTAGCAATGGCTTTCAATCCAATATAGTAACAGTATAAGACTGCGGCCAGTACAATGGGTGTTCTTCCATGGTCTAAGATAATAAACTATTTGTTGGCTTATGCATTATTACGGTCAGTTTTCAGGGGTTTGCTTCGGCCGTTGGTCAACAAGACACAACGGCGGCTCACGAGGTTAGCTGTTGTGTTTAGGATGAGGAGTTAGATACCAACAAGGGCTGAAAAGTTTAAAAAAGGTATGCAGTACAAGTGAGTGACACAACGATGATGCCACAAGGGGCAACTGCTGGTGTCAAAAATAATTAACTCAAACAGCTTGTAAAATGGTTAGTAAAAAGATGAAACACCGCCTATTCTCTCCAACTGAGAAGGATGGGAGGAGAGGCTTGTATGTCCGTTACTGCACAGTAGTTGTCCGTTTTCGTACACTTTTTATCGTCTTATTTATTACACCCCTTATCCAATAAGTGTTTGAGCTTTGGCATAGTCATTGAGATTTTTACCCGTTACCAGGGAATTAACGGCTATTATTGTATTGAATAAAATTGTGCTATGATAAAAAATTATTTCAAAATTGCTTTTAGAGACCTTAGCAGGAATAAGGCATTCTCTTTTATAAATATTTTTGGGTTAGCTGTGGGCCTTGCTACCTGCCTGCTGATTATGTTGTATATTTTTGATGAAAGCAGTTACGATAAACACCATAAAGACGGCGACCGTGTTTTCAGGATCATTTCAAAAAATGCAAAAGGAGAGGGCTGGGCTGCAGGGCCGGGCCCGCTTGCTGAGGGGTTAAAAAACGAATTGCCTGATGTAGAACAATCTACGCGGTTGCTCACCTTTCCGGATATAGCAACGCTGCTATTAAAATATGAGCATGGTGCAGAAAGTAAACAGTTTTTTGAAACCAATGGCTATTATGTTGATTCAACTTTTTTTAAAATCTTCACGTATGATTTTATTTATGGCAATGCTGCTACCGCTTTGAATGAACCAAACAGCACAGTAATTTCCAAAGAGCTTGCCGGTAAATTTTTTGGAAGTGAAAATCCTGTCGGAAAATCGATCCTTATTACCACACCGTTTGGCGAATTTAATTATACAGTTAAAGGTGTTTTTAGCAGTGAAAAAAATAAGTCGCATATCCCCGCCAACTTCCTGCTTACTATGCGCAATACTGATATGTGGAACTGGGTACAAAATCAAACAAGATGGACGACCAACAACATATTTTTTACCTATGTAAAATTAAAAGAGGGAGCAAATCCACAAGCATTTGAAAAAAAACTGAACCCATTTTTTGATAAGCATGCCGGTGCAGACATGAAGGCAGCAGGGTTTTCAAAAACCCTGTTTATTCAGCCGGTAAAAGATATCTATTTACATTCGGATATTGAGAATGAATTAAGCGCCAATGGAAATATAAACTACCTGTATATACTGGGTTCAATTGGAGCATTTATATTAATGATAGCCTGCATTAATTTTATGAACCTCAGTACAGCACGGTCTCAAAAAAGAGCCAAGGAAGTAGGCGTAAGAAAAGTAATGGGTGCAGAAAAAAGTTCATTGATCCGCCAGTTTTTGGGTGAATCTTTTATAATGTGTATGCTTTCACTGGTGCTTGCAATAATGCTCTCGTGGCTACTTTTGCCGGTATTCAATAACCTTACGCAAAAAAATATGCAACCTTTCGAACACCCTGTTCTTTTACTATGGGTTACCTGCCTTACACTTATTACAGGGTTATTGGCCGGGTTGTATCCTGCATTTTATTTATCTTCTTTTAAACCAATCTCGGTATTGAAAGGAAAAATACTGAATAGTTTTTCGGCAACTGCCATCCGTAAAGGTTTGGTGGTATTTCAGTTTACTATTTCTGTTTGTTTGATATTGGGTGCTATTGTTATCTGGCAGCAGTTAAATCTTTTTAAAAACCAGCAATTGGGTTTTACCAAAGAACAAAAGATAGTGTTGCCCATGCAGAAATCATACAAAAATTCTGAAACAAATTACACCCCATTAAAAAATGAATTATTACAAAACCCTGCTGTAAAATCGGTAACGGTGGGTTCTACATATCCCGGCATTCCGGATTTAAATGATATGCTTTTTTATGCAGAAGGCAAAGCAGCCAGCGATTTGGTTGATATACATTTGGCGGCAATTGAAAATGATTATATCAAAACGTTGGGCATGACAGTGGTAAGCGGCCGCTCATTTTCAAAAGAGTTTACCGGCGATTCAGCAGGTATAATATTAAATGAAACTGCTATTAAGCAATTGGGGTACGACCCCAATAGTGCCATTGGTAAAAAAATACAATATGATTTTGCGGGCAATCATGGTTTGTTTCAAATAACAGGTGTGGTAAAAAATTTCAACTTCGAAAGTTTACACACAGACATAAAACCATGCGGCTTTACAACAGGTGCATTTGCAAACAAATATGGTTATGTTATTGCCAGTGTTAACACGAATAATTATCCGCAATTGATAAAAGATGTTGAAAAATCATGGAATAAATTGAATGCCGGTACGCCGTTTTTGTATTCTTTCATCGACCAGGATTTTCAGCGTAATTACGAAAAGGAAAGACGTACATCTAACATCATTGTATACTTTACCATCATTGCTATTTTGATAGCCTGCCTTGGTTTATTTGGCCTGGCAGCATTTTCAGCAGAACAACGCACCAAAGAAATCGGGATCAGAAAAGTACTGGGTGCTTCCGTTACGGATGTGACAGCATTGCTTTCAAAAGATTTTATTAAACTGATAATAGTTGCCATCATTATTGCATCGCCCATTGCATGGTATTGTATGGATAAATGGCTGCAAAATTTTGCATACCGCATTACAATAAGCTGGTGGATGTTTGCAGCAGCAGGAAGTTTAGCAGTTATAGTCGCATTAATGACAGTAAGTTTTCAGGCGATAAAGGCTGCAATAGCAAACCCTGTAAAGAGTTTGAGAACAGAATAAAAAAAGAGGTATGAAAATCTTCATCCACATTTATTTAACCAGGGTTTAAAACTATATTTTATGTTTAAAAATTATTTTAAAATTGCCTGGCGAAATATCGCTAAATATAAATTCATTTCCTTTATCAGCCTTTTCGGGCTTGCAGTAGGTTTAACCTGCTGCCTGTTGATACTGACTTATATATTAAATGAGTTGAGTTATGATAAGCACAACGAAAATGCCGACAGGATTTACCGTGTTACCCGGAGTTTTAATAATGCAGATGGAGTGGTAACTTTAAAACTTGGAACAGTGGCCCCGCCTTTTGGCCCCTTGCTTAAAAATGATTTTCCTGATATTGAAAAAGTAACCCGTCTTTATCCTGATGGAAAAACACCATTACGATATAAAGACAAAATTTTCAATGAATCAAATGTGTTTTGGGCAGATGAAAATTTCTTTGGTGTATTTACTGTAAAGTCAGTAAAAGGTAACCCGGCAACGGCTTTGACAGATCCTTATTCTGTGATGCTCTCAGAGGAAATGGCCACAAAATATTTTGGTACTGAAGACCCCATGAACCAAACAATCCGTTATAATAACAAATATAATTTTAAGGTTACCGGCGTTTACAAAGCATTGCCGGAAAATGCACATTTTCACCCGGGAATATTACTGTCTTTTAACACGCTAAAAGATAGTGCTATCTATGGAGAACAAAACCTGCGCACCAACTGGGGCAACAATTCCTTCTTTACATATTTATTAATGCCAAAGGGTTACCCGGTGCAAAATATGGAAGCACAGTTTGCTGCATTTGTTGACAGGCAAATGGATCATAAAGATTACAACGGGCAAAACCCATCAAAGTTTACAAAACTTGGCCTGCAAAAATTAACCAGCATACATCTCTATTCGCACATGGATTATGAAGCAGAAGAAAATGGAGACATTAAGAGGGTATATATTTTTTCTGCTATTGCGTTATTTATTTTACTGATAGCGTGCATTAATTATATGAACCTTTCTACTGCACGTTCTACTTTACGTGCCCGTGAAATTGGAATAAGAAAAGTGGTTGGGGCGGGTAAACAGGAGTTGGTATTTCAGTTCCTGAGCGAATCTGTTATCATTGCATGGATTGCAATTGCAGTTGCTATTGCACTTTTATATTTTTTGTTGCCATGGTTAAATACCATTTCAGGCCAGCAACTGTCAGTTGCTATTTTGCTTAAATGGCAAATTTTAGTAACTCTTTTTCTCACACCCTTTTTTGTAGGGCTGGTATCGGGAATATATCCTGCCTTATTTATGTCTTCCTTTCAACCGGTAAAAACTTTAAAGGGTATTTTTAAAGTAGGGGGCAGCAATATTTCATTAAGAAAAGCGCTGGTAGTGGTACAGTTTTCCATTTCTATCATTCTTATAATAGCCACAGCGGTAGTGTTTCAGCAATTACGTTATATGCAAAAAACGGCATTGGGTTACGATAGGGAGCAGGTTATTACAATGCCTTATGCAGGGGTGCTTAACAATAAATATGAAGCTTTTCGTAATGAATTGTTGAAAGATAAAAATATCAAAAACGTTTCCCGTTCGTCACGCATTCCTACTGGAAGATTATTGGATTCACAAAATGCCTATACTTTTACAGGCGATTCAGCTCAACCGGTAAATGCGGAAATTAAATTCCTTGCCGCCGATTATGATTTTGTTCCTGCTTATGGTGTGCATATTGCTGCCGGCAGGAATTTTTCCCGTACCTATGGAACCGACACTGCCGGGTTTATTATAAACGAATCTGCTGTAAAAATACTTGGCTGGAAATCATCACAGGAGGCAGTCGGCAAAAAATTCAGGTATTCTTCTATTGACGGACGTATCATCGGCGTAGTAGGCGATTTTCATTTTGAATCGATGCATCAAAAAATTGTTCCTCTTGTGCTGGTAATGCCTTCACAGTTTCTTGGAAATTTTTATAACAATCTTTCTGTAAAAATATCAGGTAATAATGTTGCTGAGACCTTAAACAAGGTGAAAAAAATATGGGGAAGTTATCTTCCTGAAGTACCCTACGAATATACTTTCCTGGATGAAAATTTTGAAAAGCTATATCAGTCAGAACAGAGGCAAGGATCAATATTTACCATCTTTTCATGCATTGCTATTTTAATTGCTTGCCTTGGTTTATTTGGCTTATCAGCATTTACTATTTCGCAACGTATAAAAGAAATAGGCATCCGCAAAATTTTAGGTGCTAGTATACCACAAATAGTATCAATGATATCGAAAGATTTTTTAAAGCTGGTTGCCATAGCAGCAATAATTGCATTTCCATTGGCATGGTATGCTATGAACCGCTGGCTGCTTGACTTTGCTTACAGGATAGATATACCGTGGTGGGTGTTTTTAATTGCCGGTTGCATAGCTGTATTAATAGCATTTGTAACAATCAGCCTGCAGACAGTAAAGGCAGCTATTAGTAACCCGGTGAAAAGCTTGCGTATGGAATAATGATTGGGAATTAGAAAGACGCAGAATGATCATCTACAAAAATAAAAAATGGCAAAATTTATTACAAGAGTAGAATTATATGATGCCAAAAAAGAGGATTATGAAATACTGACTGAAGTGATGGAAAGAACTGGTTTCTCAACAAAAATAACCGGCTCTAACGGAATTGTTTACCAACTGCCTGTTGCTGAATATTGGATAGAAGGTAAACTGTTGTTGACAAACGTACTCATAATAGTTCAAAATGCGGCAAAATCAGTTAAAAAAGAATATGGTGTAATTGCATCAGAAATAGTAGGCGCCACATGGGAAGGGTTATTAGCTGTTAAATAATTTTATTGTGGTAATCGAGGCTTTATATATTTTAAATTGCACCTTTTTTATTAGTCTCAACATTTTATTACTGGCTTGCCAACAAGCTGGCGGCTTACTTTTGTGTCTATATTTTTTACTGGTCTCAACACGTTAGTTAAAGCTATGGACTTTAGTCCAAGGCTTTAGCTTCTACAAATATTTCAAACAACGTAGATAAACAAAATAAAAAAATGGCGAAGCCTCCAAATGGACTTTCAGTCCTTTCTTCAA
>JANYGZ010000044.1 GCA_025362235.1 Ferruginibacter sp. | reverse complement strand
AAATAAACCAGCACCGGAAGATCTTTCTTATTGTAGCGGGCAGAGGTCCATACATTCAGGTAAAGACAGTCTTCACTCAATCCATCAGAACGGGAATTCATATCGCCGAATACAATAGCCTGTATGGGCCTTGGTGAAAATTTCTTTGTCGTTTTAACACCTTGCCAATTGTCGAGTGGTTGAGGGGCCTTCCATCTTAACTGCCCTACCGGCGGTTTGGCGAAGGGTACACCAAGGTAAACTTGCAGCCCGTTTTTAGTATCATAATTTCCTTCAATGACTCCATTGGTAATTTTTGCCTGCACAGGAAAACCAAAATCGGTTTGTGCATTTGCTGTGTAAAAAGCTGGGCAAAATAGTAATAGTAATAAAGCAATCCTTTTCATAATATTTTTTTTAATTTTATTGTATCAATATGATACAATAATAAAATATTTTATTGACTTTACCGTTTTTTTATACTTATACTTTTTTTATAATGGCAAAACAAAAAGATAGCCCGGCAAATAATAACGAACGTAAAAATTTCCTGCCACATATTGCATTTGATTCAGTAATATTTGGGTTTAGCGGCGAAAAATTGAAGATACTGGTGATGGAATACCATAATACCCGGCTTTTTGCCTTGCCAGGGGGATTTGTGGGAGTTACAGAAAACCTGAATGATGCTGTACGACGTGGTTTAAAAGAGCGTACTGGCTTATCTAATATTTATCTTCAGCAATGCTATGTATTTGGAGATGTAAAAAGGCACAGGCCTGCTGTTATGCATACAATTCTACAGGCAAACGGACATCAGCCTGGCGATGATCATTGGATGCTGGATCGTTTTATTAGCGTTGTTTATTATGCATTAATTAATTATACAAAAGTAACACCAAGGCCTGATGCCTTATCAGACTCCTGTGAATGGTATGATGTGGATGCACTGCCGAAACTAATGCTGGATCACGGAACTATTGTAAAAAAAGCCCTGGACACTTTACGAAAAAATCTTGATGAACAGATTGTAGGTATGAATTTATTGCCAAAGCAATTTACCATGAAGGAGCTGCAGCAGGTATATGAAGCCATAAGGGGCGAAAAGTTACAACGTACAAATTTTCAACGAAAAATGTTAGCATCTGGATTATTGATAAGGCACAAAAAAATATTCTCCGGCAAGGCACATAAGGCTCCTTACCTTTACCAGTTTGTGCAATAGGGAATTTACGAATACACAACTTAACTTCATAGGAGTTGTTGCTTTGTAACAAAGCAAGACACACTTTATTTGCCTGCAGTAGATACGCACTAAATCTTCATCATTAAGCAATAAAGCGGCCGCTCCGATGGAACGGAAATGCATGTTGTTTTTTTACAAAGGGGCCGCTCTGATGGAGCGGAAATACATGTTGTTTTTTTTTACAAAGTGGGGGATGTGATAGAGCCTAGATGCATATCATAATAGGTGGCTCATATATTATTTAGCCCTATGCTAACGCAATGGTTAAGAGATTGTGATACTTTATTCTGCAATTTAATTTTACAGCCTTGAATTTCAAAATATTAGTGCAGCAATTACAGGGGTGCCGATCATGGGAGCAAAGAATTTCTTTCTATTTTTGAACATCAAATTGAAGAAGCAGTAGATTTTAGATTTTGAAAGATAAAGTTTTTTATGGCAAATTAATTTCCATTCCTTCTACAGCCATTTCATATTTAAATGGATAATCATGTTCTTTTTTTAACTCGATAAACATTTCATTTAGTTGCGTATCGGTGTGCTGTGGGTCGTGATGGGCTATTAAAAGATGTTTAACTTTTGCCAATGATGCATACAGCAAAGTATCTACCATACTGGTATGGCCCCAGCCTCTTTTTTTATTATATTCTTCAGTGGTATATTGTCCATCATGGTATAACAAATCGGCACCTGCTGCAAGGTCATATCCTGAAATCCATTTGGGGTCTTTAATAATTCCATTGCGCCCTAATTCCGGTTCATGATCTGGGATATAAGTAAAAACAGATTTGTTTCCAGTTATGCGATAACCTACAGTAGGACCCGGGTGAATAACAAACGCAGATTGTATTTTAAAATGCCCAATTTCAAATTGACTGTTTCCAATTTCATGCAGAATAAGATTGCAGGGCAATTCGCGGATGGTTACCGGAAACAAAGGAGGGGAGAGGTACCGGCTGATTCTTGAATGCAAACTATTCCTGCTGCTTAAGGGCCCCCAGATATGCACTTCAAGATCAGGAACAAAAAACGGGCTAAAAAAACCAAGGCCCTGTATATGGTCCATATGCAGGTGTGTCAACAAGATGTCCACTCTTTTATAAGTAGCGGCATTTATCGAATTAAATTCCTGTATACCCGAGCCCGCATCAAGGACCAATAATTCCCCATCTTCAGATACCAATGTACTTGAAGTTCTTCCACCATAATGTTTTGTGTCGGCGCCGGAAGTTGGTATGGAACCTCGAACGCCCCATGAGTTAATTTTCATCTTCTTTGGCTTTCCAGAAAATGGCAACAGCGCCTAAAAATTTATTTTCTCTGCTAATAATAGGATAAGCTGTGAGGGAAATTTTTTCTATATTGCCCTGAAGGCTTTTTATCCAGAAAGTCTTATGATTTGGGGTACAGTCTCTAATTGTTCTGACAAGTGGCAACTCATCGGGAGGTATCTGATTACCATCTTTATCCATCTGGCTATATATGGTAGACCATTGTTCAACCTTCATTTCCCCGGTTTCGCTATACTTTTTTCCTAAAAGAATTTCAGCAGGTTCATTATAAAAAATAAGGTTGCCTTTTGTATCAGTAATAAAAACCGGTATTGAAAGACAATCGGCTAACTGCCGGTTTAAAATGATCTCAATTTCATATGCTGGCATATACAAAAAATTTTCAAATGATAATCCTATTAAATCTATGATAATTTAATGGAAAATCAAATTAAATACAGGCATACTTTATGAAAATATCTGTTACAGAATATTTTTAGATTTACCTTTCGTTCAAAGGGATAATTCAGCCAGCAAAGAACAAATTTATTTGTTCAGCATTTCTTCTGCACCTGTCCAATTTTCAGGAACACCCTTTCCAAGATATTTCAAAGCATTTTCCATAAAGAAGTTCACTGTATGATCTTCAGGATCTACTGAAATAATTGACCTGAACCCTTCGATGGCAATTTCAAAATGCTGATCAAAATAATAGTTCATTGATTCGGTAAACTTAATAAGTGTCTTTGTTTTTTTCTGCAGATCTGATTCAGGATAACCATTTATACACTCAACAATACTAAGTAATTTGTATTTTCCCTTTAACTGTACTTTTCCTAAATGCCGCAAATGATATTTATCATGATCTTTAATTTGACGGAGTGTTTCACCACTCAACAGCAGGGGAGACCTGTAATATTTTGTAAGGCTTTCTATTCGTGCAGCAGTATTAACTGTATCAGAAATTGTTGCCGCATCAAGCCGGTTTTCATCACCGGTAATACCCATAATAAGCGGGCCGGTGTGCATACCAATACCCGCCTTAATAATAGGAAGGCCTTGCGCCTGCCGTTGAATATTTAATTGATGAACGGCTTTTTGCATGGCAATAGCCGCATTTAATGCATCTTCGGGATGACGCGGAAATATGGCCATGATGGAATCACCCAGGTACTGGTTAATAAAGCCATGGTGCGATTGAATAATGGGCCCAAGGCGTTCATTAAATGAAGATACAAACCTGAAGTTTTCATCCGGTGTCATATTTTCTGACAGGGAAGTAAAGTCCCTGATATCAGTAAATAAAACGGTTACTATTTTTTCTGCCTGATCACCTAATTTTACATCTGTTAAGGAAGCTTTTCCTAATAAACGGATAAACTCGTTGGGTACAAATTTTTTGGTCACTTCATGTATACGCAAAATGGCTTCTTCTCTTTCACGTACTTCACGAATATTTTTTTCGTACAACATCGCACTTTCAATAGCCGTGGAGGACTGCAGGGCAAGCGTAACGAGTAATTTAAGATGTGCAGCGGAATACTGCTCTGCATCTTTACCTGCAAGGATAATTGCACCCATAATGCGATGCTTCACTTTCATAGCAGCGTAAATAAGCGACTGCACATCGTTTTTAATAATATTATTTTCTTTCAACACAGATATATCCGTGATGATTTCTGATTGTCCGCTTAATCCAATCTTAAGCAGGAGCCCTGCATTATGCTGTAACGAATCTTTATTAAAAAGTGGCTCACCAGACCTCGCCGGTGTTAGCAATTGTTGGGTTTTTTCATCCCACAAAACAATTACACCACTGTGCGACGGAATGGAATGCATCGCCTGTTCAAGTGTTATCTGGGCAATTACATCCGGATCGATTGTCTGCGTAAGTTTTTCTGAAAAATTATAAATTACATTTAACTCCTGGTATAAGTTCAACACTTCTGTTCCCAGTTTTTTTCTCTCTGCTTCTTTCTGCAGCATTAGTGATAAAAGACGTGCAATCATAGATGCGCTATCGGGCCCTTTTACAAAACCTGCAATTTCATTTTCTATTGTTATAGGAAAGGATTGTTGCGCATTGATGGTTGAAGACCCAAATAACAGTTTATTTTGATTGTCTTCTACAGCTATCTCAATAGTAAACATATCTATCCAGGATTGAAGCCAGGCGACAGTTTCACTATTTTTGCCGAGTATAGATTTTAATGCAGGTTGTGCCATCAGGGTTTTTAGTATTGCTAGTTTTTACCAGGTTTTTATCAGGCAATGCCCAATACTTCTTTTGCTTTATTCAATATTACTTCTGGATCAAATGGTTTTGTCATATACACGTCTGCTCCAACTTCCTGGCCTTTTAAACGGTCAAGTTCCTGTCCCTTTGCAGTTAATAAAACAATAAACACCTCATTCATCTCCAATTCTTTTTTTACTCTTCTGCAAACTTCCATACCATTCATTTTTGGCATCATTACGTCTAAAAAAACAAGATTAGGTTTTTCTGTACGAATAATTTCCAGCGCTATCTCTCCGTTTTCAGCGGTTAAAAATTCTACACCTTCATCTTCCAGTTCTTCCAGCGTTTGTTCTATCAGCATACGTATGTGTGCTTCATCATCTACTATTAAAATTTTTTGTTCCATTTTTAAATTGTTCCTTGTTATTAAATAATATTTTTTTTTATTTTTTCGGTGGGTGGAACACCAACCGTGGCGTTCCGGCATGGCAGGTGTCGCGTTAGGTCATTCCATTTTGCAAAATCATATCAATAAAAATATTTTTTATTGATATACCAGGAATAAAACATTTTCCAGCCCTTTCTCAAACCTTAGTGTTTTTACAATATCCTGTTTACCGGAAAGGCCGGAGCTGATAATGATAATGTCTGGCAAATTTTTAACGGCCTGTTCCAATAATTCATTTTCGTTTGCTTCCATTACCTCGTATCCTTTTGTGGTAAGTACATCTGTAAGTGTACTTACTGCGCCGGAATCTTCATCTACAATCATTACTTTCTTTTTTGATTTGCCCTGTTCCAGCAAACTGCCAATTTCTGCAAATAAAAGCCCTGTGTCAATGGGTTTAGTAAGATACCTGTCGATACCAATTCTAAAGCCTCTTGCCTTATCCTGTACAACCGACAAAACAATAATAGGAATATCCATTGTTTCAGGATCATTTTTTAAAACAGCTGCCACATCAAAACCATTCATTTCGGGCATCATTATATCAAGGATTATCAGGTCGGGCCGTTGCTTTCTAACACAGGCCAGTGCTTCTTTTCCGTTACGGGCTTCTATAATATTATACCCGGCATCGCCCAACTCCTGGTGAAGTAATGTACGAATGGATTCATCATCATCTACAATAAGAATATTTGATGCCTGCCCCTGGATATGTATTTGTGAAATGGCCACCCTTTCTTTTAACTGTTTTACAAGGTCATCCAAATGTATGGGCCTTGATGAAGCTGTGCCTTTAATAACTGGTAAAGCAAATGAAAAAGTGCTGCCTTTGCCCTGTGCGCTTTCCAGCCAAATTCTTCCGCCGTGGTGTTCTACAATTTCTTTACAAATAGGCAAGCCAAGACCGGTTCCTTTTGGTTTGTCTGTAAGCGTATCTCCACCCACCTGTTTAAATTGTTCAAACACTGCACCAAAATCTTCTTCTGCAATGCCAATTCCGGTATCGGTAATACTAACCACCAATTCATTTTTCTTCTTTGAAACTTTACAGGTTATAGAACCTTTGTCGGTGAATTTTACTGAATTGGAAATGAGATTAATTATTACCTGTATCAACTTGTCTTTGTCGCCGGTTATATCAGGAAGATTGTCATCAATCTGTTTAATAAGCTTTAATGATTTTTGATCAAATAAAGAAGTGGTGGCTGCAATAGCTCTTTCAGCTACTTCTGCCATGGAAACATTTTCCTGGTTCCATTCCATTTTACCTGCTTCAATTTTTGCAAGATCCAGCACATCATTAATTAAGTGCGTTAACCTTTCGCCTTCGGATATTACAATGTGCAGGTTATCGCTGATCTGGTTGATTGTTTTGCCGGTTTTTGCATCAGATTTATCAACGATGGGGAATATTTTTTCTACCAATCTTTTTTCGATGATTTTGGCGAACCCTAAAACAGATGTTAACGGCGTTCTTAATTCGTGGCTTACTGTTGACAAGAAAGCGCTTTTGGCTTCGTTGGCTTTTTCTGCAAGTTTACTTGCAGCTTCAGCTTCCATCTTAGCCAGTTTTACATCTTCAAAAAGTGTTGCGTTTCTTAAAGCAACGCCTACCGAAGAAGCAATGGTTGATAAAAGCCGAAGATCGTTTTCGTTAAAACGATTTTCCTGTTCTGTAGTTTGTACACTTAGTACACCAATAATTTCATCACCTACAGGTATGGGTACGCCAAGATAAGAGGCAGAAGATAAACCTACACTTTTTATGCCCATTTGTACGGTTTGTTCATCTACATCTTTATTGATAAGAAGAGGTTCGCCGGTAACAATAATTTTTGACGTTAATCCTTCGCCCAATTTCATTGGCTCCATATCATCGCCAAACTGATAAGGAAAATAAATTGTTTTTGTTTTTTTATTGAGTAATGCCAGGTAAACAATATTGGCTTTAAACAAATCCTTTAACTGGTCGCCCACTAATTTTATCAAATCATCGGCATCTAATTGCGAAGCCAATGCTCTGCTGATATTGTTTACAGTACTTAACTCGGTAGCCCTTTGTTTAGCTTCAGCCAGCAGGTGAGTGGTTTCATCAAATAAGCGTGCATTTTCCAGAGCCACCGTCATGCTATTGGAAAAGGTTGTTAAAAGATTTACATCCGCGTCTGAAAAAGCATTTTCCTTGTCAAGGTTTTGAAGGCTAATAACGCCGGTAACTTCAACTCCTGTTATCATAGGTACAAATATCAGTGATTTGGCAGCCTGTCCAACAATTACCGTATTGTCGAAAGTTGATCTTAATTTATCAACATCTTTATTGATGAGAAGTATTTTTCCTGTTTCAATCACATGCTTTCTAAAACCTTTCAATGGCCTTTTTCCGAGCAAAGTGCGATCGCCTTTTTCGTAGGTGTAGCGGTCTTCTATTAATCCCGCTTTTTTATCGTATGTTACAATATCAATAGCCTGCGCATTAAAAACTTCCCGCACTTTTTCTCCTACTAATTCATAAATACCATTTATATCGGGCTCCTTTGCCAGACCTTCCTGCACACTATTAATTACCGATAACTCTTCAGTACGCTTTTCAGTTTCTTTCAGCAGGCGGTTGGTTTCATCAAAAAGTCTTGCACTTTCCAGGGCAACGCTCATACTATTTCCTAATGTGGTAAGCAATCTTACATCTGATGGAGAAAATGCATTTTCTTGATCTATATTCTGTAAACTTATTACCCCTGTTACTTCTCCGCTTGCAAACATGGGTACAAAAACTACAGATTTTGATTGTTCACCAATCATTACAACATTGCCCAGTTCCCGCATGTGCTTTGCCATATTGTTATTAATCACTAATGTCTGGCCCTTTTCAATTACATGTTTTCTAAATCCACTTAGTGGTCGTGGCCCTAATAAACTTCGGTCTCCTTTTTCATAAGTATACCTGTCTTCTATTAACTGAGTTATTTTATCGTAGGTTACAATATCAAATACCTGGGCATTAAAGATCTCCCTCATTTTTTCTCCAATCAATTCGTAAATACCTTGTATATCCAGCTCTTTGGCAAGACCTTCCTGCACGCTGTTAATAACAGATAATTCAGCGGTGCGTTGTTCGGTTTCTTTTAACAAACGGTTGGTTTCATCAAATAGTCTTGCGCTTTCCAAGGCAACGCTCATACTATTGGCAAGGGTGGTTAACAGGTTTATATCTGCATCAGAAAATGCATATTCATGATCGAGGTTTTGTATACTGATCATTCCGTTTACCTTACCGCCGGAAATTAGAGGAACAATAACTGCAGATTTAGGCTGCTCTCCGATAAGAACTGTACTACCATACTGTGCACTAATTTTCTCATAATCATAATTAATAATTACAGGCTGCCCGGCATCAATAATTTTTTTTCGGATGCCGTTAGGTTCCCTTGGACCCAATAAAGTGGTATCGCCCTTTTCGTAAGCATACCTGTCTTCAATGATATTTAATTTAGGGTCGTAGGTAACAATATCAAAAACCTGGGCATTAAAAATGTCGCGTATTTTTTCACCTACCAGGTTATAAATACCCTGTATATCCAGTTCTTTTGCCAGGCCTTCCTGCACACTGTTTATCACAGAAAGTTCGGCGGTACGTTGTTCGGTTTCTTTTAACAAACGGTTGGTTTCATCAAAAAGCCTTGCGCTTTCTAAAGCCACACTCATACTATTAGCAAGGGTGTTTAATAAATTTACATCTGCTTCAGAAAAGGCATTTTCACGGTCAAGGTTTTGCAGGCTTAACATGCCATTTACCTTACCTCCTGACATCATTGGTACAACCACCGCCGACTTGGGTTGCTCTCCAATAAGGATAGTATTATCAAATTTTGCACTAGCAGCTTCATAATCATAATTAATGACCAATGATTGCCCCGTTTCTATGATATTTTTTCTGAAACCCTTTGGCTCTCTGGCGCCTAATAAAGTGCGGTCGCCTTTTTCATAACTGTAACGGTCTTCAATTAAATTTAATTTAGGGTCGTAAGTAACGATATCGATAACCTGGGCAGTAAAAATCTCCCGTATTTTTTCACCCACCAGGTTATAAATTCCCTGTATATCCAGTTCCTTAGCAAGCCCATCCTGTACGCTGTTGATTACAGATAATTCTGCAGTACGTTGTTCTGTTTCTTTTAACAGGCGGGTGGTTTCATCAAAGAGTCTTGCATTTTCTAAAGCAACGCTCATGCTGTTAACCAGGGTTTCCAGCAACCGGATATCAGCATCAGAAAAAGCATTTTCTTTATCAATATTTTGAAGGCTTATATAGCCTCTTATAATATTTCCTGTAAGCAATGGAACGAACAAAAGTGACTTGGGCATTTTTGTACCTGGAATTGCTGTTAACCCATATTCTGCTTTTGCCTGTTCTTCAGTTGTTATATAAATGCAACGTTTATTGTCTATTAAGAGTTGTCTTAGCTTATTGATTTCCCTTGTCGCTGTCTTAACCTTTTCGCCATTTTCAAATGCGTAATTAAAATATTCCATTTTTTTGTCAAGGTCAAAACTGGCAATAATTACCACCTGTGCATTAAAGAGCTGCTGTACACGGTCACCTACAAGGTTGTAAATACCATCCATATCCAATTCTTTTGCGAGGCCATCTTGCACACTATTAATTACTGCCAATTCGGCCGTACGTTGTTCTGTTTCTTTTAACAGGCGGGTAGTTTCATCAAATAGCCTTGCACTTTCCAAAGCTACACTCATGCTATTTGCGAGCGTGGTCAGCAAACTGATATCCGAATTGGAAAACGCCTGTTCATGATCCAGGTTTTGCAGGCTGATAATCCCTTTTACTTTACCCGCAGCTATCATTGGCACAAACACCTGCGATTTTGGAACTTCGCCTATTACAATTGCATTTCCAAAATCCTGCATTGCCTGCTCAACATTGCTATTGTGTAATAACAACTGGCTTGTTTGTATAACATGTTTTCTAAATCCTTTTGGTTCCCTAAGGCCAATTAAAGTACGGTCACCCTTTTCAAAAGAATACATATCTTTTATCAGATTCTTCTCCCTGTCATACGTAACAATATCTATCACCTGTGCATCAAATATTTCACGTATTTTTTCACCTACCAGTTCATAGATGCCTTTAATATCCATTTTGGCAACCAGGCTTTCCTGTACGCTGTTTATAACTGCCAGTTCTGCATTGCGTTGTTCGGTTTCCTTCAACAGGCGGGTAGTTTCGTCAAAGAGCCTTGCACTTTCCAATGCTACCGTCATGCTATTAGCAAGCGTTGTAAGCAAGTTGATATCTGAAGTGGAAAAAGCTTGTTCATGATCCAGGTTTTGCAGACTGATAATTCCCTTTACTTTGCCTGCGGCTATCATTGGAACAAATACCTGCGATTTTGGTATTTCTCCGATTAAAACGGTATTATCAAAATCGTGCATTGCCTGTTCAACATTGGCATTGTGTAACAATAACTGGCTTGTTTGTATTACATGTTTTCTGAAGCCCTTTGGTTCTCTTGAACCCAACAATGTTCTGTCGCCATTTTCATAAGCATATTGATCCTCTATAAGATTATTTTGTGGATCATATGTAACGATATCTATCACCTGTGCCTGGAATATGTCGCGTATTTTTTCTCCTACCAATTCATAAATTCCTTTAATATCCATTTTAGCAACAAGGCTTTCCTGTACACTGTTAATTACCGCCAATTCTTCTACACGTTCGCTTAATTGTGCGGTACGTTCTGTTACGGTTTTTTCAAGCTCACGGTGTTTTTCATGCAGCTGACGGGTACGCCAGCGGATAAGCGAATAAATAATAGCAACTATAGCTATTGCATACAATAAATAAGCCCACCAACTGGCCCACCATGGTGGTAATATTATAAAAGTAAAACTTGATTCAGGGCTTTCTGTATCGTAAATATTTTTTGACTTTACACGAAAAGTGTAATTGCCTGCAGGCAGGTTTCCAAAATCCCTGAAATTTTGTTTGTTCCAATCTGACCAGTTTTTATCACGGCCCTCAAGCAAGCTTGCAAACAGGGTTTCATTTTCCTGTTTAAAAAATGGCGCGGCATATTTAAAACGGACTGAATTATATTGATGTGAAAACGCGGATTTATCTGCAGGAAGTGTAAAGCCCGAATAAAAAACAGAGTCTTCGTTAAGCGTTATTCCGCGGATAATAGTTTTAAAGGGCCTGCTCGTTGCTTCTTCCAAATTCCCATCATACCGTACAATGCCATCCCTCCCCGCAAACCAAACGACAGTATTACCATTTTTATCTATAGTTGGATTAATTGACCATACCGGATTATTTTTTTTCAGTTCCCTGAAGGGTGCTTCTATTATTTTATAACTGCCGTCTTTTGCAGGAATCTTTACAAACATGCCTGTTCCATAATTTGCCCATATACGACCGTTTTGGTCAGTTGGGGAAATGATAGCCCCATCTGCATCGTCTTCAATATATTTTTTTAGAAAAGAACCGGTGTCCTGTATAAAGCGGTCTGTTTTTTTATTAAAGGTAAATATCGAATCTGCAGATGATACAAAATAAGCAGTTCCATCATACACACCAATTGAGACACCACCAATGGGAAGCCCTTTTTTATTATCATATACAATGAGCGGTGCATTGGCAATATTTACTTTCCCGGCTGACCTGTCAGGCTTTAACAAAATTAGTTCACTGCTTTTATTGCCCGAAACCCATAAATTACCATCTTCTGTTTCAAGGAATTGGGTTGCACGACGACCTTTTACATCATTCCTGGAAGACTCTATTGCAAAGCTGCCGGTTTTGGGGTTATACCTTACTGTGGCTATACCATTTCTTAAATCGAAATAAAAAACAGTCGAATCAATTTTTGACTGTATAAAATGCTGTACATGAAAATCATAATTTACACCTTCAATCAATGGGGATGCCTTTCCTGCGCTGATTTTTAAAAAGCCCTTTTCGGCACCACCAACTATTACATAGTTTTTAAATTTTTGGATGTCGTATACCTGGCCAATGGTACCGGTAACATATTTAAAACGATTAGTTGATTTGTCTAAAAAATAAACACCGTTATTGGTACCTGCATACACCGTATCGTTTATACTAACAGCATTAAAAACTGTTTTAGCAGGCAGCCCCATTGATTCATCAAAAAAAGTGAAGGAAGAATGAAGATCCAGTTTTGCAATTCCATTGAAAAGCGGCATCCATAATATGCCACGGGAGTCTTCAAATAACTGGTCAACAGAATTGTCCTGTAGCCCCATTGATTTATCTATACGCTGTATCAGCTTACCCTGGCGGTTAATAATAACCAGGCCATTGTTAAAGGTGTTTAATGCAAATAAGCCATTGCTCAATACAAGGCCACCGTAAAGGCTCGTATTAAAAATATAGGGGTCAGCCTCCGTTTTAAATGGGGTAAAATTATTACCATCGTACAAAAACAAGCCCTGTGTGCGGGTGCCGATGAGGATATTTTTCTCATCATACGGCAGCATAACATAAATGCGTTCATTGGTAAATTTTTCGCCATTGGGTACTACATAAAAACTGTCGTTTTTAAGTACTGTTAATCCACGGTTCCAGATGCGTGTGTACAACTGGTCGTGTATAACTGAAGTTATGTGAAAACTTTCCGTGCTTTCCACTACACGCATTTTATTATAATCCCATATAAAAATAAAATTGTTTGTTTTAAAATAAATATAGGTGCTTGTTGTTCCCATTTCCCATACTTCCTGGAAACTGCGGTATTTCTCGGGTAATTTATCTTTTAAAGAAACAAATTGAAGTTTTCCTTTTTTATCAGAAAATAGGTAGCCGATATCGCCATTTGTACCCAGGTAAATTTTTCCATCCTTGCCTTTTTCAACACACCTTACCCCTGATGGTTTCAATAATTCCCATTGGCTGCCATCATACGTTAATACACCTTTGGTGTTGGCGAAATATAATACACCATTATCATCTTCGGTTGCCCACCAGTTAGTGCCATCGGCGCCATAGTCCTGGTAACGGTAATTGGTAATAAAGGGCAGGCCTTTTTCAGAAGGTGCTTGTGCATTGGTTTGCAGGGCTGACAAAAAAAACAACACGCAAATAAAAAGCAGCTTGTATATAACTATTTTATTAAAAATAAAGCAGGGTTTGCCTATTGTCATACCAAAGTGGTTTTAGAATAATGCCCGTTTTACCGGGTCAATACATTAAGGCTTTCATTGGAGGTGCTTAACTGGTACTGACTTACAATTTCAGTTTCTAAATGTAAATAAAAATTTGCTGAATCAGCAAACCGATTTTTATTGTAATTATTTATTAGGTTCAATAGTAACAATTGGTATAATAAGGTTTTCAATTTTTTAAATTATCGAAATGAAGCACCAATAAATCTGTCAGCGATTTATTGGTGCCTCATTTAAGACCATTATTCCGGTTGTAATTGCTGCAGACATCCCCTATTAATTTAAAACACGAGCATTGAGGGTACTGGCACATTTATTG
This sequence comes from Ferruginibacter sp., assembly GCA_025362235.1. Taxonomy (GTDB): domain Bacteria; phylum Bacteroidota; class Bacteroidia; order Chitinophagales; family Chitinophagaceae; genus Ferruginibacter. Next base: position 17,485 of record JANYGZ010000044.1, on the reverse strand, counting down.
AGTTGGTTAATGAATAGTGAAGAGGAATAAAATGCCGGGGAAAGAACAAAATTAGAATTATTTTTATTGATAAAGGGATGCCTTTCTTCATGCATTTTTTTAGTTTCAACTGTAGTAGTAATCCAAAGAAACTTATTCATTTTGATTGAATGGTGAATGAGCATGTTTGTAATTTGGGGTTTTGTCCTGGTAATAATAATTTAATGTGTTACCGATAGTTTGGGCCGTAGATTGTGAAAGTTTTTCAATTACATGACACATTATCCGTATATCTATCAAAATAAATATTTGATAGGTTTATATTAAAATAAATAAATCTATTTTAATATATTTGTAGTCCTAATTCTTAAAACATTATTCATTATTAAATAAAAACAACAATCATGAAATCAAAGTTAACATCAGGACTTATTATTATTTCGGTAATAGCGCTTAGCTCCTGCGGCGCAAGTAAAAAGTTAAAAGCTTCGGAAGAAAAAGTTTCAAGTCTGACAAGCCAGTTATCCAGCTGTAATACAAATGTAGCAAGTGCTAATGCAAAAATTGGCGACCTTAATAAGCAAGTGTCTACTCTTACAGCAACAAACCAGGCATTGGCTGGTGATGCGGCGAAATACAAGGCTTTGAAAGCAGAGAATGAAATGAATAAGCAACAAATGGATGCCGCCCTTGCAGCACAAGGTACATCCATGAACGAAATTCAGACAAAACTGGTTGCTGGGCTTGGTGCGCTAATCGATTCAGGAATTGATGTTACTTATAAAGAAGGTTTGTTACATATTCAACTGCCTGAAAAAATGTTATTCAAATCAGGAAATGCGGTGCTTGGTAAATCATCAAAAGCAGAATTATCTCCTTTGGCTTCAATACTTAACCAATACCCCAAGGTACAGGTTTACGTAATTGGGCATACAGATATAATGAAAATTCACACTGCAAAATATGAAGACAACTGGGCTTTAAGTACTGAAAGGGCCAATAGTGTGGTTCGTGCCTTGATAAAAGATTATTCACTATCTCCTTCAAGAATATTATCTGCCGGAAGAAGTAAATTTTCCCCGATTGCAAGTAATGATACCAAGGAAGGAAAAGCAGCAAACCGCCGCATTGAAATTATATTAAATCCAGGGCTTATCAAACTTTTTGAACTTGCAGCTGAAACTGGAAACTAAAACAGGGTACTGCGAAAAAACTTTATATTTAAGAGGATTAAAGAAATAACGCATTCTAAAAGTGCGTTATTTTTTTTGCTTATTATTTAGTATGGGGTTTTGCTTTTAAAATGCCTCCTGTTGCTTCTTTGATGCTTTGAACATATACAAATGCTTTGGGGTCAATTTTCATTACAGATTCCTCTATTTGCTTTATTTCCAAACGTGTAATAATGGTAACAATGATCTCACAATCTATTTTGGTTTCAAAACTGCCGGGCAGGTAACCTCTTTCGCCTTTATATACTGTAATGCCTTTTCCCAGTTCGTTTACAAGAAAATTTTTTATTTCTTCCTGTTGCGATGTTATTATATTCATTGCAGTAAATTCTTCAATGCCATCTACTACATAATCGGTAGCTTTTGTAGCTGTAAAATAAGTGATGATGGAATACATGGCGGTTTCTTTACCAAATTGAAAGGCCGCTACCACAAAAATGATGGTATTAAAAAGCATGATGATTTCGCTGTTACTAAAACCTGTTTTTCTACCAGTAAAAACGGCAATCACTTCCGCTCCATCTATAACACCGCCACCCCTTATAACTAAACCAACACCCGTACCCATTACAATGCCCCCAAAAGCAGCTATCAAAAATTTGTCGTTGGTAAAGGGTTTTATATGTATAAAAAGCAATCCAATAGAAAGCAGTAGCACTGCAATGGTTGTTTGCACTGCAAAGGTTTTACCAATTCTTTTGTACCCTAAGTAAATAAAAAATATGTTTAATACAATTACAAGTACACTGATATTTATATGAAATATTTCATGTAGTAATATAGATATACCGGTAATGCCGCCATCCATAAACTTATTGGGTATCATAAAACCTTTCATGGCCAATACGGCAATGGCTGTACCTAAAAAAGTAAGAAAAAGGTTATTAGGGCTTAATACATGTTTCCAATCTATACTATCACTTTTATATTTTTTAATCATTTTAACGATGTTGAATTAAGGTACTAATATAAGCTACTCCATTGTATTTTAAGGATGTTCACTAAAACAAATTGAAATTTATGCAGCAAATCGTCTTCAGTTTTTTGTAAGGCACAGGTATAAATTGTACCATGATGATTGCTTTGCATTGATGGATAATTTTATTGTATGTGGTATAATCAAGGCCTTCCCAATATGTTGAATTAAATCCCCATATTTATAAGCCACGCCTCATTTTGCCTTTCAAAATAACTATGGCACAGTATTTTCATATATTATAATAGAAAAGATAAATTTTTAAGCAATCTAAAACTTACAACTATGTTACGCTGGACAATCATTTTTTTATTCGGAGCCATTGTAGCTGCAATATTTCAGTTTGGAAATATACCTGGTTACACTTCTTCCTTAACAATGCCTATATACTTTATTTTTATTGGATTGTGTGTGGTGGCAGTAATTTTTGAAGATAGGGTAGTGCCTCATAAATTCATACATACAAAACTACCATAAAACAAATTTTATCATCTTAAAACTAACAATTATGATACGCTGGTCAGTTACCTTTTTTATTGTTGCAATAGTAGCAGCAATATTTGGATTTGGCGGTATTGCAGCAAGTGCAATATCAATAGGCAAAATATTTTTTTACATTTTTATCGTACTATTTTTAGTATCCTTGGTTTTTGGAAAGCGTCTTGATCGTTCATAGATATATTTTGAATAATCAATCTGCTTCATATATACGGTCCGTTTTTATACCCCCTTATGAAAATGTAATTCTTACTATATCTTCTGTCATACAAAACAGTTATAAATTAGCAAATGGAGTTTTTGTTAACGCATGACATTTATACTAATACCCATTATACTGTAAACAGTAAAATGGGTATTTAATTGAACACAATTTTGTTGTCATATTTTATTGAACACTGCGGGAAAATTGCATTAAAGCAAAACTTATCCCTTTAAAGTTTTTATTGTAAGTTGTGAGGCCACACCAATAGATAATAAAAATGATTGCCAGGCAAAATGCCCTACAAATATTTAATGCTGCGGTAGCAGCTGTTCACCCGGCACAATTAATGACGGCACATTTGTTTATTAAAAATAATTTGCTGCACATTTTTGACAAGCAGTTTTTGATAAATGATTTACAAAAAATCTACGTCATTGGGGCAGGAAAAGCCAGCGCAGCCATGGCCAAATCAACAGAGGGAATTTTAGGTGATTTATTAACCGCAGGTATAGTAGTCACTAAATACGGTCATTCTTTACCACTGCAAAAAATAATTTGTAAAGAAGCAGCTCACCCTGTACCCGATGAAAATGGGGTGAAGGCAACAGCAGATATAATTAGCTTATTACAACAGGCTGTCAAAAATGATATTGTTATTTGCCTTATAAGTGGAGGCGCCTCTGCATTATGGATAGATATTCCACAGGCTGCAACACTAAATGATATTCAGCAAACCTTTGAACGGCTGCTTAAATCAGGTGCAGATATTTATGAAATGAATACAGTGCGTAAACATTTGTCTACAATTAAAGGAGGACAATTATTGCGCCATGCACCGCTAGCCAGTTTTTTTTCATTCATTATCTCTGATGTACCTAGTGGTGATTTATCGGTGATAGCCAGCGGCCCAACCGTACCCGACAACACTACCTTTGAAAATGCCTGCACAATACTTAAAAAATACAATTTACTAAGCCACTTACCGGATTCAATTATTGCTCATATTGATAATGGAGTTAAAGGAATAATAAAGGATACGCCAAAAGGGGGTGATGATATATTTAAAAACAGTTACAATAAAATTATAGGCAGTAATAGTATAGCATTGGAAGCTGCGAAGGCAAAGGCAATAGAGCTTGGTTATTATATTGGTGCTGTAAGCAACAACCTTAAAGGAGATGCGTCTATTGTTGGCCGTGAGTTAGTAAAAAAATGCAGGCAATATTCAGGAAGCAAGCCCGCTTGTTTTCTTTTTGGCGGCGAAACAACAGTAATAGTTACAGGTAATGGTAAAGGTGGCCGTAATCAGCAAATGGCATTAAGCGCTTACCTTGAATTGAGCTACAATAGAGAAAAACCTTCAGCCAATAAAATTACTTTTTTATCTGCCGGTACAGATGGCACCGATGGGCCTACAGATTCAGCAGGCGCAATGGTAGATAGTCAGACCATTTTATTAAATAATGAAATTAAACTCGATGCAAATGAACATTTGCACAACCACAATACTTACCATTTTTTTGAACAGACTGGCGGATTGATAAAAACCGGCCCCACACAAACTAACGTGATGGATATTGTGGTGATAATTGTAGAATAAAATTCAAGCGTAATTAATAATTGATAATTAATAATTGATAATTTTTGAAGTTGTTGATGCTTGCACCTATCTTAAATTATCTGTTGCTATAGTTAATAAAATCTGGCTCTGCATTTTAAATTATCAATTATCCATTAATTTAGCTATTCAATGGTTACAGGCCTTCTTCTTTTATTGATTATTACCGGTGCAATTTTATTTATTGTAGTAGTATGCTCCCGCTTTAAATGGCATCCTTTTTTGGCATTACTGATAGCGGCTTTATTTACAGGGCTTGCGGTGGGATTGCCTTTAAAAGATATTGCGCTTACCGCCAACGAAGGCTTTGGAAATATGATGACACATATTGGGCTGGTGGTGGTATTGGGTACTTTGATTGGTACAGTGCTGGAAAAAAGCGGCGCCACTTTATGTATTGCAGATGCCATCATTCGGTTTTTTGGAAAAGATAAACCTGTTTTAGCCATTACAGTTATCGGCACGGTAGTGGGTATCCCGATATTTTGTGATAGTGGCTTTGTTATTTTAAATGGATTAACAAAACCCTTAAGCAGGGAAAGTAAAAAATCATACACAGCAATTGTAAATGGCCTGGCAGGTGGCCTGTACATCACACATACTTTATTGCCACCGCATCCCGGTTCATTGGCCGGTGCTGCCAACCTCGGGCTTGGTGAGCATCTTGGTACAGTTATTTTAACCGGCTTGTTAATTAGTATTCCCACCACAATTATGTGCTGGTTATTTGCTTCCAGGTTTTTGAACAAGATCAATCAATACCAAACAACAGACGATGTAAAAGAGGGTGAGTTACAACAATTGCCTGTATTTTGGAAAAGTATATTGCCGGTAATTGTTCCTGTATTATTAATCGCAGCGGGCTCTGCTGCTGAACTATTACCAATGCCTGCTAAGATGAAAAATTTATTGGTGTTTTTTGGTAGTCCTGTGATAGCGTTATTGGTGGGATTGCTATTTTCATTATTACTTGTAAAAGAAAAAGGCTCCAAATTTTTCAATAGCTGGATGGTTGAGGCAGTCAGTCATGCGGGCCCTATTCTTATACTTGTTGGGGCTGGCGGGGTGTTTGGTAATGTGTTAAAGAAAACACCTTTGGCAGATATTGTTCAACAGTGGGTGAGTAGCGGAAGCTTTTCTCCCATTGCCTTTTTATTGATAGCTTATGCCATTGGATGTTTATTAAAAACAGCACAGGGGTCTACAACCTCTGCTATTATTGTGGCTACATCTATATTATCGCCCATTGCTTTTATTGCAGGGTTTAAAGAACCTCTGCAGTTAACTTTATTGCTAAGCGCAACTGCTGCAGGAACTATGATGGTTAGTCATGCAAACGATGCTTACTTTTGGGTAATTGCTCAATTCAGCGGTTTAAGCATGCAGGAAACATATCGCAGTTTTTCTTTGCTAAGTATTGTATTAAGTATTTCAAGCCTGGTTTTTATTTTGCTATTTGCATTGGTTATGTTGTAATAATGCATTCTTTAAAACGGATACCCAAAACCTAAATTAAAAACAAGATTATCTTTTCGCCACGTACTATTACCAAAATCAAAATTGTTTAACCACTCAGAGCCTGCAGGAAGCCACGGTTTTCTAAAAGGTATGGCTACATCCAAACGAAGTATCAATATTTTCACATCTAACCGCAAGCCAACACCACCATCTACAGCCAACTGACTTAAAAACTGGCTCGTTAACCTACCGCTTTTTCCGTATAACAAATCAGTTCTTGTCCAGATATTACCAGTTTCTGCAAATACGGCACCTCTTAATTGTGCTACCAAAGGAAAACGTAATTCGGTTTGTAATTCTAATTTAAAATCGCCGCCAATTTGTGGGTAAGATACTTGCTGATCTGCAGTTGTTTTAACACTTCCCGGCCCCAGTTGCCTTGGAGGAAAACCTCTTAAACTGGAAGCACCCCCGATGATGTATTGCCTTGAAAAAGGAATATATCCAGAATTGCCATAAGGAAGACCAATGCCCGCAAAAATTCTGTTTGCTAAATAGGTGTTTTCCTGCAACTTGCGCAAATACCTAAAATCAAAATCAACTTTTACAAACTGGGTAAAATAGGCTCCCCCAATTTTTTTGCTGAATATACTATCGGGTTTTTTTATAAGCCCTAAAATATTTCCTGAAACATCAATATTTCCAACAAAATAATATATATTTTTTGCATTCGGGTCTTTGCTTGTATATAAATAATTATAAAATGCACCCACGATCATTTCAGGTTTGTTAGCATATTGCAGTACCGGGTATTTGCTTACAATCTGCAGGTATTCTTCGGATAATTTTGAGGTGTTGTTAACAGTAATAGTAAGAGGAGAAAAGCTATGCTCTATACTGCTTTTTTTCTTCCAGTTCAGCACGTATTGAAAGCGTAAAAAATTATTGGTATATAATAATTGCCGCCGCTGCCAAACGTACCCAAAAGAAAATTTAGTAGCTGGCAAAAAGTTTTGGCTATTATTTATTTTAATAGGGGAAATAATACGGGGTATCGACAGCGACACTTCGGTGCCTAACCGAAAATTATTGTTTTTTCTTAGACTGTCCTTGGAGGAAACTTCAAAAGCACCAAATGTATTTACGTTTAATTGTTCGGCACCTTTAAAAAGATTCCTGTTTTTCCAATTAAGGTTTAGCTGTGCCCCGGTAAAAGAGTTAGATTTTGAAAACCCTCCAATTTCCGTTGTAATAGTTTTCTTTTTATATGGTGTTAGATAATAATACACATTTAATTTTGAAGGATCAGTTGAATCACCTACTTGCTGATACCGGTTCTTTACAAATTTTAAAGCCCCTAGATTGATTAACCTGTTTAAAGATTCATTATGTTCCTCTATATTGTATATTGAGCCTGAACGATAATTAATTGAATGCACCAATGCATATGGCCTGAAATTTTTTACGGTATCCCTTATAAATATTCCATCGTATTCAAACATGCCCTGTTTACTTGTATCAGGCGATGGATTCAATAACGTGTAATTAGGAAAAATAGTAATGGAATTAATGGTTTGCGGCAAAGTGGCATTAAGCGGGATATCTTTTTTTACACTAAAAAACAGGTTGGCCTTATTACTGCCATTTGTAGTATCTACATACGTTTTAATATAACCGGGGCTAAAAAAATAATACCCCTTTTTTTTAAGATATATATCCATTCTCTTATCTTCAGCTTTAATATTTTCCAGGTCAAATTGCTGATTTTTTTTAACAAATGCATCTTTGTTTTTACTGGCAAAAATATCCTGGCTTAGTTTGCTGGAATCAAGAATCCATTTTATGGTATCAATAAAATATGGCCTTGTAAGAAGTACATTATAAACAGCCGTCATTTTATAGCCCTTAATTTTTGTAGAATCAGTTATGGAAGATTTAAAATATCCTTTATTTTCCAGATAGGCCTGCATGTTATCTGCATTAGCTTTAAGGTCAACCTTATTACTTAATACAGGGGGTTCGCCGAATTGTTTAAGCAGCCAAAACTTAAATCCTTTTTGCTTTTTAGGTTCACCCAGGGCATACCAAAAACCAACTTTATAAGCATACCCAAAAATCATTTTATTTTTTGTTGGGAAAGTAGTTTTTTGCAAATATTTTTTTACCGGGCCCGATTTTGTTTTGTTATCCGACGTCTTTTTGATATTAATTTCTGAACCATTATATAGGTATGTATCTTTTGGTAAATGTTTTTGTATAGAGCAGGATGATATTGTTACCAATAAAATAATTATCCATATTCTGAATTTCATTGTCATTCCTTGTTTCTTTATTTCTTTTTTTTGCTTACTATTTCTTTAAACTTATCATAGTCCATTGTAAATGAAAATGCAAGCCCAGTTTCAATAAAATAACCATCCATAATAGCTTCATATTGGGAACGCCTGTAGGCCCTCATCAAGTATTTTCCGTCTGCTGACAGTTTGTAGGTTGTATTTACATCTGGTATAAATTCAATATTGCTGTTTTCACCTCTTCTGCCTTTAACGGACGGGTCATTGCCATCTACTGTAAAGTTTTTACCAAACGATACGTTAAGCCTGTCATTTAAAAATGCTTTACCAAGCATAATATTCAGATCGGTTCTTACAGCCGAAGGATCATCATTTATAGTCTTAAGATTGATATCGATATCTACTCCTTTAATAAGATCGGCTGCAATGTCGTTTACTGCTGCATTTAAAAAACCGCTTACACTTTCATTGGCCAATAAGTTAGTGTTGGTAGTGCCATTGCCGCCAAAATAATCCTGGCTCTGATCTGATATAAAACGGCTTAGGGCCAATAATGCAAATACCTGCTTATTCATTGCAGAAGGATCATTGCGTAACTGAGTCAATTTATTTTTAATGGTAGTGGCCAGCTCATATGAAACACCTTCTGCTTTGTCTTTCATAATAATATCAAAACTCAATTCCGGTTTCGACACAGTTCCGTCTATTTTTAGCAATACCTCAAAAGGCACTTTTCTTTTGTATTGAGTATTTTCGGTAGAAGATAATCCGGCAACCTCGTTACCAATCAGGTCAAGAGGGGAAGTACTGATTTCATAAGCCGCAGTAATATGTGCCTCTGCATTTTCTGCATAGCCGCTTAGTTTTATATTACTGCCTTCCCGTAACAGAAATTTCCTTTTTACGGGGCCGTAATTTAGCTGGTAACTTCCACCTTTCAAATCATATATGCCGGTAAGCGTAACATCTCCGTTAGGGTTTACACCCATATTTATCTGGGCTTTACCCTGTACATCCAATTCATCACTTGTTGCCGGGTCAACTATTACTTTAAACTTTGCTTCAGGTTCTACCTCAAGATTTATATTATACTGTAAATAGTTTACGGCTTTATTTTTATTTTTATTTAACCTGATAACATCCTCCAACGTTTGCTTTGTTACCAGGTTTCTAATAGTATCCATATCTACAAATTCTATCAGTTCATTTCTTTCATTTAATGTAGACCTCACACTTTGTTTTACATAAGTAACTTCCGTTCCGTTTTTTACCAATATATTTCCTGTTAAGTCAGGAGCATTTATATTTCCTTTAACGGCAGCATCTACCTCTACAATGGCCTTTCCATAAATCATGTTATTATCTGCAGATGTATTATTGATAACATTAAAATTGCTGGTAGTAACCGACAGGTCTGATATAAAGTTTTTTTGATTGTCCTGCGTAAGTGTGCCATTAATTTTTAATGGATTACCGATGCTGTCAAACACGGTAAAATTATTGAACGAAATAGTTGGGTATTGCAGCGTTATTTTCTGACCGTCTATCTTTAAAAAAGTTCCAAATTTTGCGGCGGTAGTTTGTACACCGTTAAAGTTCAATTCGCCGTTCCATACCGGGTCACTTGCTGCACCCGTAATTGTAACTGGCCCGGTTAATGTGCCCTTGCTGCGAGTTAAATTTCCTTGCGTAAAAGGCTGAAGGCTCAATAAAGACAAGGGATTTAAATTGATCTTAACATCAATATTGCTGGCGTTATAATTACCACTCATATCTACATTATTGCCATTGCCCTTCAATGTGCCTGTTATATTTACCGATCCGTTATCGCTGCCTGCTTTTAAATTAAAATTTCCTACACTCATGTGTTGATAAAGGATGCTATCCAGTTGTGCTGTTCCATCTACAGTTGGTATCGGTTGGTTGAAATTGCTGGCTGTAAAATCCGCATTTAGTAAACCGTCTACTAACATGGAGTCTTTATTAAGGGCTGCGGTAATGGTAGTTAATTTAAAATTATCAATATCAACTTTTACCGGAGCATTAAACGCTTCTGAAGTGCTGGCAATAGAAATTTTTTGTTTGTTATTGCTGATGGCAAAATTACTTATATTAAAGCCCTGTGTAGAAGTAAGTATCCTGTTACTATTATTCACTTGCCAGCTTGTATGGTTTAAAACAAGTGAATCTTTTAAATGTATATCGTATCCATTATTGGTTTGGTTTTGCATTGCAGTGATGGCCAGTGCAAACTGTTTTATTTTCTTTTCATCTTTTGTATTTATATCAACAGAAAGTATATTATTACCGTAGCCGGCATTTACAACTGCATCATATAGCAAAATATTACCAGCACTAAGAGTATCGGTATTTAATTTTAGTTGTAGTGAATCTTTTGTGCCGCGAATGTTTGCCGTAAGATTGGAAACTTTGTTAGTGCCCATTATTATTTCCTGTGCAGTAATAGTGCCTTTGACCATACTATCTTTATTTGTATTAGATACAGTGGCATTTGCCAGTACTTTATTGAATGAGAATTTTTTTACTAAAGTTTTATATTGCTCATTAGGTTTTATAACCAAACTTGCAGCAATAATACCTAAAGGCGCTTTGGCGGCGGGTGTGTTGTTTTGTGCCGAAAGGTAATTTGCCATAACCTCTTTTAAAAGCTCTGGCATTTGTATATAGGTAAGATTACTTTCTACAGTGGCATCAGCAAATGGACTGCTGAGGCAGATAATAGTAGAATCATTCCTTACCAACGCAACCAATATAGTGGTGTCAGAAAATATTTTTCCGCTTGTATTAGTCACTAATGTACTGTCTAATTCAATTTTTCCATCAAGGTTTTTCGGGCTTAAATTTTTAAGATCAATTTTTGCAAGCGTACTTATTATAAGGCTGTCTTTTGCAAAGCCTAATGCAAACAAGTCTGCTTTTTGCAGGTTGATAACAGCAGATACTGCAGGATATTCCGTGTGTACATTGGCGTTACCTTCCATATTTACCCGCAATAATTCATCATTTACGGAAGCAATAAAATGAGTTATTCTTTTTACAAGGTTCAACGAGAGTTTAATATTATTGATATTATTTTGCTGTACCCTGAAAGATTTTATATCTGCAGTAGTTTTTATGCTATTCGTTTTAATATTAAAGCCATTAGAACCTTTGGCAGTAATAGTTCCGGTTAATTTACCCAGTAAAGAATCTTTATAAATCCACTTGCCCGTTTCAAAATCTGCAGCATTTAGCACAAGGTCATATTGCATCTTTGCCAGGTCTTTAAAATTTATGATGCTGCCTTTAACATTGGCTTTGCCAAACGCAGAAACCATTTGCAGATTTAGTTGCAACCTTGCACTATTGCCGGCAAGTAAACCACTTACAGCGATAACAGCAGGCAACTGAACTATTTGTTTGGGTTCATTCACAAAAGGATCAATCAATGCTTTTGAAGCTATAAATTTTTTTATGTTGAGATTGTACGATATGTTTTTTGTGTCTGTAAAATTTGTTGCTGTGCCGGATACCTGCAATGCAAAAGTTTGGCCTCGAAGGGAACGAACAGTAAGGTTATGAATTAGTAATTGTTTTGATGTGCCAGTAATATTGGCGCTCACCTGTAAATCACCCAACGCATTCATTTGCTTTTTATATTTAGCAGTAAGGCCATCTGCCAAAAGATCAAGGTCTTTTTTTGAAATAATTGCGCTGTTTATTTCAATGTTATTTTGCGGAAAACCCCCTGGGCTGCCGCCGTTGTTTATTTGTGAAAGCTGGTACACTATTGAATTTGCACGAATGGTAGAGGTTGCCGTTTTTACAAAAAGATATTTAATATCAATATTGCTGCTATCCATTTTTACAATGCCGCTTAGGCTATCTATTTCAAAGCCACTTTTATCTTTAAAAGAAAACCCTTTTATAGTGGATTGTATTTTCCCATTCATGTAGGAATTGTCTACTCCTTTTAGCCGAAGACCTTTTATGGCAAGATGCGCATAGTCGAGCCCGTTTATTTTTGCTGGTGATGCAATATTATTATAAGTAACCTGGTTATTGTTGAGTTCAATTTCATCTATTACAAAAGCGTAATTGTTTGTAACAGTGATGGGGTCTTTTTTATGGTGGGCATTTTTGGCAGCAATAAGAGAATGATCGAATGCTATATCAGCGTCAGATAACTGTATTAACTTACCTTTAAAAGTAGTCGCATTATCCTTATTGGTTAACCTTGTAACCTGCATTAACCCGATTGTATTATTGCTTTTTATTTTATTCACATCATCTTCATACTCGATAAAACTATTTTTTACAATAAAGCTGTCTACTTTTAAAATTGGAAGGGTAGAGGTGGTTTGTACGGTGGTAGTATCGGCGACGGCTTTTTTTATTAGTAACTGAAATTTTAATTCATTTGCATACAGTTTATTTATATCAAAATTCATTTTGCTGATATCAATATTTTTCAACTTCAGGTTAAAGTCTGTTACACTCATTTTAGTAAAGTTTCCAGAGCCTTCATCAAGCATATTAAATCTGATTTTTTTTAAGATGATTTCATTTAACGAAAGGTCAATAGCACTCGTATCAGCATGGGTTGCCTTTTCGGATTTGCTTTTAAAAGCATTCATAACAAACTGGTAATTAAAGACACTGTCGTTTACTTTTTTATGAAGATTTATATAAATGTCATCCAGCAGTATTCTATCAACCTGATATTTGCCACTAATAAGTTTTAGCATGGCAAGTTCTGCCTTTATAGTTTTTCCATATAATAAAGTATCCTTGTTTAGGTCACGCATAAATATGCCATCTATTTCTACCCACGTAGGAAAACTATAATCAATTTTAGAAATCCGGAATTCTGTATTTGTTTTTTTGGAAATATAAATTTGTAATTTTTGGCGGATTATATTTTTCGCCCAACTTGTTTGCAGCAGCAGGAAGGTAATAATGAGTAACCCAAGTATGCCTATAATAAAATATACACAACGCTTAACCCATTTGTTCATATACTTTTATTAAAGAAAAACCGTACCAGAATTTCATCATTATTAAAATACAGTTTTAACAGTTAAATAATCTGTATTGGGGAAAATATTCTACAAATTTAACCACCAGTCTGACGGTCTCCGTCTGACTGGTTTGCCGGGATTAAAAATATAATAAAAATGCCGATCCTTCACCTTCCACACTTTGCACCTGTATAGTGCCTTTATGCAATAACATTATCTGTTTGCAAAGGCTAAGGCCAATACCGCTGCCGGTTTTTCGGGTGCTGAAAAACGGGATGAATATTTTTTCAATGAGTTCTTCCGGCATGCCGTTGCCATTATCTGCAACCTTTATTACCACCTTATTATTTGGCGTGATGTATGCTGATAATAAAATCCTCGGCTCTTCTTTTTCTTTTACGGCATCTGTTGCATTTACTACCAGGTTTATTAATACCTGTTCAATCAGGCTGGCATCTGCTTCCAGCATCAGGTCGGGGTCTTTTAAAATAATTTCGAGGTCAATGTTTTTCTTTACCAGTGTCGGCTGCATCAGGTTATGCATCGATTCAAACAGGTTTCGTACATAAATTTTCTTTACGGTAAGTGTATTTATTTTATTGAGGTTGCGGTAGGTTTCTGCAAATTTCATTAAGCCTTCACTTCTTTTTTTTATAGTGTCAATACCCAGTTCTAGGTCATCAACCGAACCACCTTTATTGCTAAGGTCATGCACAGCCGATTGCAAACGGTTTTTTAAAGTGTCGGCCAATGAGGAAATGGGTGCAACAGAATTCATTATCTCGTGTGTTAAAACACTTAATAATTTTTGCCATGCTTTTGATTCTGTTTCTTCCAGTGCCTCGTTGATATTTTGAAATGCAATAAGCTTATATTTTTTGCCATCAGTTTGAAAAGCAGTGGCGCTTAGCAACACTTTAAAAAATGTTTTATCTTCTTTTACAGAAACTACTTTACTTTCTCCGGGGTTAATGGAGGTAATTTCTGCATACAGGTTTTCCGACCTTTTTTCAAGCGAACGGATGGTTTTTAAATAGGGTATTGCGAGCAGCTTTTTTAATGGTTCATTCATCCACATAATATCACCGGTAGCATGTTCATAGGATAATATTCCGGTATCAACCAGTTCCAGTATGTTTTGCAGGTACACATACTGGGTTTCTTTTTCTTTGCTCATGTTTTTGAAAGTAGTATTGATTTCATTGAAACCTTTTCGCATGGGTTGGAGGGAAGCAGGCGCATTTTTTTCATCAAACCTCCTGGAAAAATCACGGTAATGAACAGACTCAACAAATTGCTGTAATTCTTCGTTGCTTTTATTGGTAAAACGAAACAGGTCGAATACCAAAAAAACAAGTACCATGCAACCAATGGCTACAATAGTATATTGCTGTTTTACCAGTAAAAAAGCAATGCCACAAATTAAAGACAGTAACAATACGATTCTAATCAATAAAGCCCATTCAAATTTTCTAAATTTCATGCGTAAAGAATTTTGCCGTTGAGGCGTTAAGTCGTTTTTGTTTAAATATTACAAAGTGTTTTTATTTTCGTTGTTGGTAACGTAGACATAAGAATAGCTTTTCTATTTTTCCATTATAATAAATTTTAGTGTTTTTCTTAGGTCATTTTTAATGTTCAGGTTTATAGGATTAAACTCCATAACATTTACTTTTCTTTCATAAATCTTTTTCCTTTCTTCTTCTGAAATTATATCTGAAAAAAAATTAGGCCCAATCATAAATGTCACTTTAATAAGAGAATCTTTAGTTGTAAAATATGTAAAGTTAGAAGGAGTACTTAAACCTTTATAATATCCAACAATATTTTTCGTGTCTTTTAAAACACACCAAACTTCAAAAGGCCGGTTTAGAATATTATAACCTTTACTTTGTCCAATTGTGTCTTTCCAAGAAATTGAATAAGAACTGTCGTTTTCTGGCACGACTTCAATGGCTATCTTCAAACTTGCTTTCTCTTGTTTTTTAGTTTTATCATTTCTGTTACAGTTAATAAAGCATATCAAAAGAAATGTTGCTATTATGGTTCGTGTTGTCATTTAAAAATTCTGCTTAAATATTTATGTCCTTCAGATTTCATATTTCCAACTTAGGGTAATATGCTCCTAAATTTCATATTTACTTAATCTGCGGTATAGCGCAGTGCGGGTGATACCCAGTTCCTTGGCGGCTTTTGAAATATTACCATTATGTTTTTCAATAACTTTTAGTATCGTATTTTTTTCCATGCTGCTCAGTTTAAAATTACCGGCCTCTTCTGTCATGGTAGTGTTTGATTCCAACGGAGAAAAAATAATATCCCCGGGATGCAGTGCTTCTTCCTCTGCCATAATCATGGCTCTTTCAATACTATATTGTAGTTCCCGGACATTGCCCGGATAATTGTATTGCAATAATTTATCCTGGCAGGCGGCATCAAATTCCGGTACGGGTTTCCGGTATTTATCAGCATATATTTTTGCGTAATATTTTGCTAATAGTAAAATGTCATCTTTTCTTTTTCGCAGTGGCGGTATGGTTATTTCTACTGTATTGATCCTGTATACAAGGTCTTTCCTGAATTTATTTTCATTGGCCAGCTCGGCAAGCGGCAGGTTGGTGGCGCATATCAGCCTTATATCAATCGGGGTTACTTCATTGGTGCCCAGCCTCTGTATATTCCGGCTCTGCAATACCGTTAGTAACTTGGCCTGCTGCTGTAAAGATATATTTCCTATTTCATCTAAAAATAAAGTTCCGTTGCTGGCTGCTTCAAACCTCCCCATTCTGTCCTCACGGGCATCTGTAAACGCTCCTTTTTTGTGGCCAAACAATTCGCTTTCAAACAGCGACTCTGTCAGTGCTCCAACATCCACTTTTACAAAAGCATTTTTTGACCGTAATGATTTTTGCCAGATGGCCTGTGCCACCAATTCTTTGCCCGTGCCATTTTCACCTAGTATCAATACATTGGCATCTGTTGGCGCTATCTTTTCTATTTTATAAAATATTTCTTCCATTACTTCGCTGGTACCTAAAAATTGGTTGCCTATTACCGAATCGTTGGTTACTTTTAAAGAAGGGGCAGATTTGCCGGAAGTTTTTTTCTGTAAAATATCGCTGATAGTGGTTACCAGCTTTTCGTTGTGCCATGGTTTTACCATAAAATCTGATGCGCCTTCTTTTAAGGAACGTACTGCAAGGTCAATATCGCCATAGGCGGTAATCATTATTACCGCAAGGTTTTCATCAATGGCCTTGATTTTCTTCAACCAAAAAATACCTTCATTACCTGTATTGATGCTGCTGTTGAAATTCATATCCAGTAATACGATATCGAATTTTTTGGCCACCATTAAATGCTTGATGTTCTCAGGATTTTTTTCTGTTACCACTTCTTTTGCTTCAGTTTTTAGCAAAAGTTTTACCGCCGTCAATACATCCGTATCATCATCAATTACAAGTATAGTGGCATTTTTTAAGTTCATTTTTTTAATTTATTTTTTTAGATGGCAGGTTGTATTTATGGCAAAGTATACCGAAAGATTCACACGCACAATTTTCATTTATAAAATAAAAATAATTGTTTTTTATTCATCACAACAAAAACTATATATGGTTGCTAATCATTTTACACAGCCATTTTTTGTAACCTGTTTGCAAAGCTTTAACAACCTTTAAAAAATATTGTATCACCTGTATCAAAA
Source organism: Ferruginibacter sp. (assembly GCA_025362235.1). Lineage (GTDB taxonomy): Bacteria > Bacteroidota > Bacteroidia > Chitinophagales > Chitinophagaceae > Ferruginibacter. Next base: position 498 of record JANYGZ010000044.1, on the reverse strand, counting down.
GCGGATAATAATTGTATCGAAAGCGAACACCCTATTTGGTGAGTATTGTATAACGTACTGAAAATTAGGTAATTACAATTTGGCACGGCATTGCATAAAGAGATAACAGAAAAGTTCTTTTCAAAAAACAAACAAAATATTTTAAAATAAAAAAATGTCAGTCATGAAAAAGGAATCAAACATATTGTCTCTTGCATTAACTGAAGCAGGCCTGATAAATTTTACCACGGAAGGCACAGAAATATGCGCTGTAGGTTTTGTGCAGCCAACGCATAAAATTTTTAGCACTTCCGATTTATGGAACATCCGCCGCAAAATAAAAGCAACAACAATCTGGCAATATTTATAATCAGTTTATAGAATCATTAATTTAAGCCGCATAGGCATAAGCAGTAAGTTCTTTGAATGTCTTTGTTTTTACTTTAACTACCCGTAGCATAATTGCTTTAAAGATCCCTTGCTCTGTATTTCTCCGGTTGGTTCTGAAGCAATACTCAT
>JANYGZ010000036.1 GCA_025362235.1 Ferruginibacter sp. | reverse complement strand
GGTGTTGATTGATTCCACTGGGGTTGTTGAAATCCGTATACTGCATCCCCTGTAAAATCTGTTCCCCAGGAAACCACCAATTTTAGCTGAAAGTCTGTATTTGCCGGTATTGTTGCGAGAATTCCTGAAACTTTTAGGGCTGTTGCCGGGAACTGAAACAATCCTGCATCCATGCTATAATATCCTGTTATTTTAATGGTTTTACCTATTGCTAATTTCCAGTCACCGAAATAATTTTCTGCAATTTCTCTTGTAAGCAATACGTTGTTAGGATCTTTTAATGATTCGTATGAACCTCCGAGCAAAGGAAAATTAAACATGTTAAAGAATGAAGGCGATGTATAAAATACACCGCTTTGCTCTTTAAAATTTTTTACAGGCTTTCCGTTATCATCAAGTACCTGTAACTCATCATTATGGCTTGCATAAACAGGAGCTACCTGTTCAAGTTGAGGAAAAGCAGTTTTTAATCCTGTCGGCATTGGAAAAGGTACGTTTTTCGCATAAGAAATATTTGCTGCGTTTGCATGATGAGATTCAGTCAATACACGATAAATCCGATCTTTCTTTGAATGAAAAGTATCGTAGCTTGTTTGAAATTTTATAATAATAAAGATCATCATACAAACGGCAATACCAACAGCCAATCCGGAGATATTTATGATACTGTAATTCCTGTTATGGATCAAAGTTCTGAATGCGATTTTAAAATAATTTTTAAACATAAAATTCAATTTTAGATATTTAATTTTTTAATGTCTGATGTCTGATTTTTTTTTCAATTTAGTCAGCATTATTTTTACTTAATTTTCACGTTTTTGTGACCTCACCACCCTTCCTTCCCGAAAAAATAGGGCCAGGCTCTCTCCCTATCCTTCGACAAGCTCAGGACGAGGAGGCGGTGCTCCATTTCTTTCTTGAAAATTTGTTCTTTTAAATCGGCCTCATCCCTCATTCCTTTCTCCTGAAGAGAAGGGACGGTACTTCATCTCATCACCAAACATTTCATCTTCCATTTCAACTTTATTTTTCTATTCATCTATAACACAACCAGCATTCGCTTCAAATTTTTGAACTCTTGCCTTGTTCCTCCCCTCGGGGGAGGTCAGGAGGGGCTTTATTCCGTCCTCAAGCTCTTCACAGGGTTTGCCACTGCCGTTTTTATTGCCTGAAAACTTACTGTAACAATTGTTATCAGCAATGCTATGACTGCGCTAATAATGAATACACCTGCACCAATGCTGATGCGATAATCATATTTCTGTAACCAGTCATGCAAAAAATAATCCGCAATAGGTGAGGCAAATACACAACTGATGAATACCAGTATGATAAAATCTTTAGAAAGCAGGAGCCATACTTGTGAGATGGATGCACCAAGCACTTTACGAATCCCTATTTCTTTGTTTCTTTGTTCTGCCATATATGCGGCAAGCCCGAATAAGCCAAGGCAGGAAATGAAAATAGCTAAGGCTGCAAATAAACCTGAAAGTTTGCCAATAAGCGTTTCAAGTTCAAATTTCTGAGCATAGCTTTCATCTGCAAAATGATATAGAAAAGGAATAGAAGCATTGTATTTATTAAATATCGTTGCCAGCTTTGTAAGTGCAACATTCGTATTTACAGAAGGTGATAAACGATAGCTGATTGTGGCGGACCAGTTTGGATTATAAATAAACATGGACGGTTCAGCAGGCAAAAAAGGAGATGTCATTAATGCATCTTTTACTACGCCAATAACTTTCACTTTCTGAGTTCCATTTTGCCAAGTGATAAGCTGGCTTAAAGGTTGTTTATACCGCATACGTTTTACGGCGGCTTCATTCAGGATTACGTTCAATGAATCAGCACTGATGCTTCCGGTAAAATTTCTTCCTTCTTTTATTTGCATCCCAAGCGTTTTAAAATAATCAGCATCTGAAACACCAATCGTTGACAGTCCTAATATTTCGTTGGGTAATTTTCCTACCCAGTCACTAATGCTGTTTGAACTGTAAATAGCTGTAACAGGGCTTGATGATTTTGTAACACCGGTTACGATACCGCTTTGCAGCAAATCATTTTTAAGCGCAGGATAATTTGTAACAAGGTCGTTGCTTGCATCTGTCATTATTAAACGGTTGGCATCAAATCCCGTTGGGCGATTTTTTGCGTATTGAACTTGCTGATATATAATAACTGTACTTATAATTAATGCTATTGAACAACTGAATTGCAACACCACTAGAATCTTTCTTGGTAAAGTTGCCGCTCTTCCAGTTTGAACAGTGCCTTTCAAAACCTTTACCGGCTTAAATGAAGAAAGATAAAATGCAGGTCTGCTGCCAGCCAGTAAACTGGTAAGTAAAATATAGCTTAACATAATGCACCAGAATAAGCCATTGGAATAAGGAATGCTGATTGCGGTTTTGGTAAGTGTATTAAAAGAAGGTAATGCGAGTTGCAAAAACAATAAGGAAAGTATAAATGAAATTAACGTGATAACAAGTGATTCAATTAAAAACTGAAAAATTAAATCTCTGCGGCCTGAGCCTATTGCTTTTCTGATGCCTACTTCTTTGGCTCTTTTTTCTGAGTGTGCAGTAGATAAGTTCATGAAGTTGATGCACGCTATTAACATTACAAGCAAGCCAATTATGCTGAATATTTTTACATATTCAACAAAGCCTCCTGTTGCCAGCCCATCTTTAAAATCGGCATACAAATGCCAGTCTTTTAATGGCTGCATAAATATTTCGGACTTTACTGCTTTGTAAACCTCAGGGTTGTATTTTTTCATGATCGCTTTTAAGCCTGGTTCTACCTGAGCGTAAGAAACACCGGGTTGTAAAGCAACAAACGTTTGAAATGAACTATTACCCCAATTTGAAACGTTTTGTTTTACCCAATCATTACTAAGAGTGAAGAAACTAAAAGGCACAATGTAATTAAACCGGAATGTAGAGTTGCCGGGTAAATCCTGTAATACGCCTGTTACTTTTAAATCATGGCTATTATCAATGCGAACCGTTTTGTTCATTGGGTTTTCATATCCAAATAAAGATTTAGCTGTTGATTGTGTAAGCACAATTGAATAAGGATCTTTTAAAACATTATTTGCGTTTCCATTCAATAAAGGATATTGAAAAATGTTTAAAAAATCTTCACCGGCCATGGCGCCTTCCATGTAAATTTTTTTTTCTCCGGCTACAAGTCCATGCGGTCCCATCCCATCTGTCTGAGCCACATATTTTACACCTGGTATATCATTTTTAATAGCATCTGCCAAAGGATATGCTGTGGTCTGACCTACCTGTATTTCGTCATTTACAGAAAACCTTTCACTTGCCTTATAAACATTGCCATAATCCTGAAGAAATCGGTCATATGAAATTTGATAATGCACCCATAAACCAATCAGTAAGGCGACAGCCATACCTGTTGCGAGACCAAGAACATTGAGAGCGCTATAAACTTTATTTTTTATTAAGTTTCTCCAGGCGGTTTTGAAATAATTTTTATACATAAAATTTAATTTTTAATGTCTGATTTATTGTGTGTGATTTATTTTATTTTTATGATAACCTTTTTATGACCTCACCACCCTTCCTCCTCTCCAAAAAAGAGGAGGCGGTGCTTCTAATCATTATAAAACATTTTATCTTCCATTTTAGCATTAATTCTTTACTCACCACTAACTCCATCACCCCGTTAATAAGCAAACACTTCACAGTTGTGACCGCTTGCCTTATTCCTCCCTTCAGGGGAGGTTAGGAGGGGCTTTTCATCATTAATAACTCCACCATCCTGCAACTCAGCAAACACTTCAAATTTTTGAACTCTTCAAAAGTCCCCCTTGGGGGATTTAGGGGGCTGTCCTCAAACTTTTCACCGGGTTTTGCATTGCCGCACGAATTGTATTAATGCTGATGGTTAGCAAGGCTATAAACAATGCTGTTACTGCCACCAGTGCAAACATCCACCACTCTATTGTAATACGGTAAGGAAAACCCTGTAACCATTTGTTCATTGCCAGCCATGCAAGAGGTGTTGAAATAAGCACAGCAATAAACACCAGTTTCAAAAAATCTTTTGAAATAAGTAACGCAATATTTTGCACACTTGCTCCCAATACTTTTCGTACGCCTATTTCTTTTACACGCTGCTGAATAATCAATAAAACCATGGCCAGCAACCCCATACAGGAAAGTACAATTGCTATTGCTGCGGCTATGCTGAACAGCAGCGACATCATCCTTTCCTGCTGATACCAGTTGTTGATATTTTCATCCAAAAAAGTTCCTTTAAATTCTTTGCCAGGTTCCAGCACCGCCATTTCTTTTTTGATGGCCTCCATGGCACTTACCATGTTTTGGGCATTTGTTTTTATAAAACAGTAACTTAAACCTGCATTTTTATCCAGCACCAATGTCAAGGGTTCAATTTCTTCATGCATAGAATACATGTGAAAATCGGGGAATATGCCAACAACATTCCAACGGGGCGAAGTGCTGTCTATAAACAATGGCTGGCCCATCAATTGTTTTTCACCAAGCTGTTTTGCTACAGCTTCTGAAACAATTACGTTGTAGGAGGTATCAGCAGCATCTAATTTATCAAACTCCCTGCCTTCAATAAGTTTTACGCCAAATGTTTTTAAATAATCGTAATCAATAGCAGCGATATTGGTAGTGATTTTTTTGTCTTTGTAATCAAAGCCAGTAGTACTTTTTGAACTGCTCCTGTCTTTACCAAGCCCAATATTGATGCTGCTTCCGGTTACGGAAAGGACGCCGGGGTTGGATGATAACCTTGTCCTTAATTTTTCGATTGTCTCTCTTCCTTTATCAGGTTTATAAAGAGGTATACTGATAATATAATCTTTGTTGATGCCAAGATCGGCCTGCTGTAAATGCTTAAACTGCTTATAAATAATAAAAGTGCAGCTGATCATTACACAGGCAATTACAAACTGCATTACAATTAATGAGTTTCTTAAAATACTTTTCTTTTTTAAACTTACTTTTCCTTTTAGTGTTTCTACGACCCTGAATTTTGACATTACCAGTGAGGGATAACCTCCTGCAATAAGCGAAACAAATAATAACAAACCAACGGCAAGTAATAAAAAGCCGGGCTTCCACATCATTGTTAATAAAGGCATATTTAATTTAGCCGTATCATTTATAATATGAATAACAATATTTACCAACCCAAGAGAAAGTAAAAACGCTATAAGGCATACCAGGAAGCTTTCGCTCCACAACTGGATAAATAATTTTTTATTAGCGGCACCAAGGCATTTGCGTACACCAATTTCTTTACCACGTGTAAAAGCGTTGGCCAAATTAATATTGATAAAATTAAAACTGGCAATAAGAATAATAAGCAAACCAACACCCAATACAGTATAGATTTCAGCTTTAGTATTAGCCCCATCACCAACTATGTGTGGCGAAAAGTGGATGTCTTTAAAAGGCAATAACCGGGTAGCATATATATCGCCCCTTGTATCTGGTTTTGCCCCTTCTTTTTGCAGGCCGGTATAAGTATCTGGTGAATATTTTTTATTTATTGCCCTTAGCTGTTGCTCTGCCTGTTGCTGTGTTGCTCCATCTCTTAATTGTACAAAAACAGGATGATGCTGGTTACTCCAGGTATTTTTATCCCTTGCGTAATCACTCCTGTTTTCAATACGTGCAAGGGCATCAAATTTTATAGAAGAGTTGAGCGGAAAATCTTTTACAACTGCAGAAACTATCATCTCCTGTAAATCATTACCTGCTGAGGCTTTTATTGATTTACCAATGGGATCATCAGTACCAAATACTTTTTTTGCTGCAGTTTCTGTAATTACAATGCTTGATAAATTTTTTAACGGGCTAACTTTATTTCCTTTAATAACAGGGAAGGTAAACATCGAAAGAAAATCTTCATCAACCAGCATTACCGGCAGTTCCAGTTCCTTATTATTGTACTCTGCATTTTTGCCGCCGTATAAAAAACCGCTGGATTTTTCAATAGCCGGGACTTCTGTTTTAAAAACAGGAGCAGCAGGAAAACCAAATGAAGAAGAAAAATCTTCTCCCTTTTGAGTATTATAAAACTGGTATGCCTGGAAAAGTTTTTTTTCATTTTTATGAAAATTATCAAAACTAAGCTGCCCGTATACTATCAGCAATATGGCAATGCCAATGGTAAACCCTATTACCATCCCGGCAATATTTATACCTGTATGAAATTTGTTTTTAAATAAATTTCGCCACGCAATTTTAAAATAACTTGTAATCATAAAGAAGAATTTATATTATTCTGTTCGTAAACTATTTACCGGGTTTGCCACTGCCGCTTTTATTGCCTGGAAAAATATTGTCATTAATGCAATGAATATTACAAACATGCCTGTAAATATGAAAACGAACAAGCTAATATCAATGCGATATGCAAATGTTTGCAACCAATGGCTCATGAAATACCATGTAGCAGGCGTTGCAATGAACAATGCTACAAGAATGAGTTTTATAAAGTCTTTGGAAATAAGTGTAATAATATCAGTTACAGAAGCACCCATTACTTTTCGTATGCCAATTTCTTTTACGCGGTTAATAGTTGCCAGCGCTGCTAAACCAAATAAACCCAAACAGGCAAGAAAGATGGATATGCCGCCAGCCCATCCTACAATGCTGCTCCAACGCTGTTCTGCCTTATAGTAAGCATCAAGCCTTTCGTCTATAAAACTATAATCAATGGGTACATTTGGTAAAAGGCTGCTCCATGTTTGTTGTATCAAAGCCAGCGCCTTGGCAGGGTTACCAGAATTAATGCGGACATAAAACTTAGGATGTTCGGGATCGAAAAAAGGTGCGAACATCTGAGGCCCGACTTCTTTAGCAACTGACTCGAAATTGAAGTTCTTAACCACACCTATTACAACAGGTGTTTTATCGGGCGAAAATCCATCCAGCTGCTGCCCAATAGCGCTTTGTAAGTTCCAGCCAAATTCCTTCATCATAGCTTCATTAATGATCACCGAATTGATGGTATCTTTTGAAACCTGGGGATCAAAGTTTCTGCCGGCAATTACCTGCATACCCATTACATCAATATAGTTGACATCAACTGGGTTAAAGGAACAATACACAGGCTTATCATGGTATTTAAAACCAGTAACCCAAAAATCTTCTCCTTCCCCCAAACCTATAGCCGCATTGGTAACGCCGCTAATTTCCGGATGTTGGGCCATGGCCTGTTTAAAAAGCGGGTATATTTTTTTTGTGTCTGTTTCAGATGCATTTACCAGTATCACATTTTCTTTATTGAAACCAGGATTTTTACCGCTCATATAATGTGTTTGCTGGAGTATAATAACAGTTGAAACTATGAGGCCTATAGACAATGCAAACTGCAACGTTACCAATGACTTTGTAAAGAAGTTTGCACCGCCTATTTTAATCTTGTTTTTCAAAGCTTCTATTGGTTTAAAGGAGGATAACACCAGTGCAGGATAACTGCCGGTAAGCAAGCCAATCACCAAGGCAAGGACTGCAAATAACCAGATCAGTTGCGGGTATAAAGTAAAAGAAAACTGCAGTTGCCTGCCTGATAGCTGGTTAAAATAAGGCAACAAAAATGCGGCAAATAAAACGCCAAGCACAGTTGATAAAACACTAAGGAAACATGCTTCTGCAACAAACTGAAAAATGAGCTGTTTTTTTCCTGAGCCCAAAACTTTTCTTACACCCACTTCCTTGCTTCTGCCTGCACTACGGCCAATGGCAAGAGTGGTAAAATTTATACAGGCAATCAACAAAACGCCCGATGCAATGCTTAACAGTATCCAAATGGTAACGGGGTCGATACTTTTATAGTCTTTCAATTTTGTATCGGTATGCATTTTTGCAATGGGCTGCAACTGGTATACAATCGGCGGTACACCAGCCTTCCATTTCATGCCATTTTTCTTCATGTCAATTTCTTCCGTAGGATAGTAAGTGTGCCTGAATTGTATCCAGCGTTTTTCATCTGTCGGTAAACTGCTGCCAGGCTTTAACAGTACAAAGGTTTGATAGGCCGACCTGTGCCAGTTATTGCCTGCATCTTTTCCTTCCTGGGTAGTTTCAAGAAAATTAAAATTAGCTAATGCGCTAAATTGTACGGAAGAATTTGCAGGCACATCTGCTGCTATTGCCGTTATAGTAAAAGGTTCAAATGTGCTGTCTGTTTTTACCTGTACGCTTCGGCCAATTACATTTACTGTTCCAAATAACTGTTTTGCTGTTGATACTGTTAATACAAGGCTATGCAGCTCCTGTAAGGGGTTTACACTGTTTCCATATTGCAAAGGGAAACTAAACACAGAAAAGAATTCTGGGTCAACATAACTTATAGGTACACGTTGAATTGTTTTATCAACCTTTACCAGGCTTCTACTATCACCCCGAATGCGTACAGCATTCATTACATCTGGCAGGTCTTTTTTCAATGCGCCGGCAAGTGGCATTGGTAAACTGGTCGAAGGGCCTGGCTCACCGCTGTTCATACCTTGTACCCATTCATATACCCGGTATATATTGTTTGCATTTTTATGAAAAGTATCAAAATTCAATTCGTTAACAGCATACAATAAAAACAAACTAAAACAGGCAATACCCACAGAAAGCCCGAACACATTAATAAAGGCAAGCCCTTTGTGCATTGATAAATTACGCCATGTAATTTTAAAATAATGTAGAAGCATATAACAATATTTTTTATCCCTTATTTTTTATACCAATATCTTTTGCTTTCATTTTCGTGACCTAACCACCCTTCCTTCCCGAAAAAATCGGGACAGGCTCTCTCCGAAAGAGAGGAGTCGGTGCTTCTTAACATCACCAAATATTTTATCTTCCATTTCAACTTTATTTCTTTAATCAACAATTATCCCATAAGTATCTATTCCAGCCCAACCCTACTCAGCAAACACTTCAAAATTTTGAGCTCTTGCTTTCGACCCCCTTGGAGGATTTAGGGCTGTTATTCAGTTCGTAAACTATTTACCAGATTTGCCCTGGAAACCCTCCACCCCTGCGAAAACACAATTACCATGCTGATAGCTGTTAACACGGATATACTCATTAATAAAATGGCCGGGCTGATGCTTACCCTTGAAGGAAAAAAGTTCAACCACAACATGTTAAGGAAATAAGCAACTGGTATTGCAATAACAACTGCAATGCCCAGCAAAACAATAAAGCCTTTCGATAATAAAACAATGATTTGAAAAACACTGGAGCCCAATACTTTTCGCACACCAATTTCTTTTTGCCTTGTTTCGGCAGTGTAGGTGGCCATGCCCAATAATCCCAGACAGGAAATAAATACAGCCAAAAATGCCAGCAGCCCTACAATAGATGCCACATCTTTCAATATTGAATGTGTGACCAATAATTGCTGGTCGAAAAATTCATATTCAAATTTTGTATTGGGATTTACTTTCTTCCAGGTGGTTTGCAAATAACTGACGGTTTCAGGAACATTCTTTCCGGCAATTCTTATAGTAACATAACCAAATTCACTTTTGCGGTTTCTGAGCATTAAAGGTTCGATGCCCCGGGTAACATCCCGGTACTGAAAGTCTTTAACAACACCAACAATTTCTACATTTTTATCGTCAATAAAAACCCGTTGCCCAACTGCTGCCGCTGAAGATGGGTACTTAAATTCATTAACCATTGTTTCATTAATCAGCGCATATTGCTCGCCGGTAGCAGCAGGTGTTTCAGGAAGATTTTTTCCGGCTACCAATTTCAATCCCCAAACACTCAGGCATTGGGCATCAATATCTATATAATTGATTTTTAAGCTGTCTTTTCGATTATCACTTTTATATACAAAATTCCCCATGTCGGTACCTGTGGCAGGTAAAAATGCACAGGCCGCAACTGCTGAAATATTTTTATTTGCTGATATGGCGTGTACATATCTTGAAAAATTTTCTGCTTTGAACAATTTTATATTTACTACATTCTCTTTATCAAACCCGTAATTAAAATTAAGTACGTGATTGGTTTGAAAATAGATGAGGGCAGTTGAAATAATAAATACCAATGAAACAGAAAACTGCACCACCAGCAACACTTTGCGGATAGTGAGCCGTTTGAAAAATTTTATTCCGTTAAGGCTTTTAAAAGTGTGAATGGGATTAAACATTGAAATATAAATGGAAGGGAGCAAGCCGGCAATAAAACCCACCATAATACTAAAGCCTAAAAAAATGAGGTATAAATTAAAATTATGGCTAAATGTAATGTTGAAATATTTATTTAAACTAAGGCCCGAAAAAAGTTGCTGCAAACCAATTAAAATCGCTATCGAAAAAACAAGTGAAATCAATGCTACCAAAACAGATTCTGTAATAAACTGTGCAAAAATTTGTTTACGGGTTGCACCCGAAACTTTGCGTATACCCACTTCCTTCGCTCTTGTTAATAACCTTGCTACTGACAGGTTGGTATAATTCAAACAGGCAGACAGCATCACAATCAAACACAATACACTTAAAATAACCAGCACAATCGGAGGCAAAGATATATTGGTCATATTTCCAATAGGAGCGCTGGGCGTGATATCAGTTAATGCTTCTGCTTTAAAAGCAAATTGGTTCGCATCTCCTTTGGGATATTGCTTATCGGAAACCTTATCCAAAATTAATTGCAGGTCAGCTTTTGTTTTACCTTTTTGCATCAATACAAAAGTGTAATTCGTCCACACGTTGTTCCAGTCGTTTGGCGGATAATTCAACACGGAATCTTTTGTAAGGGAATTGATGGTACTTAGTGAAGCAAGCAATTCAAAAGGTAGACTTGTTTTGCCAGGATTAGGTTTAAGGATACCTGTAATGGTGAACTTTCCATACTCTGTTTCCTTATTGCCAGTTTCGGGGCCGCCGGGATTTATTCCTTTATCATTAAACTTTACTGTTTTGCCTATAGGGTTTTCGTTATAAAATAATTGCGCAGCCATCTCTTCCGAAATTACCAACGAAAATGGATTTTGCAGGGCAGTTGCAGCATCACCGTGCGCCAATTTAAAATCCATCACTTTTAATAAATTCCCATCAGCAAAATAGCCGGCGCCTGATACAATCTTATCATTATAAAAAACATCGCCGCCAATATTCTTCACCAAACTAGCCGATGCTTCTACACCCGTGTATTCAGTCCGTAGCACATCTCCCAATGGTAAAGCGGATGAAGCCGTTTTAGTGTCATCACCATTTTTACCCATTGTTTGAATACGGTAGATACGGTCTTTATTAACATGAAACTGGTCGTAACTTTTTTGATCTGCAATTATGAGGATAATCAGTAAACAAACGGACATGCTTACAGCCAGACCAATAATATTGATAAGGCTGAAAGTTTTATTCTTCAGCAGGTTTCTCCACGCGGTTTTGAAATAGTTTTTTATCATGACTTTTTATTTTTGAATTTTTTATTCCGACCGTAAACTTTTTACAGGGTTTGCAATAGCTGCTTTAATGGCCTGGAAACTCACCGTTAACAATGCAATTGAAAGAGCTGCTATTCCTGCAATTAAAAATATATACCAGTTAATATTTATCCTGTAGGCAAAATCCTGCAGCCATTTACTCATGGCCCACCATGCCAGCGGAAATGCAATAAGACAGGCAATTAAAACCAATTTTAAAAATTCTTTTGACAGCATGGTTGTTACCTGTGCTACACTTGCACCCAATACTTTTCTAATGCCTATTTCTTTGGTACGTTGCTCTGCTGTATAAGTTGCCAAACCAAATAACCCAAGGCATGCAACAAATATGGTTAACACAGCAAATATGTTAAGTATAGTACCTGTCTTTTGCTCAGCGGTGTATGTTTTAATATACAGGTCGTCCATAAAAGAATAAGTAAAAGGTTCATCTGTATTGAACCCTTCCCAATCTTTTTTTATCGAACTTATCACACCCGCTATATCAGCAGTTTTTATTTTAATAATAAAGTCAGGTTCCTGCTGCAATACCATTAACAAAGGAGTGATGGTCTCGTGAAGTGATTTGAAGTGGAAATCTTTTACCACGCCAATAACGGTATAAACAAAATCCTTTCCTCTTACACTATTTTGCCTTACCAACTTTTCACCCACAGCTTTATCACCCCAGCCAAACGCCCTGGCTGCAGTTTCGTTTATAATGATCGCAGAAGAATCTGTTTTATATTCCGATGAAAAATTTCTGCCTGTAGCCATCTGCATTTCAAATGTGGGTATATATTGATCATCTACATGATACTCCAGTGTTGTCATCACCATGTTCTCTTTTCCTTCGGGATATACCAACGCATTATTGTTACCGGAAGGGCCAGCTGGCTTATACGATGACTGGGTAACATTTTTTATACGGCTATCTTTAAGCAATTGCTGTTTAAATGCATCTGTATTTTTTCCTAATGCCCAGGAGTTGGGCAATACCAACAATTGTTCTTTATTGTAACCCAGTTTTTTGTTTCGGATAAAACTCATTTGCTGATAGACTATGATGGTACCAATAATTAAACTAACGGAAATAAAAAATTGAAATACTACCAGCCCGCTTCTTAAGCCAAGGCTTTTGGTGCCTGCACTCAGCCTGCCTTTTAAAACAGCGATCGGTTTAAAAGCAGAAAGAAAAAATGCAGGGTAAATGCCTGCCAGTAAACCAACCAATAAAGCAAGGGCTATCAACATTACCCATGGTTTAATATGGAGACCAATACTTAAATGTTTTCCTGACAGATCATTAAATACTGGCAGTGCCAGTTGTATAAATACAAATGAAATAAGCAATGCAATAAAAGTTATCAATACAGACTCAATTAAAAACTGTTTTACCAGTTCAAACTTACCGGAGCCCATCACTTTTCTTACACCGACTTCTTTTGCTCTTTTAGAAGCACTCGCTGTGGAGAGATTGATAAAATTAATACAGGCTATCAGCAGCATAAAAATAGCAATGGCGCCAAAGATGTAAATATATTTTATATCGCCACCGGGTTCTAATTCAAAATTACTTTGTGAGTACAGGTGAATATCTTTTAATGGCTGCAATGCAAAGCCCAAAGCATTTCCTTTTGTACGAAACTGAGCTAAACTCATACCCATCCCTTTCTGTATCTGCGGCCCCATATATTTTTCAACCATGCCAGGCAGTTTCGCCTCAAGCTTTTTATAATCATACCCTTTTTTCAACACTACATACGTAAACATACCTGAAGACATCCATGACGGATCTTTTGCATAAGGAAGGTTTGACAGGGAAACAAACATATCAAAATGGAAATGGGAATTTGCAGGAATTTTATTAATGATACCGGTTACTTTAAAAGATTCATTATCGATTACAAGTAATTTACCAACTGGCTCGTCTTTGCCGAAATATTTATTTGCATATTCTTCTGTAAGCACGATTGTATGAGGCTCCATCAATGCTGTTTCAGGATTGCCTTTTATAAATGGAAGTGTAAATACATTGAAAAAATTTGAATCCACTATAACCAACCCATCTTCTTTAAATGACTTATCATTATAGGTAACTTTTGTCCGTCCATTTATATTAAGTCTTGCTACTTCTTCTACTTCCGGGTAATCGTTTTTTAATGCTGCTGCAACCGGTGGCATCACATTCGCCTCAAATATTTTACCACCATTGATGTTGGCCTTAAAAACAATACGACAAATTCTGTCTGCCTTTGCATTAAACTTATCATAACTAAGTTCATCCTGTATAAAGAGCATAATGATAAAACATACAGAAATACCAATAGATAAACCCAGTATGTTTATAAACGAGAAAGCCTTGTTCTTAACAAGGTTCCTCCAGGCAGTTTTGAAATAATTTTTTATCATGGTTTGTGTTTATATTTTTATCTGAATTTTTAATCTAAGCATTCGACCTCACCACCCTTCCTCCTCTCCATCCTTCGATAAGCTCAGGACGAGGAGGCGGTGCTTCACTTCTTTAATAAACATTTCATCTTCCATTTCAACTTTATTTATTAAATCAACAATGGCCTCATCCCTCTTTCCCTTCTCCTGAAGAGAAGGGACGGCACTTCATCTCTTTACCGAACATTTTATCTTCCATTTCCACATTATTTTTCAATTCATCAATAACACAACCAGCATAAATACTCAGAAAACAATTCAAATTTTTGAACTCTTGCCTTGTTCCTCCCCTCAGGGGAGGTTAGGAGGGGCTCCTACTCTGTCCTCAAGCTTTTAACAGGGTTAGCATTTGCAGCCCTGTACACTTTAAGTCCAACCGTTATGCCGGAAAAAAACAGTACAATCAGTAATGTGCTTATAAATGCATACGGCCCTATACCTGGATTGTAGGCGTAAATAAAATTGAAAACAACCTTATCAATTATTAAATAACCCAATGCTGAACCAATAATGAATGCAATAAATAAAATGTAAATGAAATCTTTTGAGATCATACCAATAATGTTTATAATAGAAGCGCCCAGCACTTTTCTCACACCAATTTCCTGCTTTCTGCGAAGGATGTTTAAGGATACCAATGCAAATAATCCTGAAGCAGACAGGAGCAGAATAATGGCAGCGAGAAAAAAGGAAACAGATTTAAATCCGGCGTTCATGTAACGCTCTTTATCTACCACATCACTTTGCAGAAAACCATTGTAAGGCTTACCAGGCAATGCCTGATTCCATGCTGCCTTGATAATTTTTTCAAGTTCAGCGATATTGCTGTGATTTGACCTTACAACCAAATACTTATAATCTTCTGTTGCCGCTAACTTCAACACACAGGCGGGAACCTTGCCATGCAATCCAAATTCTTTATAATCCTTTACCACACCTACAATGGTATATTTTGCACTGTCCATTTCAATTTGTTTACCAAGGGGTTGCTGCAGGTTTAATTTTTTTACCAGTGTTTCATTTACTATAATAGATTGCTCTTTATCCAGTCCTTCCCCGCCATAAAATTGCCTGCCCTCAACCAATTTTATACCCATTGTTCGTAAATAGGCTGAGCCACCCACTTGTGCAACCTGCGCATTTAATTCATTGGTTTCATAGCGAAGTTTTGCTTCTCTTGTACCTGCGCCAATTTGCTCATGGGTACCGGCAATATTTTCAATTCGGGGATCCCTACTGATAATATTGCTCAATGCCGTAAATTCGTGACTGTTACTGATTTCTGTAACCATTACCTCATTTATTGCATAACCAAAATCTACTTCCTTTTGAAATGCAGCGTTTTTTGTAAGCGTGATCCCTACTACCAGTGCAACGCAGCAGATACTAAATTGTGTCAATAATAATATCCTGGTGAAGCGGCTTTTGGGGCCAAACGTATTGATGCCTTTTAAAATACCTATCGGTTTAAACGAACTGATATAGATTGCCGGATAAAGGCCTGCAACGATGGCAGTAAAAAATGGCAATAACAACAAGATTATCCACAATGCGATGTTGCTATCCAGATTCATTTGCAGTTCAATACCCGACCATCTGTTAAAATCGGGCATTATTAAAAATACCAGCAGCAGTCCAAGACTTGAAGCTAACAGGCACAGTAAAATATTTTCACCTAAAAACTGAATTACCAGTTGCCATTTTCTTACTCCCATTACTTTACGCACACCTATTTCCCTTAGCCGCTTACTGGCAAAAGCAATAGAAATATTGGTAAAATTGAAACAAGCTATCAGTAAAATAAAAACAGACATAATGATGGGTATAATTACCATCACGCCACGGGGATTTGAATTTAAATCACTCCCGTGTACAAATTCTGCAAAGTCAATATCTGAGCTAAGGGCTACTTCTTTAAATGGCTGAAAATAAAAACTATTGATTTTCCAATCACTGCTGTTTTTATTGTATAGGGCTGTATAAGAACCTAATTGTTTTTCAATTGGCGGTAACATTGCCCTGCTATTAATTTCAACAAAAGTGGTTACAAACTGTTTATTATGCCAGTCGTTGGAAGAGGGGGCATCCGAAGAAAAACCATTCTTGAAATCGCTCACTATATCAAACTGAAAACTTGAATTTAAAGGGATTTTTTTTAACACTCCAGTCACCGTAAATATTTCCTCCTTTCCATTTTTAATAATTGTTAATTGCCTTCCCACAGTTTCTTCCTTACCAAAATATTTTTCTGCAAGGGGTTGGCTGATTATAATCGTATTGGGTTTATCAAACTGACTGTAATTGCCTTTTGCCAATGGTAAATCAAAAAAGGAAAAAATATTTTTATCCGCATAATGCACCTTTTCGTAGAATACATTTTCTTTATTTTTAACCACCACGTTATTGCTATAGATCCGTGCAATGCGGCCTGTGCCTGCAATATCTTTAGCCAGGTAATCGCCAGTGGCCATCGGTGTTATTCCCCAGCGTTGAGATGACCCTTCGATATTTCTGAGGCTGTTTAAGCGGTAAATGTTTTCTGTATGCAGATGATTTTTATCAAAGTCGGCCCTGTAATCATAATTTAAATAAGATAAGATGCAGCAGGCCAGTGCAAAACCCAGACCCATTAAATTTATAATTACATACACTTTGTTTTTCCACAAAACCCTTATAGCAATATTGAAATAGTTTTTTATCATAACTACAGTTTTATATTTTTTATAATGCCAAAAAAATCGGGTTATTTAAAAATCCTTTTACCAGATTTCATATCGTTTATCAATTGATCAAAATATGATTTCCAATTAGGAGAAGGGACGGCACTTCATCTCTTTACCGAACATTTCGGCCCCTCCTCCCACCCTCCTCTCCTGAAGAGAGGAGGCGGTACTTCTTGCCAGCATCAAAAATTTTATCTTCCAATTCAACTTTGTTTCTCTAATCATCAATAACTTAACAAGCTTGTTACTCATCAACACTTCAAAATTTTGAACTCTTGCTTTATTCCTCCCCTCCGGGGAGGTTAGGAGGAGCTGTCTACTCCGTTCTCAAACTCTTCACCGGATTTGCCACTGCTGCCTTTATTGCCTGTATACTTACTGTTAGCAGCGCAATTAAAATAGCCACACATCCGGATAATAAAAACATCCACCATTGTATATTGATGCGGTAAGCAAATTCCTGCAGCCATTTATTCATGGCAAACCATGCAATTGGAACCGCAATTACTGTTGCTATGGCTACCAGTTTACCAAAATCTTTACTCAGCATCATTGTAACAGATGATACTGAAGCGCCCAATACTTTCCGTATACCAATTTCTTTTCTGCGTTGCGCAGTGGTAAAAATTACCAGGCCAAATAAACCAAGGCAGGCTATGATGAAGGCTAGTATGGTAAAGGAAAGTGATAACTGTTCCTGTCTTTGTTCGGCTGCATATTGTTTACTAAAATTTTCGTCCAGAAAATGAAAATCAACAGGGCTGTTTTTATCAAAACCTGCATAGGTATTTTTTAAATAGGCCAGGCCTTCCGCCGTTTTTCCTTTTGCAATCCTTACATATAAATTGTCCTGCTCTTTATCAACAGGTGGCATCATCATTACAAGGGGTTCAATTTTATGTTGCAGCGAATACGTGTGAAAATCTTTTACTACACCAATAATGGTACAGGTAGTTACATCGGCAGTTTTATTATATTGGTATTGCATTTTTTTTCCAATAGCATCAGAATAGCCTAATTCATTCATCAATGTTTCATTAATGATAATCGACCCGTATTTATCTGTACTCATGTCTTTTGAAAAACTTCTTCCTTGCAACAAATGCATATCAGTTGCAGCCAAAAAATCTTCATCAACAAAAAGTTTCTTTGTCATTTTTGAAGTGGTTTGCATTACCCCATCTTTTTCGAAGTGATATCCATTACCACCCAAATCATTATTACCAATCGGGTTACCTGCTACTGCCACCGCTTCAATGGCCCTGTTTTGTAAAAGCGCATGTTTTAATGTAGGTATTTGGCTACGCACATTCATAGCATCAATGTGAAAAGAAAGTACCTGGTTTTTATTAAACCCAAGATCTTTTTTAGATACATATTGTAACTGTTTGTAAATAATAAACGAACTGCTGATTAAACAAACAGCAATTACAAACTGAAATATCACCAACGATTTACGAAATAATATACTTGCCTGCATGTTGCCCAGCTGGCCCTTTAACGAGGGTATCATTTTAAAGCGGGATAAAAAGAAAGAAGGGTAACTGCCACTAACGACCCCGGTAATAAGTGCAAACAAAGTAACACCAAGAATGGTTTTTACTGTACCGAAATACAGCACGTCTAAGTTTTTTCCTGAAAGCTGGTTAAAAAAAGACAAAAATAACTGAACAATAAAACAACCCAAAACAGCAGCAATTACACTCACCAGTAAGGCTTCTGAAATAAATAAAGCCGCCAAATGTTTCTGTGCTGAACCAATCACTTTTCTGATGCCAATTTCTTTTACCCTCATGGCTGCACGTGCAGTAGACAGGTTCATATAATTGATCAATGCAATCAACAAAATCAAAACCCCAATTATAGTAAACATATAAATACGGCTGATATTTCCGTTGTTGCTTAGCTCATAATCTAAATTGGAATACAGGTGAATAGAAGTTAAAGGCTGTAACTCCATTTTATAATCGGCAACGCCCATTTCTTTTGCAATTGTTTTTGCAGCAAAAGCAGGCAATTTTTTCTCAAGCGATTTTATATCTGTACCTTTCTTTAAAAGCAGGTAAGTATATAAATAAAAATTTTGCCAGCTATCATTATCAACCGTGTTTGGCATTGCACGAAATCCGCTGAACTGTATGTGCGAGTTTGCGGGCAAATCTTTAATTACACCGCTGATTTTTACCGGGTTGTTATCTCCAAAAACAATTGTTTGATTAATCGCCTTCGATTCATCTCCGAATATCTTTTTGGCCAATGTTTCTGTAATTACAATTGTATTGGGCTGCGTGAGTGCAGTTGAAGGGTTACCATACAAAAAATTATAGTCAAATAATTTAAATACTGCGTTATCTGCAAAGCAGATGTCATTTTGCTTTATAGTTTTATCACCATATTTTATTACACCACCACCTTCAATGTCTATTCTTGCGGCATCTTCTATTTCGGGAAATGAATTTTTTAATGCCGGTGCAAATGGCCCCGAAACCGGCACTATATTCATTTTACCACCATCCCAGCTGGCATGCTGCACCACCCTGTAAATACGGTCAGAATTTTTAAAAGAACGGTCAAAACTTAATTCATCACCCACATATAAGGCAATCATCCAAAAAGCTGCCAGGCCAATAGCCATTCCAAAGATGTTAATGGCGGCATACATTTTATTACGTTGCAGGTTGCGCCAGGCTGTTATAAAATAATTTTTTATCATAACTGGTCTTTTTATTCAATTTCCGAAAAAAATATGCTGAAAACCCTTTATTGATTAGAAAAATGTCAATGACTATGCCAAAGGAAAAACCCTTACTCAGTAAGGGTTTTATCAATTTTAAACAGAGAAAGTGTACGAAAACGGACAGTTACTGTACACAATCGGACATAAAAGCCTCTCCTCCCTGCCTCCTCTCCAGGGAGAGGAGGCGGTACTCCTAACCATCAACAAACATTTTATCTTCCATTTCAACTTTATTCCTTTAATGAACAATGACCTCATCCCTCATTCCCTTCTCCCGAAGAGAAAGGACAGTACTTCTTACCATTACCAAACATTTCATCTTCCATTTCAACTCTATTTCTTCAATCAACAATAACACCAACATCCTGCTACTCAGCAAACACTTCAAATTTTTGAGCCCTTGCTTTATTCCTCCCCTCCAGGGTTCTCTGCAATAGAACGAACGTAGTTCAAGGAGGGGCTTTACTCCGTCCGCAAAACCTTTGCGGGCCTTGCCCATGCTGCTTTTGCAGAATGGAACATGGCAGTGCCTGCTGCCGTAAGCACAATTAAAAAAGCAGATATAATAAATGGAAGCACTGATAAGCCTGTGTTATAAGGGAATACCTGTAGCCAGTTATGCATAAAATACCAGGCAACCGGAAATGCTATACAAGCGGCAATTAATGCCAACCACAAATAGTTACGGGTAATGATAGTAATTACATTCATTGTAGTGGCGCCCATTACCCTGCGTATACTAATTTCTTTTTGCCGTTGCTGTGTTGTAAATGCTGTAAGGCCAAGCAAACCAAGACAAGTTATAATAATGGTGAGTATGGAAAAAGAAGCAAAAATTTTCCCCCGTTTTTGATCGGCTGCATATTGCGAATTAAAATCTTCATCCAAAAATTTATATTCAAACGGCAATTGCGGAAAATATTTTTTCCAATGGCTCTCTACCTGCGCAATGGTTGCTGCGGTATTGCCTGTGTTCATTTTTAACTGAATCATATTTGAGTTGGGGCCATAAAACAAAAGCAAAGGAGTAATAGGATTGTACAATGATTTTTGATTAAAATCCTTTACAACACCAACCACTTCCAGGTAATTGGCGGAGGTATCACCCGGAAATTTCACCTTCTTTCCTATAGGGTTATCCCATTGAAAATATTTTACCATTGATTCATTTACAAGAATGCTGTGCAATGTATCAGGAGCCCCTGTAAAATTGCGGCCTTTTACAACAGGTATATTTAGCGAGCCTAAAAAATGTTCATCAACAGCATAACATTCTATGCCTTTGTCAATATAACCATTTTTACCTTCTACATGAAATAGGTTAAGATTGAGATTTCCTCCTCCAGGATAGTTATTACCCGTGCCTACTTCTTTTATACCAGGCAGACTGCGGAATTCATTATTCATTGCAGATATCTTACTACGTTCATCTTCGCCGGTGTTGATGGTAACGGTCATCACCTGGTCTTTATTAAAACCAAGGTCTTTTTTCTTTAAATACGAAAGTTGCGAATACACCACCCAGGTACAGATAAGCATTATCATTGAAATGGAAAATTGCAATATTACCAATGTGCGTCGAAGGTTTACATTGCCTGATGCTTTTGAAAGGGCACCTTTTAAAATACTCACTGGCTTAAAAGAAGACAAATAAAAGGCAGGATAACTTCCGCCTACCAGACCAGTAAATAAAGTAATGCCAAATAAAAGTAAAAGGTTAAATGGCTGCAACAAAGTGTGCATCGTGAACGACTTGCCGGAAATAGAATTGAAGGAAGATAATAAAACCATCACCAGTATAAAACTTAATAATACAGCTATAAAGGCCGTCAATAAAGACTCTCCAAGAAATTGCAGCACCAATTGTTTTTTTGTTGAACCCGTTACTTTACGGATACTAATTTCTTTTGCCCTTCGTGCACTCCTTGCCGTTGTAAGGTTCATATAATTTATACAGGCAATCAGCAGCATAAAAAAAGCAACTGCAGAAAATATCCATATATAACTCATGTTACCCAACTCTTCAGGCTCACCCTGCAACTTAGAGTGAAGATGAATTTCTGTTATCGGCTGAACACCATAATGAATCTTTACATTGAATTTCGCAAAAATAGGCGCCATATACTTATCGTACATGGGTAATAATTTTTTGTTGAATGCTTCAGCACTAACTCCGGGTTTTAGCAGCACGTAAGTAAAATTGTTGAACCCTCCCCAATTGTCCTGCCCTCTTTGGCTACCTTTTAGAATTGTAGATGCCGATATCAGCATATCAAAAATGATATGCGAGTTCCTGGGCATATCTTCAATTACGGCTGTTACCTTATACACATCGTAAACTGTCTTCAGTGTTTTACCAATAGCAGGCGTATTTTTCCCAAAATATTTTGTGGCCAATGTTTTTGAAATCACAATACTGTTGGGTTCATTCAATGCGGTGTTAGGATTACCTTCAACAAATTTGCAGGTAAATACTTTAAACACATTACTGTCTACATAATAAAGCTTTGTTTCAAAAAAATTGTTATCGCCATTTTTGAACAATGTTCTTTCCCTGTTTAAAAACCTGACAGATTCTTCCACTTCAGGAAAATCTTTTTTTAATGTGGGGCCAAGCGGTAGTTGTGTTGCTGTCCAGTCGGTGTTTTTATCTGGTTCCTGTATATAAGAAACTATCCTGACAATGCGATCAGCTTTTTCATTGTAACGGTCATAATTCAATTCATCCCTTATATAAAAAATTAAAAAAAGGCTGAAAGTAATACCGATAGTTAGCCCCAATATATTCAATAGGTTGAACCATTTGTCTTTTTTAAAATTCCGGATAGCAATAAGTAATAAGTTCTTTATCATTGTTTCAATTGTTTTTTATTAGCCTCTCCTCCCATCCTCCTCTCCTGAAGAGAGGAGGCGGTACTTAATTTCTTTACTAAATATTTGTTCTTCCAAATCAACATTATCTCTTTAATCAACATAAATCACATCCCTTCGAAAAAAAGCAAGCACTCCAAAATTTTGAACTCTTGACTTGTTCCTCCCATCCGGGGAGGTTAGGAGGGGCCTTACTCCGTCCTCAAACTCTTCACCGGATTAGCAATAGCAGCTTTAAAAGCCTGGAAACTTACTGTTATCAATGCAATTACAAATGCTGTAAAACCTGCTATTACAAATACCCACCAGCTAATATTGATGCGATACGCAAAATCCTGCAGCCATTTATGCATTGCCCACCATGCTACAGGAAAAGCAAAAACACATGCAACCAATACCAGCAATAAAAAATCTTTTGAAAGCAATGCCACCACATTTGGTATGCTGGCACCCAATACTTTTCGTACACCTATTTCTTTAGTACGTTGCTCGGCCATAAAAGTTACTAAACCAAATAAACCAAGGCAGGCAATTAATACGGCCAATATGGCAAATACAATGGCAATGTTTCCTGCACGCTTTTCGCTGCGGTACATTTCATCAAAAGAATCACTCAAAAAACGATAGCTAAAAGGCAGGCCTGGTGCAAGCGCTTTCCATTTTTTGCTTACCTGCTGTACCAAATCCTGCGCATTTGCTGTATTTATTCTAAAGGAGGCAAGCCCCGTGCTATTGCCCAGCCGCATGCACAATGGTCCTATATTTTGGCGAAGCGATTCAAAGTGAAAATCTTTTATCACACCGATAATATGTATCGGCAGCATTGAATTGTCGCCGGGTGTATCAGAAGGAACATAAATATTTTTTCCTATAGCATCGTCATATCCTAATAATTTGGCAGTTGTCTCTGTTATAAGCATGGCACTTGAATCTGCTCCAAAATCTTTTGAAAAATTTCTGCCCTTCACTATTTCCATCCCCATCGTTTTTAAATAATCATAATCTATTCTCCATGTCTGCATATCAATACCACTCTTTGCATCCATCACTGCTTCCTTAGAGTAAGTATTATCGCTGCGTGAAGAATTTGTAACAGGAATATAGGCGCTGAGTGTGCCGCTGCTTACACCGTTTATTGCAAGCACCTCATTTTTAAATACCTGCGCATTATTATTGAGTGCGTAAGTACCGTCAATAACCAACACCTGATCTTTATTAAAACCAAGTTTTGTTGTTTGAATAAAATGAAGCTGGTTATATACAATGATAGTGGCAATAATAAGCATGATAGATGTTGCAAACTGAAATACCACCAACACATTACGCAGGTTACTTTTTTTAAAGCCTGTATTAGCATTGCCTTTTAATACAACAATTGGTTTAAAGTCTGAAAGAAAAAATGCCGGGTAACTTCCTGCCAGCAAGCCTACCACAAAGGGAAGCAAAATAATAAAAGGAAGTATTTGTATGCTGAGTAAATTACTTACCGACAATGATTTTGCAGCAACATCATTAAACAGCGGCAATACAAAATAAGCAATCACAATTGCAAGAAAAAGGGCAATACAGGCCGTAACAGTTGACTCAACCAAAAATTGAGCTATCAATGTTTTTCTTTCAGTACCCAGCACTTTTCTTATGCCCACTTCTTTTGCACGGTTAGCGCTGCGTGCCGTACTTAAGTTCATAAAATTAATACATGCGATAATTAATATAAACAATGCAACAGCTGCAAAAATGTATACATACTGAATATTACCAGATGGGCTTATTTCAAAAGTATAGTCACTGAACAAATGAATTTTTGTAAGAGGTATAAGGGAATACGAAAGATAATTTCCAGATTTTCTGAACTCTTCCATACTGCTTACTTTAATAAACTGTTGTATAGAAGGAAGCACATATTTATTGATATACTCATCAAACTTTTTTGTAAACGATTTGTAATCTGTTCCAGGTTTTAGTAAAAGGTAGGTATGAAAATTATGGCTGGTCAACTGGCCCCACTGGTAGTCTACATTCTTCATAGAAAACAGGAAATCAAAATTAAAATGTGATTCCTTGGGAATATCTTTTATCAACGCAGTTATTTTGTATGACTTTGTTGTTTCACCATTTTTTATTTCAATGGTTTTGCCTATAATGTTTGCTGTTGTGCCAAAATATTTTTTTGCACATGATTCTGTAACCACAACTGTATTGGGCTCGTTCAACGCGGTTTTTGTATCGCCTTCAATAGCAGGCAGCATAAAAACACTAAAAAATGTTGAATCAACACTAGCTACCTTTTTTTCAGTAATAAATTCATTTCCTTTTTTTATAAGCTTATCACCATCACTGGTATAAACCCGGGTGTATTCCTCTACCTGCGGATTATCTTTTTTCAGCAACTCACCCATCATATCAGATGTTTGGGTCATGTGCAGTTTTCCGCCACCGAATTGTATATCAGAATTAATGCGGTAAATGCGGTCAGCGTTTTTATAAAAACGGTCATAGCTCAGTTCATCCGTTATATACAATATAATCAGTAAACAGGTTGCAAGACCAACGGCAAGGCCGAAAATATTTATTGCACTGTAGCCTTTATTTTTCCAAAGGTTACGAAAGGCGATTTTGAAATAATTTTTTATCATAACGAAGTAGTTTACCCCATCCCCTAAGGGGGAGTTCTTTAAAGCGTTTACAATCATTGAAAGGAATTCCTATAAGAATTCTCTTCAAAAAAATCAGAGTCGTAAAATAACTCCCTTTAGGTGATGGGGGTTACTCCGTTCTTAAACTCTTCACGGGGTTGGCTATGGCTGCTTTAATAGTTTGAATGCTCATAGTAAGTATGGCAATCACAACAATGATGATAGCAGCTGATATAAATGTAATCCAATTAACAAATACACGATAAGCAAAGCTTTGCAACCAGATATTGGCTGCAAACCAGCCTAACGGCATTGCAATAATTACGGCAATAATTACTAGACCCACAAAGTCTTTTCCTAACAATATTCCAAGATCACTAACATCAGCACCGAGTATTTTGCGAATCCCAATTTCTTTTGTACGACGACCAACCAGAAAAGCCGTTAGTGCAAACAATCCGATAACCGAGATGAAGATTGCGGTAAAGGTGAAAAAACTAATGATAATTTGCAGTTGTGTATAAGAAGCAAACAGCTTTTGAAAATTATCGTCGAGAAATGAGTATCGAATGGGAAGATCAGGGTCAATCTTTTTCCATACTTTTTCTACTGATGCAACGGTTTGACTTATATGGCTGCTCTTTATCTTTATAAGAATGCCGCCGCCCGATTGAAATATGCATGCTTTGTTTCCAACGGTATAAACAACAGGCTGTACCACGTTTTCAAAACCTGATGCATTGAAATCTTTTACTACACCCACAATTTGTACAGGCACCGTATCACAGAAAGGAAATGTGATAGTTGCACCCACCGGATTTGATATATTCAATCTTTTTGCAGCCGCTTCATTAATGACAGCCGTGCGTGTGTTTTCATCCGATATTCTTCCATCAAACAACCTTCCTTGTAACAAAGCGATTTGTAATGTTTTAAAATAACCATCGCTTACTTTTACGGATGACATCCTGTATTCTTTTCCGTTGTATTTGTAAGCAATGGTCGATGTATCAACACTTGCATCGCCGGGAACGGTTGTAGTCTTGGAAACATACTGTACGCCGGGAATTGATAACAATGTATTTCGTGTAAAAGAAAAGTTAGCATCCCTTACGTCTTGTGAACTTTCCAATCGCATTACCTGTTCGCCCGAAAATCCTTTATCTTTCGTTTGCATGTAGTGCATTTGATTACTGACAACAATGGTAGAGATGATAAAAAATGCCGATACCGTAAACTGAACGACTATCAATGTATTGCGAAACGCAATTCCTTTTTTTCCTGTCGTATAGTCGCCCTTCAAAACCTTAATAATATTATAGCGTGAAAGAAAAACGGCAGGATATAAACCGGAAAGAATTATTACTATCAAAAGGCACAAAGCGATTTGCGTAAATATAGAAATGCCATTACCATTATTGAACAAGCTAAGCTGAATGCTAAACCGGCTGTTGAAATAAGGTAAAATAAAAGCTACCAGCAGAATTGCTAAACACAGGCTGAGTATGCATTGCAGCGCAACCTCACCAACAATTTGCAACAACAGTTGTTTACGGTCTGAACCCAATACCTTTCTGATACCTATCTCTTTTGCTCTGCGAATGGATGCGGCAATAGAAAGATTGCTGAAGTTGATAGCGCCGGCTAATAATAGCAGCGCAGCCAGCAAAAGCAATACGGAAACGGTTGTAAAATGGCTGCTGCCATGTTTCGGAAAGTTGTGAATGTTCTTTACCTCATCAACAAACAATCCGGCATGATGACCGGCTTTGCGAAAATCTTCCAATGATTGATTATCCTTTTTTAAACGTTCATTGTAATACGCACGGTTTATATCATCTTCCAGTTTATTCGCCGTTACAAACGGTTTCGTGAGTACATAAGTATGAAAGGAATAATTTTCCCACCAAAAACTTTGCTTTTCATAAGGATTGCGGTAAACAAGCTGTACCTGTAACTGTGATGGCGCTTTTGATGGCAGCATAATGCCTGTTACCTCACAATCAAATGCATTAAAAATTTTAAGGCTCTTGCCTATCGGGTTTTCACTGCCAAATAATTTTGATGCTACATCCTGGCTTATAACAACGGCATTTGGCTTATCTAAAACGGTTGCCGCATCTCCTTCAACAATTTGATAAGGAAAAACTTTAAAAAAAGAAGAATCGGCTTGTACACTATTCTTCTGGTATATTTTTTTATCACCACTGGTTAACAACGCTTCATAATCTCCATAAGGTTGTATAGTGGTGGCAGCTTCAACTTCAGGCAGTTGCTTTTTTAAAAGTGAAGACAGAGGAGCAGGCGTTCGCTCTAAAATGTCATCATCTTTTTGCTCAGATACTTTAAAGACTCGTTCTAAAGAGGGAGACCATGTATCATAGCTCAATTCATAATTCATATACAGCAGGATAACGATAAAACCTGCAAGCCCTACGGCAAGCCCTGCGATATTGATGCTGCTGTAAAATTTATTTTTTACAAGGTTCCGCCACGCAGTTTTAAAATAATTTTTTATCATAAAGAAGTAGTTTACCCCCATCCCTTAAAGGAGAGTTCATTAAAGTGTTTACAATGATTGAAAAGAATTCTTACAAGTGTTCTCTTCAAAAAAAATCAATATCATCAAATAACTCCCCTTTAGGGGATGGGGATTATTCAGTTCTCAAACTCTTCACAGGGTTAGCTACAGCAGCTTTTATTGCCTGAAAGCCTATTGTAAAAAATGCAATTAGTGACGCTAAAATTCCGGCAATGGCAAACATCCACCATTCAATATTTATCCTGTAAGAAAAACTCTGCAGCCAGCTATGCATAGCAAACCACGCCAATGGAAATGCGATGACGCAGGCAATGGCAATCAGTTTTGCAAAATCTTTAGACAACAGGGTTACAATTTGAAAAACCTGTGCACCTAATACTTTGCGGATACCAATTTCTTTTACACGTTGTTTTGCAAATAAAGATATAAGGCCAAACATGCCCATGCAGGAAATAATAATTGTGAGCAACGCCACAAAATTGGTGGTCTTTAAAATGCCATCAATTAATGCATATTGTTTGCTAACAAGGTCGGCCATAAAATCGGCTTTAAAGGGGCGGCGTGAAGGCATTGCTTTAAAATCAGTTTCCAGTTGCTGAAGCACTTCTTTTGTATGATTGCCTTCTACCCTAATGCTGAGATAACTATTTTCTGCTAACCCTAATTTACCGCCATACCAATGTATCAAAGGTTCTATCGCGTTTTGCATATCCTGGTAATGAAAATCTTCCATCACTCCTATCACTGTAAAAATATCATTGCCGCCTTTAGATCTGAGTTGTTTACCTGCTGCAGTTTTCCATCCCAACGCATTCATTGCCGTGCGGTTGATCATAATAGATTTGCCTTCGGATGCGGACAAAGCATCAGAAAAATTTCTTCCTTCAATTACGGGAATATTATAGGTTGTAAGAAAACCAGCATCAGCACCGGAATGCCGCATGTTTACTTCTTTATTTGTAGCAGGATCAATATAGCCATTAAAATTTGCCCAGTAAGCAGTAGGAATAACTGAATTGGTTGAAACTGCTTTGATATATGGCTTTGATTTTAGTTGGTTTAATATAGTTTCAAAATGAGCAGCTGAAGCTTCCTTGTTTTTAAAAGCAAGATCAAGGCTTATTACTGCAACATCATCTTTATTAAATCCAAGAGCCGCATTTTTCATGTAATCTATCTGCCTGTTTAAGATCACCGTTATACAAATAAATACAATAGCCAATGTAAACTGAAAAGCAATAAAAGCATTTCGGATGCGATGGTTATTACCTGTTTTAGTAAGACTTCCCTTGATGCCATCCGACACCTTTACTGATACCAGTTTTAAAGCCGGCAATGTACCTGCTGCGATAGTGATGATTATGCCGATAACAACAAATAATAATACAAAAACATAATCTTTACCAAGCGATATAGAAAGGTCGCCAAAACGGCTGCCATACATATTGTTTAGTTGCGGTAATAAAATATTGTTGAATAATAATGCCGCCAATAGAATAGATGAAAAAACGATCAGCGCATTTTCAAGGCAAAATTGTTTGATGATAGTTGTTTTGCTGCTTCCTATAATCTGGCGTACTGCTACTTCCTTGCTACGGTTGTACATACTAGCCGTATTAAGGTTTAGCAGGTTTACAATAATTATCAATAATATAAATATAGATGTGGCTATGGAGCCTTTGATAATGACATTTATTATTGGCCCGGCCTCGTTGCGCATATTGGCAAATTGTATAGCTTTTACCTTATCGGTTTTTCTGCCGGGCGCATAGTTTAATGTAACAAGTTTTGCAATTTTTGCATCAAAAGCGGCGACATTACTACCAGGTCTTAATTTTAAAAAGTTCACAGCAAAACCGTTGTACCAATTTGCCATACTTACAAAATCTGCATTGGCTTTTAATAAGCCTGTGTTTAAAAACACTTCAGCTCTCACTGAACTATTTGTGGGAATTTTTTCCAGTACACCGGTAACAGTTAATGGAATTGTATCAAAGGCAATAACGGTTTTACCAAGTGGATTTTCTTGACCAAATATTTGCACAGCAACTTTTTCTGAAATAACAACAGCATATTTATCTTGTAAAGCCGTGGCGGCATTTCCATATTTTAAGGGAAAACTAAATACGCCAAAAAAGCCCGTGTCTACAAAAAGTGTTTTTTCCTGTGCTTCCTTTTCATTGTATTTCAGCCATGGATTATCGAAGCTTTGTGCATGAGTACCTGCCTCTACCTCAGGACAGGTTTTTAAAATCTCATCGAGCAATGGATAAGTGGTTTGCATGTACTCACTGCCATCTAAGCCTGCGGTTTTTAAATAATACATCCTATCCTTATCCTGGTGCATATCGTCGGTGGTAGTGTACATATATACGCCAACCAGTAAAGACATTACACTTGCCAGCCCTACAGATAAACCAATAATGTTTACCAGGCTGAACAATTTATTTTTCCACAATTGCCTTACGGCAGCTTTAAAATTGGTAGTAGCTATCATGTTTTTTTATTGGATACCTGTTAAACTAAAATGTTTTCGGTTACTGTTTGTCCATCCAACATGCGGATAATGCGATGGCTATATCTTGCATCATGTTCACTATGTGTTACCATTATTACGGTGGTTCCCTGTTCGTTAAGATCAGTAAGCAAGGCCATTACTTCATTACCATTACTGCTATCAAGGTTACCGGTAGGCTCATCCGCCAATATTAATTTCGGATTATTTACTACAGCTCTTGCTACAGCTACCCTCTGCTGCTGTCCACCACTTAGTTGTTGTGGGTAATGATTTCTGCGGTGCATTATCTGCATTTTATCCAATACTTCTTCTACTCTTTTTTTACGATCAGCTGGTTTCACACCTGTGTAAATAAGTGGCAGTTCTACATTTTCAAATACTGTTAATTCATCAATAAGGTTAAAACTTTGAAATACGAAACCTATATTATGTTTACGCAGGTCGGCCCTTTTACGCTCGTTAAACTTTGCAACTTCAATATTATTGAACATAAAGCTTCCCCCATCCTGGTCGTCGAGCAAACCTAAAATATTTAATAAGGTACTTTTGCCACAGCCTGACGGACCCATAATGGCAACAAACTCTCCTTCCTTAATGTCAATGGACAGGTTGCTAAGTGCTACTGTTTCTACCTCTTCGGTACGATAAATTTTCTCAAGATTCTGAATGTGTATCATTTTTTTTGGTTGAAGTTTATATAAATAAAAGTTATTATTACAAAATAAAACGGCTAAATGGTATCATTGGCATTTTATAATC
>JANYGZ010000035.1 GCA_025362235.1 Ferruginibacter sp. | reverse complement strand
GCTGCATTCATTTGCAGGCGCATCAGCATTTTTAATGGCATTGATATCAAAACTTAATAAATTGGTGTTGCGCAAAACCGGCTCCATCTCTTCAATGCTTTCTTTTATTTTTCCTACACGAAAACAATCAAACCTAAGCTTGTCCATTATTTCCAGCATGCGTGGGTGTACCAGGTAACTTTGAAAACCGATATGATTGTAGTGCTTTACAAGGTTGGGTTCACTGGTAAGCATTTCAAGCAAAAAGTTTTCGCTTCTTAAAGAACTTTCACCACGCAGGTCGATGGTTGCATCAATACAGGTTGCTTCTATTACCTTTTGTAATTTTCTATAAGCAAAATATTGTGGCAAGGTAATATCATGTGATCCGCCTAATAAAACCACCGTTTTGTTCATCCTTAATAATTCAGTGAGTACCGTTGTAATAGCCGAATAACTATCGTTTAGCGTATTGCCGGTTTTTACATTGCCGATATCTGCCAGTATGATATCATTGTGCCAGTAATGCAGCTGGTAAAATTGTTTGCGTATAATATCCGGAGCATCGTTACCGGCATCAAATATGCCACTGCCCCTTGACTCACCCACCCCTACCAACACGATATCAGCGCTTTCTACATTGGGTATATCTCCCTCATTTAAAAGAATATGTTTGGCTATCTGTCCGTCGTTGTATCCCCTGTCGTCATTTAAACTGTTTATATTAATGGGTGATAAAAAATTATTAAGGTCGTGCATTCTATTTTAATTTGTAGCAAACTTAGGGTAATTAGTTTTGCCGGTAAGGCGATGAGACGTTTTTTATTTTAGGTAATTAGTTTTTGCCGGTAAGACGTTAAGGCGTTTTTGTTTTAGGTAAGTAGTTTTGCCGTTTAGGCGTTGAGGCGTTTTTTTTAGTTTTGCCGGTAAGGCGAGGAGACGTTTTTTATTTTGGGTAATTAGTTTTGCCGTTAAGGGTTGAGGCGTTTTTATTTGCTTTTTTGCTTGACGCCTTAGCGGCTATTCTCTATAAACGTCTTAACGTCTTAACGGCCATTCACTACTTCAACACATTTCCTTATTTTTGCGATATGGATAATTTATTATTGGCAATTGAAGGCTATAAAAAAGAAATAGGCAATTTCGTTGCACAAAAAAGTGAGGAGGCAGAAGCCTTTCGTATTAAATATTTAGGCACCAAAGGTTTGGTAAAAGAGGTAATGGGTGAAATGAAAAATGTGGCTGCGGATAAAAAAAGGGAGTTTGGGCAAATAATGAATGAATTTAAATTATTTGCAGAAGCAAAATATGAAGAACTGAAGGTGGCCACCAGCTCACAGGCACCGGCCACAGGCGATGAACAAGACCTTTCATTACCAGCCGACGAATTGCCATTAGGCAGCCACCACCCTATTAGCCTGGTACGAAACCGTATTGTTTCTATATTTCAGCGTTTAGGCTTTGCTGTTGCAGAAGGCCCCGAAATTGAAGATGACTGGCATAATTTTACAGCATTGAATTTACCTGAAAATCACCCTGCCCGTGATATGCAGGATACTTTTTATATTAATCAAAATCCTGATTGGTTATTACGTACCCATACATCAAGTGTACAGGTCAGGGAAATGGAAAAAGGCAAATTACCTATCCGTATTATTTGCCCTGGCCGTGTTTACAGAAATGAAACCATTAGTGCAAGAGCACATTGTTTTTTTCACCAGGTTGAGGGGTTATACATTGCAGAAAATGTTTCATTTGCCGACCTGAAACAAACCCTGTATTTTTTTGTGCAGGAAATGTTTGGCAGCGATTTTAAAGTACGCTTCAGGCCAAGCTATTTTCCGTTTACTGAACCAAGTGCCGAAATGGATATTTCCTGTTTAATATGCGGTGGTTCCGGATGCAATGTATGCAAGCATACAGGCTGGGTAGAAATTTTAGGTTGTGGCATGGTTCACCCAAATTTGTTGGATAACTGTGGTATTGACAGTAATAAATATACCGGCTTTGCTTTTGGCATGGGTATAGAAAGAATAACGATGCTGAAATACCAGATAAAAGACCTTCGCTTATTTAGTGAAAACGACGTACGTTTTTTAAAACAGTTTACATCTGCGGTGTAAATATCATTTCTGATAGATGATTAAATTAACCGCAATAACAGCAATTATTTTTAAAGTATGATACAAACAATTGCAGTTGCAGGAGCAGGTACCATGGGTAGTGGCATAGCCCTTGTGACAGCACAAAGCAATCATCCAACAATATTGTTTGATCTTGATAAAAGCATACTTGAAAAAGCAAGCATCAGCATAAAAAAAAACTTACAATTCCTTACCAATAAACAGGCAATTTCTTTAGAAGAAAATGAACAAATTTTTAAACGCATCGTTTTTACAAACAATATCAACGATTGCAAAGCTGATTTAATTATTGAAGCCATTGTAGAAAAAGCTGCCCCAAAAATTGACCTGTTTAATAAACTGGCAACAATCAATACAACCTCAAGTATTTTTGCCACCAATACATCTTCTCTTTCTGTTACTGAAATACAATCGGCAATTGCTTATCCGCAAAGGTTTTTAGGCATGCATTTTTTTAACCCGGCGCCGATGATGAAACTGGTTGAGGTGGTGAAGGGACAGCAAACAGATGATACAACAGTGCAGGACATTTATGACTTGTGCATACAAATGAAAAAGATACCGGTAATATGTAAAGATGCCCCCGGCTTTATTGTAAACCGGGTGGCAAGACATTATTATCTTGAAGCTTTTAAATTGGTGGAAGAAGGCATTGCAACCATTGAAAATGTTGATACGGTGCTCGAGGCAACAGGTTTTAAAATGGGCCCTTTTAAATTGATGGACCTGATTGGTTTAGATATTAACCTGGCAGTATCAAAAAGCATCTACAAAGCATTTGATAATGAAGAAAGATTTGCGCCTGCTGCATTACAAATAGATAAAGTAAGTAAAGGCGAGTTGGGCAGAAAGACCGGCAAAGGTTTTTATGATTATTAATTTTTCACCGCAGAGAATAGGAGAGGCAGGAGTTACCGCAGAGGACATTTAAACCTCTCTGCGGTTTCTCTTATAACTCTTTTCTCTGCGGTGAAAAAACTGGTTAGCTTATCTTCGTAACTCAACACTTT
The DNA here is from genome assembly GCA_025362235.1 of Ferruginibacter sp. Taxonomy (GTDB): domain Bacteria; phylum Bacteroidota; class Bacteroidia; order Chitinophagales; family Chitinophagaceae; genus Ferruginibacter. The sequence goes on along the minus strand of JANYGZ010000035.1, from coordinate 5,940 downwards.
ATTATTATATGATTTTGGTAACCGGCGGCAGTGGTTTATTGGGTAAAGAATTGATTACACAGTTGCTTACACAGGGTAAAAAAGTTACCGCTATCTACAATAAAACTTTATTACCCGATTTTGATTCGCCATTAGTTACGCAATACCAATGCAATATTTTAGATGTTGTTGGTTTGGAAGAATTGATGCAACAGGGTATTGAACAGGTATATCATTGTGCCGCCATTATTACATATAATCCAAAACATAAACAGGAGCTTTTTAAAGTAAATATTGAAGGAACAGCCAATGTAGTAAATGCTGCACTAAATGCAGGAGTTACAAAAATGGTACATGTAAGTTCAGTTGCGGCATTAAGCAAAAGGAAGGATGGTAAACCTGTTACCGAAGATATAAACTGGACGGAAGAAGACGGGTTAAGTAATTATGGCCAAAGTAAATATTCCGGAGAACTGGAAGTTTGGCGTGGTATTGGCGAAGGTTTAAACGCAGTAGTAATAAACCCGGCTATTATATTAGGTGCCGGCGACTGGAATGGTGGCAGCTCGCAGATTTTTAAAACCTATTATGAAAATTTTCCCTGGTATTCCGATGGGGTAAATGGTTTTGTAGATGTGAAAGATGTTGCTGCCATTATGATACAATTAATGAAAAGTGATATTAGTGCTGAGCGATTTATTGTTAGTGCAGACAATAAAACTTACCAGGAAATATTTAATTTAATAGCCAAAGGCTTTAATAAAAAAATACCCGGCAAAAAAGTTACTCCGCTTATTGCAAAAATTGTGTGGAGGCTTGAAGCAATTAAAAGCCGTTTTACCGGTAAGGCGCCGTTAGTAACAAAAGAGACAGCAGCAGCAGCCTTGGAAAAAGTATATTTTGATAACAGTAAACTAAAAATATTTTTACCTCAATTCAGCTACCGTAACATTGAAGAAACAATTACCCAAACCTGTAATACATTGCAACAAAAGCTTAACAAGCTTTAGCGTATATTCGTTTTGTAACAGTTATAAAATCCATTTACTTTTTAAAAAAGTAAACTACAAATTAACCCGTATGAAAAAAATAATCCCCTTTTTTTACATCCTCCTTGCGTCGTTTTGCACTACTGCACAAACAGATAATTACCTTATCACCGGCAAAGTAATGGATGCTGCAACACAATTGCCTTTGCAGGGAGCTTCCGTTTTTGCTCAAAATACTACCCTTGGCACAGCAACGGACCAACAGGGAAGTTTTACCCTCCGGTTACTGAATGGGGGCTACGACCTGATAATAACTTTTACAGGTTACCAAACAGTAACTAGGCGCATCAGCGCTGCTGATGCATTAGATAAAAATATGGTGATTGTAATTTCGCAAAATGAAAAATCTTTAGGAGATGTAGTGATAAAATCAAGTAACGAAGTAAAGGATGGGTTAGAAAAATATGGAAGTTTTTTTGTTGAGAATTTTATTGGTAAAACACCTAACAGCAGCCAGTGTACCATAAAAAATATGGACGCACTGAAGTTTTATTATTACAAAAAGAAAAACCGTTTAAAAGTATTGGCAACAGCACCGCTGGAAATAGAAAATCTTGCGTTGGGCTATACAATAAAATACACGCTGGATTCATTTACGCATGAGTACGCTTCTGAACTAAGCACTTATTCGGGTTATCCATTGTTTAACAATATGCAGCCGGTAGATGAGGCACAAAAAACAAACTGGCACAATAACAGGCTAAAGGCATACCATGGCTCTATGGTGCATTTTATGCGGAGTGTATATAATAAAAAAATAAAAGAAGAGGGTTTTGAAATTCAACTGGTAGCAAAAAACAATGATGCAGAAACTGCTATTACGGTAGCGGATTTTTATGATGCATTGAATTATAAAAAAACCGATAGTACACAATTGGTTGAAATAATGCCTAACCAGCAAAACCTTGCAGTACTATATACCAAAGAAGCACCCGATGCTTTATACATTTCTCAAACAGGTGATGCACCAAGGAAGTTTCAGCTTTCGGTATTAATCATCGCACCCGAGGCATCAATAGGTATAGAACAAAATGGATATTTTTTTGATCAGAATGATATAACCATTAACGGTTACTGGACATGGCAAAAAGTAGCGGATGTGCTGCCGTATGATTTTATTCCGCAATAAAATTTAAAAGATTTTTTGCCGTTGAGGCGTTAAGACGTTTTTATCGATGGAGAAAATCTTAATAGTCTTGAGCCTTCAGCTTTATGCCTTAAGCCTTTAGCTTTGCGCTCCTTTTATTTATTTCATTACTTTCTCCCAAAGCAGTGGGATTCTTTTTATCCAAACCAATTCCCTTTTTGCCAGTCCTGCATCCTGGGCAGGTGCACCCCAATAGGTTTTATTTCCTTCTAAGCTGGATCCTACACCTGTTCGGCCCAGCAGCACCGCATTTTCGCCAATCGTTAATGTTTTGTTTACTACCACCTGCCCCCAAAGTGTAACACCGTCTTCAATAATCACACAACCTGCAACTACCACCTGTGCAGCAAATAAACAGTTTTTGCCAATAACGGTATCGTGGCCAATATGTATCAGGTTGTCAAATTTAGTTCCCTTGCCAATTTTTGTTACTGCACTTACACCGCGGTCAATGGTACAGTTAGCGCCAATTTCTACGTTGTCTTCAATTACAACAATACCACAACTATCCATTTTTTTATACCACAATTCCCTGTTTTTTTTGGTATTAAAATAAAAGGCATCGCCGCCAATGGTGGTACCAGAATGTATCTCTACATTATCACCAATAATACAGCCATCGTAGATACTTACATTTGGATGGATGATGCAGTTTTTTCCAATACAAACATTATTGCCTACAAAACAATTGGGCATCACTACCGAACCTACTCCAATAACAGCGCTGTCGCTGATTGCTTTTAAAGATGGAACAAAGGGAGAAAAATGTTGTACAATTTTAAGATAGCCTTCAAAAGGATCATCCACCAGCAGCAATGTTTTTCCTTCAGGCACTTCAACAGCTTTATTGATGATGATAAAATTGGCGGCGCTATTAATGCACTTATCATAGTATTTAGGATGATCAACAAATACCAAATCGCCGATGGCAACATTATTTATTTCATTGATGCCCGTCGCATGGCCTTCAGCATTGCCAATCAGTTCTGCGTTAATAAAACTGGCTATCCATTGTACAGAAACCGGGGAAGGAAATTGCATGTAATTAAAATTTTATCAAAGGTAGGCTGCTTTATTTTATTGGTCCGTTAAAGAAATGTTGTGCAAAAACGTAAAAATGAGCAGGTAAAGGAATTTTTTTTAATTTTTTTATCAGACTAAAAAGTAGGTAAAAAATCAGTTTCGTCAAAGTAAAAAATGTTGCTGCTGCTTCCATAAATTTTTAGTGACTCATCTTTTATAAAAAACAAAATTCGCTGTAATAGCAGTGATATCAATACTTTCAGCCAATCAATATTTTATTGTATGCACCAGGTTTAAAAATACATTGGTAAATAAAACTTGTTTAAGCGTACAAAATTGCCTCATTGGGTATGCCATTATCCACAGGCTAAAATTAAATGTGCATAAATTTTTTGAAAATATTTTTTTGGTTAGCATAAATTCTTTTTAATATTGTGTACGGAAATTTATTTCCCGGTACTTACTAACCCATTAATATAACAAAGCCTGGCTATCAAATGTCGGGCTTTATTATTTTTAAGAACGCCATATAATTAAAAAGTGGCCGGTGGTTACACCGGCCACGGCAGTCTGCCGAGGTTAGTGTCACCACCAACCTCTAACGAAAATTATATTTTAAACCGCTTCTTATCATTGTTTAATTTTTTTCAAACGTAATTTATTTTCTCTTGAATTTTTACTGCATCATTTACAAACCATTTAATGTGTTATCGCAATTTACTTCCGGCGACGGAAAGCAAACACTCAAGGATTTTTTTGATGTGCCCAACAATGTATATGCTGTGGGGAGATTGGATTATGACAGTGAAGGATTGCTGATACTTACCAATGATAAAAAATTAAATCACCAGTTATTAAATCCTTTGTTTGCACACGAGCGGGAATATTGGGTACAGGTTGACGGAGAAATAAATGAGGAAGCTATACATGATATTCAGCAAGGTGTTGACATTACTGTGGACGGAAAACTATATCGTACAAAAAAATGCAGAGCAACCATTTGCAAACTACCGCCTGCTGTACCAGACAGGATGCCCCCGATACGCTATAGAAAAAACCTGCCTGTCAGTTGGATAAAATTAGTACTTACAGAAGGTAAAAACAGGCAGGTACGTAAAATGACGGCTGCAGTTGGTTTTCCTACCCTGCGGCTTATACGTTACCGCATACAAAACTGCACCATCCAATCGCTTCAACCCGGCGAAATGCGCATATTAACACTGGGTGAAATGAGCCAGTTTCTTTTTCCGGAAAGAAATGATTTGCATAAATTCAGCAAATGAGTTTATTTCCTATAACTTGTAGCTTCTTGTTTCTTTAAAACGTTTAAAATAATAATAGCCGTATGCTTAAATCAATGACTGGCTTTGGCCGGGCAGAACAAACAGTAAATGACAAAACATTTTTAGTTGAAATAAAATCACTCAACGGCAAACAATTTGAAATGCAGATGAGGTTACCTCCCTTATTGAGGCCTTACGAATTTGAAATAAGAAATATTTTACAGGAGCAATTGGTAAGGGGTACTATTGACTGCGTTATTACCATTAAACAAAATGGTACTTCCAAACCGGTAAATATCAATACTGATTTAATTAAAGCCTATTACCGCCAGATAGAACAGCTGGCAGGTGAACTGAATATAGATACGAATGCTGTATTAAGTTCGCTTTTACGTTTGCCTGAAGTGGTAACACCCACCAACGACATGCTGAATGATGATGACTTTGAAGATTTTAAAAAAGTGTTGCAGGGTGCGCTGGCAGAATTAAATAAACATCGGGAAGATGAAGGCGCAAGCCTGGAAAAGGATCTGATAAAACGTATTACCAATATTAATGCACAGGAAGAAGCAATAGTAAAACTGGAACCTAACCGTATGAAGCGCATCAGGGAAGAGATTGTACAGTTACTCGAACAGCACGTTGGCAAAGAAAATTATGATGGTAACCGGCTGGAACAGGAATTGATTTACTATATTGAAAAAATTGATATTCACGAAGAGCAAGTGAGGTTAAAACAGCATTGCGAATATTTTATTGATCTTTTGGCAGATGGTGATGCTGCAAAAGGTAAAAAATTATCTTTTGTTATACAGGAAATAGGGCGTGAAATAAACACCACCGGCAGCAAAGCATACGATGCCGATATTCAAAAATGCGTGGTTACCATGAAGGATGAACTAGAGAAAGCCAAAGAGCAGGTATTAAATGTATTGTAATCAAGCTTTTTTGTTTTCAATAAACAACAAGTTTTATTTTTGTATAAATTTTTTTTGTGAAAAGAAAGGCATATTCACCCATAACCCTTACCGGTTTTTTATTTTTTGTAATTGTTAGTGTATGTCTTTCGGCCTGCACTCAACTGGATGTGTTTGAAAAAAATACTGGCATCCCTAAAAATCAGTGGCAATATTCTTTAGTACCAACTTTCGATTTTATTATAAAAGATACCACGGCTTCTTACAATGTATATATTGTATTGCGGCATACAGATGCTTATCATTACAATAATATCTGGCTTAATGTGGGCACCCAATCACCGGCAGATACCATACGTTACCAAAAGTTCGACCTGCAATTGGGTACAGATGCAAAAGGCTGGGAAGGAACAGGAATGGATGATGTATGGGAGCTGCGTAAACTAATTACCAATGGCCCTGTAAAGTTTAACAGGGCAGGAAATTATACATTCTCTGTTGCACAAATCATGAGGGAAAACCCATTGGCAAATGTTATGAGT
>JANYGZ010000029.1 GCA_025362235.1 Ferruginibacter sp. | reverse complement strand
GACCTGCAGGATAAAACCGGCGGCTTTAATACTTTTATTCCATTAAAATTTCGCAACCATGATAATGATATGAGTTATGTATCAGAATCAACTATTACAGAAGATATGCGGCTCTACGCAATTGCAAGAATTTACTTAGATAATTTTCCGCATCTGAAAGCTTATTGGCCAATGCTGGGAAGAGATAATGCCCAATTGAGTTTATCTTTTGGAGTAAACGATATAGATGGAACAATTGACGATTCTACAAAAATATATTCTATGGCAGGTAGCGAAGAACAAAAACCAGCCATGACTACACAACAATTGGTTACACTTATAAAACAGGTTAAAAGAAAACCTGTTGAAAGAGATACTTTATATAATGTGGTAAAAGATTATAGTAATGTAGATTTTGCAGAACCACTATTTGATGCACAGTTGAATTAATTTACAATATGAAAAATTTATTTGACGTCATCATTATTGGTGGAGGGCCTATAGGATTAGCTTGTGCATTGGAAGCAAACCAAAAAGGTTTACAATACCTTATTATAGAAAAAGGGGCACTTGTAAATTCGTTGTACAATTACCCGGTTAATATGACTTTTTTTTCAACTTCAGAAAAACTGGAAATTGGGGGTGTGCCTTTTGTCAGCAATAATATAAAACCAACACGAAACGAATCGCTTGAATATTATAGAAGGGTTACTATTGCTGCAAACATTAACATTCATCTTTTTGAAGAAGTGACAGGTATTAAGAATATAAATAATCATTTTGAAGTAACAACAAATAAGGAAAATTATACTGCTGCTAATATCATTATCGCTACAGGTTTTTATGACCTGCCTTTTCTTTTAAATGTGCCTGGCGAAGAACTGCCAAAACTTACCCATTATTATAAAGATCCGCATTTTTATGCCTTTCAAAACGTATTAGTGGTTGGTGCCAGCAATTCTGCTGTGGATGCGGCTTTGGAGACTTATCGCAAGGGTGCAAATGTAACAATGGTAATAAGAGATAAAGAAGTTGGTGAAAGGGTTAAATATTGGGTTAGGCCCGATATTATCAATCGTATTAAAGAAGGTTCAATTAAAGCATACTTTAACTCCTCTATTGCAGCTATCAGGGAAAAAGAAGTTGATATTGCTACGCCTGAAGGATTAGTAACAATTGACAACAATTGGGTCATAGCTATGACGGGTTATCAGCCCAATCTTTCTTTTTTAGAAAAAATTGGTATCCAATTATCTGGTGATGAAATCAGAAAACCCTTTTATGATAATGCCACACACGAAACAAATATAAAAGGGATTTACCTTGCCGGGGTTATTTGCGGTGGCATGGATACCCATAGTTTATTTATAGAAAATTCAAGGGAGCATGCCGTAAAAATTATTGATAATATTCAGCTTAACACATAATTATAATTATTTAAGTAAGCACAAAAAAGCCGCCACTTAGACAAGTGCGGCTTTTTACTTTTATCCATTTATTATACTTAAAAAAAACTACATTTATTAAAATACGACAACATCTTGCGAAAGTGTTTTAATAACAGTATTATTATCTACTGCTACAACACGGTACTGAATATCACCAGTGAAATCTTTTATGGTATCACGAAAAAAATACGAATCATTAGTCTCGCCCATCAAAACAGCTACAGTTTTAAAGGAACTTCCATTTATACTTTTTTGAATATTATACACGGTATTGGTTGATTCAATACCAGCCATCCAGCCAATATTAACCTTGCCACCATGTTTTAGACTAACATTTAAGGTATTTCTATTTTTAACGATTGATTTTGTCTCAGCATTAATAGCCAATTTTACTGGTTTAAGCGAAGCAAAAGATGAGGATGTCGCTAGTACAGCGATTACGAAAGTGATAACTTGTTTCATATTTTTCTTTGTGGTAAGGGTTAAGTCAATCACTTTAATTAGAGGTAATAATTATCAGCGATTGTAACGCAAACATACAACCCGTAAATTTACTGTGCAAGTATTTTTGCAATTATTTTAGTAAAAATACGGTGATGAAATAGTATTTCAAGTTGTTTTTTGCAGTATTGTATGTAAAAAGAATAAGAAATAAAATGGTGTATAATATTGATAATCAATAATGTATTAGATTATTATATTTACATACTTCAGTCAGCTAAAGAGACAATAATTGAGTATGCTAAAATATAAAAGACATTAAAATTTCATCGATAAACCGGTTTTCGTTTTTAAGATGAGTATACTTTTTAAGTATTCCTTCCGGTTGAAATCCAGATTTTGTATATAATTGAATTGCTTTTTCATTTGTTACTGCAACACTTAATTCTATTCTTAAAAACCCTTTTTCACCGGCAAATGCTATTATTTCTTTTATCATTTTAGCCCCCTCACCTTTTCCTGAAAATTCAGGATTGATAGCCAATCCTCCAAGATAAACGACATGGTTGCTGCGATAAGTAAAAGGAATTAGTTTAAACATCCCTATATTTTGTATGTCATCAGCATAAATATATTTTACGTTTTGCTGAAGTAGTTTATTATAAATAGGCCTAAAATCTTCTTCGCTTGTTAATTCGTATAATAAATACGGATTAACTTTTGGGTGCATATATAGACCGTAAATAAAATTAAAATCGTTTAAACCTGCCAGTCGGATCATTGCCTTTATTTTTTGCACAACAAATATCCTGAATTTTAGCAGGTATAAAATTAAAAATCCCGTGACCGGCAAATTAGCGGACACGGGATTTTTTAATTTAAGGAACTAAGGAATTAATAACCCCAACTCTTCATAATTTTAAAATCTTCCTGGCAACATTCAAGGGGTGTTTTTCCCTGGTATGATTCCTGTTCAATGATGAATTCGGTTGTACCTCCTTTTTCCTTGAACAAATCTACTATTTGCTTAACTGGTAAAACACCTTTACCCAGTATGGTGCTTTCATACCCACCTGCCATTTCACCTTTTGTAGCAGCCTTTATTTCATCTTTTACATGCATGCTTTCAAATCTGCCTGGATATTTTTTTAAAATATCCAGCGCAATGCCGCCTGCTCCATACATGTTGCCGATATCCATTTGCTGAATTACCAATTTGGGGTCAGTATTATCTAATATGATATCATAAATCAATTTACCATTTAATGAAGACATAAATTCAAAATCGTGATTATGATAGCCGAATTTCATCCCTGACTTTTGGCATAGTTCGCCGGATTTATTGAATACATCCAGGAACTTCACAAGGCCATCATAATCTTTGCGAAGGCTATCTTCCAGCCATGGACTTATTACATATATCTGTCCAACAGTTGCGGCATCTTCTACCGTTTGCTTCCAGCTGTCACTAAAATCATTTGTAGCTGTATTCCAGGCTTTTGCTGCCATTACAGTATGGCCGCTTGGCATTTTTAAACCAAGATCAGCCAAAACCTTTTTAAATTCAGTGGCGGAGTATCCATAAAATTTTCTGTTGACATAATTAGCATGCTCTACATTTTTGTAGCCCATTGCAGCTACTTTTTTTAAAGTGCCCAGAGGGTCTTTTTGCATATCATCACGAACGGAGTATAATTGTATCCCTAATATGATATCCTTGGCATTTTTATTAGCAAAGATACTGTTGGGTAATAGCATAGCTACTGCAAGCGACAGTGAACCATTGGCAAGAAATTTTCTTCTAGATAATTTCATTTTTATAGATTTAAATGTTGAGAATAAAATTTAAAAGCATTATTGATGTTATTATGAATATTTATTTAGTTGCTTCAATTTCTTCTCCACTTAGCCATGCAACTTTTTGTTCAGCTTCGTTCGGCTCCGTTATTATTGTCGCATATAACTCTGGCCTTCTTGCTTTTTTATACCGATACCCTCCCCCATTAATCAATTTAGATTTTGTGAAGGTTGCAGTTACCACATCATTCCCAAGTGTTTTACTCTCGGCAATAATATCTCCAAATGGATCTATTATCATTGAACAGCCATTCTTCAACTGATCATCATCCATGCCAATGGCATTCGAAAATACTGCATACAATGCATTATCATATGCCCTTGCCGGCAACCATTTCATCAGCCATTCACGCCCCTTCATTCCATTAAACTCCAATCGTAGTGATGTAGGGTCGGTTTCCTTATTATCCCATAAGACTGGGTCTACAAAACCTGCACCCGGCCTTGGAGAAGGCGTACACATGGTTACATGTGGCATAAAAATAATGTCGGCACCTAACAGGTTTGTTGCCCTTACATTTTCTATTATATTGTTATCATAACAAATAAGGATACCACATTTCCACCCGAATAATTCAAATATAGTGTATGCATCACCGGGAGTAATAGCAGGATGAATAAAAGGATGTAATTTGCGGTGCTTTGCGATGCATCCATGTTTGTTAACACATACATAGGCCTTGTAAATTTTCCCTTTTGCATCTTTTTCAAAAAGGCCTGCTAAAACAGTGATGTTATATTTAGCTGCTATTGCTATAAGTTTTGTAATACTTTCTCCAGCAGGAATATATTCTGCAATAGCTAATAATTCTTCTTCAGAAAGGTGCCTTGCAAAGGAATAGCCAGTTATAGAACATTCGTGAAAAGCCACCACCAAAGCTCCCTGCTCAACAGCCTTTGCACATAGTGCATCAATCACGGACAGATTATAATTTTTATCCCCGCTTTTATGTTCAAACTGTGCTGTTGCAATTTTAATATTATCCATTTAAATTAATTATTTCAACAGGAAACTTCATTTATAATAATACGCTTTGCAAAATTTTATATTAAACTATTATAACAGGTTAAATTTAAGGAAGTTTTTAGAACAAAACATTTTTTTACGCAGAATATTCCAACATTTATATATCTTCTGATTTACTGTTGCATTCATGGATTGCAACAACATGTATATTAGTCTGTTTATAAAAGAAAGATTCAATTATTTTAGGCTATTTCTTTGCAGAAATTTCACCGATAGCTCTAACTAATTTATCCAAATCGTTTATGCGGGTATAAACGTGTGGCGTAATGCGCACACAGCTTATGTTTTCCCAAACAATGCCAACCGAATGAATTTTATAATTATTAAATAAGGCACCATCTAATTCACCAGGCGTCATTCCGTCAATACTAATGCCACAAATTGCACAGGAGTATTTTGGTTGTAATGATGTATGGATTTTTACCTTAGGAATATCTTTCACTTTTTCTGTCCAATAATTTTTTAAATATCTTATGCGTTCTTCCTTTCTTTTACTTCCAATTGCCAATTGAAAATTAATAGCTTCACCTATCCCCTGTTCAATTGGAAAGCTCCTGGTACCAAGTGTTTCAAATTTTCGTATATCCGTACTTTTAGGTTTATCGTTGCACAACAATGGCCATATCTTTTCAATTTTATCCTTTTTTATCCATAACATGCCGCTGCCAATTGGTGCACTCAAAAATTTATGTAAGGAAGTACCGAAATAATCGCATCTCAAATCAGGAATAGTAAAATCCAGTAACCCGAAAGAATGTGCTCCATCGCAAATCACTTCTACACCATGTTGATGCGCCATATCTGCAATTTTTTTCACGGGCATAATTTGTCCCACCCAGTTAATAATATGTGTTACATGGATAATTTTTGTTTTTGAAGTGATGGCTTTTTCATAAGCTAAAACAATTTCTTCATCATTCTCTATCGGAAAATTAAAACTGATTTGCTTATAAATTATTCCTTCTCTTTCCTGCCGTTGTTTCCACGCATTGATCATGTTTGGATAATCTTGTTTGGTGCCAATTACTTCATCGCCCCTTTTTAAATCCAATCCAAATATTACTGTATTCAATGCTTCGGTAGCATTTCTATCCACTGCTATTTCTTCTTTATCGCAGCCTGCAAGGCCAGCTAATTTTTCACGCAGCGGTTCCCTGCCCTGGTCTAAAATGCGCCACATATAATAACTCGGGCCTTCATTAGATAATTTATTATAACGTTCTACAGCATCCTGAACCACTTTTGGCGCGGGGCTAACACCGCCATTATTTAAGTTAATAATAGTTGCACTTACAGTATAAGCTTGTTGAATAATGCTCCAATAATCTTCATCTGAAGCCAATTCGGTTGGCGAAAATTGGCTTACCCTTTTATTAGCCGTTGAAATTTCGTAAGCATACAATTGATTAAATAAACTATTTGCTGAAAAAGCGCCTGTCAACATTGCTGCTTGTTGTAAAAATTTTTTGCGATCAGACATATTAATTAGTTGAACAAGAAAGATAATTAAATTTTAAGAAACTAAAATGTTCAATTCTATTAGTCGGATTTTAAACCTTATTTCGGAGATAACGGCGTTTACAATATTCTACAAAAAAATAACCTGCATTTATAATGAATGCAGGTTAAGATAAATATCGATAAGTATTTTTGCTAATAGTTGAACAATGGCCTAACTGTAAACCACGCTATTGCCGGAAAAAAAACCATTGGTACTGCAAGGCCTGGAAAAAGCTCGGGGAACTGAATTTTTAGGGGTAATGATATTGAAATGGGAATCATAACACAGGAAAATGAAATAATCGAGAACAAAAAATTAAATAAAATTTCTCCTTTTTTATTCATTGATTTCATCAATCCCCAATATACTAATCCGGCTGCGATACATACCATTATGTTTAATCCAATTATACCGGCGGTGTTTAATACCTTTGAAAAATCAGCCTCGGTTGCAAAAAAATATATGCGGTTATAAATAATGCCTGTGACAGAGGCTAATATACCGGCAAGCAGGCTATGGTAAAGTACTTTTTTAAACATGCTTATTATTTTGTTACAGGAACAGAAACAGAAACTTTAAATTTAGCACTACCATGTTCAGGTTCTGTAGTATTGATATTATAATCAAGGCGGTTTACTTCAAAGCTACCTGCAAATATATTTCCCGAAAAAGTAAATGGAAAACTGATTTCTTTTTGAACACCATGCATGTCAAGCATACCTTTAGCTTCATATCCAGAAGCTGTTTTGGTAATTGATGAAGAGGTAAATTTAATAGTTGGGTACTTAACAGCATCTAACCATTTGTCACTTTTGGCATGGGTGTTTTTCATTCCATTACCGGTATTAATCGTAGCTATATCAATAGTAACGTCAAATTTAGATCCCGCAAGATCTTTTTCATCAAAACTAATATTGCCTTTTAACCCAGAAAATTCGCCTGATGGATCGCCTCCGTCAAATTTTACAGAATAATTTTCTGCAATTTTCCAGTTTTGAGACTGAATAAAAGTAAAGCCTGAAGCAATAAAAATAATAATTGCAGCAAACGGATAGAGCATTTTTTTCATTTTAATTTATTTTCGTTTAATTAATTTTTTATAGTGTAAACCTATTTAAAATAAATATACTCTTTTAAAAAAAGAGACAAAAGTTAAAAATATTGCGACGAACTGGTATGTGAAGGATACCATCTTGTATCGTAGCAAAAATAATACTCTATATTTGGTTTTTAAAGTATTGCCGCAAGATTTTAACTTATCCTTTAATATTAGAAGCATTTTACGAAAGAAATAAATATAATGTATAGAAGAAAGATTGAAAAGAACAAAATTGATTACCTTACTTTTTAAATATTTATCATGAATAATACTTTTGAAATAGGCGATGTAGTAGCCTTTAAAGCAAATAAAAATATTCAATTAGTAATTACTGGTATTGGGGCTGATGGTGTGGTATTGCTTCGTTTTTTTGATACACTAACAAATGAGTTTAAAAAAGTAGAAATGCCGGCAATATGTTTTGTAAAGGTTGATTAGAAATAAAACTGGTTATATTTTAAAGTTTTAATAAGAATTAATTGCCGGGTATAAGATTTTAATTATAAACCCTGTAGGCTGTATATAAAGTAAAAAATTGCTTTTTTTATATTTTACTATTTTAAAATTCTATAAAATACCAACAATACGGTATTTTTTATAACAAATTAGTCCTAATTTTTACCTCGGTTTTTCATAGGATATTGGATTTTAAACGGGGCTGGATTTTTATCCTGGCTTTTTTTTATTTGGTAAATGCAATATTTTGCAATATATCCTATAAACCATAGTGACTGTTATAATTTTTTGGATTGATTTATCCATTCATTTTCTAAAATACTCATTTCCACCAGGCTCCACCATTTTCCCTTAAACAGCAGCACATCCCTTGTAGTTCCTTCAATACTAAATCCGGCTTTTTGATAACAACGGATTGCAGCCGTATTAAAATCATATACTCCCAAACTGATGCGATGGAGTTTTAGGTCTTCAAATCCGATTTTTAAAGCTGCTGTAACTATATCTCTACAACATCCCTTTCCCCTGCTGTTAGCATCACCCACAAGTACCCTGCTAATTCTGCCCGATTTATTTTTTCTGCTTATGCTGCCTAATGAAATATGACCTATTGTATTTCCATTGTTTGTATCAACTGCTTTGTAAACAAATGCGTCAGAACTATCTATTTCATTCACATCTTCAATATACCATTTAAGGCTTTCTTCAGTAAGTGGATAGTTGAACAAAGAGCCAGCCCAATTCATCAATAACTCATCATTTTGTATCCACTGTGTCAGTTGATCAAAATCACTTCTTTCAAAATATTTTAGTACTATCATGCTGCCGGCTTATTTTAAAATGTTTAGCAAATTTCAGCTATACACGAAAGTAAGTGCAGAATGATCATATAAAAAAATGGCACAGAAAGAAATATAAACGATTTGCAAACAAAGGGAAAACATGGACTAACAAACCAAATAAACTAATTTGTTAATTTATTTGCAATAGCCCCGGAAACAGCTCAACAAACTTTTATTGAAATTTATTAGTGCTCCAATTGCTACCCATCCAGGCATATATATTCAATAAATTATAAAAACACTAGCTGGAAATAATTTACAATCCTTTTACAACAAACAACACTTCTGGTTTAAACGCCGTTTCACCATTTGCAGATATGCTTGCTTTGATCTGGCTATTATTTTGTGGATTTGTATTTGAAGAGTTATTGGAATATAAATACCCAACAAATAATGCAGGGAACATTAAAATTAATGCTCCGAAATAAACTGATTTAATGAACGTTTTCATGATTTTTAGTTTTAATTATTTTTAATCTAATTTGATATAACAAAGATAAGGATAATTTTAGTACTATGTAATATAAAGTACTATTTATTTTGTAGTAATAGTTTGTATTAAATAGTATGTTATATACTAATTATTTGATAATCAATATATTAATTGATATTAGCGAGAGTTTAAAGTATATAATTATGTTATAAGTGGTAAAATGAATTGATGAAATACACCAAAATATTGCGACGAACTACTTTTTGAGGCTCATTGTATATTGTAAAGTGATTAAGACTGATAAAATATCAGTATTGCAGAAATTTTAATTTATTGAAAATATTGCATAAAGTAAATTATGGGGACAAGTCAAGAAGGTTAATATAGCTAGAATAGCAAGAAGCATAATAAAAAAAGCGCCGCAATTAGTTGTGGCGCTTTTTTTTATTAATTTGCTTTCCAGCTATTGTTGGAAATCTTCATATCCGGAAGAACCTTATTAGGATCAATTGTTACACTTGCTAATTTTTCAGTTGTAGGTAATTTCACCTTAAACAAGTACGTATTGTTCCAAATTTCCACAGGTAATTTAATAACTCCTTTTTTACCACTTACTGTTTCATAACCAAGAGTAACCGGCATAGCGAGTTGATCTAAATTAGCTATGGTTACAATTGCCCCGTTTAATTCACTGTCTTTTTCATATTTTACAGATTCAATCGCCTGGTCTAACTTATAGTTTTCAATAAACCAACCTTTCCAAAACCAGCTCAGGTCTTCACCAGCGGCATTGTCCATTGTTCTAAAAAAATCCCAGGGAGTTGGATGCTTATAAGCCCAACGTTGTATATATGTTTTAAAAGCATAATCAAATCTGTCGGCACCTAAAATTTCATTACGCAATAATTCTAACCCATAACCTGGTTTAAAATATAAAGCTATCCCGATATTTGCTTCTTTCATTGCATCCGGAGTATTCAAAATAGCTTCACTATTAGGATTAAACATATACTCTGCCATCGATTCCATATTTCGAGGGTCTTGTTTATATTCTCCGTTGTTAAAATCATCATCTGCCAGGGAATTCATAAAAGTATTAAACCCTTCATCCATCCAACCGTATTTGCGTTCATTACTGCCGACAATCATTGGAAACCAGGTATGTCCAAATTCATGATCTGTAACACCAAATAACTGGTCTTCTGTTGCTTTCCATCCACAAAAAACTATTCCGGGATATTCCATCCCTCCAACGTTACTGGCTACATTGGTAGCAGCAGGGTAAGGAAATTCAAACCATCTTTTACTATAATTTTCAATACTTTTTTTGGTATACTCAGTTGCCCTTCCCCATGCTTTTACACCATTACTTTCTGCCGGGTAAACGCTCATTGCCAAAGAAGTTTTTCCACTGGGTAAATTTATTTTGGCAGCATCCCATATAAATGCTTTTGACGAAGCCCAGGATATATCCCTTGCATTTGTTATTTTGTAGTGCCATGTCAGCGTAGTTCCTTTAGGCCTTGAAGAGGGATCAGTTACTTCAGCTTCAGAACGTATCGCCACAGTTTTATCACTTTTTTTGGCACTTGCCAAACGGCTATTTTGTGTTGCTGTTAATACTTCAGCAGGATTCTGTAATTCACCACTTGCCACTACAATGTGAGATGCTGGAGCAGTAATGGTAATATCAAAATCACCATACTCAAGGTAAAATTCGCTAGGCCCTAAATAAGGCAATGTATTCCAGCCCTGCACATCATCAAAAACACACATACGTGGATACCATTGAGCTACGGCAAAAATTTCTCCATTTTTAGTATTTAAAATACCACACCTGTCTGCTCCATATTCCGGAATAATAAAAGAGTAATCAATTTTTATTTTAACTACATCGCCACCGGCATTCATTGGTTTTGGTAAACGAATCTGCATCCTTGAATCTGTTATGATATAATTTGCCATCCCATCATTTAATTGAACTTTGGTAATGATGTATCCGCCATTAAAACCGCTTTTAGCATCGCCATACCGGCTGCGGCTATCAACCGGCATTCTTGCTTGTCCACGGCTATCTTTATTAAATAAATTTTGGTCTAATTGCAACCATAAAAAAGGTAATGTATGCGGGCTGTTATTTTTATATGTTATCGTTACGCTGCCTGTTACCTGGTGTGTTATATCATTTAGTGAAGAAGTAATTTGATAGTCGGCCCTGTTTTGCCAATAACCAACATTTGGCTCGCCATTCGCACCCCTTGTGATTGTTTCTATTGCAGGATAAAAAAACGGAGAGAAAAGTGCATGAGGATCATAATTGGATTCTATAGTTTTTTCCTGGGCAAAAATGGTGAATGTTACTGCAGACAGTAAGCAAAACAATACAGTTTTTTTTATCATACTTTTATTTTTATATTTAAAGAGAAATTTAATACTAATTATATAAAATGCTATTGCGAAAAAATACGATAGCTGCTTACATTACTTACTGCCATTGTTTCAATAATTTTTTGCCTTCTTTTTTTATAGCGGCATCGTCTTCAGTATTATTTGGCATCGAAAGCATTTTATTGATACTTGCAATGGCTTTATCATCCTGATCATTCTTTTTATATGCCTTGGCCAATTCCAGGTAATTTAAAATAAAACCATTGGAAATACTATTGCATTTTTCAAATGCAAAAATAGCTTCTGTTATAGAACCTTGAGGAATGCTTCCATACATTAATCTTGCAGCAGAACGTTCAATTATGTTTAGATTGCCTAACTCGTAATTCCACCTTCCAAATACGTGCCATGCTTTAAAATTTTGCGGATCATTTTTTATTGATTTATCTACGTATTTTTTTATCTCTTTGGCTGTATTAATTTTTTCCTTACCGCTTTTATTCATAGAACTGTTACCTAATGCAATGGCCATTACACAGTTGGCTTCGGCATTTTCAGGATCAAGCCTTAAAGCAATGCCGGCATAAGTTTTTGCTGCTGCACAATAATCATCCCTTACTATTTTATCTGGCTGGCGTTGGCCAATCCTGCTGCATAATTCACTGCATTTATTGAGGGAATATATGTTGGTCGGTTGCAGTTTTAGTACTTCTTTAAATGCAATAAAAGCCCTCTTTTCATCTGGAACTGCTTCAAGTTTATCTGCTGACTTTATTAATATACTCACATCCTGTGCCGATGCACTTATAAAAAAAAGGGAAGTCCAAAAAAAGATAAATAAAGCCTTCATAGCTGAAATACTTTTGAATAACTAACGCCTACCGTTCCCTGCAAATTGCCGATTGGCGGATTTAATTTTTTTATAGAGATGTTAACAGAATCTATCTTTTCATCCGATAACCGGATTTTTTCCGCCAGTTCCTGTACCAACATCTCCAATAAAGGGGTTGGCTTATCCATCACTTCTTTTATTACAGTATACAAAGAAACATAATCAACCGATTGCTTAAGCTTTGTAATATTCTGCTGGGCTTTAATTGATACATCTACATTCACTTCAAAATTATTACCCAAAATCTTTTCTTCTTTATACATTCCATGAAAAGAATGAAAAAGTAAATTATGTAGATGAATGGTTAACATTATTGCATAAAATTAAGTTTTAAAAATGGCTGATATCATCACTAAAAAATACTGCTTTAGTGATGAGCATCTTTGGCACCCAAATACCTTTCTGCATCCAGTGCTGCCATACATCCACTACCAGCAGCTGTTACAGCCTGCCTGTATATTTTGTCCTGCACATCACCTGAAGCAAATACACCTTCAATATTTGTTTTAGAAGTGCCCGGTGTGGTTATTATATAACCAGCCTCATCAAGGTTTAACCAGTCTTTAAAAATATCACTATTGGGGTGATGACCGATAGCAACAAAAAAAGCACTTACCGGGATTTCTTTCTTTTCTCCGGTTTCATTATTTTTAACGCGTACGGCTTCTACTTTTTTATCGCCTAATATTTCGTCTGTTTCAGAGTGCCAGTAAACGGTTATATTTTTGCTTTTTAATACCCTGTCCTGCATTACTTTACTGGCCCGCATTTCGCCTTTTCTAACAATCATGTGTACCTGCGAACAGATATTGCTAAGGTACAAAGCTTCCTCAGCGGCAGTATCGCCTGCACCAATAATTGCTACTTCTTTACCTTTAAAGAAAAATCCATCACAAACCGCACAGGCACTAACCCCATAACCATTTAGTCTTTGCTCGCTTTCTATACCAAGCCATTTTGCAGATGCCCCTGTGGAAATAATGATTGCGTCGGCTTCAATCCAATTTTCTTCATCAATTTCAACTTTATATGGAATAGATGAAAAATCTACTTTGGTAGCTAATCCATACCTTATATCCGCACCCATTCTTTTTGCCTGATTTTCAAAATTAACCATCATATCCGGCCCTTGTATGCCATCGGGATAACCAGGATAATTCTCTACTTCCGTGGTAATTGTTAACTGGCCGCCTGGTTGTATACCCTGGTATAAAACAGGTTTTAGCCCTGCCCTGCTGGCATAAATGGCAGCAGTATAACCTGCCGGGCCTGAACCAATAATTAAACAATGAACTTTCTCAACACTTTTACTTTCCATACTTTCTACTAATTATTAAGGGCTTATTTTTATAAGCGAACGCAAATTTACACGATTATTTGTAATCAATTCTGGCTTTGGCTTTTTGAATGGAAGTAGATTGGTTATTACCTTTTAGCAATGTTATTATTATTTTGGAATAACAATAGATTTGAATGAAGCAGCATATCCATAAAAGGCCCCAAGTGCCCCATTGCTGATATTGCCTAATACTTTATTGGGTTGCGCAAAAGGATTACCAATACTTCCATATGAAAACTCCCAGCTTGTCCAAAACTCATAAGTACCTTTATCAATATTGCAGAGTTTGATGGTTATTGAATCACCTCTTTTAAAATAATTGCTATCGTAGGGTACATGATTATTTCTATCTACACCTGGATCTACCGGAAACTCGTAAGTGGTCCCATCAACTACCTGGTCGTCAAACACAGAATTCTCACCGGGCAAAAATGGCTCACTATTTTTTTTTGTAAAATAACGTACATAGTTGCCTAAGCCGGGGGGATCAGTAGCTTTAAGCGTTACTACTACATCATTTGTATCTGTTGCAAATGGAGCAGGTTTCCAAAATAGGGAATCCATCTTTCTTGCCAAAGAAGGAATGGTAGTTACCGCAGTATAGTCCTTGCCTTCAGCGGAAATTTGTAAAGTGTAAGTAGTATTTAATTGGCCGACAAAAGCGGTGGATAAATTAGCTGAATCAATTCCGTATATATATAGTTTATTACCACCCCCTACTTCGTAAGCATATTCTTTTAGTTTATGGGTAACAATACCATTCGAAATGGTTATTACAGCATCGTGCACAAAAGAATTGGATAGTTTTTCGAGGTTCAAGGTACTAAAAAAATCAAAACTTTTGTTTAACAGTACATAAGGAACCTGGCCATTTTCAATATTAGCATCAACTACAAGTAAATCAGGAGCATTATTTAAATTAAAATTGATATTTTTTTCACAGGAATTAAAGCTCAAAAAAATAAATGCTATCAACCATTTCTTCATCCGGCAAATTTATTCAATAAACAATAATAAAATAAAAATAACAATACAAAGCAATGTTATTATTGTTCACAAAAAAGCCCCGGCATACCAGGGGCTTTTACTAAAATACATTGTACAAATTATCCTAGATAAGCTTTTAAAGCCCCGCTATACCTGGCTTTTTGCAATCTTTTTATTGCCCTTTCTTTTATCTGGCGAATACGCTCTTTTGTAAGATCATATTTTTGTCCTATTTGCTCAATAGTAACACCATTTTCTCCATCCAAACCAAAATATGCATTTACAATTTCGGCTTCTCTTGGACTTAATGATTTTAATACCCTGCGAATTTCATTCCTTAACGAGTCGTGCATTACATCCTCATCGGTTTCAGCGCCACCTTTTAATAAATCACCCATCGCTACATCTTCTGCTTCATGCACAGGGGCATCCAATGAAGTGTGGCGGGTGTTACTTTGAAAAATGTTGTTGATTTCAGTTTCACTCATTTCCAATAATTCTGCTAATTCCTCAGTAGAAGGTTCACGCTCATGCTCTTGCTCAAAAGCCATATAAGCTTTATTGGCTTTATTATATGTACCAATTTTATTTTGTGGTAAGCGAACTAACCTGCCTTGTTCTGCTAAAGCCTGTAATATGGATTGACGGATCCACCATACTGCGTATGAAATAAATTTAAAACCCTTTGTTTCATCAAATCGTTGTGCCGCTTTAATCAAGCCAAGGTTACCTTCATTGATCAAATCACTTAAAGAAAGACCCTGGTGCTGGTATTGTTTTGCAACAGATACCACAAAACGAAGATTTGCCTGAACTAATTTGTCTAAAGCCCTTTGGTCGCCCATTTTGATCTTTTGTGCCAAAATGGTCTCCTCTTCGGGAGTAATCATTGAAATTTTTGAAATCTCCTGCAGATACTTTTCTACAGCCTGTGAATCACGGTTGGTGATTTGTGTAGCTATTTTTAATTGCCTCATTTGTTATGTTTAATTCGGAAATGTACAGTTAGTTGGACAAAAATCTTGGTGAAAAGGACGCAATAACAATCTATTATCAACAAATATTTGCTTAAAAAAGGCAAATATACCATGAAAATCTTGCATTTCATAGCAAAAATCAAAAAATGGAGCCAAGTTTATCATAAAAAACTGATCAATGGCAGCAATTTTATAATTATAAATTTTTAATGTGAACTATTACTAAACCCATTTACAAAAAAAGGCGGCTCCACTCCTTTTTTTGGCTGATATATTTAATTGAGACCCCAAATCAATTATAAAAATGATTCGTAATCCATTTCATATTGATTGTACATTTACAAAATGATAACAGATTTACGCTCCGATACTTTTACCAAACCTTCAGCTGCTATGTTGCAAGCTATGTTTACAGCATCAGTTGGGGATGATGTGTTTGGTGAAGACCCTACAATAAATCAGCTGGAAGCCATGGCTGCCGATATGTTTGATATGGAGGCAGCTGTATTTTGCCCAAGTGGCACTATGACAAACCAAATTGCTATTAAAGTACACACACAACCCGGCGACGAAGTAATTTGTGAAAAACTGAGTCATGTATATATTTATGAAGGCGGGGGTATAGCATTTAATAGTGGCTGCCAGGTTAAGGCAATAGAAGGAAACTATGGAAGACTTTCAGCAGATCAGGTTGTAGAAGCCATCAACCCCCAGGATATACATAAAGCCACAACAAGCCTTGTAAGTGTAGAAAATACTGCAAACAGGGGCGGTGGAAGTTGTTATGAATTTACTGATTTACAAAGTATTAAAGAAGTTTGTTTGCAAAATAATTTGAAGTTACATTTGGATGGTGCCAGGCTTTGGAATGCACTTGTTGCTAAAAAAGAAACGCCCAGGCAACATGGCGAATTGTTTGATAGTATTTCAATTTGCCTTAGTAAAGGATTGGGCACACCCGTGGGAAGCCTTTTATTAGGCAACAACAGCTTTATTAAAAAAGCCAGGCGTGTAAGGAAGGTTTTTGGTGGTGGCATGCGTCAGGCAGGTTATTTAGCAGCTGCAGGCATTTACGCCTTAGAAAATAATATAGTGTGTTTAAACGAAGACCATGCACATGCTCAACAGATTTTAATAGCCTTACAAAAAAAAGAATTTGTAGGAAAAATAATGCCTGTAGAGACTAATATTGTTATTTTTGAAGTATTACCGCCCTACACACCAAAAAGCTTTGAAGCCGAATTAGCAAAGTTTTCTATTTTATGTATGTCCATTTCATCAACCCAGGTAAGGATGGTAACACACCTGGATATTAGCTCCGAAATGATCAGTAATTTAGTTAGTGTTATTGAAACGATGTAATTAACTATTAAATGTACAGTGAAATTTTTCAGTGATTTAAATTGTTTTATAGTACCGAAATAACGAAACACTTGTTAATGCAACTCATTTTATAATATCTTCGTGGCTGAACTCCCTTAATTTTTAATAAAATATTTTTGTACATGTTTCCCTCAATTAACCCTACAAACACTGCTGCCTGGAAGGCTTTATTACAGCATTATGCTGCAATGAAGGATGGTAAAATAAAAGACCTCTTTAATGCTGATGCAGACCGCTTTAATAAATTTTCGTTGTGTACAGAGGATATTGTATTTGATTATTCAAAAAACAATATCACCGCAAAAACAGTTCAGTTATTGCTGCAACTGGCAACCGATTGCAAACTTAAAAAAGCCATAGAGGCAATGTTTGCCGGGGAAAAAATTAATTCAACAGAAGACAGGGCCGTATTACATACCGCTTTGCGGAATTTTTCGGGCAAGCCTGTTATGGTTGATGGAAAAGATATAATGCCCGATGTTTTTAAAGTGCTGGATCAAATGAAAAGTTTTTGCGCCAAAGTACATAGTGGAAAATGGAAAGGATTTACCGGCAGCAAAATAAAATACATTGTAAATATTGGTATTGGCGGAAGCGACCTTGGCCCGGTAATGGTTACAGAAGCATTAAAGCCTTACTGGGTAGAAGGCATAGAAACTTATTTTGTAAGTAATATAGACGGTTCGCATATTGCAGAAACCTTAAAAAAAGTAACACCTGAAGAAACATTGTTTTTGATTGCATCTAAAACATTTACTACACAGGAAACCATGACCAATGCGCATACTGCAAGAAACTGGTTTTTAGCATCGGCAAAAGATGATGCCCATGTAGCCAAACATTTTGTGGCGCTTAGCACCAACGAGGCTGATGTGGTAAAGTTTGGTATTGCCCCAGAAAATATGTTCGTGTTTTGGGATTGGGTTGGAGGAAGATATAGTTTATGGAGTGCTATTGGGTTATCAATTGCGCTAACCATTGGATACGATAATTTTGAAGAACTGCTAAAAGGAGCCCATCAAACAGACAGTTATTTTGCTGCAACTCCTTTGGATAAAAACATTTCAGTTATAATGGCATTGATAGGGATTTGGTATACCAATTTTTACGGAACTTCAACAGAAGCTATCTTACCCTACGATCAATATATGCACCGTTTTGCAGCCTACTTTCAACAGGGAAATATGGAAAGCAATGGTAAGTACATAGATAGAAATGGTAACCCTGTTACTTATAGCACAGGCCCGGTTATTTGGGGAGAACCTGGCACAAATGGCCAGCATGCATTTTACCAATTGATTCACCAGGGTACACAAAAAATACCCTGCGATTTTATAGCCCCTTCAATCAGCCATAACCCCAGTGGTGAACACCATGCTATTTTGTTAAGTAATTTTTTTGCACAAACAGAGGCTTTGATGAATGGAAGTGAAAATGCTGACCCCTATAGAACATTTACCGGCAACAGGCCAACCAATACCTTTTTGGTAAAAAAAATAACACCGCACACATTGGGACAGTTAATAGCATTGTATGAGCACAAAATTTTTGTGCAGGGAGTTATTTGGAATATTTACAGTTTCGACCAGTTTGGTGTTGAACTTGGCAAAGTGCTGGCAAAAAAAATATTGCCTGAACTGGAAAATAACGATGCTGTAAATACACATGATTCATCTACCAATGGGTTGATAAATGCATTTAAGAAAATGAAGGAAATAAAATAAATTACAAGAATTTTTATGCACGAATTACACGTATTAGAAGAATTGCACAAATCTTAAAATACGAAATGCTTCAAAGTATAGCCACACTTTAATGTTTTATTACTTCATTTCAAATACACATTAGTGGCCATCATGAATAATAAAAACTGGTATTTGCCGGTAATAATATTGCTGCTGGCCATTTCATTTTTTGTTGCCAGAAAATTTAAAAAAAGTTATGCGCCACCAATAGAACTTTCTGCAATTACAATAAAAGACCTCAATGGAAATATTGTTGATCTGTCAAAATTATCTGGCAAGCCACTGGTAATAAACTTTTGGGGAACCTGGTGTGGGCCTTGCAGGCAGGAACTTCCGGGTTTTCAAAAAGTAAAAGAAAAATTTGGCGGCAAAGTTAATTTTCTGATGGTTTCCGATGAGCCGGTTGATAAAATAATTAAATTTAAAGATGCCAATAACTATACTTTTTTATTTGCCCAATTGCAAAAACCCTTTCATGATTTCGGAATAACTTCTGTTCCATTTACTTATTTTTATGATGCTGATGGCAGACTGATTTATAAAAAAAAGGTTGAATTGAGTGGGGAAGAACTGGAAGAATTAGTTATGCAAATGATTGATTAAAATTGGTTTTAATATTGGCAGTTTACTTTTTCGCAGTACGTCCCCCACTTTTTTAAGGATATTCCTGTAAATTCCAAGATTGAAAAGGTAATGCCAAAATATCTGCGTAATTGATTTACGCATTGTAATTATTTTTATATTATACCAATTGCCCATTAAAATTACCCTTAAAGCCGCCACTCTAATTTGAACGTAAAAATGAATGGTGGAAGGGGAATAACATTGCCGGTATTTCCAATCTATTAAAGCAAAGCCACTATTGAATCAAATTCCTTTGCCTTTTCTATTAATCTTTAAGGTTTAAAATTCATGTTGAATGGGTTATTACTTACACTTAGCAAACTCCCTTTAAATAAAACTACACTTGTATAAGGTTGCAATGTTACTGCTCCCTGGTAATTAGTTCCGGTAATATCAGTATAATTATACCCTGCTAAATTAAAAGGCAAAGCCGATCCAGTTGCATTATACTCATATCTAAACTAGCTGCTATTATCAATATTTGTAGCTGTTACCTCATAAAATTCAAAATCATCAAAATATGTTGCGCCGCTATTTTCCTGTACCTCCCAAACAAATACCCCTGCTGCATCTGTGGTTGCATTTGTAATAAGATATTCCTGTTGCTTTATTGCCGTGCTGTAAGTACCAAATTGTTTAGTTGATAAGGTTGTGTAAGGACTGCCGTTTTTACGCACAAATGATTTAATACTTCCTATTGAAGTGCCTTTTGTTTTATACCGAAAAATATATTTTTTGCTATTATCAACCGCTGCTATTGCTAATATGAATACTCCCAGGCTGAAACTGATTAGTTTACTTTGCGATGGCGTAAACAAATCTGTACCTGAAACCATCGTTATCAAAGACACACAGAAATATCTTAATGACTTTGTAACCCTTGCCAACATTGTTGGTGTTGGATTTCCAATTCCACCAGCACCAAACCTTATAGGCCTTTAGATTGTGTTGTTGTGTCTATTTCTATTTTTTCGTCTGACATATTTTTTATTTTTTTAAATTTTGTTTTTTTTCTTGCGCAGCATAATAATAGTATCTCGCTGCAAAAACTCCCGAGACCACAGCCACAGCAGTGGCAATTAGCGTAAAACCTATCTGAAAATCCGCAATGGTTATGAAAGCAAACCAGGCAAAAACGCAGATGTAAAAGCTAAAATTTTTGCTGTGATTAAACCGCCTTGATCTTCCATGCCATTATTCTTTAATTGTTAAATACTGATTCAATGAAAATTCATATTAAAATTACCTCCCAAATTAGCGAACTGATATGCTCCTAAATCTATCCCCAACTCACTATTAAGTGCAATGTTTCTACATGGCGATGGATTAGTTAAGTGAAAGTCAGTACCGCTAACAAATAAAGGGTTGCTATTAATCGAATGTACTTCTTGTGACGTAGCTGTTTGCCATGTTGCAAGCGATGCGTAATTAGTTGCAGTTCCATTAATCCTACCAATATTGCCAGATGACTGATACAGATCGTTGTAGTCTACAACCATATTAGCGTAGTCAGTCGCATTGATGCAATAAGAGATTTCTTCTGTTGCGCCTGAAAATATATTATTGCGGATAAAAATATTTGACTTCACGCCAGTGAATAGTGCTATCCTCATGTGGCAGCCATTAACAGATGGCCTTTGAGCATGGCTCCATCCTGAACCAGCATTTATGCAAGTGTTGTATTCAAAATACACATTGGTAGTTGTAGAAGTTGCAGGCCGTTCGTAAAATTCAAATGAATATTCGCAATTGGAAATTGTGTTATTTCTAATAAATAAATTATTGGTATTGTATGTACCATTGTACCCTTGTGGAGTTATACCACTGTCATAGATATTATCAATCACACATCTTTGAATGGTTATGTCCGTGATGCCTTGCCACATCTGAAGTGCATTACCGTAACGCCCTGCATAATTATTAAACTGATCACATCCGCCTATATAAGAGATGTTCAAATCCTGCCAAGTAAGAAAATTACCACCAATCTCCCAAACGCATACGCCGTAATACCTGAAATCAAAATTCTGAAATGTGAGATAGCTTTTGCCTGTCAATGTGTTTACGGCATCAGTCTTTGGAACGCATTGAATATCTGTGTAGAAAGTTCCAGGATTACCAACGCTATATACCACTACCCAATGATTAACGAAGTCATACCAAAACTGCCCTTGTGTAGTATAGGTAGGTGTTGCTGTCATTAATTTAACTCCACAAAAAGCTTCTCCATTGAAGACAATATTTCCTACATCTGTTGTAAGAAGCCCATCATTATTACGCCAAAGGTTTCCTGATATATTAGTCCATTGTCCGGCGGTATTTTCTCGAACACTTCCAAATAATTTTGGTTTTGCACCTGCACCATAATCAGCAAAAGTGATGACATTACCTATAGTTCCTGAAGAACCTACATTTATGGAGCCATAAAATGTTCCACCTCTTTGAAATAAAATATTATCACCTGCATTAATACTTGCCCAACTTGCGTTTAGCTTTGTAATTGATGCCCATGCCGTACCTGTTGAAGTACCTGATGCTG
The DNA here is from genome assembly GCA_025362235.1 of Ferruginibacter sp. Classification (GTDB taxonomy): domain Bacteria; phylum Bacteroidota; class Bacteroidia; order Chitinophagales; family Chitinophagaceae; genus Ferruginibacter. Next base: position 733 of record JANYGZ010000029.1, on the reverse strand, counting down.
CATCGCTCCCACTATTGCTAATATAGTAATTCGTTGCAAATAACTGCAAGGGGAAAAGTAATATGGTTAACAGTTTTCTCATTTTGCTAAATTGATACGAGTGTATCTGCTATTGTTGTTTTTAAATTTAATTACATAAAGCCCATAACTAATTGAAGTTAGTCTTATTGATGTGTAAATCCTTGCTTTTAATCCATCAATTTTAGGCTGATAATTTACAGATGCTACCTTAGCCTTATCAAAGATTTTAATGGCAAACTCAACCACTTATTATTTTTCTCTTTGCAAAGAATAATACTGATACTGGAATTCTCCTGTGGCAACTCTAGTTTTTTGTAAAGTACATTTATTTCGATTGCAGTAATTGTGCTATTAACCGAAACTATAATGTCCATCATGGTATCCAGATATTATTTCATAGAATAACGTACATAAACCGCAAAGTCGTACCCAGTAAGGGCATTGCCTGATATCACTAAAAAACCGCTGCCCAAAAGGAGCAACGGTTTATAGTTAAATGTAACAAATTATTGCACTATTACTTTAGTGCTGCTGATGCGTTTATCCGGTGCAGTTACTTCTAACTGGTAAATACCCGTGGTTAGCTGGTTATTTGGTGTCAGCGTCTCCATTGAATTTCCAGTTGAATGGTTTATCCTCTTTGTCATTACGGTTTGGCCAATTGTATTGATCAGCCTTACCTGGTAAATACCCTGCGCCATATTTGTCATAG
>JANYGZ010000015.1 GCA_025362235.1 Ferruginibacter sp. | reverse complement strand
AAAAAATTACCCATTAATTATTCTGTTGCTATTTTAAACGGGCTTAATGCTTCGGGGTTTGAACATGGCAGTGGTATCAGGGAGGGCCGATACGAAGGCCAGAATGCAACTGCTAACAACCTGGCTTTAACCGGTGCAGTACAATACTTTTATAAAGACTTTATTTTTCAATTATCAGGTTATGCAGGTGGCTCCAATGGTTTAAACAAACGCAGCAGCGATAGCCTTCAATTAAGTTCGGGCATGTTTGGGCTGCCAGTTTATTTGGGAGAAGCTGATATTCGCTGGTCGAAAAGGGGCTGGAACGCAAAGGCCCTGGGTGCATTTATTTCTATACCTGATGCTTACTCCATTAATAAGTCCTATGCCAACAATACCAGTAATACCAGTTATGGAGCATATGCAGAAATAGCCTACAATCTTTTTGAAAATAAACCAAAGCTGCTTAAGCAACAGCTAAATGTTTTTACCAGGTATGAAACAATGAACCTGAATAACACGATACCATCAAATGGTATTTATGATGGTACACTTGATCAGCAAAATTTGATAATTGGTTTAGTGTATTTACCTATACCAAATGTGGTTATTAAAACAGATGTGCGCTTATTACATACGGGCCCGCAAAATCCAGATCTTGTAATTAATCCAAGCCCTGTAGCTCTTCCATATCAGCAAAATAACAGTTTAATTAATGTAGGAATTGGTTATTCATTCTAAAAATATTGTATGGAAAGAAGGGATTTTTTAAAAGGGGCCTGCCGCATTTGTTTGCTGGGTGCTGCGGGTGCAGCAATTGTAGATATAACAGGCTGTAGCCCTGCTGTTGGCAATAGTATTTTTAAACCAGAAGTAGTGGATAATATGGTTACAGTACCCATTGCTTTATTTAATCAAAAAACATTTGGAGTTATTAGCCCAAACAAGTATCCTTATGAAGTAGCCATTGAAAAAAAAGAAGATGGAAATTATATAGCATTGCTGTTGCAATGCACCCATTACGAAAACCAGTTAACACCTACCGGAAATGGTTTTACCTGTTCCTTACACGGCAGCAAGTTTAGCCTGGATGGAAATGTATTGAAAGGCCCCGCCGAAGCCCCGCTAAAACAATTAAAAATTACTAAAACAAATACTAATCTTATCATTAATCTTTTACGGGTAAAAAAATAAAAGTGAAAAAAAATTATCATATCTGTTTTAATGGTAACCCTTCTTTTTGCAGGTTGCGCCAAAGAAGGTAGCAGCGGAAATTCCAGTGAAGATTTTAATACACTTAAACAACAGCAATAAATGATTTTGTAAATAAAGTTGCTTTACCAGGCTACCAACAGTTATAAACAAAGGCCGCTACTTTAAATACCGGAGTAACTAACCTTAATACCAGTACAACGGAAGAAAATCTTACACTGTTTTTTATATAAAAATATTAAGTGTACCCGCCGTAGAAATGTAACAGATGCTGTTAACCTGTGTGGCGAAGAAATTTTCAAACAGATCAATTGCAGTGGCTGCCATTTACCTAAAGTAGTAACAGGTGTTGCCACCAGTAATCAAAGCATACTTCCTATACCGATTTATTGTTACATGATATGGGGCCAGGCTTAGCCGATAACAGCCCCAATTTTACAGCATCAGGCAGTGAGTGGAAAATTCTAGCCTTATGGGGTATTGGCCTTTTTCTAAAAACAAATGGCATTCCGTCTTATCTGCCTGATGGCAGGGCCAGAACAATTGAAGAAGCCATTCTTTGGCACGATAGTGAAGCAGCCTCTGCTAAAAATAAATTTATACAATTAAATACTGCCGACAGGGATGCATTGATAAAATTCATTAAGTCGTTGTAATGATTTAATTCAACCTGCAATTAAACTTATCCATTGCATTTTCAAATTCCCCGCTAATTGATTTCGCTGCCTTAACTTTACAAAGCAAATAAAATTTCAAAAAAATCAGCCAATACAAACCTGCTGCCAAATTGCGTATTATGCAAACCAAAAAAACAGGAAGCATTTTCCTTCAGATGGATCCCCTGCACCGGGTACTATTTAGTTTTTTTCTATCCCTTCTCACCTTTTTATTTATCAGACAATACCATTTGAATTGGATGGTTATTGCAATAATATTATGGGATGTTTTTGCTTTATCCACCATCATTTTTAGCTGGATTGTTTTTTTTACAAGTACAACGCATCATATAACAAAACGTGCAAATAAGGATGATGGCAGCAGAATTTTTGTTTTTAGTATAGTAGTGTTCTCTTCTTTTGTAAGCATATTTGTGGTATTGATGTTAATGACTTCGGGCCAAACAGCCGGTATCCCGAATGCAGGTTACCTGGCACTGATAATTTCAGGCATATTGCTTTCATGGCTAATGGTGCATACTACTTTTTGTTTTCATTATGCCCACTTATTTTATAAACCTGATAATGAAAAAGAGAAAACTGCAACTGGTTTAAGCTTCCCTGCGCAACCATGTCCAGACTACCTTGATTTTGCCTATTTCTCTTTTGTTATTGGTATGACTTTCCAGGTATCTGATGTTCAAATAAACTCAACAACAATTCGTCGCCAGGTATTGATACATGCATTGATTTCTTTTATTTTAAATACAGTTGTAGTGGCACTCACTATCAATTTAGTGGCCGGTTTAAAGCATTGATTATTTTATTAAAGCACATCTTATAAAAAATGCAGTTAAATAAAATAGCATACCATTTACTATTATGGCAACAGATCCCCTTCATGGCAAAACATTAGAAGCGATAGTAACAGAACTGGTTGAACATTTTGGCTGGGAAGAGCTAGGCCAAATTATCAGGATCAATTGTTTCAACAGTAACCCGGGTATTAAATCGAGCCTCACTTTCTTGCGCAAAACACCATGGGCCAGAAAAAAAGCAGAAGATCTTTACATCCGTATAACAGGTCAAAAATAGTAAGCCATTAAAATATTTTTTTAGTGAAATGTTTCCTCAACATCTTCTCTGCCGGCTTACAACATACCAATAAATTTTATTGTTATACAAAATTGGAACAACCATTTTTTATACTTCATACCAGTATAAAAATCGCAGTGAATATTACCAAATTGTAAACTTAACTGTAAGTAGCAATCTGAAAAATAGTTTGGGCATCATGTTTTATTTATTTTAAAACCCTTTACTGTAAGGGGTTTTGTAGTTTCTTTAACACATTCAGCAACATAAAACATTCCGCAAGTTGTTTCACCGGCAATAAAAAGCAGTCTACTTTTACATCATCAAATTAACCCCTAAGGGTAAAAAATAAATAAAAAAAGTTCTTTCGTCGCAGTATTTTTTCACTTCATCTCATTTATACAAAATATATTTTTGAAGTAAATAGCTTTGTATCAGAAAGGAAGAAAAGTAAAAACAATCTCCTTTTATTAAGCTTTCGGAATTATATAAATCATCCTTTTGCTAGTGAGTATGAAAATATATTTTACCCGAAGCAATACAAAAAATAGAACTGTATTTTATTTATTAAACTTAATTCAATTATTTATTAAACTTAAAAAACTCAAATCATGAAAACTTTAAAAAACAATTTAAGCATTTTTGTTGTAGCCCTGGTAACATTATTCAGCGTTGCATTTACATCTTCTGCAAAAGCAGCAGACACCAAAGGAACCAGCCCTGTAACTGTAAAATACGTAGGCACTGCCAACGACCTGGCAATCTTCCAGGTAGTATTTGTAAGTGATGCAGTAGCACAGTATGAAATTTCTATTACAGATAAGTACAGCAGCCTTTATTATGAAAATGTAAAGGGTACGGAAATAATTAGAAATTATCAATTTTACAGCACTGATATGGGTGGTGGATCTGCCAATGATGAAATTCTTGTAACTGTAAAAAACACTTTAACAAAAGAAGTTACTACTTACAAAATTTTGCCAAATGCAAATCATAAAAAGGAAGCTCCTTATACAGCAAAATTGTAAATGAATTACACAAAGATCAATCCCGGTAAAGAACCGGGGTTGATCTTATTTTTATTTCTACCCTCCTATTTTTGTAAAATATATTTACAATACCAACCTGCAATTGGCAACACCGGTACCATCTTTCAAATAACTAAATCCTAATCAATTGAATAACTCTTGATTACAATGGTATGGTAGTGAGAGCCAATATACCAATAAAAGCTTTAAGATTTTAGTTTTCTATCAGGCCAATGCCGCAGTATTTTTAGCACTTTCTATAAAGTACATATCCACGTCGCCTTTATTCTTGGCTGCAATCTTCCCCCGGTACTCGCAGGCAAAATTGTCTTTTATCAATTGATAGGTAGTTCCTGAAATATTCACCTTTCCTACTTCGCCGCTGCTCTCCATACGGGAGGCAATATTTACCGTATCGCCCCAAATATCGTAAGCAAATTTCTTAGTGCCTACAATGCCCGCAATAACAGGGCCGGTATGTATCCCAATGCGTAACTCAATAAGTAATTCATCTCCATTATGGCCTTTCTGCTGCTGCATAAATTCTTGTATTTCCAGCGCAGCCATTGCTACATCACCCGCATGGGTATTGTTTTCGTGGGGCAGGCCACCGGCACATAAATAGGCGTCGCCAATTGTTTTAATTTTTTCAAGATTGTATTTGGTTGTAACCTGGTCAAAAAAACTAAAGTAGCGGTCTATTTCGCTTACCAGTTTTTCAGGATCAAGCCTTTCTGATACATTTGTAAACCCTTTAAAATCTGTAAACATTACTGTTACATTATTGAACCGCCTTGATTTTGCCGTGCCTGTTTGTTTCAATTCTTCCGCTGTTTCAAACGGAAGAATATTTAACAACAGGTTATCTGATTTTTGTTTTTCAATGGTAAGGCTTTCGTTTTTTAATGCCAGTAATTTTTCCTGTCTTGCATTTTCTGATTTATAATAATAAATAATCATAAAAAGTATAACAAACATGGTAATATGATTGGCGATATAAATAGACTCGGCCTTGTCACTGTAAAAAAATATCGGCCTTAAATGCGAAAAAGAAAATTTTGCAAGGCCAAAAAAAAGCATGTTCAGCAAAAAATATAAAAATACCACAAGGGGCTTTTTAAAAAACAACATAGCCGTAACGCAACAGGGCACAAAAATATATTCAACACCAATTACTCTGCCACCGGCAACACTTTGCTCTAAGTAAAAAAGAAGGTTAAAAATAGTAAAGAAGTGGCATGCGAAATTATACTTTTTGGTATAGTTAATAATAATGGGCATGGCATAACCAATAACACCGGCAACACTTTCATAAAATACAAACCTTACTTTTTCATCAGCGGCATAGGTTACAACATAAGTAAAAAATATTATAAAGGCCCAGCTGCAAATACCATTAATAAGCCGGGTACGTTTTTTATCAAAATCGCTTGTATTATTGTCTATACCAATATTTATAAGTTTGTTCCAAAAATATTCTGCCTTTTTTACCAGTGAGTTGGCAAATATTTTATTTTTTGCCTTGTTGATATCGCTATCCATTTTTTTTTGTTTAAAATAATACATTGCGAATTGGCGTGGTGAATGGTGAATATTTCACTATTGATCATTCATCATCCACAAATCGATACTTCAGTTTATTCTTAACATAGCACTATCTTTCATTCGAACCCAAAGATAATCCGGTAAAGAAGATATAAATAAACTGCAACATTACTTAAGTTAATCCAAGGCGCCCGCTCCAGTAACCAGTTAAAAAAACCTTGTTCGGATCCATTTGATTTCTTAACGTTTTCCAATCGGCCCACTTTGGATAACCGTCAGTTAAATTAAGGGTAGCCGGAAGTGCCTTGCCCCAATGCGGCCTGAAAGGAATATTATTTTTATTTAACAGATCCCAGAACTGCTGAAAATAATCGGCGGGGATGACGTTAGATTTTTGAAAGTATAAAATATTTATCCTTACAGCATCATTACCATAAGCTGGGCTTAACCAGCAATTACTTTTTTTGGCGCCCAAAATTTCTACTGTATAAAAACCCGTGGCGCTATATCCTTTTTCGTTATAATCATTTTCCAGTACATTTACCAGTTGCATTGCCTTATCTGCACTCACCCACATTTCGCTGTACGCAAGGTTAAATAAACTGCCGCTGTATTCTACTTTATCCATAGGTAAACTGTTAAGCCAGTTATCCCAAAAAACCTGCGGCAGATTGGTGATTGTATTTACGGGAAAATAAAAATCGGTCAACAATGGATAAAAATAAGGAAACACTTTTTCCAGGCCCAATTCAAGCATCTTTTCTTTAAAACTGCTTTCGGCGCTGCTGTTACCTAACAGTGTATATATCCAGTCGGGCCAGGTGGCTATTAGTTGAAACCCCGTAACGGCAACCGCTTCGGAGGGAAGTGTACTGCCTAAGAGTGCCGGAAACATGGGCTGATATGGTTTGGGTTTAAAATTTTCCGGGCTTCCGGTTGCTGTAGTATAATCACCGGGCTGCATGGTTCTGGCCTTCCAGCTAATAGCACGTTTTAGCGATTTAACGGGCCACCATAAAATGCGTGAAAATTCTGTTTCCCTAATGTAGGTTTCTAAAGAAGGTTTATCATTACTGCCCGGCCCAAAAAAATCATAGGCACAATCTGCAACAGGTGTGGTAGCCTGTTCGCCGATAATATCAAATGCCGGCACGCACTGCAGTGTAACCTGTGTAATAATACCCAGCAACCCCATTGAAACCGGGATGGCATAAAAAGTGTCATCGGGATTATCGCTTCTATTGAAAGTATTTATTTTGCCCGTGCCATCAACAATGCGGATAGACAGAATACATTCATCAAAAGAATGCAGCATGGTTCCGGCAGAAGAACCTGTTGAAATAAAACCGGCAACCGTTTGGTGAATGGCACCACTTACGTTTGGTATTGCCAGCCCCTTTTTATTCAACTGAAAAAATAAATTTTTATCCTCTGATAGTTCCGAAACACCTGAAGGATCAAAAGGATCAGTGCCCAAATTACAACCACCGCCAACTGTAACCTGGTTGTTGCCATCACCAAATGTCACGTTCCTCATCTGGTCCAGTTCAATATTTATATTTTTACCAAAAGCACCGGTAGCTGCATTATAGCCATCTGCATACACGCCCTCAACAACAGATTGCGCTGCTCCCCTAACCCTTACCTGTAATGTATTTTGTATAGCATATTCAACCAGTTCAACAATTTCGTCTTCACTGGCTGGATGGTATAAGCCATTGGCTGCAGGCTGTATCATAATTCATCATTTATTAATTTGTAAAAAAAATTTTAACCGTACTCACGATTGTTTACAGAGTATCAATATCAAGGTGATCCCGCCAGTAATCATTTACAAAAATCTGTTTAGGGTCCAGTTGCGCCCTAAGGTCCCTCCATTTTTTCCATTTTGGATAATTTGCCTGCAGGTATTTCACGCCCTGACCGCCTTTGCTGTCGGGCAGGTATTTACCCCAGTGCGGGCGAAAATTATACTTTTGCAAAAGGGCCCAGAATTTTTGGTAAAACTTTACAGGGTCGCCGGTATTGTTGCCAAACCAAAAAACATCTATACGTATCACATCCTGTTTGTAAGATGGGCTCAGCCAGAAGTTATTACTTTTGGCAGGATAAATTTCGCAGCTAAAGGCCCCGGTATTGTCTGTACTTTTATTGTAAAAATCAAGCAGGTCCTTCATCACCTGTTGCGATTGCGATATATCTATCCACAGTTCGGTAAACCAAACAGGCATCAGTTTATCACTCATCTGGTTATCCATTGGTAACCCTGTCCACCATTCATCTGCAAAAAGTTGCGGGCCCTTGTTTTTATTATCCGGTGTATCTACCGTAACAAATATATCCAGTATTTCAGGCAACAGCAAAGGGTAAAACATCAGGTCAACTGCCGCCTGAATTTCATAATATTTCGGTGTCTCTCCCAACAGTTCCTTCAGCCAGTCGGGCCACCTGCCAATGGCAGTAAATAAAAAATCAGCACCCAATGTAGCCAATGCAGGACTATTAAAAACATACGGCACTTCCTGGTAAGGTTTTAAAGGTTTTGGCTCCTCGTCTCTTTTTATATACGCATTTTTGGCCCAGTCGTTTGCCTGCTGTTCAGTGGCCTGGCTGGCTTTCCATACCACCATTTTATGTACACCTTCCTGCGGCCACCACATTAACCGGGTATAATCTGTTGTTTTAAAAAATGTTTCCAGGCTGGGCTTGGCAGTGTTGCCGGTAATACCGGTGCCAAAAAGATCAATTTCGCAATCGGCCTCATAGGTGGTAGCTTCATCGCCGGTAATAAAAAATTTAGGTATGCATTTAAAAGTGGCCGAAACAATAACACCAAACAAACCCATGGTAGCAATGCCTGCACCGTAAAATGGATCATCCTCATTGCCATCGGCTGGCCTGCTGAATGTTTTTAAAGTGGCCACGCCACCCTCGCAAGTAACAATATCAACACTCATTAAAGCATCTTCAAAAGAAAATTTGGTTGAGCCGCCGGATGATGCAGTGCTTAAAAAACCGCCAATAGTTTGATGTGTAATGCCCCCAAGATCGGGAAGGGCGAGCCCCTTTTTATTGAGCTGAAACAACAAAGAATTTCCTTTATTGGAAACCCCCACGGGATCCCATGGATCGGGGCCAAGATGGCAACCTGCATCAACTTTTACCAAATCATTTTCTAAAAACTTTACATCATACAGGTTGCTGAGCATTACATATTTGTAGGGCCTGCCCCCTGTTGAACCTTTTTCCAATGTATTGATAAGAGGGAAAGAGTGCGCTGCACCACGAACACAGATGATTTCGTTTTTGGCCACGGCATCGTTTACGAGCCATAGCACATCGTCGATTTTTGTTGGCAGAAAATAGTCTAATCCATTTACTTTTTGAGGATCCATTTTATTAAAGTTTACCAATGAAAATAATAATGATAGGGTAAACGGAATAGCTTGTTAAATGTAGGAATTATACCATAGAAAGCGCCAAATATTTCAACATATTTTAAATGGGACATTGTATTTTGAGTAGTTGGCAAACAATATCCAAACAAGGTTTTTTCTTTTACTGGAGGACTGCTTAAATAAAGGAATTTAGAAAATTGCTTTCGATATTTTGTAGCGTATATTAGCGTAAGGCATGTTAGGTTTAATGTTAAAGCACCCTAATAAAGGAAACATGCATTCATACAAGCAAAGTTTCAGCCAATAGACGTGCTTTCATCAGACTACAAAAAGCCCTTCATTATTAATATTGGCCGGCATTTCAAAGCCAACTAATTTTTATGAAACAGAAAGTTACCTTATATCAACGCTTAAAGAATTAAGTAGTAGAGGCTGGGACTGGCATTAACCGACCAGCCTTGCTACGGAGCCAAAATAATAGTAACTTTATTAAGCTATCCGATGTCTACAGGATGTGAATATTTCTGCCTGCAAAAACAAATATCATGGAAAAAATAAGGTTAGCAACTAACAATGTTAACAACCTTTTTGAAAGGCCGAAGATTATGGAATTGAACGGGTTTTTGGAAGAAGCTAAAATAGTGTTGACTGATATAGAAAAACTGAATGGGCTTCTTCAACATGCCAGTTATGCCGGAACAACAGGAGAAAAAATATTGGTAATTTTAGAAAAATATTTTCATCAGCGGGCTGATAACCCCTGGTTTATTATAAATGAAATCAGGGGGAAACTATTTTCCAGGAGATGGGATGGTGCTGGTTTATCGCTGATAGCAAAGGGCAGGGATAACTGGCTTGGCTGGGTTGAATTGATAAAACGAAGAACCAATGAGGTTAGTATTGAAAATACTGCAAGGGTGCTGACCGCTGTTAAAGCAGATATTGTATGCACAGTGGAAGTAGATAGCAGGATTGCCCTGAAAAATTTTAATGACCTGTTATTAAAAGACTTTGGAAATGCATACAAGCATACCATGCTTATTGATGGAAATGACGACAGGGGTATTGATGTGGGTGTATTGTCCAATTATGAAATTTAATCAATTGCTTCACATATTGACGATGGTTATACTGATGCCAATGGCAAAAAACAAAAAATTTTCAGCAGGGATTGCCCTGAATTCAAAATTAAAATCAGCAACAATAAAAGCTTATTTTTACTATGCAATCATTTAAAAAGTAAAGGTTACGGCACACCCGCTGCGAGTAATGCAAAAAGAAAAAGACAGGCAGACAGGATTGCAGCAATACTTGGCAAATATGATTTAGCAAAAGAGCTGGTAATTGTAGCAGGCGACTTTAATGACACCCCAGCCGGCGCCCCATTAAAAAATTTATTGAAGCTTCCCAATTTATTTGATGTTTTAAACCGGCAAAATTTTACCGGTGAAAAATGGACCTATCATACCGGTAAAGACCAGATTGATTTCTTACTTGTATCAAAGCCGTTATTTGATTCTATAACTGAGGTTCAGATTGAAAGACGCTGCATATTCAGGAGGGGAAATATTGCTTTTCCGGAAGTTACAAACCATATTACAGAAGCATCAGACCATGCCTGTGTTTGGGCAACATTTGCTATTTAATAACCCTCCTCAAAATAATAAATCGCATCATAAAAGAAATACCCAATCAAAGCAAGGAATAAAAAAAGACCAGAATCAACATCTATCCTGGCCTAAAAAAGCTACCTCAGTAATTGGCATTACCTTACTTTATACTCGTAACAGTCACTGGTTAATACAACAGCCAAACTAGCAGCATCTATTACCTGGAAATGAATATCGAAGGTTGAGCCACTTGCAATAGCCGAAATATCCCTCCATAAATCTTCTTCGCCGTCACCATTAGAGTCAGTCAAAATAGACTGGGGAGTTAACCCTTTTCCAAGTGTAAGCCATGTTGTGCTGGTGCAATCCCCATCCACTACATTAATGGGGTCCACAGATCTTTGCAACAGGTACTCGTGGTTGGGCAACAGCTTGTGCAGTTTTGTTGTAAGGGAAATAATTTTTGCTGCATCCGGATCTTGCCTGAACTGGATATATCCCAGTTGGTAACCTTTGCCACGAAGTACAACATCTAAATTATACTGCGGAGTTTTTGACCCATGATCATGTGAACCAGGTCCGTCCTGCCAGTCTATTTTGTTGCATGAAAAACAGAATAATACACTTGCCAGGAAAATACTGATAGCTAATAGATTTTGTCTTTTCATAAAAAATAATTTGAAGTGATGAATAATTTTATGAATAAAAATACCTTAGCAATAATGAAACTAAAAGCGCCAATGAGCAGGCAGCATAATAAACGGGTGATTGGTAAAAAAGGGTATTTCAGAAGAATTTCAGCAGGGTATCTTTGCGGCTACGGGATACATTTACTGAACTTCCATCACTCATAACAAGGTAACCCCCTTCGCCCCTTACATATTTTGTTACCTCGTTTAAATTAACCATGTAAGAATTATGCACCCGAAGAAAAAAAGTAAAATCCTGTATTTGCTCTTCCATATCTTTCAGGGTACGGCAGGCAATTATTTTAGGTTTATCCTTCAGGAGAAGATGTGTGTAATTATCATTAGCTTCCAGGTATAAAACATTATCAGCAGCTACTAATTCAAAACCTTCTGCTGTAGGCACTGCAATTTTATTAAAGCCATTGCTTATACCGTGTATTTTTTTAAGCAATAACTGAAATTGTTCTGCTAAGGGTAAATGCCGCTTCTCTTCAACCTCTTTTACTGCCTGTTGCAGTTCGGTGGGATCAACAGGTTTTAGCAAATATTCCAATGCGCTAAAATGAATTGCTTTAATCGCATATTGATCGTAGCTGGTTGTAAATATGATAGCAAAAGGGATTTCTGTAAATTGTTCCAATAATTCAAACCCGTTCATCACGGGCATTTCAATATCGAGGAACACCAGATCTGGCTGGTACTTTTCAATAGCCGCTAATCCCTCTTTTGCAGAACGGCACAGTTCAAGCAACTGCACCTGCGGGCAGGATTCTTTCAGCAGGATGCTCAATGTTTCCAGGCAATGTTTTTCATCATCAATTATGATAGCCTTAACCATAACACACAGGTATTTTTAATATCACTTCTGTTCCTCCTGCACTGCCATCAGGCAGCACAAGGTCATTTATTTTTATTTGTGTTTGTGCATATTCATTTTGCTGCAGCATGGCAATCCTGTTAGCCGTTATTTGCATACCCATTGATTTGTGGCTGGCAGCCGATTTGCTTTTTAGTTCAGCCGATTTTTTTCTTCCAATACCATCATCGGTTATTTTGCAATATAACATATTGGCTTCTTCGTATAATTCAATTTGCAGGCGGCCGTTTTCGTTCTTATGCATTAACCCATGCCATATAGCATTTTCTACATATGGCTGTATAATCAGTGGCGGTACTTTAATTGCCAAAGTGTCCAGTTCCTTATTAACATCAATAGCAAAATTGAAATGATTGTCAAAACGCAATGCTTCCAGTTCAAGATAGAGTTTTAAAGATTCAAGTTCGCTTTCCGGTGTTATCAAACCAGATTGTGAATTTTGCAATATCAGCCTCACCAGCCTGGAAAATTTGGTAAGGTATTAAGATGCCTGTTGTTTATTATTCTGCAGGATAAAACTATTGATGGCATTTAAGGAATTAAAAATAAAATGTGGGTTCATCTGTGCCCTTAGCGCCTGCATTTCCAGTTCTGTAGCCTGCTGTTGTAATTGTGCTTTTATTTTTTCGCTTTCCAGTTTTTGTAATTGCAGCTCACTTTCAATATTATCCCTTCTATGTGCCTCGTTTTTTCTTTTTAATAAAATATTTCTAAAAAGGATAATGCCCAATAAAATAATAACAGCAATGCCACCAATCAGTATTTTTTTTTGTTGGTCGTTTTGTTTTAATTGCTGCTGCTGCAGTTGCTTTTCTTTATCAAGTAATTCAATTTTTTGATCGTAATTAAACACCAAAAATTTTGCTTTTGTCTGTTCATTTGCAACTGAATCGCCCATCAAAACAAAATTCCGGAAATAAATATAAGCGCTGTCGGGTTGTTTCCTCCAATCATAAATTTTGTACAACACCTCGCAGGCATCACGTGTAATTTGTTTTGCCTTTGTTGTATTGGCAACTGCCAGCGCTTCCCATCCATATTTCATAGCCGAGTCATATTGATGAAGTGCCAGGTAGGTTTTAGCAACAAATATTAACGTACGCTGAATTTCATTACGGTTGTTTAATTTTTTATGGAAATAAAGCCCAGGCAAAAATTTTTGTAATGCAGTATCATATTTTTTTTGAAGAAAATAATATTCGCCCACACTCACAAGGTAAACTCTGTAGTATCTGTCGTTTTTACCGGACGGCTTATACAGTTCAAAATAATGCCAGGCTAAATCAAATAGATTTAAATGACAAAAAATTTCTGCATACTCCATTTTTACCCAAATATCAAAATCGCCATCTTGCCTTAATTTTTCAAATTCCGGGGTATCCATTTGAAAAGCCTCCCGAAAATTGGCCAGTGCAGAAGGATAATCTTCTATCTTCATAAACATTTCGCCTAAGCCAAATAATATACTTTGCAGTGCGGGTCTATTTTCTATTTTTATTGCAAGTTGACGGGCCTGCTGATTGTAATATAAACTTCTTTCGTAATTACCTGCATCTTTGTAAATGGCCGCTATGTTTGATAAGGCATCAAACATTTTTGCTCCATCGCCGGCTTTTTTGCTCCAGTCATATTTTTTTTGTGCATACCCGATAGCCTCATCAAACCGGCTTTGGCCAAAAATTGAATACATAAGCTCATGGTATACATCGTACAGTCCTTCTTTATTTGATGTTTTCTCAAACCAATTCAACGACTCCTTTGAGAATTTTTCAGCCTGTACCAGGTCATCATCAAAATGCTTTACTATCCTGGCTTTTCGAACAAGTGATACGGCAACGCCATGTATATAATTTATTTTTATTGCCTCGCTATAGGCAAGGCCCGTATAATGCAAGGCTGAATCTTTTTTTTCATTGAGGGTATAAGCATAAGCAAGGTTATTCAGGCAATCGACATTCTCAGAATCTTTTAATATGGCCAATACTTCTTTTAAACTATCAATTAATTTGGTTTGGGCATGTAATGGAGAGCCAATAGAACTTAACAACAAATAAAATACAACAGCAATTTTTATATAATAAAAATCCAGGTATTTGCAGGAGATATGTGATGAACAACTATACATAGTTGGCTACTTCATTTAAAGTTACCTACAATTGGCCTAATTCACAATACCAAATCTACCAAT
Source organism: Ferruginibacter sp. (assembly GCA_025362235.1). Classification (GTDB taxonomy): domain Bacteria; phylum Bacteroidota; class Bacteroidia; order Chitinophagales; family Chitinophagaceae; genus Ferruginibacter. Next base: position 6,459 of record JANYGZ010000015.1, on the reverse strand, counting down.
ATAGCTGAACCATAAATAGTGCAAAGAGCAGTTGCCTCTTTAACTGGGTGACTGGTTCAAATGAAATGGTAATTTGTAATGGATAAAATACAACCCGCCCTGGCAGTAATCAGCCAGTGCAAAAAAATACTCAAATAAGTTGATTACAAATTTTTATCAAAATAAATTAATACCCTATCTTCCCGTTACAAATTTTATCTTATGCGTTTATTTACCTGTATCATTATTTGTTTGCTTATCAGCAGTAATCAATTTGCGCAATCCATGTTTACCCATGGCAGATTGGGCGTTACCAAAGAGGGGCACTATCTTCAATTTGCTGATGGCAAACCTTTTTTTTGGCTGGGCGATACCGGGTGGGAATTATTTCACCGGCTTACCCTTACTGAAATAAAACAATACCTTGATAACAGGTCGGCAAAAGGTTTTACGGTGATACAGGTCGTTACGCTGGCAGAATTTGATGGCCTTCGTAAACCAAATCAATACGGTGAGTTACCCTTAAAAAATCTTGACCCTGCAACACCAAATGATAAATACTTTACCGTAATTGACAGTACCATCCATATGGCAAGGCAACGGAATTTATTTGTAGGATTATTACCTACCTGGGGTGATAAGGTTACAAAATTATGGGGCGATGGGCCGGTAGTTTTTGACAGTATCAATGCGTATACTTATGGTAAATGGATTGGCAACCGGTATAAAAATGAACCCAATATTATTTGGATATTGGGCGGCGACAGGCCTGCAGTAAATGATAGTTCTGATTGGCGCCCTATTTGGCGGTCCATGGCGAAGGGTATTATTAAAGCCACCAACCATCAATGCCTTATTACTTATCATCCATGGGGCGGCAGTAACTCTACATCGCAATGGATACACAATGAAACATGGTTAGATATAAATATGTTTCAATCTGGCCACGGTGGCGGGCATGATGTGGCATGTTGGGATTTGGCGAAAAGGGATTTTAATTTGATCCCTGCTAAACCAACGCTGGATGCGGAACCAAATTATGAAGACCATCCCGTTAATCCCTGGCCAAAGTGGGATGTAAATAACGGGTACTACAGAGATTATGATGTACGCAAACAATGTTACCGTTCCGTTTTTGCTGGTGCCTGTGGTGTTACTTATGGGCATCATGCAGTGTGGCAATTTATGGGTGCAAGAGAAGAAGCCATTAACTACCCCGACAGGGGCTGGATAAATGCCATGGACAGACCAGGAGCCACACAGGCAGGGTATTTAAAAAAACTGATGGAATCAAGGCCAATGCTGAATCGTATTGCAGACAATACAATTATTCTAAAAGGGCAAGGCGAAAAAGGAGAACATATGGAAGCCTTCCGTTCCACCGACAATAGTTATGCGATGATTTATTTGCCCGTGGGGAAAACCATTACGATTAATACGGCCAATTTACCAAAGCAAATTACTGCCTGGTGGTTTAATCCAAAAGACGCCAGCTCGCAAAAAATAAATACAACTGAAAAAAAGGATACCATGGAATTTACCTCCCCAACAGAAGGTACTGAAAATGATTGGGTATTGGTAATTGATGATGCGTCTAAAAATTATAAGGCTCCTGGCAAAAATTAATATTACTTTTTTATTCTATTAAAAAATTACCAAGACTTAAACATTTCGTGCATCAGCATTTCAATAACTGAATAAGCCTTTTATTTTAATTATAAATGATTAAGGATATTTTGAACAGAACTTCTTATTCTATAATCGGGATTAAAAAATACATATTTTACCTTACCATCTTTACCAATAATATAAGTAGCTGGCACAGGTAAATTAGCGCCATTGGCTCCATTTGCTTCAGAAAAATTTATCCCATATTTTTTATATTGTGTTTGTGCAGCTTCATCAACTGCATAATTAACTTTATACATTTTCATAATTGTAATTGCCGAATCGCTTATGATTTGATAAGATGCTTTTGTTTTGGCAACAGTTTTAGAAATATTTTCTTTTGTTTCCGGCGATACCGCAACTACATAAGCACCCCTTGCTGTTATCATGGCAAGTGAATCGTTCAGTTGCCCCAATTGCTTATTGCAATAAGGGCACCACTGGCCCCGATAAAATATTATTACAACCTCCCCGCCTTTTAATTTTTTTTGCAGGTTAAACAATGTTCCGCTATTGTCAATGGCTGTAAAATCGGGTGCATTGTCACCAACTTTAAGGCCTTCGGGATAAACAATGTTTTGCGAAAAAGATACCCCGGTTACAATACAAAACATCAATAATGAAATTATTTTTTTCATTTAATATTATTTTTTTAAAAGTAACAGATAAAACTTAATAAACAACAATAATGAGTAATCGTCGTTTAAAATATAATTAATTTCGCTTTACAAAATGCAGGAATATAAAAATTACATGATGAAAAGCTTATGGGCATGCTTTACGGCATTGTTGTTATTTGCCTGTAAAAATGATAACAACACAGTTAACCAAAATACAGGAGTTGAATTTGGAGAACCAATAAAGGTTGAAGTGGCTGGATACAGCGGTAATATTATGGAGCCATTTATTTCACGGAATGGAAATATCCTTTTGTTCAATAACCTTAATGCTGCACCTGAAAATACCAATCTTCATTGGGCAACTAAAATCAATGATTCTGCTTTTGAATATAAAGGGGAAATTACAGGTGTAAATACGGCTGATCTGGAAGGCGTTGCAACCCTTGACAATTCAGGTAATTTATATTTTGTTTCTACCCGCAGTTATGCAACTACACTTTCTACATTGTATCAATGTAATTTTTCTAATGGTATAGCAACAAATGTTCAATTAATTAATGGGGTAAGTAAATTAATTGAAGGGTGGCTAAATTTTGATGTTGAAGTAAGTGCAAACGGGCAGTCTCTTTATTTTGTGGATGCTCAATTTGACCAGACAGGCAACCCTGCAACTGCTGATATAATAATTGCAGAAAAAACCGGGCCTGGTTTTCAACGGTTACCCAACAGTAACACTATAATGAAAAATATCAATACAGATGCTCTTGAATATGCCGCATGTATTTCTGTAAATGAACTTGAATTATATTTTACGAGATTAAAGCTGCCCATTACAAGCTCCTCATCTACAGAAATTTTCTTTTCAACTAGACAAAATGTAAATGACCCTTTCAGCAATCCCATAAAAATAAAAAGCATCAGCGGTTTTGCCGAAGCTCCTACAATTGCACCAGACCAAAAGACCTTATATTATCATAAAAGAGAGAATAATAAGTTTGTGCTGTACATGGTTAGAAAGAAATAATTCCAGTATTGGCAAAGAGGGTCCCCATTTTATTGACGATTTATTTAACACACCATTACTTGCATCGGGCAAAATTTTGTTTTATCTTAATTGTCTAAAATAACTATTATGGCACTCAATGCGTATCTTAAATTAACAGGCCAAAAACAAGGCGATATAAAAGGCAGCGTAACCCAAAAAGGCCGTGAAGGAAAAATAATGGTAATTGCTGCAAGCCACTAAATTATTTCGCCAAGGGATGCTGCCAGCGGGCTGGCAACAGGTAAAAGGCAACACAAGCCCTTTACAATCACCAAAGAATTAGACAAGAGTACACCATTGCTTTTTAGCGCATTGGTTAATAACGAAACCATCATCAGTTGGGAACTGCAATTTTTTATTGCAAAAATAAAGTCTGGTGCCGGGGGTGAAACAAATCACTATACGGTAAAGTTAACCAATGCAAGTATTACAGATATAAAAAGCATAATGCCCAATAATAAAATACCCGAACTGGCTAAATTACTCGAGTATGAAGAAATATCTTTTAACTTACCAATCTATTGAATGGACATGGGTGGATGGCGGCATTACTGCCAAAGATGATTGGGAGGCACCAAAAGTATAGAAAAAATACCCCTGTTTAAAAGTGATTTTTTAAACATTGCTACTTATACATATTTGGTAAGTCTTTCTCAAACAAAGTATAGTCATCGTTGTAAAATTGTATAAAATCCGGCACGCTTGCATGGGCCGAAAAAGGTGAATAAAAATAAAAAATTATGGTGTATATTTTATTCCCGCCATTTTTACATAAAAAAGGAGAGAATATTTTTTAGGCTAACTTTAGTAAAGAAATAATTTTTATTTCCACCTGTAAAATTGCCCATTATGGAACATAAAAAAAGTTTAGAAGAATTAAATAAAGAAGCACTTGAAAAATTAGACGACTATGTTAAATCAAAAGGTTCGGCTGCGGAAGAACATCATGAAAAAATTGGCGTGGCAAAAGACAAGTGGCAGGCAGCCTGGAACGAGTTCCTGGAAACATTGCTGGTACTTGAAAAAATAGAAATTTAATTGGCCGTATCAAAAGTAAGGTTTCACACAAAGCGAAACCAAGTATACAAAGTACACAAAGAATATTGATGTATGATGTACTATTTTGTGACCTTTGTTTTCGTTGTGCGCTTTGTGTGAAACAAGCTTATAACTATAGAAATATAATCGGCTGTATCACAAGGCGGGTTTCACACAAAGGGAAACCAAGTATACAAAGTACACAAAGACTATTGATGGATGATGTGCTATTTTGTTGCCTTTGTTTTCGTTGTGCGCTTTGTGTGAAATAAGCTTTATTTTATTTTTCGTACACTAGGTATTGCCATGGCTGCATATCAAAATCTTTCTGGCTTGTAAAGTCTTCAGCTGCTTTGTTAAACACATCTGTAAACTTGCCGGTAAGATGTTCATCGGTTATTGTACAATTAACAGCCTGTGTACTTAAATTCAGCAACACCAATACTTCATGCTCGCCATTTTTTCGCAGGTATGCCATTACGTTAGCAGGCGTATTGGTTGATAAGTCGTAAGTAGTTACTGCGGTATCTGCTGCCCTTAATGCAGGATTATTTTTATGCAGATTTAGAAGGGTTTTGTAAAAATTGTTCAACGCATATTCACCATTCCATTCAATAGTATCCTTATCGAAAAATTCCAGCCGCTTTAAATTAGGTAATTCTTGCCCGCTGTATATTAACGGAATGCCATTTCTTGTAAAACTTAATACTGCAAGTGCTTTGGCTGCATCGCCATACTTTTCATATTCTGTACCGTTCCAGGTATTTTCATCGTGGTTAGATGTAAACCAAAGTGGTATAGCATCATCACCACCAACAGTGCCATATTGATAAACTAAAGAATCCAGCAAATATTTATCCTGGTGCTGTTTGTAAAATTCTTCTGTTTTATGCATCCATGTCCAGGTATAACAGGCATCAAATGCCTGGTAATATTCACTGTGATCCAGTGCATCGCATTCGGCGAGCCAAAAAAGTGTTTTTGTTTTTTCCAGTTCAGTTCTTGCCTCTAACCAAAAATCAAGCTCCACCCAAAAAGCAAGGTCGCAGCGGTAACCGTCAATATCACATTCTTTTACCCAATACTCCATGGCTTCAATCATCGCTTTGCGCAAGGCAGGATTTGAATAATCCAGTTCAATAATATCATCCATGCCACTGGCAATTTTAAAATCATTGGTGCTGCTGTCTTTTTCAAAATATTCAGGATGCGTTTTTGTCCATACATGATCCCACCCTGTATGATTAGCTACCCAATCGATAATCACTTTAAATCCCATAGTGTGCGACAAATTTACCAATGCCTTAAAATCATCCAGTGTACCAAACTCCGTGTTAATGGCTGTATAATCGCGGCAGGCGTATGGACTGCCCAAACTGCCTTTTTTATTTTTTTGCGCTATGGGTGTAATAGGCATAAACCATAAAGTAGATACGCCCATTTCTTTTAATCTTGGTAGTTCTTTGGCAAAGGCATTAAATGTTCCTTCAGGTGTATATTGACGAACATTTACTTCGTATACATCTGTATTGTTTATCCAGGCGGCTTTTTTAAAATTCATTGCAGTTATGTCTTTTTTAATTTTGCTTGATGATTAATTATTGTTACAAGCCGTTATAAAATACAGGCGTTAAAAAAAATAATACTTTTCATGCAAGCATCTTGTGCAATTCAAATGTAGTACAGAAAGGCGATTTAACCTCATCTCTATTATTTGTAGTTTACCAGCTTTAGTTTCCTACTTTGTATAATTCATTAAAAATATTAAACGTGTACCTTTGCAGCAATGAAACAGTTTAATGTCCCTATTATTTACCGAAGCCCATTAGTTGCTGCAATAAAAAATAAACGCAAACAGCAGGATAAAATGAAGAAAGACTTTTCTCCTACCCTGCTTGATTTTGGTTTTGTGCAAATTTTTCTCGCCAGGCATTTTGGGTTTTGTTATGGTGTAGAAAATGCAATTGATATTGCCTTTAGAACGATTGATGAAAACCCTGGCAAACAAATTTTTTTGCTGAGTGAGATGATACATAACCCACAGGTAAATGCCGATTTGCAGCAAAGAGGTGTACGGTTTTTACAGGACACCAATGGCAAACAACTGGT
>JANYGZ010000098.1 GCA_025362235.1 Ferruginibacter sp. | reverse complement strand
GTTTGTATCATATCAATCATACCGTTTGCAATGTTTTTCGGTTTGATCTTTGAAAGATCGCTATGCCGTAATGCTGTATAGCAACCAATAACAAACATATCTCTTACCCTCTCATAACGTGGCAGTTTACTAAGGTCCATATACTGTAAAGCCTTTATTTCGTCTTTAGTAAGGTAAACAGTATCACTTTTTGAATTGATTGATTTGAACTTTCTATGAGTGAAAGTAGTATTTGAGTGAAAACCATCTTCTAATGATTCTCTCATATAAACTTTAAGGTTTGTAATTAATTTGCCAATCGTATTGGGTGCTAACTTTAATTTGATAGTAAGGTAGTCCACAAAGTTTTTATAAAACTCCATGTCAATATTTTCAAATTCTATTGTAAAGTTTTGTTTTTTCTCAAATTCCTTGAGGTGTCTTTTTAGATTTTCAAATTGAAATATTGTTTTGGATGCCATTGGTGTACCCTTTTCTAAATGTACCCTTGTACCATTTTTCATCCTGTACAAAAATGTATCATAATTGCCCCAAAATGAACGGGTTTTATTTTCTGTCCTTTCCACTTTTGTTTCTTTGGAAAGGTACTTTCTTAGTTTCTCCTTTAAATCTCCTGGGGGAATTGGAGGAACGGCTACCCCTCCGCTATGTTTAATTTTCCATTCCTTTTCAATTTTACTGGCAGCGGTTACAATTCCATTTAACCATTCATTATATTCCGGGAAGGTGGGAATTTTTTTGTCATTCCTTACCCTTTGGGTTTCAGGATTCCAAAATTTAGGTTTGATTTTTTGATCGGTGTAAATCTTTACACTTTCATCATTATACCTTACAAGGCAGTAAATCCATGTTTCGTAATCAGCCTTAGCGGCCTTTAAATAGAAGTTAACTTTCATAATTGTAAAATTGAACAATACGAATATACAATAAAAACGCTGGGGGATGGTATTGGGGGATGGTTTTTTTTAATTACCCTTTTCTTTCTTTAACTTTACCTATTGGGCTGGTAAAGGGTTTTAATAGTGCTGGTAAGGTTTACAGGCAAAATAAGAAAGGCTAAAAAAGGAAGGTGATATTCCTCCCCCTACAGCATCTTAATTAAATTATATTCTTACTGGTGCTAACTTATAAGGGTTTTTTATTTTAATTGGTGGCAGAATTGGTGGCATTTTTTTTAGCATGCTCTCCTTTTTAGCATTAAAATCAAATGGAAATGGTTATATTTTAATTGTGTAGCTGTGTGCTTGGGGTTATACTTTTGCCAATATTCCGGTAGTGACTTCTATACCTGTTTTGACTTTCCTACAAATAAGTTCTCATTAATCTTATGAAGTAATAATTTACCATCCATAGACAATGAAACTATCTTATAACTATTTGTTGCATTTATTTTTAAAATTCCTTTCCCAAAGTATTTACTTATCAAGAGGAAAAATTTCGTTTTATGCGGTGTATGGCAATTACCCCTCATAAACTCATATAATGCCTTTTTGGTACATAGCAAACCATTTTCATTCATGCAATGAATAGAAAATATATGATTTACCCCAACCTCTGAAAGTTCTCCATATCCCTTTTTACTTAGACGTTTTAAAGTATCTCTTAAATAGTAATAGTGTTTTATTGCTGACAGTTCCATAGGGTGTTATTAAAAATTCTGTATAATTGAGTAATAGGTGTTATATCTTGAAAGGCGGCGGCTAAACTAAAAAAGGGAAACGGTTTCAGTTTAACCGGGTGGCATAAGAAAACCCACAAATGATAGTGGCTTTTTGAATGTTTAAAAGGCTATCTTTTTATCTAAGGTCAATTGTAATTTCTTTCTTTTTTGCATAATCCTGATAAAACCCCCAGCCTAATCCTGCAACCTTATTATTTTCTAAAATAATTGGTGTAAGTTCTTCTTTATTTATTGCACCATCTGCATTCTTAAGATCCGTATAATACCATAATATTTCTATAACAGTGCTGTCCTTTCCATATTTCAAATCCCTACTATAAGGATTAGATATGACAACTGTTTTACCCCGCATTCCCCAATTCATTACAGTTAAAACTGGATATGTTTGAATGTTTTGCACGCCTCCCATTTCCCTAATAACCGTCGCCTTGTCCACTCCTAAATCAATTTTTAATAAATTTGATTGGTTATAGGCTCTTACTCTTACATCACTTTCTGAAGGTTTTTTAGGTAACTTTTGTCCGTACAAAAAATAAGTTGGAAAAAAATACTTACCGAAATAATTGTTATTCTTTTCATATCTAATTTTTTATTTGCGGTTAAGATAAGTCAAAATAACTAACAAATTTTCAATTTTTGTGAAGGAAGGAAGGAGTTATAATGAGCAATGATACCTTTAGTGGTTTTCATCTACCTGGGAAGTTTATATGAAAAGGCATATACATTTTCTTAAGTGAGGCAGGGGAACATTTTCATTTAAAAAAGATATATAATTCTTCCAATAACGGAAACGGCAATAAACTTTAGGATAGATATTATAGTAAAAAACAACTCATTGGCCCTTAACCTTTGTTATAATATTTAGCCCGTTCAAAATCCGTAACTTTATCTTCATCCATTATTTAGCGTTTTAAGTGATGAACTTTAAAATTAAAAAAATTCAATGGAAGAAGATAAAGAGCAAGAAAATAGAGGTGTTCTTACAATGCAGAAATTACACGGCTTGGTAATAAAGTCAAGACTGTTCTACAAGGCGAAGGAATACCAGAAAACAAATTCGGAGAAGGTGCAGGAATACCTAAAGAACACGAAGCTACCGATTTCATTAGAGCAAGTGTTGAAACAACAAGAAAGGAACAGCAAGGATAACGAACCCCTAACCAAAGAGGGAGTGAGGGATATGCCAGCAGAGGAGTGGAGGAAAAGAATAGCGCAGGGGATGGTAGCCAGCCTAAACAATCCAGCGAATCACGGAAAGACGAGGTAAAATAAATTTGCATATACGTCAAATATCGTGTAGATTAACGGCATAAATTTATATAAAAAGGCGCAGTATAGATGTGGAAGTAATAGCAAAGATGACCTCCATTCCCCATTATTACGTTTAAATTGGCGTAATGGTAAGGATCAATGCTCGACGATTTTCCAATAATGGACTTCCTATAAGTTTTAGGCTGCTAATTGCAACCTTTTTTGTTACCTTAAAGTATAAATAAATAATAATTTGACACTTTTTTTGGTAAACAAAACTTTTTATTAATAGGCATAAATTAGCGAACTACTGAACTGCAAACCCAAAAAATGCTACCATCTAAATTAACAAGAATTGCAGCAGCAATAAATCAGTTGGGTATATACTATTTCTGTAAATTCAAAATAACAGAATACTATTACCGATATAAATTTAATGGCTTAGGAATTTATTATCCTATAAATAATACAAGCCACCTCACTGTAAATGATCAATCGGCAAACAATGATTGCCACATAAATCAGCCATCCAATTATTTTGCAATCAAAAGGGCTTTTAACCATATTCATTTGGATTTTTCCGAAATATGTTTACTTGATTTGGGTTGTGGAGATGGTAAAGTCATAAATCTGGCGATGCTACTAAAATTTAAAAGCGTTATTGGTATAGAGATAGAAGAAAGTTCTGCGCAACAGGCAATTTTCAACTGCAAACAAATGCAGGCTATAGGTAATAAAGTGCCTTTTAGCATTTACCATGCAGACGCTTCAAAATATACAATCCCTACTGGCACTAATGTTATTTTTATGTTCAATCCCTTTGGAGAAAAAACTATGAAAGATGTGTTAAAAAATATCATACATTTTCAAAGCTTTCAAAAAAATGACATCTATATTATTTATATAAGAGCTGTACATAAAGATGTATTTCTCGATTACAGTAAATGCCATAAAATCTATGAATTAATAAGCTTCAATAAATCGAATACCGAGGTAGCCGTTTTTAAAATTGAACATGATTAAATTCATTTTTTTAAAATTAATCAACAAGCTTAATTAGGTGGTCTAACAGGTATATAGTTATCTGTCCCCACGAACCAGTACCCAATTTGCATCGTCGCATCTAATATCATATTTTACGTGTTTGATGTAAGATTGCGAAGCCTTAATTGCATTTATAAACTAAAATTCCCGTTTTGATTTGAAAAGTAGGGTGCAATATCAAAGAGTAATCCCCGTGAGGTTAATTTGATAAACTTGTTTCTAAAATTGTTCCTAGGGTTACTGTTATTATTCCTGCATTGGTGAGCAGCTACTTCCCCCACATTCTTTTGACTGCAAAACTTACTACCTCCTTTTTGGCTACTAATATCCTTACCACAAGACCTGCATACTCTTTTTTTAATTGGATTTGGTAATTGTACATCCTTACCCTTTATCTTAATTGTAAGATTGTACAATTTATCATTTTCGCCACCTTGTAAATTTGTACAATTATTAAACAGTTGGTTCCATTCATTTTGGATTAATTCATTTACCGGTTGGTGCCGTTTAGCGCCATTTAGTGCCACTAATTTTTTAAACTTTTCACGTTGGTAATTAAATTGCCGTTTGTTCTCCTTTTTTAATTTTTCCCAAACATTTGGGTTTTGCCCATCTGATAGTAATCTGATTTCGTTCGGTGTAAAATTGCACGTTTTCGCAAGTTTTTGCAAATCTTCAATATCGTAAACCAACAAGTTTTGCCACGCAGCTAATAACATTGGTAGTAAGTTTTTGATCTTATCTTTATTTAGCTGAGGATGGCTTTTTTTTCATATCTCCTTTACACCTGGCAGCATCAAATAGTAACTTGTCTTCATAAAATCCAGTTGACGCAATTAATTTTTTATAGATAGTATTTTCTTCCTTCATCTTAACAGGTATTTTATAAAATCAATCTCCAATTACTTGCCATAGCTATAACCCAGATATATTGACATTTTTAAGATGCAGTATGTAAAAATATTTCGGCTGGCAGCTGCAAATAATCTTTTAATTTTTGTGCCATCTTTAGTGTTATTTCCCTTCTGCCTGAAAGGATAGAAGATACATGGCCTTTAGTTCCTATAATGGTTTCTAAATCTTTTGGTTTTATACCCCGTTCATCCATCTTTAATTTAATGGCATCAATGGTGTTTATTTCCGGCAAATGAATATGTTTACCTTCATAATCCTTTACCAGTACCAATAACAATTCCAGTTCCTCACCTTTGGCAGTGTCAGGTTCTGCATCAAAAATTTGCAGGGCTCTTTTTATTGCCTTTTGGTACTCGGTTTCAGTTTTTATTACTTTCCAGTTCATCATTTTTTTACTTTGTAGTTTAAAATATCCGTATCAAATTCTATTGTTCCGGTATCAATTTTATCATACTGCTTATGTGTACCAAACCATATTATGTATGCAGCCAATTGTTTAAAATTTACCATTACCAGTAACCTAAAATCGTTACCCTTAATATTAAAAATTACCCTGCTGTTGCCCACAATGCTGGCATTGCCTTTAGATGGCAAATTGAATAACCGTTACTTTAATTCTTTTATCGCAATATGGCGAAACCGATGTGCCCCGCCTGGGCGCCATGAACCGGACATATCAAATTCAGCAACGTTTGGAGCATAAGTAGCCGACCAGTGTGTTTGCAAACCTATCATTCCATCAATGGCACCTGCAATAAAATCATTCACGGGTTCTGTAACTTCCCACATCTGAACACCGTTTATCCATAAAGTAATATGTGGTATATCTCCTGTCATCCTGATACGAAAACTGTTCCAATCATTTTGCTTCCATATTTTCGCCCTGTCTGTAGCCTGTGCTCCTTTACTAACCCGTAGCATTTCACCCATCAGGGCACCGGTTCCGCCTGGTTCCGACAATTCAATTTGGTACGCCTGCCCACTTTCAGTAGAACGAAGAAAGATACCTCCATTGCAGAATGAATCTATTTTGACTTCCAGGTACAATTCAAAATTTTTATATTTTTTATTGCTTAAAAGAATTCCGCCCTGGCCATAGGGATTCTCTTTAAGAACGATGGTCCCATTTTCTACACTGCAGCCAGGTGTAGTTCCCTGGTGTGTAGTGCGGCTGATATGCCAACCGCTAAGGTTCTTCTCATTGAATAATGGGGTAAACCCTTTGGGAATACTGATTTGAGCAACTGACGGTAAAGTTGCACTAGTAAATAATATAATAACGAATATCCTGATAAGCATAAACTAATGTTTTAACTGATTGGTCAAATTATTCCTTTACTTCCATTACAATACGAAATCCTATATCCCACCCATTTCCCGGACCTGCGGCATGTGTCATGTATGTGGCGTTTTTTACATCTCCTACAAAAGAAGCGCCCTTTAAAACATGCTCTTTGCCAGTTTTAGCCGGAATAGAATCGGCAAATATTTTTTCATTATAATAGTCTTGTACCCACTCCCATACATTGCCCAGCATATCGTATAAACCCCAGACATTGGGCTGTTTTTGACCTATTGTATTGGTAGTGCGGGTGCCTATTTGTGCAGCCTTGCGAATTTGCGACCAGGGTATATCGCCTGTTGCTCCGGCACGTGCTGCATACTCCCATTCAAACTCGGTTGGTAACCGGTATACCCTTCCTTTTTCCATGAGATTCAGCTTGTCTAAAAACTGCTGTATATTTTCCCATGTTACATTATCTACGGGATGATCATCTGCATGATCCGAAACTTTATCTCCCTGGAAAACGGAAGGGTTCGATCCCATTACTTTTTTCCATTGGGCCTGGGTTACTTCAAATTGGGCCATAAAAAATGGCTTATTAATGGTAACAGTAAAACCCGGCAATGCATCCTGCTTTGCCAGCTTCTCAGCCAGTTTATATTCTTCCGCACTGTACCCTTTTTCAGACGATTTAGTTCCTGCCTTCTCTGTATCAGAGGGCGGTATTGGATAAGGTGGCTGAAACCTTCCCATGATAAAACTACCCGGATGAATCCGTATAAATTTCATTCCGATGCTATTGGTAAAAGTAGAGTCCTGTGCATGAAGCAGGCTTGCTGAAAGTAAAAACAAGCAAGCGGCAATAATTTTATTTGGCTTTAATTTCATAAACATCAATGTTATTATTTTCCCTAAAAACCTATTGAGGGATGACAGAACTAATATGTTTTTCCCTAGGCATAAATCGTTCTATCAAATATGTCTTTTGCAGTATTCGATTGTTTTTTTATCAAAGTCACTAAATAAATTTTTGCGTTCGATTGTCATATAAATTTCTAAAGATTTTTTATAATTTTTCTCTTTAAACTTCTGTCTCGCTTTCTCAATATCCATTTTGTCAAACTGGTTATTATATTCTTGTTGCGATTTCTCGTTATGTTCTTTTATAATCTTATCTTGTAGTTTGGCTGCATAAATTAGTTGGTCGCATGAGCCAACAAAAAAATCTTCCACCAAAAATTCTAAGTCATGCAAAATATGTCTAAATGCAAGAAGTTTATCGTCTGACTGAAAGTCTGGAAATTGCTTTTTGTCTGCAAATCCAAGATGGTCGAGATAAAATGTATGTCCGACTATGAAATTATCAAACTGATAACATAGCTCACCGATTGAATAACGGTAACCGATAATAAACTTCTTGTTTCCCATTTTGTAAGTTGCAATTGTAAACTGTCCACCTGAACCTTTCCCATTTTCATATTTGTCAAATGTAAAACCATATCGAATTAAAAATGGCTCCAATATTTGAAGTCCGTTTGTTAAGTCTTTTAGTGGTTCCATGGTGTCGTGTCAATTACTGCTTCCATACTCTTTGTACAAAACTAATTATTCAATCTGTATAATCTGTGAATGCTATTTTGCCTGTCCCCAATTCTTCTTTTCCGCACGTCCTAACTTAAATATTTCCAGCAATTGAAGCGTAAAAGCCTCCTTCATTTGCGGAGTAGCAGCCCGTATCTGTTTTACTTCTTCTGGTGTAACAACAGATGCATTATTGCCCAATTCGCCGCTGTTGCGTACATAACTCAATACCGAAGCAATCCATGCATCATCATTATTTTTCAAAGCCAGCATCATGTCTGGATAGGTTTTACCATCAACGGGTCCTTTTAATCCATACATAACTAATTGCACCAAAAATATTTTATCGCCTTTTACACGGAGCGAGCCAACAAGCGGAGGAGCCGGCATGGGTTTACCACCAATAGTTATTCCTCTACCATCGGGACCATGACAAGTGGCACATAACTGTTTAAAAATAGTAGATCCATCAGTAACCAGTTTTCTATCAGCAGTACTTAAGTTTTTGGTATGTTCCTTCTCCGCCAGCAACCTTGTTTCTGCTTCTTTAAAAGTAGTGTAGGAATATTGCATCAATTGATTATCGGGGTTTGAAGCCAGCAGGTATTGTACAATTGATTGCGCATTACTGGTTGTATTGATTCTTAGCGAAAGCGATAACTGAATGCGGACATCAGGACTGGGATCGTTTTTAAGAGATGCCAGTTTGTTAATTACTTCTTCATCATTCTTTTTAATGTACATTTCGCTGATCCATATTGCCGCCTTTCGTACCTGCGCATTTGTATCTGTAAAGGCGTTGAATAAAGTATTTTTATCAATGGCCTCTAACCCCTCTAAAGTCCACAAAGCATGAATGCGTGCAAATGTACCCGGGTTCTTTGCTAAAGAAGCTTTTCCCCCTAATGCTATTTGTTTTAATGCTGGCACAACAGATTGGTCGTTGCGTACAATGATTTCTTTTTGAGCATTTTCCCGCCACCATCCATTTGGATGATCGAGATATGTAAGCAGTTTGCTGGTGGGTGCGGTCAGGATGTCCGGACGTGTAGTATCCCGCTTGTATCCATCATGTACAACCCGGTAAATACGGCCCATTCCCCTGTTTTTATACAAACCTTTTTGGGCAATAATATTACCCAGGTATGAGTCGGGCTTTGTCCATTCACTCTCTTGTATAATACCGTGATACATATCAACAATATAGAAACATCCATCCGGGCCAGTATAGGTATTAATGGGGCGGAAATTCATATCGGCAGAAGCAAGCCAGTCTTGTTGTTTATAAACATCTTCAATATATATTTTTCCATTTTTATTAATTACCCTGCCCCTTTTTATAATTCTGCCCACCGGCTCAGGTATAAAATAATCGCCCTGCATGTCGGCAGGGAGCCGGTCACCCCGAAAGATGGATTGGCCGCATCCGGAGGTAAATGAATTGAGTGTATTATCCCCAGGCCTTAAAACTTTTCTTCCACCTTGAGCATCAATGTTACCGATGATTGGCCAGGGCTTTGTAAAATCTGCCGAGTACTGGTCATCAAAATTTAAAGCTCCGTAAGCCGGCATTTGTTCTATCTGTACGGCGGGTAAACCTGGTCCTGCCTCTGAATAAAATAAACGGCCATAATTGTCACTGGTAAGGCCCCACTGACCAATCATATTATCAGTAAGGGTATCCGCTATAAGCATTCCATTTTTGTATTTGTACCGCAGGTTATCCCGACTTGGATAAATCCAGTTATCCATGTTCCATAAAAAACCTCCATTCTGATGTTCCAGGTTTCTTACGTCCAGCATGTCATTTTTAAATACTATTTTTTTCTCATCGGCTTTTCCATCGCCATTAGTATCCCGGTAACTCCAGATGTTTTGTATGTTGGTAATACCAACGAATAGCTGATCACCAACTGGCTGAATGGTACGGGGTAAAAGAAGGCTATCAATAAAAACAGTTCCCTTATCCATTTTTCCATCGCCATCGGTATCTTCTAAAAGCTTAATCCGGCTTGTTGGTTCATACTCACCTGTAGCATTGGCATCTTTCATATAAGTGTTCATTTCGGCAACATACATTCGTCCGTTGCCATCCCATGCAATTGCAACCGGTTCCTGCACCATCGGTTCGCTGGCTACCAATTCTACATGATAACCTTCTGGCAGTTGGATATTTTTTATACTCTCTTCAGGCGATAAAGGTGTAACAGGTGGATTGGTATCAACAACTACTCTTTCAAAATTCTTTGGGATCACAGCAGTATTGTGCTGCCTGCAACTGCAAAAAAACAATAAGGCAATAATGCCCATAAGAAGCAATCCGTTTTTTTGTTTTATGATTGATGAGAACATAAGCATAATAGTTACTAAACCGACAGTATAAATAATTAAAACTCCGTCAACCATTTTCACAGTTGAGTTATATTATCAGTTACTATATTTTACTTTCGATTACCTTTTAAATAAAGTAAAATTCAGTTATAAATGTATAGAAAAGCAATTTCTTTAAAGATGGATAAAAAATTTTTACAATAAACTAATTAATTTACAAAGGCATTATTTTATTTGGTTGATACAATTGGAGGTTAATTATTTTATCATTTTTCACTTTTGCAAACAACGCCATTTTTCATCACCCATTTTACCTTGCCTAAAAGTTTAATATTATTTAATGGATTTTCATTCACAGCAATAATATCAGCAAAAGCGCCGGGAACAATTTCGCCAATCAAACCACTTTGCCCTAATAATTCAGCGCCGTTGAGTGTGGCAGTTTGAATTGCCTGTAATGGCAACATGCCGTATTGAATAAAAAACTCAAAGTCTTTTGTTTCTGGTTCAGCCCAGTCGTAACCACCAATATCTGTTCCATAGGCAATTTTAACACCGTACTTCATTGCTTTTTTAAATACCTCCGGTTCGCTTTCTGCAAAATATTTATTCAAGAAACTGCCTGCCTTTGCACGGCCTTCTGCTACATAATCATTTACATAAATGGTGGGGCACCAGAATACATTTTTCTGTACCATTAACTGCATACATTCCTCGTTCATTCCAAAACCATGTTCAATACTTTTTGCACCCGCATTGATGGAATAAATAATTCCATCAGGTGTTACAGCATGTGCAGCAAGCCTTCGGCGGCTTTTGATGGTTTCATCTGCAATGGCTTCAATTTCTTCTTTGGTAAAATTGGGAATACCTTTATACGATCCATCAGGAAGTTTTTGATAACCCCTGTCTGCATAAATTTTAATCCAGTCTGCCCCATAGGCAATTTGTTCCCTTACTGCTCTTCTGCCTTCATCTGCTCCCGTTATCTCCTTCAAACCTTTTGGCATTTTTAGTTCCCATGCATAATCTCTTTCAATTACCGGGTAGTGGCCGGTTGTATTGATGGCCAAAGTAGATACAAACATCCTTGGCCCGGGTATCACTCCGTTATTAATTGCCTTTTTTAAATCAACATCGGCATAACCTGCACCTTCAGTTCCTAAATCCCTTATGGTAGTGAAGCCGTTCATTAAAGCCTGCTTGCAACTTTTAGTTGCCCGGATGGTTCTATAGGGAATAGACTCTTTTAAAATCTGTTCATCATAATCTTCATTGGTAATATCTCCCTGTAATAAAACATGGGTGTGGCAATCAATTAATCCGGGTAAAATAAAAGAACTGCTTAAATCAATTACCGTATCTGCTTTTTTTGCAAAAGAAGCAGCATCAGTAATGGATTCAATTTTGTTTCCAATAATGAAAATGATTTTACCGGTTAACATTTTCCCAGAACGCACATCAAGTATATTACCACACTTGACAGCAATTGTTTTTTGTGCTGTAAGCTCAAGAGAAAGAAAAAATATGATTGCAAGGATAAAGTATTTTTTCATTTTAGTTTATTTTGTTTACTTAAAGATAACAGTCGCTGCCAATACTTTCAAAATTTATTATTTACTGCTAAAATGCACAGTATTGCAGGAATAGCAAATCGAAAACAAAAGCAAGAAACTCAATAACCATCAAATTTTAAATGAAGTAATTTCAGAAGGGATCCAAGTATCATTATTCAAACACCCCGGTTATAATGGGATACAGCACTATCGTAAGTACAAATAAAATTCTGCCATCTTCCATAGCCTTATCCGCATACAATATTTTTGTAGCCAGAAATTTATCATCGGTACAATTCATGCAGCCCAGGATGACATCTGTATTTTTAAAATCAATTTTGCCTGTTGATTCGGAAGCAATCAAACCCGGGTTGGGGGCATTGCCTCCGCAAAAAGCAAAATTCTTTTCGTTCATTGTCCGCAGTTCAAAAAGTGGCATACCTGCATGTACCCCACTTTTTAGCAGCCAGTCGTTTTCTGCTATAAACTTACCAGACCCTTCCTGGCTTTTTAATTTATGTTGCCCGCCAATTAGTATATTATCAATTTTTCTTCTGTTGAGCCCGTCTTTCCAGATAAAAACAGCCTGTCTTTTACTATTGATAAACAACACAGAACATTTTACAATATCATTCTCTGCAAAATAATAAACGTCTTTTTTTACATTTTTTTCTCCAAAATAATAAACCAGGTATTCATGCGAAGTAAACTCCAGCAAGTCTTCAGCAAAATGAATATCCTTGGTAAGTGTAAATGTTTTTTTATGAACCGTAATGGAATACCAGTTTGTGTTATCCACTTTTTTTACAGATGCATCGGCGGTATATTCTTCGTGCTGATATAAATAGGAAGCAGGTGTAATGGTACTGTCTTTTTCGTACTCACATTTAAACCCTTCCTTTTTTATAGTCGCAATAATGCCATTGTATTCAGTTACGGATGTAGTCTGGTAAGTGAATGTAAATGTTTCTTTAAGAATTGATCTCAGGAATGTTCTGCTCACAGAATCCTGTTGCTTTTTTTTACCATACCTGGCAGGGCGGTATTCATACCTTTTAATAAGTGTATCCCCAAAAAATTCATTCCCTGTAAAACGGTATTTTTTATTTAGCAACTGGCTTTCTACCTTAGGGGCAGGTGAGGACAGCATATCAAACAGCTTATCAGCTGAAATTTCCTGACCCATTGCTACCATGGCAAGTGCAATACAAATAGATACAAATAATATTTTTTTCATCCCTGGTCCTTCTTGCTGTTAAAGAAATAATTTCTGGTTTGGAGGATGATGGCAATTAATAAATTTGGTAATTTTTACTTTAAAAACCGTAACGGTAATGTATTAATAATTAAATAAAACAATACCGGGCAGGATACTTTAGGCTTCAAATATACAGCAAAAATATATTTCTTAATTTGAACGGCTAAATTTAAAATTAAATGGATTCGAGCTATTGCTCGTCAATTTGTAAATTTATTGCAACTGCATATTGCCACAGACAGTTAACACCGTCTTTCATGGTTAAAGGGAAACTGCCTGCTAAAGAATAAAATAAATGTTTGCTATTGGCCATAATATTTTTACATTGGGTAATAAATGTTGAATCTACAATTGATTATACATGGTATTTGAACCAGGTGACGATAAAATAAAACAGCGTCTTTTTTCAGGGATTAAAAAACAGCATCCTGTTACGGTAATATTATTTTTATCATTGATAGCAATAGCCATTATTTTTTATTGCTGCAATCAGCCAGGCAATTCTTCAAAAAAAATACCCGGCAGTTCGTCTGTTAATGATTCATTAAGCAAAGCCGATATTGCCTATTGGATTGCGGCAGACATCAATGCGATTACTGATGCTGCAAAAAAGGAACAGGTAAAGCATGGGAGGGATTTGATTGCACATACTTCCAGGTATCTTGGCCCAAAGGGTTCAATCGCAAAAATAAGCAATGGATTAAATTGCCAGAATTGTCACTTGCAGGCGGGTACTGCAGTGTTTGCAAATAATTATGGTTCGGTAGCTTCATTATATCCAAAATTCAGGGCAAGAAGCGGCACAATAGAAAATGTGTACAAACGGGTAAATGATTGTTTTGAAAGAAGTTTAAATGGCAAAAGGATTGATACTTCTGGAAAGGAAATGCAGGCCATTGTTGCTTACATAAACTTTATCGGCAGCAATGTAGGTAAAGGAAAGAAAGCAGCTGGCTCCGGTTTTAAGGACCTTGCTTACCTGGATCGTGCTGCTGATACAACACATGGAAAAGTAGTGTACATCGCTATGTGCCAGCGCTGTCATCAGCCTTATGGCGAAGGCAAATTGAATGCAGACAGTTCAGAATATATTTATCCGGCGCTATGGGGTAAAAACAGTTACACTGATGGAGCAGGTTTGTACCGCATCAGTAATATTGCAAAATATGTAAAGTACAACATGCCGCAGGGTATTACTTATAAAAAACCACAACTAACAGACGAAGAAGCATGGGATGTGGCTGCATTTATTAACTCCCAACCGAGACCACATAAAAACGAATGGAAAGACTGGCCGGATATAACAAGAAAACCTGTTGATTATCCCTTTGGCCCCTACGCCGATAAATTTTCGGAGCAGCAACATAAATACGGACCTTACCAACCAATTGCAGATGAACAATTGAAAAAGGAAAAGGCCCAAAAAGATAAAACTGCATCAAAATAATTTTATCAACTTTACAGCAATGGCAAAAAACAGGCGTCACTTTATAAAACAAATTACTTCACTTGCTGCAGGTGCCGGCCTGGTTACAACAGCCCCTGTTGTGGCAACTGCCCAAAAACTGCAACCCGTTAAAAAAGCTGATATTGATAACGATAAACCATTTGCCATTTCTATTTTACAAACCACCGATGTACATTGCCAGGTACACCCACACGACGAATTATTTTGGGAAAATAACCAACCTGTTTTTCGCAAAACAGGAGGCTATGCCCAGCTGGCTACTTACTTTAAAAAAGAAAGAAAAGAAAATCCAAATACTTTTATTATTGATACCGGCGATATGTTTCAGGGTAGTGAGCTTTCTGTAAAAACTACCGGCAAGGCCATGGTTCCTATGTTAAATGAGTTAGGCTACGATCTTTACCTGCCCGGAAACTGGGAAGTTGTTTATTATAAAAAAGCCATGCAGACTTTGTTGGGTGCTTTAAATGCTCCAAAAATTTGTGCCAACATGTACCACGATTTGGGTGAAGGAAAAAAAGGCGAATTAATTTTTCAGCCCTACTATACCTGGAATATAAAGGGCGTAAAAATTGGATTTATTGGGTATACAGATCCTTTCGTTCCAATACGGCAATCGCCCAATTACAGCAAAGGAATTATTTATACAAAGCCCGAAGAAAACCTGGCCTACTATGTAGATGTATTACGTAACCAGGAGCAATGCGCTTATGTAATGATTATTGCTCACCTTGGCTTGTCACAACAAATTTATTTAGCCAATCTTGCTGAGTGTGAAGGGGTAAATTATATTTTAGGAGGCGATACACATGAGCGGGTACGAAACCCGATTATTTGCAAATATGCAAAAGTGGTTGAGCCGGGTGCATTTGGTTCCTTTGTTGGTAAATTGACTCTTATTATTGAAAAGGGTAAGGTAATAAAAGATGATTATAAACTGGTAGAGATTACAACGGCTGATTATAAAGCCGATGCAGCGGTTAATGCAATTATGAACGACAACGAAATAGCATTTGAAAATTCAATCAATAAAATAGTAGGATACAGTACCATTCCGCTTTATAGATATTTTGTTGTAGAAAACCCTATTGATACAATGATAGTAAATGCCTTGCACTGGAAGATGAAAGATATTGATGTGGTGCTATCCAACGGGTTTCGTTTTTGCCCGCCTTGCACCACAGCAGACCATACAGGCAATATACCCATAACAGAAGGATATCTGTACGATATGTTACCGGTAGACAGCACAATTAGGACCGGAAGCGTAACAGGTAAACAAATAAAACTTTGGCTTGAAAAAGAACTGCACAATGTGTTTGCAAAAAATGCTGCAGATCGTTTTGGTGGCTGGATGATAAAGTTCAAGGGTATGCAAATAAGTTTTTATGCTTTTGGAGAAAATGGAAAAAGAGTACAAACTATTTCCATTGCAGGAAACCCGTTGGAAGAAAATAAGGAGTATACTATTTGTGCCTGCGAAAGAGATGGTGACCCTGCTGATATGCTTTGCCGGATCAGGGGAGTCAGCAATGCAAGTAATACTGTGCATACCTTGCATTCTGTTATCAAAGAGTATCTTGTTGTTAATTCCCCGGTAACACCAACACCGCCGATGGCTGCAAAAATATTGGATGCACCGCAAACCCTGCTTACACAGGTAACCGGGGTAGATTATCAATTTCATTAATGACCACTAAAAAAATACAAATGAAAAAAATCATACTGATTGCATTGATTGCAATTACAACAACGGATGCATTTGCACAACAGGATAAAACCAACAGCACTGGTACTGACTTGCCTGCTAATGTCAAAGCAGAAAATACCGTTAGGCACAGAGTGGTTATTCAATTAAGCAGTAATGATACCCTGGTATGGAAAAGTTTAATGAATAATATAATGCACTTAAAAGAGGGATGGGGCGAAACAGTTATGATTGAAGTGGTGGCCCATGGCTTTGGCATCGAAATGCTGGTTGCAGCAAAAACTACTGAACAGAAAAGGATAACAGAATTTAAAAATATGGGAGTAGTTTTTGTGGGTTGTGAAAATACCATGAGGCTAAGAAAAATTACCAAAGAAGAGATGATTCCTGAAGCAGGATTTGTGCCAATGGGTGTTGGTGAAGTAATACTAAAACAGGAACAGGGATGGAGTTATTTAAAAGCATGATTTTAAAATAATTAGCATTAAGAAAGCAGGGTGAATTTTTTATCATAAGACTCCGTCACTCCGGACTCTATCCGGCGTTTAAAATTTTGCAGTCCATTATCGAACGACCTTTTTACTCCACTAAAAATATTTCCCTGTGGCCGCCTGCTACACAATCCATATAACCTTTCATTATTTCTTTTAGTTCATCACTCATAGTTGCCGAACGCATGTTGCTAAAAAAGCCACCAATATTTTCAGTTTCTGATTCAACCACCACCGTCCAGTAATTACTAACAACATCTGTAAGGATTTTCATATTGTTCATTTCCCCAATTTTCTCAAAATGAGGTGCTGCCTGTTTAAACATTTTAACAAGGTCTTTTGCTCTGCCAGGTTTTGTCTGAAATACTTCTCTGATAAGATACATAGCTGATAAATTTAGACATTAAAGATAACAGCCCTTACATAAAAATGCAAGGGCTGTTTTAAAAAAAATAGCACGGGTTTATAATTTAAAATAGATGACTGATCATTTATTAATCAGCGGTCTTTTTTGAACTCCTTCTTACAGTATTTAATATAGAGCAGCGCCTTTATGCAGGTTGTGGCTCAGGCTTTATTTTCATGGAGAAATCTCCTTCCAGCCTGTCGTACCACTCCTTTTCTTCCATGGCACCAAGATCTACCCAGGTCTCGTCGCTCATCGACTGGCGCCAGCCAATAAAGGACAAAGCGTCTGGCCCAACCCGATGCCTAAGTTGCGATGTTCCGTTCGTGGCAATCTCCAGTATTTTATCAGCCACTATAAATGGCGATACCGGGGTTTTTAGCGAGGCTGCAAACAATGCGCCCAGGCGTTCCTGGTGAGAATATTTGGAGGCAGCAGGAACAACAGTAATATGCCTGGCCATATCCGTATCGATAATGCCGGGTTCAACTATCGCTACATGTATACCCAAAGATTTAACTTCTGCTGCAAGTGTTTCGCTCAATGCCTCCAACGCAAATTTAGATGCCGAATAAGCACTCATCGTGGGCGAAGCAATTCTACCGGCAACTGAGGCTATGTTAATAATGCATCCATTACGGCGATTTGTCATTTCCGGAAGAACCGCATGAATGCAACGTATAACACCAAAATAATTGGTCTCCATAACCGCACGAAATTCTTCCAATTTCACCTCCTCCACGTTTCCCATACGCTCTATCCCGGCATTGTTCACCAAAACGTCAATAGGTCCTATTTCTTTATTGATACGGACAAACCCATTCTGTACAGATGCATCTGAATCAACATCCATCGTATATATTTTGATAGAAAGTTTTCTGCAGCCGCTACTTTTGCCAGTTCAGGAAATCCGTTAGGGTTACGCATGGTTGCTGCAACTGTGTGGCCAGCCCGTGCAAATGCAAGAGCTGTTGCACGGCAATGCCTTTGCTGGCACCTGTTATAAGTATTGTTGACATGATGTTTTGAGTTTAACAGGCTCCTGAATTGACGCCCTATCAAATATAATTATTTTTTATGATTGATAGTAGTGGCAACCCTCATTTTTACATTGTCATAAAATACTTTCCATTTATTTAAAATAGGTATAAAAAACAAAAGGCATGCACCTGCATTATATTCTCGCCTGGTAAGTAAACAATTCATAATAACGGCCCTTTTTGTCAATCAGTTCCTGGTGGTTTCCTCTTTCTGCAATTCTTCCTGATTCTATCACCAATATTTGATCTGCCTTGCGGATGGTACTAAGCCTGTGTGCAATTACAAAAGTGGTTCTGCCTTTCATCAGTTCATTCAGGCTCTGCTGAATCAGTGCTTCACTTTCTGTATCCAGGCTGCTGGTAGCTTCATCCAGCAGAATGATTTTAGGATCAGCCAGGATAGCTCTTGCAATGGTAATACGCTGGCGTTGTCCACCCGATAATTTAATTCCTCTTTCGCCGATTAATGTATCCAGGCCCATTTCAAATCTATTGGTAAATTCATCTACATAGGCAGCACTCACAGCTTTGCCAAGCCTTTCCTCTCCTGCATCAGGACGGGCAAATAAAATATTTTCACGAATGGTACCTTCAAATAAAAAATCATCCTGCAACACAACACCAAGGTGCTGGCGGTATTCACCTAAAATCACTTTGCTTAAATCAATGCCGTCAATGGTAATGGTGCCCGAATCTGGTGTAATAAAAGTTGCCGCCAGGCTGGCAATAGTTGTTTTGCCCGATCCTGAGCTGCCCACCAATGCAGTTACCGATCCGGAAGGGGCATCAAAACTAATATCCTTTACCACTTCCTTTCCTTCTTCATATGAAAAGGAAACATGGTCAAATTTAATGTCACCTTTTAAAACAGGTAATTGAAGGGTTCTTATCAATTCATCATTTTCAGGATCCATATTCATGATCTCCTGTGTTCTGTCCAATCCCGCAAATGCCTCAGTAAGCTGGCTGCCGATATTGCTCATCTGAAGAATGGGTGCAATCATAAATCCAAGATAAAGTGTGAAGGAAAGAAATTCACCAAAAGTTAGTTTTTGCTGAATGATCATGTAGCCACCAATACCCATAATGCCTGCCGAGGCTAATCCTAAAAGCAGCGTAGCAGAACTGGTGATAATGGCTGTGGAGGTAAGGCTCTTTTTTATGTTCTGAAACAATTGTTCTACTCCTTTTTCAAAGGTTTTGTTCTCCTGTTCTTCTGCATTAAATCCTTTTATTACCCTTACCCCATTGATGGTTTCTGTTAACCGCCCGGTTACATCTGCATTTATGACTCCTCTTGTTTTAAAAATAGGGCGTATATAAGTAAATGCTTTGGCTGCCACTACCGCAAAAATCACCACCGGTACTAGTACATAAAAAGTCATCATGGGACTAATCCTTATTAACAGCACTAAAGAGATAATGGAGGTTATCAGGCCGCCAATCAATTGAACCAGGCCGGTACCTACCAGGTTTCGCACCCCTTCTACATCAGTCATGATGCGGCTTACCAATGCACCCGACTTATTATTATCGAAATAACTGATGGGCAGTGAAAGTATTTTTTTCTGCACCTTAATTCTCAATTGAGCAATTAAACGCTGGGCTTGTACACTTAATAATTTTGTGAGCAGGAAGGAGCAAATAACATCCACCACTATTGATCCAGCCACCACCAGCAACAGAATTTTCAGCATATGCAAATCTTTTTTCACAATCACATCATCCATCAGGTATTTACTGGCGCCGGGCAATACTAAACCAGCAAGCCTGCTGATAATAATGAGTACCAGGCCAATAAAAACTACTTTTCTCCTTGGCCAGATAAATTCTTTAAATGCCTGTGCAAGGGTAACGGACTGTTTGGTTTTACTCATAGCGTATTCATTTATTTAATGAGGGCAAAGTTAAGGGTTTGATAAAATTAGCGGCTATATACCGGGATGGCTTAATTACCGAAATTTTTTCAATTGAAAATCATTAGGGTAAAATAATTAGTCGTATAAGAACTATTCCCAATTTGTTTTTGTGTCAATTGTCTCACTGATCTTTTTTCTGCATTATTAGTTTTGTGTTTTAGTACACAACCAGACTGCAATTTATTTACAGCAGGCCTTGGGCAGCCTGTGTGTTTTATTAACAGTAAAATAATTGTAACGATGGACTTGTTTAAAACATTTATAATTGAAGATGATTGGCTTATTATGATGAATGCGGCATACCATAGCCAGATTGTAACGCAAAAAATAAAGTAAACGGCGGCGGTTGGTTTTTGGAGAATGAACTGTCAAATACCTATACCTTTTATGGCGATAGTAAAGAATATGGCAAGGCTTCCTTAGAAGACATACAAGCCTGCATCAACAATGGCAAAGTATTTTTAGTGTTTGTAAAATAACAAATATATCCGGCAACCATAATTTTTTGTACAATACCGGAACTCAAATTATTGTGCTGGAAAAATTTGCAGGTGACAGTAATAGTCTTGTATCAGCCATTTTGCGTGATGCCGCAAATAGTTTTTACTAGCCCATTAAACATTTAAATAAATTCTTTAGCTTCTCAAAATCCTGATAAGGTTTTTTGCTGGCCGCTAACAATTCAAGATAAATTTTATTTTGTTTTATCAACAGCAGCAATTCAATATTTTGTGTCATTTGTCCCCATCAGTTGTTAAGAGCAGCAGTAATTTTACATAAATAAAAACAGGATGGTTTTAGATACCTCAAGCCTAATATTAAGGGAACAAATTATAGATAATGCCGGGGTAGAACTTTCGTTGTATAAAAACGAATTTGGTGCAGTGATATTATCTGCAGTACTTGTAAAGCAAGGCGGCAAGGTATTTTTTGAAACAGACACTATATGCCTGCAGATGTTTTATGCAGATAAAATAAGCCTGCAGGAATTATTTGAGGCAACTACACAAAACCTTGTAACAGTTTTAGAAGATGAGGTGTGTAAGCTGTATATGCATAAAGATGCAGATATTGTTTTAAGCGGGGGACAGAAACTGTATTCTCAATTTTAAAAAAGTAAAAAAAGGTTGCATTTTTTGACAAAAGTGAACAGCATCTTTAAAGATATTTTTCCTATGTTCAGCCATAAATGGCCAACGCAAATACCCCTTAGTAATTTGCGGATCCAATTTACTACCAAAATTCTATAGCGCCGGGTGTATATCCGGCGTTTGTATTTTTGTATATGTCAAACTCTTTTTAAACAATAGATAGGTACAATTACAAGCCGGTCAGCAGCTGGTCACTTCAACAAAACCAGGTGTGTCTTCTTCTTTCTTACAGACGGGTTCATATCAAAGCATTAATTTATTTAAAAAACCTGTCGATCATTGGGTTATCTACAATTGTCTTCTTCATTTCCTTTAAATCAATCGGCCCTTGTTTTGAATACACTATTTTACCACCCGGCTCTACCAGTAAAGTATAAGGCAAAGCGCCCTGCCAATTGGGATCCACTGCTTCTATCAGTTTATATTTATTATCGGTATTAAAAAGGTAGTTGGTATTGGCTGCCTGGTGCTTTTGCAGAAATTTATACACTTTATCCCTTGTCGCCGGATCATCTGCACTAATGCTGATAAATTCAAAATCCCTGCTGCGGTACATTCTGTTGATAGTAATAAAATCGTCAAATTCTGTTACACAGGGGCCACACCAGATAGCCCAGATATTGATCAGTCTTAGTTTATCGCCGCTGTTTTTCACCAGGTCTTTTATGCCTTGTTCTGTAATACTGTCCAGCATTACAGGTTGCTTTGCCCATTTCTCATTGCTTTGTTTTACCAGTTCGGTTTTTTCTGCCCATTTAACAGAACAGCCAAAAACTTTTGTTGTTGGGGTGGTAACTTCTTTATTGGCCAGCAACGCATCAATAGCATTACGGGTGTCAAAACTGGTGGGTGTTTTTGATGGCTTTTCCATATCGTCTATCCGTCCCTGGTAGCGGAGCTTTCTTTCTTTGTCAAAAATAAAAACATGCGGGGTGGCCACCGGTCCGTAGGCAATTGATACCGCCTCTGTGTTGCCATCGTACAAATATGGAAAGTTGAAATGCTTTTGTGCTGCTCGTATTTTCATTTCCTCATAGCTGTCGCTCATATCCGTATAATCCAATTCGCTCAGGGTAATGGAAGCAGGATCGTTTGGCATGATGGCCATTACTGCCACACCTTTATTTCCATAATCTTTTTTTAACCGTATCAGCCTGTCTTCATAAGCCTGTGCAGTGGGGCAATGATTGCAGGTAAAAACTATTACCAGCACAGGGCTGGTTTTAAAAGAAGCGAGGGTGTACATTTTTCCATCTGTACCTTTCAGGTTAAAAGCTGGTGCAGCAGCACCAATCGCTAAAGGGGGATGAATACCTGCAGGTACAGCCTGGCAAATATCAGCTGCAAATAAAAGCAGCAGGCAAACAAGGTGCAATCGTTTCATGACAGTAGTTTTAAATCATTACAATTTACTTATTTTTTATGCATTTTCTTTTATAAAAACCCTCGCCCTTGCTGTTGCAAATATTTCAATGATGTAAAATGCTTCCTTATTTCTCTTAAGTAAATTAATGTAGTGGATTGCTTTAGTCGCAGTATTTATCGCTTTCGTCGCTTTTTTTCCCGATTAACAATAAATCAGTTAATTTGTGTAGTCATTAATACATTCATATAAACTTATCCAAATGCGTAAAGTATCTATTACAGTACTGTTGCTGACAGCCGTAGTATTATTTCAGTTCTGTTCTTCTTCTAAAAAAAAGGCTACTGTAGCTGCAAAAGAGATAACCTATGAAAATAGTATCGGGCCAATTATTCAGACAAGTTGCGCACCTTGCCATATAGAAGGTAAAGGAAATAAAAAACCGTTGAGTAGTTATACAGCTGCCAAAGACAATATTGATGATATGATAACACGTATTCAAAAAAATCCCGACGATCATGAGTTTATGCCAAAGATGCATCCAAAGCTGTCTGATTCCACCATCACTGCTTTTGTTGACTGGAAAAAAACGGGGTTAAAGGAGAAATAATTTTTTTTGCTGGCATTTTAAACAGTTCGCAAGCCTGCGAAGAGCCGATGTGTATTCCGTAACGGCAGACAATACTATTCACTCTGCAGCGAAATATTTAATCACTGTCACAGTTGGTGAATACTATAATTTCGGAAGATTTAATTTTGTTACCTGGTAGCGATTCTTAGTAGATTAAAATAACAAAGGCAACCGATCATCTTAAGAAACGATCAATGCCCTTTACCTAGCCTTACCATGTATCCTGGTGCCTCAATGCAATAAATCATTGCATTTCCTTAAAGAAGAATACAATAACTTTATTCTGTACTTGATTTATTTTCGTTATTGTAAACTTATGAAATTTTTAATCAGGGGAAATATTTCATTCACCAATAAACTTTAATCTATGAACAAAAATGTAGATGATTTTATTAACAGCATATTTAAAGCAGTGGAAGAAATGATACCGGCGTATAAAGAAAACCCAGTAGATATGAAAATCGCCAATGGAAATGTTGCTGTTTGCATTATCAGTGATAGCGGCCAGGTGTTTGGAAAAATGTTTGGAGAAGATAAAGCCCGGCAAAGGTCAACCTTTAAAATTGCATGGACAAAAGCCAGCCAGGTATGGCTTACTGGTGTAAAAACCGGCGAATACGAAAGAATGGTTTTTAACAAAGAGGTAGATGAAAATGCCAATGGCATTGAGGCCCCCGAATTAATAGGATGGGAAGGAGGTCAGCCAATTGTAACCGCCGATGGTACAAAATATTCAGTAGGTTTTAGCGGGTTCCGAGGAATAATTGATATTGAAATAATGGTGAAAGCTTTTACCCTTGCCGATAGGCAATAAACAGACAGTAAAGATGGGCTCTTTATTTTTTTTAGCGTTAACAAACTGCATTGTAATTTGAGTGCCGATAGCAGTAAATACCACTTGCATGAAAGTAGCCATTACCGGCGCTGCCGGACATTTAGGTTCAGCCATTTTGCCCGAACTGATTAAAAGAAATTATTCAATAAAAGCATTGGTAAAAGATGATGCCCGATCGCTTGAAAACCTGCCTGTTGAAATTATTGAAGGCGATTTACTAGACCCCGGCACACTGCATACTTTGTTAAGCGGTTGTGATGCATTAATTCATTGTGCAGCCCTCATTTCCGTAAATGGCGACCCTCATGGAATGGTGCATTCAACAAATGTAGAGGGCACAAAAATTTTAATGGAAACAGCAAAGCAATGCGGTATAAAAAGAGTGGTACATACCAGTTCTATCCATGCCTACAACCAACACCCAACTCAGCAACTGCTGGATGAAAACAGGGAACTGGTAAATGAAAAAGCATTTGCGTATGACCGTTCAAAAAAAGCAGGGCAGCAAATTGCCTTATCATTCAATGGCACTGCAATGGAAGTATTGGTGGTGAATCCCACTTCTATCATCGGCCCTTACGATTACAAACCCTCCAAAGTAGGCAAGGTAATTATTGATTTATATACAGGCCGTTTACCTTTTGTTTTTGATGGTGGTTTTGATTTTTGTGATGTACGGGATTTGGCGAACGCCATTGTAAATGGGTTAACTATGGGCATGCCTGGTCAAAATTATTTGCTGGGCGGACAATGGCATAGCCTGCAACAACTGGCTGCATTGCTGGCTACGGCATCCGGGAAAAAAATAAGACCTTTCGCTTTTCCCGCTTTCGTGGGCAGGGCAGGATTGCCTTTTGTTAAATCAATCGCTTATATAAAAAAGAAAGAGCCACTCTATACCATTGAGGCACTTGATACAATATTTACAGGTAACCGGTGCATCAGCTGTAATAAAGCCATGGAACAATTGGCGTATACAACCCGCCCACTTCAGCAAACGGTAAGCGATGCCTTCCATTGGTTTAAGAATAATGGTTATCTTGTTTAATTAATAGTAAAACGAATCGCTTACAAAACCAGCCGCATGAATCTTTTTTCCATTTCATGGCCAATGTATCAATCCATCATATTTGTGTGGATGGGTGTTGCTCTCTGTATATTTTTTTTATTACTAAAAATTACGGCGCCTTATGGCCGCCATAGTTCCGGCAAATGGGGGCCGCTGGTTTTAAACAGTACCGGCTGGTTATTGATGGAGCTGCCTGTGCTGGTCATACTCTGGCTCAATATCCTTCCGGTGATTCATAAAATATCAGCGGCGGCATGGATAATGATTGGCCTCTTTTGTTTTCATTATGTTTACCGCAGTTTAATTTTTCCTTTTCGCTTGCATACCAAAGGAAAAAAAATGCCCTGGGTAATTGTTGGTTCCGGCATCCTCTTCAATTGTATCTCCGGCGGTTTACTCGGTATTTATTTTGCACAGTTTGCCAGCTATACCAATAATTGGTTTACTGATATACGGGTTATTGCAGGCATTATTATTTTTTTTACAGGCCTGTATATCAACTGGAAGGCCGACGACATATTGATAAACCTGCGCAAACCCAATGAAACACATTATGTAATTCCACAGCAATGGTTGTTTAACAAAATAAGCTGCCCCAATTTACTGGGCGAATTAATAGAGTGGCTGGGTTATGCCATACTTTGCTGGAACCTTCCTGCATTAGCTTTTTTTGTATGGACAGCCGCCAATTTGATTCCCCGTGCTTTATCTCACCATCAATGGTACAAACAAAAATTCAGCGATTATCCTTTGCAGCGCAAAGCAATATTTCCTTTTGTGATCTGATCATTTTTTAATGCGGGTGCCTTGTAACATGGATTCAGAAAAGAGATGAAATAATTATTGCCTTAAAATTATTGAGCATTATTTTCAAACTCCAATGGATAGCACTATTCCCAAAAAACTGTTTTAAGTAAGCTGATGCAAAGGCAGTAAATTAACCGGATGTTTACAAAAAAATTATTTTATCACTTGCATCTGTATAAGTAAAATTGTACTTTGATACCGCCGATTAATTTACTCACCAAAAAACTTAAAAAATGGAGACAACTATTTTTAACAAGCTAACACCCCGCCGCGGCTTTATGAGCATGCTGGCTAAAAGCGCTGCGATATTTGGTATTTCCTCATTGGGAAATCCATTGCTTTTAGAAGCCGAATATTCAGATAAAAATAAGGCTGCCAGGCCTGAAGATCCTGATGCATGGTTTGACAAGATAAAGGGCAGGCATCGTATGGTATTTGATGTCCCTCATCCCAATGAAGTATTTCCCTTTGCGTGGCCAAGGGTTTTTTTATTAACCAATGAAGCCACCGGGTCGCCTGCATCAGATTGCGGCGTGGTGGTGGTGCTGCGTCACGATGGTATAGCTTATGCATTTGAAGACAGGCTCTGGGCCAAATATAAGTTTGGTGAACAATTTAAAGCAAATGATCCTGCTACCAAATCGCCCGCCACCAGGAATCCATTTTGGAAACCAGCAAAAGGCACTTTTAAAATCCCCGGAATTGGAGAAGTGTCCCTTGGTATTAATGAACTACAAGATAGTGGGGTAATGTTTTGTGTATGTGAAGCAGCAATCACTGTAAACAGTGCTGTAGTAGCAGGTAAAATGGGATTAAATGCTGCCGATGTAAAAAAAGACTGGATGGATGGATTGCTGCCAGGCATACAACCTGTACCATCCGGCGTATGGGCTATCGGGCGGGCACAGGAGCATCATTGTGCTTATTGTTCCGTTGCCTGATGAACAATTTATGATGAATGCAAAAGTGTAGCCGTTTTATTCTTTATCGGTTTTATTTTTACGTGGATTAAGAGGTTTCAATTTGTAATACTGTTTGCAAAACCAAAACCATTTATTTTTTTGCAAAACACAGGTCGTAAATTACTGAGAATATAGGGTCAGCGCCACCTAACCCAATCTAAATCGCTGTGAGGGCCATCTGTTATTAATAGTGTTTCACGCTGGCCATTTTTTTCTTTGCTTTTTAAATGGATTGTATCTGTTTGTGCAAAACAATAACTAATAATAAAAGTGCCAACAGCAATTAAAATAATTTTTTCATAAACTAATTTTTTGAGTTAAAAAATAAATATCAAAACCAAAAATATATTATCGGCAGGGTACCTGGCTGAGTAATATATTTAATGGAGTAAAGCTAAAATCAAGGGTTGCGAAATGCTAATCGATTGCTATTAACAGAGAGAATGATATTCGCAGCAAATACTAAAAGCCAACAAAAAAATGGCGGTTTACGGAATTCTGCTTATCGGCAAGTGCGATAGCCTTCTGTCATAATTACAGAGCAAATAATGCGGCACGTTTTTGATGGCATGTAGTATGTTAATAATTTTTTTCAACTAAAAAAACAACATGCACTACAATCAGTCATGCGCCGCAAAAGGCAACCATCACGGAAACAGGAGCCCCCTGTTTATCCGATCAATGCAACGGGCATCAGTAAACATTTACAAAACCGATAACAGTTTTGAAATGCTGGTATTTGCGCCCGGCCGCATCAAAGAACATTTTCAACTGAATGTAAAGGGTCAGCAATTGACCGTTTCTTACAGTCCGCCAGAAGGCTTTTCCCGTCCGGAATGGATACAGCGGGAATATAGCCGCGGCGGATTCAGCAGGACCTTTACTATCGATGAAAGCATCGACAGCAGCACTATTTCGGCCAAATATGCCGATGGTGTGTTGCAGGTAAGTTTGCCCATCAAAGCGGGTGAAGAAATGCCGCAGCAGGAAATTGTGATTAATTAAAAGTTGCAGAAAGCGTTAAACGGGCATTGAAAGGTGCCCGTTTTTTATTGGCTAATTTTCTTATATAAAAGCATCCAGGCGTATCACTTATTCCCTACCATCATTCAGTTAAAGGCCGCCTATGAGAAGATGTAAAAAATATTACTTTATATTTATGAAGCAATACATTAATGAATAGAATATTTACAATAAAATAAATACATTCATACAATGAATAGAAGAAAATTTATTAAAAGCTCGTCGCTGGCAACAGCAGGCATCACCATCCTTCCGTTTTCTATTTTTGGAAAAAATGCACCATCCAATAAAATTACAGTTGCTGTAATGGGGCTCAATGGCAGGGGTACTTACCTGGCAGAAAATTTTACAAAAATTAATAATGTAGAAGTAGCTTATTTGTGCGATGTAGAGGATGCTGCCATTGCAAAAGGGTTAAAAGTATTTGCCAATACAAGTAAAAAACCCATTATAGAAAAAGACGTAAGAAAGCTGGTAGCAAAAAAAGATTTTGATGCATTGATAATTGCAGCGCCAGACCATTGGCATGCACCTGCAGCTATACTGGGTGTAACGCATGGCAAGCATGTATATGTTGAAAAGCCCTGCGGGCATAATCCTTATGAAGGCGAATTGCTGGTAGAAGCGATGAAAAAATATCCCGGCCAGCTCATTCAAATGGGCAGCCAACGGCGTTCGTTTCCAACATTGATTGAAGCAGCACAACAGGTTAAAGAAGGAGCCATTGGAAATGCTTATTTTGGTAAAGCATGGTATGTAAACAACAGAAAAACAATTGGCTTTGGTAAAAAAGTTCCGGTTCCCTCAACGCTCGATTTTGATTTATGGCAGGGCCCTGCACCCCGTAAAGAATACCTTGATAATATTGTTCACTACAACTGGCACTGGCGCTGGAATTGGGGCACAGGAGAAACATGTAATAACGGCACACACGAACTGGATTGTTGCCGTTGGTTTATGGGTCTCGATTTTCCAACCCGTGTTAACGCTGCCGGTGGACGTTATGCTTATAAAGATGACTGGGAAACGCCTGATACACTAAATGTATCAGTAGAATTTGGCCCGGAGAAAATGATCAGCTGGGAAGGGCGCAGTTGTAATAAATACAATGTTGAAGGGGCCAGCCGTGGGTTTATTATTTATGGCGATAAAGGAACATTGATAAACCTGGGTAATGATGATTATAAAATTGTTGATGCAGATAATAAATTAATTAAGGAAGTAAAAGCAAGTGGCGGCAATACCGGCGCCAATACAGTTAGTGCCAGTGGTGATCTGGATATGTACCACTTTGAAAATTTTATACAATCAATAAAAGGTGAAGCAAAATTAACAGCACCGGTTTCAGAAGGGCATAAATCTGTATTAATGTGTCACCTGGCAAATATTGCCTATCGCACAGGAAAGCAGTTAAGCTGCAATCCAGCTAATGGCCATATTTTAAATGATGAGGCAGCCATGGCATACTGGAGAAGGCAATATGAAAAAGGATGGGAACCCGTATTGTAAATCGGCTACTGATTCCATTTCCTGTAAATTTCTAGCACGCTATAATTTGTAAGTACATAAATCATCCAGGCACAGAAGACTAATCTTTTTGCACAGTAAATGATTCACCGGGTTTTACTGACAACTCTTTTACAGCCATTTTTTCCAGGTTAATATTTTTCCCTAACACATCTCCCTGTAATGCATTACCCGTAATAGATACTTTTTTACAGGCGTTAAAAGTAAACATAAACCCGTTCGGGTGAAAAGGTTTAAAACGGGTACTGCGGGTAATAGTGTTATTGGTAAAGGCAAGTCCATCTACCGACTTTGCATACAATACCGGGTAGTCGTAAGGATGAAAATTATTTTCTGTAATAACAATGTTACGGTGAAAAGCTTTGCCGGGGTCCGGCTTTGGTATCTCTGGTTCTATACTTATAATGGCTTCGCAAAACTGGTACATAGAAGTAAGGCAGGCATCTGTAAAATTATTTCTGCGTATTAAAACATCTTTTACGGCACCAGATTCAAACCACTGATTGGCATCGCCTGCTATAAGAATGGCCGAACCACTTGATATAAATGTATTGTCTTCAACCAATACTTTACCGGGTGTTGATATCAAAATACCCCTTGCCCGGTTAACTCCAAACCAACAATTACGGATGGTAATATCCGGTGTGTAGGTTATATTTTCCAGGGCATCTTTTATGTTAATGGCTGCAAGAACTGGGTTACTGAACGTAAGCATAAAATTGACAGAATCAAGTGCTGTAAAATTAACCACCGTTCCTGTTGCAACTGTCTGCATGGTTGTATGATTGATGAAACCAATTACATCGCCGGCACGTGCCCATTCCATGCCAATACTTTGTTCGTGCATGAAACGGCAAAGCAATTGATTGGCTGATTTTTTTTCAATGATCTGTACTGCCGTGCCATGCACATTAATAGGATCATCCATCAAACCTTCAAATGAACAACCGTCTACCAGTATCTTTCCTTTACAGTTGGAAAAATGACAACCATCATCATGCCCGCTAAAGTAACGTCCCTTCTGCCTGTTGGGTACCACCTGTATATTTTTGAATGAAAGGTTTTCTGCATATTGTGATAATATTCCCAGGCCGGCTGTGTTGTAAATATTAATATTTTCTAACTGGATGTTTTTACTGTCTGCGATAAAAATGCCGGCATGATCCCTATCGCTGTGGCGCATTACTAATACATTTCCAATGGCAGGCTTTCTTATAAAGTGATAGTTAAGACGCACCAATCCTCCCGGTTGTTGTGTGGCCGTATAATTTGTCCAGTTATTGCCAAGTACGCCGGCATCGCCTGTTTGCGGAACAATTAAACGTGTATCATGTTCAAATTCCATACAGTCCCACCACTCACTTTGCCAGTCTTCACCTGTAAATACAAGCTTACCTTTTTTAATTGTAAAAGGATAGGCAACTGTGTCAATCTGCAGGTCAATATAATCAGTCGTTGTATTTATTACAGTAGCCTGTGCAGTCAATGGAATATCCCAGTCGATACTCACATTTTTTATCGAAATATTTTCACTATGGTCAATAGTAAAAGGTTGTTCAGGGCCATGATAAATAAAATCGGCACCGCCTGCGTCAATCGTTAGTGTTGTAAAATGATCAATTAAAATGGGGCAACGTTTGGGGTTATTATTGGTAGTATTTGATTCGTAATAATTTTTTTGCTCGCTAAATTGTGGCCAGAAATCATACCGGCCTTTACTAAAAACAAGCACTGGATTTGTTTTTGTTTTACAAACTGCAAGGGCCTGTTGCACGGCTTTTACTGCGTCTTCCCTTGTGTTGGGCAAAAGGCCAAATTGATTAACAAATACACTGTCTTTGCCTGCAGCAAATGAAATAACAGGCAACAAAAAAATAAATATTTGGGCAGCTATTTTAACGGTAAAATTTTTTGTGGCTTTCATTCTATACTTTTTTTAAACGGCCGTAATTATTTTACTTACTTGCTTTCAACAAATCCGAAGGCAGTACAGGGTTACTCAAAAGTACGCCAAACGCCTCCCATCTTTTGTCAGCATCGGCAGCACCACCCGCTTTTGCTTCCATATAATTTTTTATCAACTCCATTCCATAATTATAGTTAATTACATAGCTGCGGTTTACATTAATAAAGCGGATACTTTTTTTAGCCGTCTCCTCATTCATCAGGCAATAATCTTTCAACCAGCGCATGGTTGTTGGTGTGTCCATTGTTTTATTGATGATACCCCTGCCCACTTCATTGCGGGCAAATTTTAACTGGCCCTTTATGGCTTGTGCTTTAAAATAAATACTGATGCCTGTTGTATCCAATCCTGCAAGAGGCAATAACACATCTTTGCAGAATGCTATTTTATCATTACCCGGAAATACCAGGTCAATACCATAATTGGCCGAGCCTTCTGCTATCAGCGATTGCGGGCTGAACAAAGGGTATAAAGAAATTTCTACCCATCCTTTATCGTGGTATAAATTTTTCTCCAGCAGCATATTGTACACATGGTGACCGGGGTAACTTTCATGAGTGCCCACATCAATGGCACGGTCAATAAATATCTGCAGGTCGGTATTAATCTGTATCAGGCTTTGGTAATTTCCCTTATACCAGTTATAACCGCTCCACGGTTTATCCGATACAAATTGCAGCATAAAATTTTCATTTGCAGGAAGGGTATAATGGTGCAATGTTCTTTTGCGGCATTCTGCAATAGCGGCATGAAAAACGGTATCTAACTTTGCTTTTGGAATAATAAACCGGTTGCACAGTAATTGAAACCTTTCCTGCACAGTACCTTTTCCCTGTAACAGGGTATCCAGCTGTGCCACCAATGCCTGGTAATGTGTTTCGGGGTAAACCGGTGCTGCAACACTATACAGGTCCATACTCTCCGCATCAAAACTTGCATACTCCCCCGAATATATTTTTATTCTTCGCCCAAATGCAGTCAGCTGTGCCTTCATCCAGGTGGCTCTTTTTTGTATGGTATCATTGGTTGTTTGCAGCAATAACTGCCCCAATGCATCCTGTAAATGTTGTACTTCCAGTAAAAAACTGTCTTTCGAAAATGTTGCTTTTTTTGTAGCTGAAGGTTGTAAAGAGTCGGAGCCATAATAGGCATCTACAAACGATGAATCATACCTGCCAATATCCAAAGCCAGTCGCACATATTGCGTTGCCAGTTGATTGATGCCGGGAGGAGCCATTTTGGATTCAGGTTGTTTGCGGGCGAGTGCCGCTACAACCAATAATAAAAAGGATAAATAATATTTCATACCGGTTAATTTTATTTTGAAGATAAGTTTTAAAAAAGAAAGATTAGGGAATAACGCTTATTGAACTGTTCTTGAAAAAAATAATTTAGAACACTACGGCACAGTTTCTATTTGCAATTTGACAGCGCTTAATTGTCACTTTTTTTGCGGAAAAAAAAGTAACAATAAAAAGCCGCCCGCTCTTCGCTATTTAAAAACTGTCTGGAGCAAAGGCCTACTGGCGCAAGTGTTCCGCAGAATCACTTGTTACTATTTAAATTTATAGAATGAGTATTTGATGATGAATGATGCTGCATCGAAAGAGGAGAACTGCCGCCGCCTGCTGATAGCGATGACCTTTTTATCATTGTTTGGTGCCTGTCATCTTCCTGCCAGTGCTCCAATAACCAGCGCTGCAGAAAGAAGTAGTATTACATACGACTGTAACATGGCTGGGTTTACATATGTTTTCCGCCTCAATTGTCCATACTTGTCTGCAACCTGTATAAAACGTAGTACAGCCAGTGATAAGCCAATAAAACCAGATGATATCATGATGAGCCCGATCGTTCTTGGTGAAATGATGTCCAGCACCGGGTGTGCCCCGGATTCCACTACCTTTTGCTGCAGCAATTTGTAAATGAAAAAACCAAAGGTCATTAAATGAACTCCTGTTCTTACCCAGGCCAGCAAGGTACGTTCATACGCCAGGAGCGTTCGCTCCGCCGATGATTGCTCTTTCTCAGCCTTCTCTTTGGCTTTCTTTTCCTTTTTGTTTTCCTGAATTTCTCCTGTGTTTAATTCTTCTTCCATATCAATAAAAGTAGAAAATTTATTTCGTAATCTGTACTGCTGTGTAAGTTTTTTCCGAAGTCTATTTCAGTTCCAGGGTTTCTCAACGGGCAATGAGTAGAACTTGTGACGTTGCTGGGAATCTTATAATTTATAGAGTGAGGATTTGATAATGGAAGACGTTGCACCGAAGGAAGGGCAGAGAATAACGGTTATTCAACTGATCTTGAAAAAAATAATTTAGAACACTACGATACAGTTTTCATTTGCAATTTGACAGCGCATTATTGTCACTTTTTTTTGCGGAAAAAAAGTAACCAAAAAAAGCCGGCCCGAAATCGATTACATCCCGATTTCGGGAAGCAACTATGTTGAACGGTGGCACTACTGTAGCTTCAGCGTTTGTTCACTACTCTTAGGTGCGGTCAGTTCAACTATTTCATAACAACCACGACCTTTTATAGTAACAACATACAGAATACTACCAATCCTTCTAATTTAAAAAACTGTAGCCGGTAAAGGCGTACAATAAAGTTCCCCGGTCCAGTTTACACTAGTACTAAAGACCCACATAGCTATGCGGCAGGAAGGGGCCGAACAAATCGCAACCTTTTCCCTTCTCCTGTTGGAGAAGGTGCCTGAAAGGCGGATGAGGCCCTTCCTGCCTAGCGTTTTTTGTTTCTTTTTTTGGCAATGAAAAAAAGAAAAAACAGAGATCAACTACCATTAAAATATTCGGGGAAAAGTAGTCTTCCAGGCAACGCCTCGCAACTAGCAATCAGCATAGCGGTTCGGTTGCAGGGAATTTTATTATTTATTGAATTTACTGGCGCAAGTGTTTCATTTAGGATAAAAATAAATAAAGTAATACTTTTTTATTTAGTAATACTTTTATATATTTGTAGTACAAAAATTAAATGTATGGAAACATCTGTTTTAACCTCTAAAGGGCAATTGCTGATACCAAAGCGCCTGCGAACCAAATATGGCATTAAAAGCGGCGTAAAAGTAGTATTTGAAGAAACGGCTGACGGCGTGTTGATTAAGCCCATGGATGAAACCTATTTTGAAAACCTTGCAGGAAGTTTAAAAGATTCATTTCCTTCTATTGCTGAGTTTATGAAAATTAAACAGGAAGAAAAAAAACGGGAGGAAAGAAAAATGAACCTGAATGCGGGCACTAAAAAAACCGGCAAATGAAAAAGATTGTATTTGACAGTTATGCCCTGATAAATTTTTTCAGGAAAGAACCCGGCTATACCATTATTAAAGAAATGCTGGTAAAAGTAGCCAATGATGAAATGGAGGCATATATCTGTTCGGTAAATATTGGCGAAGTGTATTATATGATTTGCCGTAAAGTGGATGTAAAGGCTGCAGAAGCTGCATTGCAAATATTAAAGCAATTGCCATTACATATCATTGAAGCAGATCTGCCGCTTTGCCTGCAGGCCGCTAAAATTAAGGCAGGCTTTTCTATGAGTTATGCCGATGCTTTTGCCGCAGCCATCACTATCAGTAAAAAAGCCACCCTCATTACTGGTGACCATGAGTTTGATGCCCTGTTGGGAGAAACAAATTTTAAAGTGAGGTATTTATAGGTATCAGGAAGAAAAAAAGTGTGAATAACTCAGCCTTGTTTTGTATCCTTCACGAGCCAATTGGGAGTATAAAGGAAATAAAAAATCGTCAGCAGATTATTTTATCCTAAGAAATAGTTTGTGACACGTGCCACGGCAACAGAGAGAGGTGCATACAAAGGGAAAACATCATTTAGCGGATCTGAAATAAGTATAGATTTTTTTAAGCGTCCATAATATCAGTGCAATAAAAGAATACAATAAAAGACCCTTGGTATTTGCATAAATATCTTCTAAATCAAATCTTCCATGAATGTGAGAGTGTGTTATTTTATTAGCTACTTGTTGTAAATATTCAATTAATACCCCAAATAAAAACAGCACTATAAATATTACCAAATGCCTTTTTTTAAATAAATAATTTAAAAAAGCGGCGGCTATAAAGTAAGCTGAAATGTGCAGTAATTTATCATGGCCTCTTAACGGAGCAGGGATTTTAATTAAAAAACCGACGGCAGCTAAAAGAAAACAAATTACCACGAATATTATTT
Organism: Ferruginibacter sp.; assembly: GCA_025362235.1. GTDB lineage: Bacteria > Bacteroidota > Bacteroidia > Chitinophagales > Chitinophagaceae > Ferruginibacter. The sequence goes on along the minus strand of JANYGZ010000098.1, from coordinate 42,132 downwards.
TTCTATAAAAACTCATTCAAAAAAATTTCCTTTTACTTACCCTTTATATAAATTACTAATTTTCAATTTGGGTACCGGTTTACAATAACGTTGCACGGAAAGAGGTGCCCTGGTGTAATTATTTATTTGCTTTACCAGCTCCAACATAGCCTGCAACAATAAATAACAAGGTAAGCAGCGCTGATACAGACAGGGTGTAAGTCCTGGAAATGTCCTCAACATTGTTATGATCTAAAAAGCCGTTCACTATTTTACCTACAGCCACATTTGCAACCACACCAAACATAAAGATGGCAAACGCTTTTGCATACCGTTTATTTTGCAGGTAGCTGAACGCTAACAGGGAAATTGCAAGTGCTGACAGAAACACCAAGGCGATGGGTAAGGCAAGGGGCATTAGCCAGCCTTTAACCGGGTTGAGCCACTGAATTAAAAAAAGAAAAGGAATCAGTGTTATTGTCAATCCGCAAAACAGGCCTAACACCCTGTATTTTTTCATCATCATTAATGGGGCAATGGTGGCCCATACTACCATCAATGCCCCTGCGGGATACAGCGACCAGTTGAACGAATGGTCAATAGAATAATTTACTATTAAACAAATGCCGACGGCGAACAATAAAATAACAGTTAAGATAAAAATACCTTTCTTGCTGCTGTTGGTTGTCTCCGGGTGAGTATTCATCATTTGCTTTTACTTGTCGGAAAGCTGTTGTTGAAAGTAAGCATTAAAAATCAAAGTTTGCTTATTAATGCATCCAACAGACAAAATGAGCTGCTTTTTTGGAACGCTTGCGCCAGTAGAGGGACTAACGATTATAACCGTTCTTGAAAAAATAATTTGGATATTTTAAACACGAACCCTTGTCCTTGCATTCAAACAGAATGTCAGGACAAGGGTTCTTTTAATTCGGTATTACAATTTAATACTCCACCAATAAAAACGCCTTGTTATGCTACTTAATAAAAATTTAAAATGCCTCGTAATCTAATTTCTGTCCACCCAGCGAAGCTTCCAGCATCAGGCCACCTTTTTCTTGTGTAAACACTGCAACACCGTCTCTGTATTTTACGTTGGCAGATGCTCCTTCTTTTACCGCCACTGCAGCAACCTGTCCGCTGAATTCCAGCTTATCACCCTTAAAGTGATCCAGTGCTGCTTTATTTTCAAAAAATATCACTTCCCGGTAAGCCTCTCCACCCACTTGCAGACCTGCAGTTACCTGCGACATTTTTGCCTTGCCTATAGCTACTCCATGTTCAAATACTGTTCCCTTACCACCGGCACCACCTATTATTAATGCACCCTTGCCAACATTTGGGAAGATCACATAACCATGAGATTTTTTAAAAAGCTCATCCATGCCCCGGTCTGATTTTACAAATGAGGCTTTAGCTTCTTTACTTTCGTCCACCATTTTGGCTTTATCATTGTTTTGTGCATGAACTGCAGCCGGCAGAAAAATTCCTGACAATGCGAATAACAATATTGCCAGGAAAATGATACGGTTTCTTTTCATAAAAAAATATTTTAGTTGTTTAAGACCAGTTAATACAACTGTTCGAATTGATATTTTACAAATACCCCGCCACCAGTAGCCACCGACCATACAATTTTAAAAAAGAATTGTTAATATCGCTGGTTTAGGTATGTTGTGTACGGCAAATTACCGCAGCCATTGAACCATTTTATTTTTTTTACCACAGCTTATCCTGTTTTTTTGCAGTGAATTTTTTTCCTGATTTTCTGCCGGGATTATCATTTCCGGGTAATATCTTCCTCAAAAAAGGGTGGTCATCTATTTAATAGGCGGGGCGGTTGCAGGGAATCTTATAATTTATAGAGCGTGAATTTTATGATGGAAAACTTTGCACGGAAAGAATTATCCTAAATAAAAATTTGGTTCATAGCCTTCGGCTGGCGTATCATATATATTATTTTTAGACCAATATGATAGACGCAAAATGTCTATATCTTCAGGAACCGTATTACTTTTGAAAGCTGCTTTGTATCTGGCAAAATCAAACCTTTCTATCGCCAGCAAATAATCATTTTTACCCCTATTACTATTACACTTAATTACAATTCCCGTTTGCTCATTAACAATTAAATATCCTTGTGAAGATGATACTTTAAAAGTTTTCATTTATTTATACTTTAATGGAAAAAACTTAATCTAATTTCTGAAATAATTTAAAATCTATTTAAATCTTTCATTATGAATTTTTAAAAATTCCTTCGCAGGTAAGAATTTATCTGGTAAGTGTATTTGCTTCCCCTCAAAATCGATAAAATTTTGTTTAATACTTTCAGAAACATTTTTCTTTTTGAAGGAAGAAGAAATTTTAATTGTATAATCTTCTGCAATTGTTATTAAACCATTTTCAAAAGCTTTATCATGCAACGCATTTAATAATAAGCCATTCATTGGATTTAATCTATTCTTTTCATCTTTCGCCCAAGGAATAATATGGCTTGCAATTAGTAATTCCTTATTTTCAATCTGCGTTATGCAACATTTATTATTATATGTTGCAAGCATCATTGTTCTAAATATAGATTGATTTACTCTTGTTTTCACAAGTCTTTCTTTCTCTAAATCTTCTTTAAGAATTTCGCTAATGTTTACGTTATTTAGCTTTTCAATAGTTGTGTGTTCCTTTTTTGCTAATAATAATTCACTTTCTATTAACGCAGCATCCCAATTATTATAAAATTCGTTCCAAATTTTCTTATCTAATTTACTTGCATTAGCAGCACCTTTAATTCCTCTTTCCTTTAAGGTTGGGTCAAAGCTTGTAAAATTTCCCAACTTCAATGCAATAGAAGATGGTGTCCTCCCAATGAGTTCAGCAAATTTGATTATTTCATCATTTCCTTTGTGCATTTTACCAAAAGGCAATTTGCAATAAAGATTAACTGCTAGAATTAATTCATCTCTTGTCCAGAGCTTTTGCCCTTCTTTCATAATTGTTAAATTATCTCCACAATTTAAGGTAATATTCATTTTCTTCTTCATAACAAATAAAGCCACATTCAGTATTCATACACTCCTCAATTAAGGCCTTTGCATTAGTATGATAAAAGTTACCAATTTCCAAGCATCTTGCTCCGCAATATGGACATGTAAAAGGTTGGTCGTTCATTAAAAATATTTCAATTGGTTTTCCTGCATTCAGTTTCATAAATCCTATTTTAGTTTATTGTCTATTTCCAAACCTATTTTAATTAATGCAAAAAAGCGGCATGTTTTAGGACACAGATGTTTTGTTCGTAACTGTTTTTATAATCGTCAATACTATCTTATTTAACTTAAAGTACATTTGCTTTTAAGTCCCTATGCACAATTTTTTACAATTTTTCAGGAGAGTTTTTTCAGAAGGGCCGGTAAAGTTTTTTCAACCCTGGCAGGTTTTAATTTACATTCCCAGATGGCAATGATTTTCCATCCCTCTTTTTTTAATGCAGTGATAGCTTTGGTATCATTGGCAATGTTGCTGTTTATTTTATTGAGGCACCAGTCAGTACGGGTTTTGGGTACCACATAATATTTGCAGTTGGTATGGCCATGCCAAAAACAGCCATGCACAAAAATCACCGTTTTGTATTTTGGTAAAACAATATCCGGTTTGCCGGGTAATTTTTTATCGTGCAGTCTGTGCCGGTAGCCATGGGCAAACAAAAATTTACGCACCAGCATTTCGGGCTTCGTGTTTTTGCTTTTAATGCGGCTCATATTAAAACTGCGTTGGGCTGTGCTATGTACGTCTGTACAAAAATACTATCCCCCACCACCAAAAAAATTATACCATTTTTGTATAAACGGGAATGGCAGCTGATGACAGACTTCCGCAACCTGCTTACACATCATTATTTTGGTATTGAATATGAAATTTTATGGAAAACAATAAACGAAGACCTCCCCTTTAATTATGAGTTGCTCAAACAGGTGAAATTATAAATCAATTGCAGCAGAGGCAGGCAGGCAATTTTATAACCCTTTACATTTTAATACAAATTCGGCACGCTTAGGCCCCAACCGCCTCGTTGTTTTTTGCAATTTATTTTGTTTACATTTTATAACACTGCCAAAAAAAAGCTATTTTCAAAAACAATCATTTTGTGATTGTATAAACAATATTTGGTTTACAGGGTATTTTTAATCCCCGAAAATCCAAAATGCCATTTTGGATTTTCGGGGATAGTAAAGAAAGATTATCATGCTATTGGATTTGTCATTTATTAGTTTAATATTTACGCCCATTACACAATTCCCTTAACCAACACCTGCAATCATGAAAAAAATAATTTCCCTGCCAGTGCTGATTTGTATGCTGCTGGCCGCCACTTATTTTACCGCCTGCAATAACAACGCTTCTTCAACACTGGCAATCGTAAACGAAGACTCCATTAAAAAAGAAGACTCTGTCAAAAAAGTTCTTGCCCGGGGCGAATACCTTGCCCTGCATGTAGCGGTGTGTATTCATTGCCACAGCCGACGGGATTTCAGCAAATTTTCCGGCCCCGTTATTGCCGGTACCGAAGGCATGGGTGGTGGTAAATTTGATCATACTATTTTAGACGCCATCCCTGGAACCATCTACAGCAAAAACATTACGTCCGACAAGGAAACCGGCATCGGCAACTGGACAGACGATGAAATTTTGCGGGCCATTACACAGGGCATTAATAATAAAGGCGACACCTTGTTTCCTTTAATGCCCTATGCCAATTTTAACCATATGGCAAAAGAAGATTTGTTGAGCATTATTGCCTACATCAAAACACTAAAACCCATTAAAAATAAAGTGCCTCCCAGGGAATTAATGATTCCGATAAGTATGGCTTACCCCGCCCCGGCATTGGAAAAAACGGTTGACGGAAATATACGCCCCGCAGAAACGGATAAAGTAAAATACGGCGAATACTTAATTACGATGGCTGCCTGTGCAGACTGCCATACGCCTTATGTAAAAGGGCAGCCGGATTTTGCCAACGTGTATTCAGGTGGCAATACCTTTACCATTGCCGGTTTTAAAGTAGCTTCGGCCAACATAACACCCGATTCAACCACCGGCATCGGCACATGGACCGATACTGCCTTCATCAATAAATTTAATGCCTGCCGGCAAGAGAAGGGTTATAATTATAACCCGGGCAAAGCCAATACAATAATGCCCATTGTAGATTATGCAGGTATAACGGATGGAGACCTGAAATCAATTTTTGCCTACCTGCAAACTGTAAAACCAGTAAAAAAACTTATTAATAAATACCCGAAATAAATTTTTAATAAGCATTGTTTTTTACTCAGGTTTCACACAAAGAATACTAAGTATACAAAGTACACAAAGAGTATTGCCTCATGATGTATTACTTTATATCCTTTGTTTTCGTTGTGTGCTTTGTGTGAAATTAATCTGCCCTAAAAGACAATCTCTTATTGGTTTCGGCAAAGAACACTAAGTATACAAAGAACACAAAAAGTATTGCTGCATGGTGTATTACTTTGTAACCGTTGTTCTTGTTGTGTGCATTGTGTGAAATTATTTTCTTCATTGGCTGGTATATTTTTATATTTACGCATTCATTGATTTTTATTATTACTTAAAATTATTTATGGAAATTTTCCAGCAATTATACAATGAACTGATTTCGTTTTTAAGCATTAATGCGTGGCTGGAAATGTTTAAAACAAACGACTACAGCTCGCTGAAAACCCTTGATGGTATTACGTCTGCGCTGGCGCCCCTGATTCCCTTTATTTTGATTATTGAAATTATAAGAGCGGCTTTTTATAAAAGGTTTAAAATAGCCCATTATAAAGTGATATTTTTTATTTATGTTTTTAACAGTTTTATCGGCAGGTTTATTTCAATTGCGGCTGTTGCTTTTTGTATTGGGCTTTTGCTACCATACGCCCTTATTACCACTACGTTTACGTGGTACTGGTTTATTTATGGATATATTGTTTGGGAGCTTGCCCATTTTGTATATCATTACCTGGGGCATAAAGTAAGGCTGTTCTGGTGCCTGCATTCAACCCACCATGCACCAGAGCAAATGAACCTTTCGGTAACCTATGCGCATTTTTTCCTGGAAGCGCCTTATGCAGATGTGATACGTACTTCTATCTGTATTTTGCTGGGGGTAAACCCACCCCTGTTATTTTTTATTATGTTTATTGATGGCACATGGGGAGGGTTTATTCATGTAGGCGAAAATATACTTAAAGACGGGCGCATGGGCTTTTTGAACCGTATTATACTTACGCCGTCTCACCACCGGGTACACCATGCAAAAAACCCCTTGTATATGGATACCAATTTTTGTAACCTGTTGAATATATGGGACCGGGTATTTGGAACACTGCGCCAAGAGAAAGAAAATGAGCCGCCCGTTTATGGCATAACCCGCAACATGAATGCGCAAAATTTTTGGGATGTTTATTTTGGTGAAATTGCTGCCCTGGCAAAAGATGTAATAAAAGCGCCCGGAATAAAAAACAAATTATTATATATCATCATGGCGCCGGGCTGGAGCCATACAGGCCAGCATAAAACAGCCAGCGCAGTTAAACGGGAATTTTTACAACAGCAAAAGATAGATGGGTTATGAGTAGCCGCAATGTTTTATTGGAAGACAGTTTTTATTGCAAAGCCCGGCTTCAATTATACGACTATGATTTTTTAGATGGCATTGGTAACAGCATCGGTACTTCTGCTTTGTATTTTTCAAAATCATCGTATGTTGCAGACAGTCTTTTTTCTTTCATAGGGATAGAGGCAAACAAAAACATTAATACCATGCCTATGGCGCCAAGGCATGTGCAGGCTGGTGCTGAAGCTGCCAGCCCTGTTATCGCCAGCCCAATCCAGAATAATATCTCGCCTAAATAATTAGGGTTACGGGTATGGTTCCATATACCTTCCCTGATGATGCTGTGCTTTACCCTGCCAGGATTATTTCGGTTTTTATACAATGTGTTATCTGCAACCAGCTCAAATAAAACACCTGCCAGTGCAATGATATTACCCGCAATAAAAAATACGTTTACATTTTTTGTGTTTCCATCATACAAAAAAAATAAACCACTCATGCTAAGAAATACAATGCAAGTTGGATATAAATGAATGGCTAAAAAATTGATGGGCAGAAAATATTTTCCAAATTGTTTTCTAAAATTTACGTAACGCCAATCTTCATGATCCCATCCCCGCCAGCTTCTGTACCAGTTATGCGTTAAACGCCACGACCAAAAACTTATCACCAGGGCAGTGGTGTACTGCGCTATACCCCATGATTGATATGTATTGATCCACCACAATACAATAAAATAAAAAGGAATAACCGACCAATAAGCATCATATACACTGCTGTTTTTTTTGTACAGTGAAAATATAAATGTAACAACTGTCATCACTAAATCTGCTGCAAAAAATCCCCATGTTTTATTTTCAAACGGTAAAAACCTGTAGCATAAAAATCCACAAAAACCAATGATTAGGTAAATAAAAATAATTTCTGCAAAAGGTTTTTTATGTGGGCGCATAAATTATGCTGGTTGTATTTTACCGAATATACACACATAATTTTTTTACCATTGAATAAAATTCTTGCAATTCTGCATCTATGACATTATAAGAAATCTCCAAGGTATTTAAGGCAGTTTCCACCTTAGAAATAATTTGCGTATTTTTATATACGCAACATAGTCTTGAAAAATGCAAACACTTACAATTCAAATAACAGATGATAATGGTCTTAAGGCGCTTCATGCTTTAGAGGAAAAGCATTTTATCCGTATCATTGAAAAAAAAGAATTTGCTTCTCCCGCCTTAGGAGGAGAAGCAATGAGCCTTGAAGCATTTCAAAACTGGGTTCATACTTCGGAAGATTCACCAAATATCTCATTAAGAGAAGCCAAAGCAAAATGGGCGAACAAAAGAAAACAACTGCAAAAACTTACACTGTAAAGGTTTCTCTCAATGCCTTGCAGAACATCGATGAGATTACTGGTTAATCAACAGCCACTCAATGCAATTAAAGTGGGTGATGCATTATTAGCAACCATTGACCGCATTACCGCCAGTCCATTTCTTTTCCGTCAGTGTGAAGAAATTCCTACCAAGGGTAAAATTTACCGAAAAGCAACCTGCTATTCATGGCCTGTCATTTATCGAATTAAAATCAATGAAATAATCATTTTAGGTATTATTCATGGCTCCTGTCGCCCAGTCAGAATCAAGAAGCTCAGAAAAATAAAATAAGTCAAAGCTTTGCTTCGCTTTTTGAAATATTAAACTAATTGTTTTAAGTTTGAAAGCACGGCTACACAATATCTGCTACTATTAAGGATATACTTTAAATGCTTCCAAAAATTCCAGCAAATATTGGTATTTTTAGATAATAAAAAGGAACTGTAACATGCCGGGCTTGCCATCAAAAAAATTTACTGTAGTCACCATACTGTTGTTAATTGCAGCCAGCAGTTTTTTGTATATAACCAAACGGCCAGCGGTTGATTTTACTACCCAGGTAAAACCCATCATCAATAAAAATTGCATTACCTGCCACGGCGGGGTAAAACAAAAAGCGGGTTTTAATCTGCTGTTTCGGGAAGAGGCATTGCTGGGCAAAACAGAATCCGGCAAAAGGGCCATTGTTCCGGGAGATGCAGCCAACAGCGAAATGATACGACGGCTTACCCTGAAAGATCCGGAAGAAAGGATGCCCTACAAACATGATCATTTATCAAAAGAAGATATTGATATACTTACAAGATGGATTGATGAAGGTGCCCGCTGGGGTGAACATTGGGCCTATACCCCTGTAAAAGAAATACCGGTTCCTCAACCATCTTCTTTCTTCGGTTTATTTAAAACGAAAAGCAAGTGGGCCAGTAATCCGATAGATAATTTTATAGAAGTAAAATGGAAAGGCACTGATTTATCTGCTTCGCCGCAGGCCAATAAACAAACATTACTGCGCCGTGTAAGCCTTGATATTATTGGTATGCCTGCACCGGAAAAAATTGCAAAGCAATACCTGGATGACAACAGCGAAAAAGCGTACTTAAATCTTGTAGATTCTTTGCTGGCTTCTCCTCATTTTGGTGAAAAATGGGCGGCGCTATGGATGGATCTTGCAAGGTATGCCGACACAAAGGGATATGAAAGAGATGATAGCCGCAACATCTGGCATTACCGGGACTGGCTCATCAATGCCTTTAACCAGGATATGCCCTATGATAGTTTTCTCACCAGGCAAATAGCCGGTGATTTGTTACCGCATCCAACTGATGAAGACCTTATTGCGACAGCCTTTCAGCGCAATACCATGACAAACGACGAAGGCGGAACAGACAATGAAGAATTTAGGACTGCTGCTGTAATGGACAGGGTAAATACCACCTGGCAGGCAACAATGGGTACTACGTTTGCCTGCGTACAATGCCATAGCCATCCGTATGATCCTTTTAAGCACGAAGACTATTATAAATTTTTAGCCTTTTACAATGATAGCCGGGATGAAGACACCGAAGCTGATTATCCCCTGCTGCGGCATTTTAACGATAGCCTTAAAAATGAATTGGCCAATCTTACCAACTGGCTGCAAAAAAACTCCACACCCGAAAAAGCAAAAGAAGCCTTTATCTTTTTAAAAACATGGCAGCCTGCCTATAACAGTCTTACCTGCGATAGTTTTACCAATAGCGAACTGTCAGATACCAAATGGCTGGCATTGCGTAACAATGCGCTTTGCCGGTTAAAAAATGTTGATTTAACCAACCGCACACAATTAATTTTCCGTTACCAGGGAAATGCTGAAGGAGGCACCTGGCAGATACATATTGATGAGCCAAACGGGTCTGTTATTGCAACTGTTCCGCTGAAGAAATCTAAAAATGGATGGACAATCAGCCAGACAGCATTGGCTGCACAAAGCGGTATGCACCATCTTTATTTTACTTACACCAATCACCTGCTTAAAAAACCTGGTGATACCGGTGCTTTGTTTGATTGGTTCTATTTTACCAACGATATTGCTGAAGCGGGCAAACCCGGTTATGACAGTGCTGAAAAAAAATACTGGCAATTGATAAATGTAAATGTACCCACCACACCGGTGATGATGGACAACCCAAAAAATATGCATCGCACTTCGTATGTATTTGAAAGGGGTAACTGGCTCGTAAAAGGTGCAGCAGTACAACCGGGTATTCCACTTTCATTGGGTGTATTGCCAGCAAATGCACCAGCAAACCGAATGGGTATGGCGCAATGGTTAACATCTACACAAAATCCATTAACCGCCCGTACAATGGTAAACCGTGTTTGGGAACAATTGTTTGGTACAGGCCTTGTTGAAACGCTGGAAGATATGGGATCGCAGGGTACAGCACCTACACACCAGGAACTGTTAGACTGGCTGAGTTACCAGTTTATACACGGTGACAAATGGAGCGTAAAAAAACTACTTAAAACCATAGTGCTAAGTGCCACCTACCGGCAGGATTCTAAAATATCACCGGAGCAGTTACAGAAAGATCCTTACAATAAATTATATGCACGCTATGCAAGGGTAAGATTATCCGCAGAACAAATACGCGACCAGGCGCTTTGTATCAGCGGAGTAATCAGCAACAAAATGTATGGCCCCAGCGTATTTCCTTACCAGCCAAAAGGTATCTGGCTTTCGCCCTGGAATGGTGCAGAATGGGTGCAAAGTAAAAATGAAGATCAATACCGCCGGGCCCTGTATACCTATTGGAAACGTTCTGCTGCTTATCCCTCCATGCTAACTTTCGACGGAGTTTCCCGTGAAGTATGTACCGTGCGCCGCATAAGAACCAACACGCCTTTGCAGGCACTCACTTCTTTAAATGATTCTGCTTACATTGACCTTGCTAGGCATTTTGCTTACCGCATGCAAAAACTTGCCGGTACTGTTGTACAGCAACAAATTAAAACAGGATACCAGTTGGCGACGCAACATACTGTCGACGACAAAAGTTTACAGGCGCTGATGAATTTATACAAAACAGCCTACAGCCAGTTTAAGAACAATGCAAATAATGCATGTGAAATGGTGGGTGGAATAAATGAACATACCAATGCGGAAACAGCGGCATTAATAGTAGTGGCAAATGCTATATTGAATTTAGATGAAGTGGTTACGAAGAATTAGTGATGAGTTAGGAGTGATGAGTTATTGTTTGGTCGAATCGTTGTTATGTAAAGTAAATCCAGAATATTGGGACTACGTTGTAAAGCTTGATTAAAAACAAGCAGAACAAAATTTACTACTAAGGTCACAGATTGTGACCTTAGAGATTCTACACTATTAAATTTAAATCACTTTATGTCAAAAATTGTGATACACAATTTCCCAAAACAAAATAAGTTTGAAGTCACAATTTGTGACCTCAAACTTAATCGATAAAAAGTTGGATATGGCGAAGGTTAAAAAGCAAATACAATTAATGATTCCGGAAGAAGTTTTATTGAGCAAAATATATTTGATTCGTGGTCAAAAAGTTATGCTGGATGAGGAAATAGCTGAACTTTACCAGGTAGAAACAAAAAGATTAAATGAACAGGTGAAAAGAAATTCAGAAAGGTTTCCGGAGGATTTCATGTTTCAATTAACTATACAAGAGTTTGAAAACTTGAAGTCGCAATTTGCGACTTCAAGTTGGGGAGGCAGAAGAAAATTACCATATGCTTTTACCGAACAAGGGGTGGCAATGCTGTCAAGTGTATTAAATAGCCCGGTTGCAATCCAGGTAAATATTCAAATCATAAGGATATTTACTAAAATACGGGAACTGCTATTAACAAATAAAGATATTTTATTGAAACTCGAAAAATTGGAAAAAGATGTATCAGAAAACAAACAGGATATAGCCGTAGTATTTGAAGCTTTAAAACTATTGCTTGATGCCCCAAAAGTAAAAAGAACAATGATAGGTTTTAAACCGGGTGATGAAGGTAATAAAGCATGAACAAGCAATAATTTATTAGTAAAACCCCGGAACATACATATATTTATGACACAAAAAGAATTACATAACCAACGGTTGCTGAAAGAAGCAGAAAGGGCCGTGATAACTATGCAAACACGTCGGCACTTTTTAAAAGAAAGTGCCATGGGTTTGGGTGTACTTGCTTTTGGTTCTATGTTTGGCAGTTGTACTAATTCACCTAGTCCATCGAACAGTATTGCTTTTGACCCTGCTCATCCGCTGATGCCCAAACTGCCTCCATTTGCAGCAAGGGCAAAAAGTGTTATTTACCTGCACATGGCTGGTGCACCTTCACAACTGGAACTTTTTGATTACAAACCCGAGCTGATGAAAATGGATGGACAGGATTGTCCCCCATCTTTATTGGAAGGGAAAAAATTTGCCTTTATAAGAGGTGTTCCAAAAATGCTGGGGCCTCAGGCAAAATTTGCAAAATACGGAAACTCACGTACATGGGTAAGCGAAAATATGCCGCATTTGGCAAGTATTGTTGATGAGCTTAGTTTTTTAAAAGCGGTAACAACCGACCAGTTTAACCATGCTCCTGCACAACTGATGGTGCATACTGGTTCTGCCCGCTTAGGCCGGCCAAGTTTAGGTTCCTGGGCAACCTATGGGCTGGGAACAGAAAATCAAAACCTGCCCGGCTTTGTAGTGTTGACCAGTGGCGGCAAAAACCCCGATGCAGGTAAAAGTGTTTGGGGCAGTGGCTTTTTACCAAGTGTGTACCAGGGTGTTCAATGCCGCAGCGAAGGCGATCCCGTACTGTTTATAAAAGACCCCGAAGGAATGAACAGGGATTTACGCAAGGCAAGTATTGATGCCATTAACGAGGTAAATGCAGAAGAATATAAAGCCTACAACGACCCTGAAATCCTTTCCCGTATTTCGCAATATGAAATGGCTTTTAAAATGCAGATTGCCGCACCGGAGGTAATGGATATCAGTAATGAACCTGCTTATATTCATGAAATGTATGGCACCAAACCTGGCCAGGGATCTTTTGCCAACAATGTTTTGTTAGCAAGGAAACTGGTTGAAAAAGGTGTACGCTTTGTGCAGTTATTCGACTGGGGTTGGGACAGTCATGGCACCGAAGCAAGCCTTGCTATTGACCTTGGCTTTATCAATAAATGCCGCTCGGTTGATAAATGCATTACCGCACTGATACTCGATTTAAAGCAACGTGGCCTGCTGGAAGAAACGCTGGTAGTATGGGGTGGAGAATTTGGCAGGACACCCATGGCGGAAAACAGGGAGGGCAAACAAAATCCTTATAAGGGCAGGGACCATCATACAGAAGCATTTACGATGTGGATGGCCGGGGCTGGTATTAAAAAAGGTTTTTCGTATGGCGAAACTGATGAGATAGGGTATAGCGCCATTAGTGGTAAAGTAGAGCCATTTGATATACAGGCCACCATATTAAACCAGTTGGGTTTTGATCATGAAAAATTTACTTACGAGTTCCAGGGAAGACCCTTTAGGTTAACGGATACAAGGGGAAAAATAATTACAGATATTTTGACTTAATGTAGTGAATGGTCAATAGGTAATGATGATTAATAATGTAAGTAAATAATTTAAAAATTTCATCAATCAAACTGGCCCTGGCATATCATATAAAATAACTACCCTAACTTTATTGACAACACGCCATTGACCATTGACTATGTTATTTAACAGAAGAAATTTTTTACGAACAAGCACATCTGCCACTACCGCCTTATTGCTGGCATCACTGGATGTATTTGCATCACCACAAAAAAACAATCAAATGAATACAGGCTTTCAATTAAAAGTGCTGGCTACCAATTGGGGCTACCAGGGAACCATAGACGCTTACTGTGCCAAAGTAAAAGAAGAAGGCTATGATGGTATTGAAATATGGTGGCCCACTGCGCAAAAAGATGCCGATGAACTTTTTATGGCACTCAAAAAATATACACTGGAAGTAGGTTTTCTTACCGCCGGGCATCAAAGCAATTATGCAGAACATGTTACCAGTTTTAAACAAATGATCACTGCTGCAGCTACCAATAAAAATCAACGCCCGTTGTACATCAATTGCCACAGTGGCAAAGATTATTTTACTTACGAAGAAAACAAAGCCATCATTGATTTTACATTGGGCCTCGCAAAAGATACTGGTATAAAAATTTGTCACGAAACACACCGTTCAAGGATGCTTTTCGCAGCACCAATAGCTAAAAATTTTATGCAACAAATACCCGAACTTAGAATTACACTGGATATATCGCATTGGTGCAATGTAAGCGAAAGTTTGTTGGCAGATCAGCAGGAAACAGTAAATCTTGCCATACAAAGAACCGATCATTTACATGCCCGCATTGGCCATGCAGAAGGACCGCAGGTAAGCGACCCGAGGGCTCCTGAATGGGAGGATGCAGTAAAAGCACATTTTGCTTGGTGGGATGCCGTCGTTGCCATAAAAAAACAAAAGGGTGAAGTACTTACGGTATTAACTGAATTTGGCCCACCCGATTATATGCCCACCATTCCTTACACCCATCAGCCATTGGCAGATCAATGGGCTATTAATGTATACATGATGCATTTATTGAGAAAAAGGTATAGCCCCGCCTAACCTCTCCGAAGGAGATGGAAATGTTGGAGATTGAAGCGAATTGGGTTTTAAAAATTGGTTAAATAGTAAAAATTCTATTTCTTGAGAGTATTGTCCGTTATTGAATTTCTTGGTCATTTTCATCCGCTGTTGGTGCATTTACCGTTGGGTATTTTGCTGATTGGATTGGTGCTTCAATGGATGAGCCACAAAAATAAATATGCATCCTTAACACCGGCAATACCAGTTATTTTACTGGCAGGTTCGTTTACTGCATTTGCATCCTGTATTACAGGTTACCTCTTATCTATCAGTGATGATTATGACAAATCACTCGTTAGCTGGCATATGTGGATGGGCATTGGAGTAGCATTGTTTTCATTGATGTTATATGCTAAAGAAAAGAACCCGGCTTTTGCTGTTAATAAAAAATTGCTATCGATTGCATTATTATTAATGCTAATGGTTACAGGGCATTTAGGCGGCTCTTTAACGCATGGTTCAGATTATTTAACAAAGCCATTTAAAGAAATATTTACCACAGACAGTGTTACCAATACAACTATAAAACCAATTGCAAACGTGCAGGAGGCAGTTGTTTATACAGATATTATTACGCCTATTTTACAAACCAGGTGTTACAGTTGCCACAATGCCAACAAGCAAAAAGGTGGCTTACGTATGGATGAAATAAACCTGTTGATGAAGGGTGGAAAAGACGGTAAAATAATAATACCGGGCAATGCAGATGAAAGTGAAATGATAAAGCGTTTGCTGTTGCCGACAGACAATGAACACCACATGCCGCCAAAAGAAAAACCACAGCCAACAGAAAGCCAAATAAAACTGCTGCATTGGTGGATCATGAATAATGCTGATGCACAAAAAAAGGTAAAAGAGTTAGCTCAGACCGATAAGATAAAAATTTTTTTAACTGCATTGCAAACACTGGCAATTATACAAAAACAAAGAACAGATATACCTTCGGCCCCTGTTGCAAAAGCAGATGAAAAAATAATTGAACAATTAAAAACACACAATATTGTTGTGTTGCCCGTAGCACAAAACACCAATTACCTTCAGGCAAATTTTGTAACTGACAGCATAGTTGATAAAACAGACCTGCAATTATTGCTGCAATTAAAACAACAACTCATCTGGCTGAAATTACACAACACAAATATTAATGATGGGGCTTTAGCAAGCATTTCACAATTAACAAACCTTACCAGGCTTGATCTTTCGAATACTTTTATTACAGATAAAGGGATGCCTATGTTAGCAGCAAATAACAATTTACAAAGTTTAAACCTGGTTGGCACAAAAGTAACAGCGGCGGCCATTACACAACTAAAAGGATTGAATAAACTGCAATCACTTTTTCTCTATCAAACAGGGTGTACTTCAAAAGACTGGAAAACTTTACAAACTATTTTTAAAAAAACCATTATTGATACTGGTGGTTATTTTGTTCCATTACTTTCCGGTGACACTTCATTAGTAAAGGAGCCTAAGAAAAAGTATTAGTATAATGAAACCTGAATTGCTGTCCTGATGTATTTTCTTTACCTGTGTTTTTCATAAACATTGTATAATAAATATTGGATTATTTATTAGGATTAGGCAGAATGCCCCGTCATGAAAAAAGTTGTTAATAATGATAATCCTGAATAAGGTTGCTTAAAAAAAATTTAGAGTGCGCAGGCTATCGTATTTTGAAATTCATTTTATCTCTTCTTCCATCCCAAACAGATAAAATAAGTATCTCCTTTTTTATAATTTCGTAGAAAATTAGATAGTCACGAACAATTTTTACCCGAACGTTTTCAAACTCAGTTTTCCTGCCAATGTCAGGTCTCTTGGAAAGGTCTCGAATTGTAGAGATAAATAGTTTGTTTAATTTTAAACTGTAAACTTTGGATTTATTATTCTCTGCCCAAAATTCAAGAATATGTTGTCTTTCAATATTCGCTTTCTCAGTCCATACTATTTGGTAAGCCATTCTTGAATTTGTTTGTTAGCTTCATTTTCTGACAAGACTTTACCTGTTTTATATTCTTCTTTAGCCTCCAAAATTCTGGCATGTTGCTTTGAAGTTAACTTAAAAATACCTTTTTCCAGTTCAAAGTCTAATAGTCGGTTGATTTCTTCAATCACATAACTTTCTTTCAATTGGGTTATTTTATTGATTAGGTCAATTTTTAAATTAGCTGTACTCATTTAATATTATTTAAGTGTTTCAAAGATAAATAAAAAGCTCGATTTGATGAAATGGCCAACTGCTTGCGCCTAACATAAGACCATTTACTATTAAGGTTCATTTTATACAGGCCGGTCAATAATACTATAATAACGGCTCCCTGAATATAGCAGTTTATGTAAATAACAGCCGTTGAAAATAATTAAAAACGCAGCAACAGCAGCGCAGGTTATTTCAATACTTCCTGTAACTTACTTTCCAATGCTGGGCCTCTTAAATTCATCGCAACAATCTTTCCCTCAGGATTAACCAGTACATTAAAAGGAATGCCTTCAAAACCATACAAAGCTACTGCAGCGCTGTTCCAGTATTTTAAATCACTGATATGGTGCCAGTTTAAACTATCTGACTTAATTGCGTCTACCCATTTCTGTTTGTCCTGGTCAAGTGATACCCCCAGTATGGTAAAATTTTTATCCTTAAATAAATTGTATGCCTTTACAACATTAGGATTTTCGCCACGGCAGGGGCCGCACCAGCTTGCCCAAAAATCAACCAGCACATACTTGCCCTTTAACATACTCAGTGAAAAAGCTTTACCACTTGTATCAGGCATATTGATATCAGGTGCCATGCCGCCTTCGTGTGGTTTGGCGTTGTATTGGGCAATCATCTGGTTGTATTGCGCTACAAGTCCATTTAAAGCAAGATGATTGGGAAAACGTTTTGGTAAACTGTTAATTGATTTTTCCAGCTTTGCTGTTTCTATATCACGTGAATACCCTAGCGCAAATAAAGCGACAACAGCATCTTTGGTAGTATCCATATAATTAAGAATATATTTTTTATAGGCGTCTTCCCTTTGTTTAGACACTTCTTTTGCTACCATCACCGCACTATCTGTAGCACCGGAAGCGGCCGATTGTTCTGTTGCAGCAGATTCTGTTTCAAGTGCAATTCTTTGTGACCGGATACCGACAATGAATTTTTTTATAGAAGCATTTGCTGCTGAATTAACAGAGGCATTTTCAATGGACAATTTATCATAATCTGCCGTAAAATCCAGATCAGCTTTATCATTGATAAGGATAAAAAAAACACTGTCCTTTTCCATTCTTAAACGATAGAGTCCTTCTTCCGGCGCTGTTGCAGTAAGCGTAAACTGTCCGTTTTTTACTTCAGCTGTATCTAACACCACGGGGTTTTTATCACTAAAAAATAATTCTTCCAAATATATTTTTTGGTCGGGAGCATTTTTTATTTGACCGTTTACAGTAAATTTTCCTATAGTATTTCCAGCATTTTTACACGAGGCTAAAACGGCTGCACACAATATAATTGCAAATAATTTTTTCATATGGATCGTTAACTTAATTTTTCTTCCAATAATTTATTTACAAGGTTCATGTCGGCTTTTCCCTTGCTTAGTTTTTTTACTTCCCCAACAAATAAACCTATCAGGCCTTTTTTGCCGCCTTTGTATTCTTTTACCTTATCGGGCATTTTTGCAATTACTTCATCTACCCATGCTGCCACAGGGGCGCTATCGCTTTCCTGCAATAGGTTAAGTTCTGTGGCAATTTGTAGAGGTGTTTTTTTAGGCGATACCAATAATGCAACAAATATTTTTGAGGAGGCAATACTGAAATTTACTTTGCCATCATCTACCAATTGAATTAATACACTTATTTTTTCAGGCGATAATGGAAAGGAACCAATGTCTATACCCCTGTCGTTCAGATAAGATTTTACAGGCCCCATTAGCCAGTTAACTGCTGCTTTGTAATTGGTGGTATGTTGTACCATGCCCTCAAAAAAATCTACCAGTGATTTGTCGCCGCAAATAACCTGTGCATCATAATCGGGCAGTTTAAATACGTTTTTATATTTTATTTCCAGCTCTTCCGGCAATGCGGGAAGTGATGATTTTATAGTTTGTAAAAATTCATCAGTAATGTTAAAAGGAGTAAGATCTGGGTCAGCAAAATAACGATAATCATCTGCCTCTTCTTTACTACGTAACGAAAAGGTAGTGTTGGTATCTGCATCATAACTTCTTGTTTGCTGTAATACTTTTTCACCACTTTCTACAATATCGATCAAGCGGTTTACTTCCACATCAATAGCCCTTTTTACATTGCGGATGCTGTTAAGGTTTTTTACTTCAACCCTGGTACCTAATGCGGTTGCACCTTTTAAACGGATAGATATATTGGCATCGCAACGCATGCTCCCTTCTTCCATATTACCATCACAAATATTTAACCAGCGGACAAGGCGGCGCAATTCTGTTACATAAGCAAAAGCTTCTTCGCTGCTATGCAGGTCTGGTTCACTTACAATTTCCAGCAACGGAACTCCGGCACGGTTTAAATCAATTGCTGTATACAACTCATCTACATCATGCAGGCTTTTGCCTGCATCTTCTTCCATATGAATACGGTTCAGTTTTATATGCCGTTCGGTATTGTCTACTTTAATTCTAACTGTACCGTTTTTGCAAATGGGTGTAGTATGCTGACTAACCTGGTATCCTTTTGGCAGATCAGGATAAAAATAATTTTTACGGGCAAAATAATTTTTCTGCTCAATATCACAATGCAGGGCAAGGCCCAGTTTTACGGCATACTCAATAGCCTTCCGGTTCATTTTTGGTAAGGTTCCGGGATGTGCCAATGTTATAGGGCTGATATGCGTATTGGGGGCCGCACCAAAAGCAGCACTATCCCCACAAAATAATTTGCTTTGGGTCAGCAGCTGTGCATGTACTTCCAGGCCAATCACTACCTGGTATTTATCATTTTTTATCACGGATGCAAATGTACAAAGAAGTTTGACCCTATTTCCAAAGAGAGATTAAGAACTTTTGAAGTTTCTTATCATCATAACTTGATAAATACTATATCATAGCCTACAAAAATCGTATATTCATTAAAACATTTTTATGACAACTGTAATTATAGGCATATCATTAATAGCATATTCTAATTTGTTTGCCCCGTTAATGAAAATTGCTTCCTGTAAACCTTCCCGAAATAATGCTGCGGTGTTTATGTTAATAGGATTTTTAGTTGCAGGAATCGTTTTGTATATCAATTATAATAAAACCACAATAGGTTCTTTAGTAGTAATTATTATTTGTGCTATCGGATCAATAATTAGAATAGCAACAATAGACAAACAACCATTTGCCAAGA
Organism: Ferruginibacter sp.; assembly: GCA_025362235.1. GTDB lineage: Bacteria > Bacteroidota > Bacteroidia > Chitinophagales > Chitinophagaceae > Ferruginibacter. The sequence goes on along the minus strand of JANYGZ010000098.1, from coordinate 22,119 downwards.
GCTAAATACTGTTGACAAATGGTTGTTGATGACGGCTTTTCTTTATAAATTAGCGGTCTTAAGTTTTTTAGGAATCTTCACATCAAAACTCATATCAATTCCATTTCTTTTGGCTTTGATAGTGTAGGCTGATTTTTCTGCTGCTTCCTGTAATTGTTCACGGGCATCATCGGTATTACTTATTTTTTGCCCGTTTATTTCTGTGATAATATCGTCTTTTTGTAGCCCTGCTTTTTGAGCGGCTGAAGAATCTTCTACTGAAATTATTTTTACATTACCGCCTTCTTCTGTATCCTGAATTTTTAAACCCAATCTTTTTTGACGTGGAAAACCCCCCTTAAAATCTTCCATTTCTTCCATTGGGCCAAAATTAAATTTGTCACTATTAAAATTATCGTACATCATATTACCATCCGGCATTGGCATTATTTGCATATGGGGATTGGGATGAATCATTACATTGGGTTGTTTAAACGAATAGCTCATTGACCTGTTTTCTTTTCTTTCCCCTAAAATTATTTTTGCATCCTTCTTTTTACTTTGCCGCAGGTAAGATAATTTTATTTCCTCTTTTGGTTTTTTTGATGAAATAATATTGGCCAGACTTTCGGCATCCGTTACCTGCTGGTCGCCAACTTTTGTAATAATATCATCTTTTTGTAAGCCAGCTTTTTCTGCTGCACTGCCTTTTGCAATTTCTACAATTTTTGCACCGCCTGTAGCTTTTTCAGTAGTTACACCAAGAAAAGGCCGGGAAGACATTACGTGTCTATTCATTCCCTTTAATGCGTCAAGGGCCATCATTTCCGGCATTCCTTTCGGGCCATCAAAATTAAAAGTCATCATATCATTTCCATCACGGATAATCATTTTTCTTTTGTTGATGGTAACGTTTTCTTCTTTAAATTCTTCCAGCGGTTTTCCATTAATGGTTACGGTATCGCCATTGATGTCTATTTTAAGACTGATTTCTTTATCGCCATTGCTTCTAATAATGACTTCCCGCTGCTCATTCTTTTCTGACCCTCCTGGTATCGCTGGCCTTTCTCTTAGTTCATGTACTTCCATTTGTTGTGCTATTGCAGAAAACGAGAAGCTGATACAACTTAAAACCAGTGTGGTAACAAATGCTTTTTTCATGTTAGTTATTTTGATATACGAAATATTTAGTAGTTCAAAGCTAACTAAAATAATTTAGTTACGAAATGTTTCGGAGATTATTTTTTTTCTTTAACAAAACTTTTAAGAAGGGCTGAAAGCGGTTCATTTGTTTCACGCAAAGAGGACAACAAAAACAAAGAACACTAAGCAATGTCTCTATTCTTTGTGTACTTTGTATCCTTAGCGTTCTTTGTGTGAAATCTTACTCACGGGGCAATAGTGGCTAATAGATGCCTGCCCTTACAACAAGGCTTTTATATTTTCTATAATCGCTTTAAAATTACTTGTATCCTGACCGCCTGCGGTACCTAGGTTTTTTTGGCCACCGCCGCCGCCTTTTATCAAAGCAGATACCTGCTCTTTAATAATTTTGGTGGCATCTAAATTTTTTGCTGCTACCACTGTATCTGCTATACCCACGGCAACAAATGCTTTACCCCCTATGTTTGCACAAAGCACTACTACAAAATCGCTGAGGCGATTCTTCAGGTCGTTACATAATTTCTTGAGACTATCTGGATTGCTTACTTCAACAATATCACCAATGAAATTTACCTGGTTAATGATCTCATCTTTCTGCAGCAATTCATTTCTTACTACAACCAACTGTCTTGCCTCCAAATGTTCAATATGTTTTTTCAATTGCGCATTTTCGGTAAGCAATTTATCAACTGCCTTTATAGGATCGTTTGATTTTAGAAGCGTACCTATTTCTTTCAGGTTTTCAAGTCTTTCACTTAAATACTTAAATGCGGCAGGTCCGGTTAATGCTTCTATACGGCGTACACCTGCTGCTACAGCAGCTTCGCTTGTGATGCTAAACAAACCAATCATCCCCGTATGCATTACATGCGTTCCCCCGCATAGTTCAATTGAAAACTCCGGATCGATTGTTACCACTCTTACCACATCGCCATATTTTTCACCAAACAAAGCCGTTGCTCCAAGTTTTATCGCTTCTTCTTTTGGCAGACTGCGTATTACAACCGGAATGTTTGCACGTATTTTATCATTTACTATTTTTTCTACTTCCCTTATTTCATTTTCAGTCATTTTGCTGAAATGTGAAAAATCGAAGCGAAGGTTTTCGTCATTTACCAATGAACCTTTTTGTTCCACATGTTTACCCAGCACCTGCCTAAGGGCAGCTTGCATAAGGTGTGTAGCAGTATGGTTGTAAAGGATGTTCAGGCGGCGTTCGCTATTTACAATGGCATTTACTTCTGCATGAATGTCTGCAGGTAGCCGATCAGTAAAATGAATAGTAAGATCATTTTCTTTCCTGGTATCAACCACTTCAATAGTTTCTTCTTCAAATACCAAAATGCCTTTATCGCCAACCTGGCCGCCACTTTCTGCATAAAAAGGAGTAGTCGCCAATACCAGTTGAAACTGATCTTTTCCTTTGGCACTTACCTGTCTGTATTTCTGTACTTTGGTGGTTACATTCAAATCATTATAACCCACAAATCCTTCCCCGCGTTCATTACTAACATTGATCCAATCTCCTGCATCAATAACTGTGGCTGCACGAGAACGATTTTTTTGCAGTTGCATATACTCGACAAAACCTTTCTCGTCAATAGTTAGACCATATTCGCTTGTAACCAATTTCAATAAGTCTAATGGGAAGCCGAATGTATCATAAAGTTCGAACGCTTGCATTCCAGTCAATGTAAGTCGGCCATTATAACCCCATAAAAGATTTCCAGCGGAATCTTTTTGGTGGACCGGCGCGTTTTCGTTGATGAAATTATCGACTTTGGTTTTATAATTAATCGAAGGATTAACTACACCTGATTCTAAAAATATTTTAAAATTTTCAAAAAAAAGGTTTTCACTTTCAACAGGCAATGTGAGCCTTTGTATAACTTCATTGTTAAAATTGTTTATGCATTCACTAGCATAAACATCTATTCTTTTTAATCCTTTATCGAGGGTTCTTAAAAATGCTTCTTCTTCTTCTTCAATCACCCTTGCAACAAAATCTTTCTGCGCATTCAACTCTGGAAAAACATTTTCAAATTGCGTAGTAATTACCGGCAACAATTGAAACAACAATGGTTGTTTATAATCCAGGTATGAATAATAGTAACGAACAGCCCTGCGAAGTATCCGGCGTATAACATAGCCTGCGCCGGTATTAGAAGGCAACTGCCCATCTGCAATGCAAAAACTTATTGCACGTATATGATCTGCAATAACCCTGAATGCAATACTTTGCTTATCATCACCGGCTGCATATTTTTTCGCCACAATTTTTTCTGTTGCTGCAATGGTGCCTGTAAAAACATCGGTATCATAATTACTTTGTTTGTCCTGTATAACCCTTACCAATCTTTCAAACCCCATACCGGTATCTACATGTTTAGCCGGCAATGTTTCAAGGCTGATATCTTTTTTTCTGTTATACTGAATAAATACGTTGTTCCATATTTCAATTACCTGCGGGTGATCGTTGTTTACCAATGTGCTACCTGCTACCTGCCTTCTTTCTTCATCGGTTCTGCAATCAACATGTATTTCTGTACAGGGGCCGCAGGGCCCGGTATCACCCATCTCCCAAAAATTATCTTTTTTATTACCCAGTAAAATACGGTCTACCGCAACATATTTTTTCCATTCGTTATAAGCTTCTTCATCTTTTGGTAAACCTTCTTTTTCATCGCCTTCAAAAATGGTCACATATAATTTATCCTTATCTAATTTATATACACTGGTTAATAATTCCCAGCTCCATTCAATGGCTTCTTTTTTAAAATAGTCGCCAAAGCTCCAGTTGCCCAGCATTTCAAACATGGTGTGATGGTAGGTATCTACCCCCACTTCTTCCAGGTCGTTGTGCTTACCGCTTACGCGTAAACATTTCTGCGTATCTGCGGCCCTGTTATACGGCGCTTTTTTATTGCCCAGGAAATAATCTTTAAACTGGTTCATCCCGGCATTGGTGAATAATAAGGTAGGGTCATCTTTTAAAACAATGGGTGCAGAAGGCACAATGGTATGCCTTTTTGATTTAAAAAAGTCGAGGAATTGCTGGCGTATCTGTGCGCTCGTCATCATAAAGCTTTCTTATTTGGGTTGATTTTTGCAGTATATCAGTCTATATTTGTAGACATTTAAAAAAATCTGTTGCGCAAAGGTAAGGAAAACCTTAGCCCATCGCCATCTGTACAGGTGGAATGCATGAATTTCAAATTGTAACTTCCGGTTTCGGCCGGTGGGGACACCGGCCGAAGCTGAGCCGTGGTTAGTGTCCCCACCAACCACCATTTTGCTGCGACAATTTGAAGTATATAATAAACAAATAAAGCTGTTCAAATACTATAAACTACCTGTTGCGTTTATATAAAGAAAAGTATATAATTTTTTTGTAAAATATCCTTAAGGGGTTTTGCCTGTATGAAAAAAATAAAATATTACTATAACACCAATTCGCTTCGCTATGAAAAGCTGGTGACTCCGTTTAGGGTAAAACTTCTGAGAATATTTGGGTTTCTCTCTGCTTTATTTGTAAGCTCTGTTGTAGTGATTACATTGTATACTAAATTTATTCCTAATCCAGGTGATAGAGAATCGAAGTTGAAGTATGATGCAGTAAAAGATAGCTATACAGCCTTAGGTGAAAAGGTAAAAAGTTTGCAACAGCAAATGGCTGACCTGGAAAAAAGAGATAATGAGGTATACCGCTCTATCTTTGAAGCCAACCCCGTACCGGATAGCGCAAGGGCTAAATTGCAGGAAAAAGCAAAGGAACTGGAAAAAGTGAATGTGATGAGCGATGATGCTTTAGGCAAAACAATTTCATTGGATCTAAATAATATTAGTGCCAGGATTGCTTACCAGGCTAATAGTTATGATGCCATTGAAAAACTGATTAACAACCAGGAAAATAAATTAGCCAGCATCCCAGCCATCCAACCTGTAAGCAATAAAAATCTTACCAGGATTGCCAGTGGTTTTGGATATCGCATACATCCTATCTATGGTATCCCTAAAATGCATAAAGGGCTTGACTTTGCTGCACCCCAGGGCACTCCTATTTATGCTACCGGGGATGGCACTGTTGCAACAGCAGGGCTTAGTACAGGTACAGGTAATCATGTAATTATTAATCACGGGTATGGTTATGAAACCGTATACATGCATATGGTTCGCATTAAGGCCCGGGTTGGACAGCGTGTAAAACGTGGCGATGTAATTGGATGGGTTGGTAGTACCGGAGCCAGTACTGGCCCACATTGTCATTATGAAGTGCATATTAACGGAAGACCCGTTGACCCCGTTTACTTTTTTTATAATGACCTTAATGCAGAGCAGTACGATAGGGTATTAAAATTGTCAGCTACCGGCAGTGCAAAAAGTTTTGATTAAACTTTTTCAAAAAATTGTAAATTAACAGTCAATAGGTATTTATTCAGATCAGCATTATATGGACAAACCGAAACAAATAGCCTTTGATTTTGATGACCAGCAGCGATCCCCGCTGCCGCCTAAGAATGTTTATGTAAAAAATGAAGAAATAATTGATCTGCCTGCTGAAATAACGATTCCAAAAATAAAATCAACCAGGGGAAGAAAGAGCCTGAAGGAAATGTGCGAAGGGGTTGATTTACTGGATGTACCCAATGATGAAATACTGTTTCAGAAAATGTATTATTCTATTGGCAAAGTTGCGGCCATGTTTAAAGTAAACCAATCGTTGATACGGCTTTGGGAAAATGAATTTGATGTATTAAAGCCAAAGAAAAACGGAAAAGGCGACCGCCTGTTCAGGCCTGAGGATATTAAGAATATTCAACTGATCTATCATTTGATGAGAGAAAGAAAATATACTATGGAAGGCGCAAAAGAATTTATAAAAAATAATAAAAAGGCAGATGAAAAATTTGCCATGATAGAATCACTAAAAAAACTAAAGGGGTTTTTAAACGAATTAAAAGCCAATCTATAAACTTCATCTAAACCCACATCGATCCTTAGCAGATTATAACCAATACCATTTTATGAAAATACCAATCATTGTATACCTGTTAATGATAAGCTGTTTTGCACAGGCCCAGGCTGAATATGAAATAACAAAAGATCCAGAAAACAAAGAGGTAAATGTTTACAGGGGAACCATTAATAAGTACCTGGTGCAGAACGATAGTTTGTTTACCAAATGGTATGCCCCTAACCATAATATATATGCGCCAGATACGTCCTTACTTGTAACATTTGCTAAAAGCAAAGCATTGAAATTGCAATTTGTAGTATTTGGCGGTACCTGGTGTGAGGATACCCAGTTTATTTTACCGAGGTTTTTCAGGCTGCAGGAAATGACCGGCGTGCCAGATGATAATATTACATTTTTTGGTGTTAACCGAAATAAAAAAGCATTGGGCCACATTGCCGAAGCATTTGATATTATTAATGTGCCCACCATTATTGTAATGAAAGATGGTAAAGAGTTAGGCCGTGTTGTTGAATATGGCAAAACAGGTAAATGGGATACAGAATTGGCGCAGATTATTGATACTAACAGGTAACAAACTCCTGACAGGAATATTTATTAAAACTAGTTTTCCTTTATTTCATTATTATTGATAACAATCGTATTGCCTTCGCCTGCAAATGCCACTTCATTTCTTTCCAGTAATTTTTTTATCTGAAGGTTAACATGTTCTTTTAGGGCATCAAATTCGGGCAATGGAATTGTTTCAGTAAAATACTCGATTATAATAGTGATACCATTTTTTCCAAACTCTTTTAAGAAAACAGAATAAGGCGACAGTTGCCCGTTATTGGACTGTAATATTTTCTTTATTTCTTCAATAATATTTTCAACTTTGTCCACAGGGGTTTTTACGGATAATTCTAATTTTATCTCTGCACGCCGATGGGTTCTCATGCTCCAGTTATCTACAATAGAGTCTACCATTTGTTTATTTGGAATGGTAACCAGGGTTTTATCGGGGGTAAGTATTTTTGTACTTCGTAAACCAATTTTTTCTACCCTGCCAGTTACGTTGTTTACTTTAACTGTATCGCCTGCATAGAATGGTTTATCCAGAAAAATAATAAAAGAGGCAATCAAATTTTCCAGGCTTTCCTTTGCTCCCAATGCAATAGCAGCTCCCACAATACTTAACCCGGTAAGTAAATTACCCAATGGTTGGTTAAAGCATGCTTTAATAATTAGTAAAACACCGATGATGTTGACGATAACTTTTAAAAAATCTCTTATGAAAACAACAATCTGGTTATCCCTTAAATCGGATGTACTGTTGGCTTTTTCTTCCATTACAAGCGCTACAAAATCCATTAGCTTTAATAACATCCTGAAAAAAGTTATTATAATTAAACCGGTTCCTGCCCTTGAAAATATATCAGCAGTTGTATGGGCATATAATGTGAATAAGAGTACATTCGGAAAATTAAGTTTGTCGATGGCAATTACGCTAATCAATACTACCAAAAAACCTTCACAAGGACCGGCTACAAGGTTTACAAAACTTTCCTTACTAACCGTTTTCCATATTCTTTTTACAAAAATAAAGCTCAGTGAAACAAGGTATAGCGATAAATATTTTTTCAGTAATATTACAATGCCTATTGTAGCAATAACTATACAATAGCTTCGGAGCGTATTGTCAAAATAAATTTTATCTAAAAAATCCATACCATAAAAATACTATAATGCTGATAAACTATTTTACTAAAAATTGCTGAAGGCCTTCTTTGTATAAAACATACAATCTATTATTGCCTATTTTTATTTGCAGGGCATTATTAAAAGAAACGGGGAGTTTATATTCTTTTAAATTTAGGGAACCTTGTTTATACTGATACAGGGAGCTATCACTAAAACCGTAAAAAGTATTTGCAAAAACGTCCGTATTGGTCCAGTTTAATAAGGGCACTTTATTTTTTAGTGTGCCATAATAATCAAATGTATAAAAGCCCCTTGCAATATCGTAGAGATATACAAATTTATCCCTGTCTACAATTTGTGTTGGTGAAGGGATAGTATCAAACAGGTTCCTGAAATCAACTGTTTCCAGCAGTATATCGCCGTTGTCGTTAATTTTTTTAAGCTTGGCATCCCCTTCATCAAACAACCAGATATTATTGTCGTAAGATGCAGCAATTGTTTTTACATTTATAATACTTTGCTTGCGCAGGTTAATTGTATTGCGAACAGTAAGGTTCCTGTCCAGCACAACAATAGTGGAAAAATTCTTATAATACAGCAATACTTTTAAAGGGTTGGTTGCATCAATAGAAAATAATTTCCCATACTTGCGCAATTCATTAAAAACCATATTATCGCCGTTGGGGTCAATTTTTATTAATTGATCGGTACTGCTGAGCAAATACACATTATCAAGATTATCAACCGTAAAATAAGTGAAATTGCCTGGGAAGCTTTTGCTAAAATAAAACGAAGAATCTTTTTGGGCTCTGGTATATAGCACCGCCACGATACTAATGCAAAAAAGCAATACTATTTTTTTTATTGCTGTCATTTGTTGAAATATTTAAGCTCAGTTGTTTCGCCATTAAATACCGCAAAACTATCGTAGTTGATCCATTCACCTAAATTGATATAACGGCTGTTGGCATTTAAACTAAAATCAATTGGCAAATGGCGGTGACCGAAAATAAAATAATCAACATGTTCTTTTTGCAATACTTCTTTACAATAAATAATCAACCACTCATTTTCTTCACCCAAAAATACTTCTACATCCTGGCCTGCCTTTTCCCTGCTTTTCCGGGAAAAGTAATTGGCCATACCTAAACCAATAAATGGCGGGAAAATGCTAAAAAGCCATTGACAAAAAGGGTTGCGAAAAATTTTCTTTAAAAATTTATAGCCGTGATCACCGGGCCCTTGCCCATCGCCATGTCCAATTAAAAATTTTTTTCCATTAAATTCAAATGCCTGTGGTTTAAAATAAACAGCAATATTTAATTCATTTTGAAAGTAATCTTTCATCCACATATCATGGTTACCTACAAAAAAATGAATCAATATACCAGCATCTGTAAGTTCAGCCAGTTTGCCCAGCAGCCTTGTATAACCCCTTGGTACAACCAGTTTGTATTCAAACCAAAAATCAAATATATCACCTGCAATAAAAATCTGTTCTGCATCATTTTTTATGGAATCTAAAAAATGTACAATTCTTTTTTCCCTTAGCAGGCTTTCAGCTGCATTGGGTGCACCCAAATGAAAGTCGGAGAGAAAATATATTTTATTATTGGGAGTTATATTCATGATTACGTTATCTAAAAATCCTTCGCTGCACTTGTCTTATCTACCAAAAACAAATATACTTCTTTAGGCCCGTGAACACCTGTTACCAATGTTTTTTCAATATCTGCCGTACGGCTTGGCCCGCTGGCAAAAGTAATTAAGGAGGGAATATTACCTGCATATTTTTTTTTCAATAACTGCAGTGCATCTTTTACATCGTATACCAATTGGTGAGGATATGCAATGCATATATGTACGGGTGCATATACGCTAACGGTACGGCCACTTTGCTGGGCTGCGCTCATAACAATGGTGCCAGTTCTTGCTACGAGGTATTCGCATCCGGTAATGGCAGCATGGCAGCTTTGCAGATTTATGGTGTTGCTGAAAACCTCGTTCCATTTATCTTCATTACAATAAATTTTATTCCATTCCCGGGCGTCAATTAATTTTTCCAGTTGATTGTTTAAATCTTTTTCATCTGTGCAGTAAACAAATTTTCCCTGTAATTTTGTAAACTCGCCCGCAAAAAGAATGTCCAGATCTTCTGTGGCAGGCTGGTATACACTGCTTGCACCCTCACTTAATGGAAAAGGCAAAGGCACTGAGTGACTCAGTGCCTGAATTATTTTTTTTAATATGTTTTCCTTTGCGTTTGCTATTGCCATTACCCTTTAAATTATTGGCGGATGTACTAATTCTTCCGGTAACGAGGTTTCCGGTTCTGTTGATATTTTTTCTTCAGGTTTTATATCCAGCGCCTTTTTTTCTTCGTAAGGCCTTTTGCCAATTAAAGCTTCTACATCACTTTTAAACAATACTTCCTTCTTCAATAATTCTTTTGCAAGCAACTCTACATCGCCTTTCTTTTGCGTTAATAATTCTATTGTTCTTATGTAGGCTTTACTTATTAAGTCGCGTACTTCCTGATCAATCATTTTACCTGTTTCTTCGCTGAATGGTTTGGTAAAAGTATTTTCCTGGTTAGGGTCGTAATAACTGATATTACCCACTTTATCATTCATACCATATACAGTAATCATGCTGTAAGCAATCTTGGTAATTTGCTGCAGGTCATTACTTGCGCCGGTGCTTATTTTTCCAAAGAAAATTTCTTCACTGGCCCTTCCACCAAGGGTCATACAAATCTGGTCCATTAACTGGTCGGTATTGTACAAGTATTGCTCTTTTGGAGTATACTGGGCATATCCCAATGCTGCCGAACCCCTTGGTACCACGGTAACTTTTAATAGAGGATACGCATGTTCCAGGTACCAGCCACAAATAGCATGACCGGCTTCGTGGTAAGCAATAATTTGTTTCTCTTCGGGTGAAATGATTTTGTTTTTCTTTTCCAAACCACCAATCACCCTGTCAATAGCATCCTGAAAATCGCTCATATCTACTGCCTCTTTATTTTTACGGGCGGCTATTAAAGCTGCTTCGTTACAAACGTTGGCAATATCTGCACCGGCAAAACCTGGTGTTTGTTCTGCCAGTTTATAAATATCTAATGTGGTTGATATTTTAATAGGTTCAAGATGCACTTTAAAAATTGCCTCTCTGCCAACCATATCAGGCTTGTCGATAGTAATTTGCCTGTCGAACCGGCCGGGGCGAAGCAGTGCGCTATCTAATACATCAGGCCTGTTGGTAGCTGCTAAAATAATAATACCCAAATCGGTACCAAAACCATCCATCTCTACCAGCAACTGGTTAAGGGTATTTTCCCTTTCATCGTTACTCATCATCATGTTCTTTCCCCTTGCTCTTCCTATCGCATCAATTTCATCAATAAAAATAATACAAGGTGCTTTTTCCCTCGCCTGTTTAAATAAATCCCTTACACGGCTTGCTCCTACACCAACAAACATTTCTACAAAATCACTACCGCTAAGGCTAAAGAAGGGTACCTGGGCTTCACCGGCTACCGCTTTTGCCAATAATGTTTTACCGGTACCGGGAGGGCCAATCAACAAAGCGCCTTTTGGAATTTTACCACCGAGTGCTGTATATTTTTTTGGATTTTTTAAGAAGTCTACAATTTCCATTACCTCTACTTTTGCCTCATCCAACCCGGCTACATCACCAAAGTTTATATTAACCCTTGATGCTTTATCAAATAAAGTAGCTTTTGATTTGCCGATATTAAAAATACCGCCTGGACCACCGCTTCCGCCACCGGGGCCGCCCACCTTACGCATCATCATTACAAACAATAGCCCTATCAGTAAAATAGGTAACAGGGTTGAAACCATTTGTCCGAATAATTCACCTTCATCATCCGGCGAATCTGCAATTTCCTGTATGCTGGGATATTTTTTGTAAAAATCCTGCATCTGCAATGCAAAAGTTTTTTCATCTACTATCGGAAAAAATAATTGGGGGCCGGGGGCTTTGGTAACAATGTCGTATTGTTTACCCAACAGGGCTCTGTAAACATCTCCCTTTTTTTCGAGGCTATCTTTTTTTATAAAAACCCTTACAATTTTTTTATTGCGTATTGTTTTTATGCTCTCTACATCGCCGTCTTTTACCAGCTCGGTAAATTTAACCTGGTTGGTTTCTACACCGGCAACACCAACCCCCCTGTAAACATTATAGGCTAAAATACCCGCAAATACAAGACCGTATATCCAGTAAATATTAAACCGGTTTTTATTTTTTTGATTGTCTTCTCCTATTGGGGGGATATTATCAGGGTTGAATTTCTTCTTCGGTACACTGTTATTATTTTCTGCCATAAAAATGCTTGCTTACAATATTTATTTTATTTTGATTATTTTTTATATAACAATTGTCTTATTAATGATTTAATCTCTGTGTTCGGTTAACAATGCATCGCTCCACATTTCTTCCAGTTGATAAAACTTTCTTGGCTCGGGCAACATCACATGCACCACTATATTAACGTAATCAATCAATATCCATTGTTGTGCCTGTTTCCCTTCGTGTTTGTAAGGAGGTTCTCCACATTTTGCTTTTACATCTTCTTCTATAAAATCAGCAATTGCCTTAAGCTGGGTATTATTGCTTGCCTCACAGATTATAAAAAAATCAGCTACAGCTTCAGGTATTTTTCTAAGGTCAAGGCTTATAATATTTTCGCCTTTTTTTTCCTGGATGGCGTTAATGATTGCTTTAAAAAGTTTACTGTTTTTTGTTAGCCGGGTAATACTGCTCTTTTTCCGGTTGGCTAATAATGTAAGATTGTTCAAATTTAATGCTGTTTTATTTACCTGTTTTGATGGGGTTGCCATGTTATAAACAGTATGACGAACGTAATATTGTTTTGTTTTATTATTTACTGCATGTAGCTTGCAAATGATACCAAAAGTACTATTTCTTTATCAATCGTTGCAATATGGCATCAACAACTCCTTCTTTTATTGTTTTAGACACCGTGGACAGTACCAACAACTATGCCATGGCAAGGGTGCATGAAGGATTGTCCAGGCACGGCAACGCTTATTTTTCATCTATACAAACAGCTGGTAAAGGCCAAAGAGGAAAACTTTGGGAAACTTCCATCGATGTAAATATTGCCTTAAGTATAGTTTTAGAGCCAGCAACACTAAACGCATTACAACAATTTCAACTTTCTGTGGCGGTTGCCATGGGTTGTTTTGATTTTGTTAACTTTTATGCCGGCGATGAAACAACCATAAAATGGCCCAATGATATTTACTGGCGTGACAGAAAGGCAGGGGGGATATTGATAGAAAATATTTTTCATGGAAAAGAATGGAAATATGCTGTTGCAGGTATTGGCGTAAATATTAATCAGCCTTATTTTGATGAGCGTTTAAAAAACGCTGTTTCCCTTAAACAGATAACCGGAAAATCTTTTGATACGATTGCATTGGCCAGGGAGCTTCATCAATTAATACTTAAAAGATTTAACCAATTAGAAAAAGGAAATTTTACCGGTTTATTGAAAGCGTATAACGGGTTGTTATATTGTTTGAATAAAAAGACAAGGCTAAAAAAAGATGCTATTATTTTTGATACCGTTATAAAAGGTGTTACGGCTCATGGGCAACTGATTACGGAAGATAATATGGAGCGGTTGTTTGATTTTGGAGAAGTAATATGGGTATTATAATTTTTCTGCAGCCCTTGCAGCTACTTCAAATTGATTATTATAATATCCATTGCGGATGGTTTGCCACAGGTATTTTACTATAAAGCCAATATAACCATGTTGTCGGTATTGTTGTATGTGGCAAAGCTCATGTTTTACCCATCTTGTATCATTCAAAAATTCTTCCTTACCGGCACCATGTAAGTGTATCGTATTACCCAATACCATGGCAACTGATTTTGTACCTAATTTTTTAGCCGCTATCGCAGCAAGCCAGGAATTTTCTTTTATGGTAACATTTTTATTTGGCAATTTCTTTCCAGGCATTTAAAATTTCTTCGGTGTGCTTTTTTGATTTTGGCTTTAGAAATACTTTTCGGATAATTCCTTTTTCATCAATTAAAAAAGTGGTGCGCAACAACCCCATATATTTATTTCCAAACATTTGTTTAGGACCCCACACACCATACTTATCAATTATAATGTGATTTGGATCTGCCAGTAAGGTGAAAGGAAGATCGAATTTTTTTTCAAATTTTTTATGCTTTTCTACAGCATCCGGGCTAACCCCCAGCACTACAATACCTTCTTTTTTTAAAGCGCCGAAATTATCACGAAGGTTACAGGCCTGGTCCGTACAGGTTGGTGTATCATCTTCCGGATAAAAATACAGCACCACTTTTTTTCCTTTAAATAAATCAAGCGTAATTTTTTTACCGTTTTGGTCAAGGGCAGTAAATGCCGGTGCTTTTTTACCTTCTGCTGGTATTGCCATTTTTTTAATTTTTTATGCGCCATTTTCTGGCGCTGGTAAAATCTCTTTTATCTTGTAAAATGATATGTTTTCAATGTAGTATTGCCCACACAATCTGTTGCTGTTATTTTTAATTCATGATTACCCGCTGGGCAATGTGCATCAAATTTATAAATAAATATTTTGCCTTTATCATTGCTAAAACGTAACCACTTACCATCAAGTTCAGCATTAAAATTGGTTATTTCTTCTGTATTGTCAATAATAACAAATGCCAGGCGGTTTAGTTTACCAACCCGCATGCCTTCTTTAAAACCAATGGGTTTAATGGTGGGTGGCAGGGTATCTTCCATTAATTGAAAATTGCCAAATTCCCTGAAGTTTACTTTAAACCAATTGTTTTCATTAAAAGCTTTTGCATAATCATTTTTGCCGTTAGCAAAACGGTGCATCACTATTTTATCTGGAAAAGCAGTAACGGTATTTTTTATTTTTAAAACAAACATGGTTTGTAACGGAACAGTAATATTGTGTAACTGGTAAACAGGAAAACCTGTTGCAGGAATTATTTCGTTAAACTTAAACCTGATGGAATCATACAAACTTATTTCGGGCAAATAAAAACTTACCTTATCATTTTCAAATACATTTATAAAACCGGGATTAAACTCTTTTGGCTGGTACACAGCAAAAGGTAACGGCATATTTTTTTGCTGTTGCATAAACCCTCTTTGTACAGCAAATTTTAAAAAAGAAGTATTGCCATTGGCATCCTTTACTTCCACCTTTATTTGATGCACCGCATTATCGTGCAGGTTAATTACACCGTTGCCGCTAACATCTTTATAAATCCCTTGTGGATAACCCGGCAACCTGCTTAAGTGTTGTACATAAGGGCCGCCGGTACTGCGTAATCTGTAATCAATATGCGCATTCAGATACCTTGTTTCATCATAACTGATATTGTCTAACTCAAATCCAATAACCTCCTTATAATTATCCGATAAAATAGCCTGGTAAATACCATTTTTGTTGGTAGAGCCTGTGTACCTGTCGTATGCGGTAATGGCAAAACTTACCTTATCTGTATTGCTGGTGATGACTGCAGGAACGGTAGTGTACATACCATTCACTTTTTTTAACGGGTAAAATTTCGGGCTTTGTTCATACGTGCTGATGTTTCTGTCATATACGGCTAAACGCAAAATATCCGGTGGAATATTATCCGGCAGGTCAAACCCAAATAATAAAGGGTTTAATACTTTATCTGTTGCAGTATTTCTTATTTCAAAATGCGTGTGTGGCCCCTGGGAACCACCCGTGTTACCACTATAGGCAATAAACTGCCCTTTTTTTACCAGGAATAAATCAGCGGGAATATCGATAAATACCCTCCAGCTTTGCAGTTTGTATTGCTGCTCAGTAATATATTTTTCCAGTGCCGGATAAAAATCATTTAAATGAGCGTATAAAGTGGTGTATCCGTTGGTGTGATTGATGTAGATGCACCTACCAAATCCATAAGGCTCTATTTTTACTTTGGCAATATATCCGTCTGCCGCAGCCACCACGGTTACATTTTCTCTCTGGTCTGTTTTACAATCAAGACCCATGTGGTAATGATTGGGCCGTAATTCGCCAAAGTTGGCTGCCAGCGCATGTTTTGCAATAACGGGCCATTGAAAATAATGCTGAGGGTAGTTTTTTTCGGGAAATACCTGGGCGGTAACCGAATTAAATAACAGGGAAAAGTATAATAACGTGCCTACTTTTTGTACATTCATATCTTGTAATAAAGATGCAAACTTAATTTTAAAATCAACATTAAAAATTTTATCATGAACGTAAATTCAAAACACATAGCCACTTTTTTACTGGGTGCTGCCGCTGCTTTAGCCGGTGCAAAATATATGAGCATGAGCCCGGAAGAAAAAGAAAAACTTGCCGGTGATTTAAAAGACAAGGCACATAAAATGAAAGATGAAGCAGAAGGAGCCTTTGAAAAAGCCAAAGATTATTTTGAAGAATTGAAAACAAAAGGTGCTGATGCTTTTAAAGAACATTTCGGTGATGCCGAAAAAACAATCAGTGATTTGTTTGGAAAAAAGGATAATCCACCTGCTGGTAATCCATCATAAACTTTCATGCCCCGGTGAGGCCTGATTTTTAATTATCTATAGTTTTTATAGTGATGTAAATAAAAAAGCCGGAAATAAATTCCGGCCTGATTATGTAGAAAAATTGTAGTACCTATAAATGCAATGTTACAGTTGGAACATTTGTTTCCTTACCTTTTTGCACATTTATATTTGTAATAGTTGTATCATTATAACCTCCGGAACCTTTAAACCTGACACTATAAGTTCCCTCTTTTAATCCACGAATTTTGTATTCTCCATTTTCTTCAGGTATTGTTGAGGCTGCATCTGTACCGTTACTTGCCGATACAAAAGCATGAGCAGCATCTGGTAATACTTTACCTTCAAGTTTACCAAAATTCTTCATGCCAAATGGTTTAAAAAATGGTTTAAGAAAATATTGGCCGTCTATTAATTTAATAGATTCGCATACATTAAAATCAATCCAGATAGAAGAATGAGCGGAAGTAATTTCATCTTCATCATCTTCATCTTCCTTATGGATTTTTATATACACATAATTATTGGTACCTGCAAGCAGGGTAAGAGGATACTTTATGCCGGCATTTACAAGGCTGTTATTGGTACCCAGTGTTAACCTGATTTTCCTGATTGAACCAAGTGGTAAATTTCCTGTGCCCAGCAAGGTATCAATGCCATTACGTAGTTGTAAAATATTGTATATGCCAGGGTTGATGGTAAGTGTATCCCATTTACCAAACCCGTCATGGTGCTGATGATCATCATCCTCATCTTTATCCGTATCGCCAAAATGGTCATCACTCATGTGTTCGTTACTTGTATCAACTTTTACTTCTACATAGCGGATGTCAATAAAAACGGAATCGTATTGGCATGGCGCATCTGTTAAATACAGGGATAATTTTTTGCCATTTGTGGGATTGGTTAAACCCGTGTCTTGTTTTTGGCAGGAGCTTATTATTAATAATAAACTAATTGCCAGAAAACTGGTAACAATAATTAATTTCTTTGATAATTGCATACTTTGAAATTTTAGTGGTTTAAAATAATTTAAGATAATTACTACTGTGTATGTATTAATAATCGAAGATTTTTATTTAACAGTTGCCTTATAAAAAGGATGCCATCAAATAAATAACCATAAATTTACTGTAGTGATAGTATTATTAATTCCAAAAAACAGTTTCCATAATTACCAGTAAAATTTTGTACGATAGGTAGAGGTATATGTTTATCATTAGTTTTTCAAAAACCTCGCCATTATTTGTTAATTAATTAAAAAGACCTTGTTTTTATTTGTATTTTTTAGTCACTGCATTTTCTGCATTTGTTTTTAGCCGCTTTATATATACATCTTTTTATTGATTTAATAAATTTTTAATTCCGGTTTTGATGGTGAATAAATCCGCTGTTACGGCCTTGCCGCAACAAACCAGTAACTGATATACCAAAAATTTAAAATGATTTTCAATTATTTTACCCGCCGGATTGTTTAATTCTCATTTCATTTTTTCGGCTCAGTGCCTTACTTTTGCACGCCTGTACATAGGGTAACATATTATGCCAATAGACAATTCCATTCAATCAGTACTTATTATCGGCTCGGGCCCTATTGTTATTGGCCAGGCCTGCGAATTTGATTACTCCGGCACACAAGCAGCCAGAAGTTTACGTGAAGAAGGTATTAAAGTAATATTAATCAACAGCAACCCGGCTACAATAATGACCGACCCGATGATGGCCGACAGGGTTTACCTGCTGCCATTGACTGTTGAAAGCATCGAGCAGATATTGGAAGAAAATAATATAGATGCCGTATTGCCCACCATGGGCGGGCAAACCGCTTTAAACCTTTGTAAAGAAGCGGATGAACTGGGCATTTGGGAAAAATTTAATGTAAGGCTTATTGGGGTTGATATCAAAGCAATAGATAAGGCAGAGGACAGGGAAAAATTTCGCCAGTGGATGATTGAAATGGGTATACCAGTTTGCCAGGCAAGAACAGCCAACTCTTTTTTAGAAGGAAAAGAATTTGCGCAGGAGATAGGATTTCCGTTGGTGATTCGCCCTTCATTTACCTTAGGGGGCAGCGGTGGTGGTATCGTATTTAAAAAGGAAGAACTGGATGAAGCATTGAACAATGGTTTAACCGCATCGCCCATTCATGAAGTACTGGTAGAAAAAGCGGTGCTGGGCTGGAAAGAATTTGAACTGGAGCTGCTTAGGGATAGCAATGATAACGTAGTAATAATTTGTGCGGTTGAAAATTTTGACCCCATGGGAGTTCATACAGGTGATAGCATAACAGTAGCGCCAGCCATGACTTTAAGCGATAGCGCTTATCAGTTGATGCGCAACACGGCTATCAGGATGATGAGGGCATTGGGTAATTTTGCCGGTGGTTGCAATGTACAGTTTGCTTTAAATCCACAAACAGAAGAATTAATTGTGGTAGAAATAAATCCCAGGGTAAGCCGCTCCTCTGCATTAGCGAGTAAGGCTACGGGTTATCCAATTGCAAAAATTGCCGCCAAGCTGGCCATCGGGTATAATCTTGATGAATTAAAGAACCAGATCACTCAATCTACCTCGGCTTATTTTGAACCTGCATTGGATTATGTAATTGTAAAAATTCCCCGCTGGAACTTTGATAAATTTAAAGGTGCCAATGATACCCTGGGCTTTCAGATGAAAAGTGTTGGTGAAGTAATGGCCATTGGCAGAAGCTTTGCCGAAGCGATACAAAAAGCCTGTCAGAGTTTAGAAAACGAAGCCGTAGGCCTAGGTTATTATGGCAAAAGTTTAATGCATGCAGATGAACTGATTGAATACATCAAGATACCAAAATGGGACAGGGTTTTTCGCATTAAAGATGCATTGATGGCCGGGGCAAGTGTAAAACGTATCTGCGAAAGTACGGGCATAGACAGGTGGTTTATTTACCAGATACAAAAGATTTGCGATTGTGAAAAAGAGATTGCCCAATATGATTTAAAAACATTGCCTGATGATGTTTTAACAAAGGCAAAGTTTTTAGGTTTCAGCGATGAACAGATAGTCCGCATTATGAAGGAAGATGATGCGGAAATTATTTATAACCGCAGAAAAGCCATGGGCCTGACAAGGGTGTTTAAAATGGTAGATACATGTAGCGCAGAGTTTGAAGCAAAGACGCCCTATTTCTATAGCACGTTTGAAGCCCCCTCTATCTCTCCGCTGGTTAGCGGAGGAGGACTGGTGTCCAATGAATCGAAAGTTTCTGCAAAGAAGAAGATAATTGTATTGGGTAGCGGGCCTAATAGAATTGGCCAGGGTATTGAGTTTGACTATTGTTGTGTACATGGTTTACTGGCTGTAAAAGAGGCAGGTTATGAAGCCATCATGGTGAATTGTAATCCTGAAACCGTGTCTACTGATTTTGATATTGCTGATAAATTATATTTTGAACCTGTATTTTGGGAACACCTGTGGGAAATAATAGAACACGAAAAACCCGAAGGTGTAATTGTGCAATTGGGCGGGCAGACAGCGTTAAAGCTTGCGAAAAAATTACACGAAAAAGGTATAAAAATTATCGGCACTTCTTTCGACAGTATGGATATTGCAGAAGACAGGGGCAGATTTAGTGATACTTTAAAAGAACTGGGTATCCCTTATCCAAATTATGGCACAGCCTTTAATACAGACGATGCCATTGAAGTAGCAAAACAGGTAGGTTACCCTGTGCTGATACGCCCCAGTTATGTAATTGGCGGACAGCGTATGCGGATTGTGCTGAATGATGAAGACCTTGAAAAAGGTATTTTAAGTTTGATAAAACATTTGCCCGGCAATAAAATTTTAATTGACCACTTTTTGGACCGTTGCCAGGAAGCTGAAATTGATGCCATTTTTGATGGTGAAGATTTTCACATCATGGGCGTGATGGAACATATTGAGCCGGCAGGTATCCATAGTGGTGACAGCAACGCAGTGTTGCCCCAGTTTAATTTATCGCCATTGATTGTTCATACCATGGAAGAGTATGCAGAGAAAATTGCAAGGACGCTCAAAATAAAAGGACTGATTAATATTCAGTTTGCCATTAAAGATGGCAACGTTTATGTTATCGAAGCCAACCCAAGGGCCAGTCGTACCACTCCTTTTATTGCCAAAGCTTACCAGATACCTTACTTAAATATTGCTACCAAAATAATGATAGGTGTAAATAAATTGAAAGATTTTACATTCGAGAAAAAGATGACGGGTTTTGCCATTAAAGAACCGGTTTTTTCTTTTAATAAATTCCCTGGTGTAAATAAAGAGCTTGGCCCGGAAATGAAAAGTACAGGAGAAGCGATACGTTTTATAAAAGACCTGCGTGATCCTTATTTCAGGCAACTGTATAAAGAACGTAGTATGCATTTGAGCAAATAATATTTTTTAAGGTCACAAATTGTGATCTTATTTTTTTATGTGCGACAATTATCGATCCTTGGCATCTTCCTTTTAATTTGAATTTTTTGTTGTTATATTGTTGCTGTATCTGAAAAGCATCTATTATGCAAATAATACAAAGCATCCAAAACAGGATTTATGAAATAAGAGGCGAAAGGGTTATGCTCGACAGGGACCTGGCAGAACTATATGAAATAGAGACCAGGAGTTTAAACCAGGCAGTAAAACGCCAAGCCAGGCGATTTCCTAAAGACTTCATGTTTCAGCTTACTAAAGAAGAATTTGAAGAGCTGCGGCTTCAAATTGAAGCCTCAGAAAACAATGATTCTTTAAGATCACAAATTGTGATCTTAAAGAATGGCAGGGGGCAACATCTGAAATATCTTCCTTATGTATTTACCGAACAGGGCGTTGCCATGTTAAGCGGAGTTATAAACTCCGATAAAGCAATTAAGATGAATATTGCTATTATGCGGGCTTTTGTAGCAATAAAAAAAGCTGTTTTGAAACAAACTGATATAAAAGAACAGCTAAAAGAAATCAAGGAACGGCTTGGTGAGCATGATGTGCAGCTAAATCAGATTTATGATGCAATGGAAAATCTATTAGATGAAAAGGCTGCGCAAAGAAAATGGGAAGACAGACAAAGAATTGGGTTCAAAAAATAAAAACTAAGGGAATCTTTTCAGTATTCATTATTTCCTTAGCCCATAATTAAATGTAACATTATGAAATCCTACTCAATAAGGGGAGTGTCCTTATTTTATTTTTTAATTGTATCATTAATATTATTATCTTTTGTAACAGGAATAATAGTTTTACTCTTTCCAAACCCTCCTTACCATAACCTAGGAGTTATTTCTATTTTTACATCTTCGGCCATTGTTTTAATTACTTTTTTTTATTTAGTACCGAAAATTATTAAACTGGTTGCTACAACTGACATTGAATTAACAATAGATGAGGACTAAAAAAGAAATGGGTTAAGCAGTTTATATTTCAAAATAAGCAAGATGTTTTTATAAGCTGGTCAGACATTAGCAGCTATTTAGTATTTGATGAATCCGAAAATAAATACTCAAAATTTAAATTGCTTTTAAGTAATGGGAACAAATTTATTTTCTATCATAATAAAAGTGATATTACGAATGATGATTATTTAAATTTCATTGAGGACTTTAACTGGCTTTGTTGCATGAATAAAATTTTATTGATAGCTAACCTATCCTGATTTATTGTTAAGATATTTTCTTGCTTTGTGGTTTTGCCGTTTGCAGCATGATGTTGAGTATTTTGCATCCAACAGCCACCTCTGTCT
>JANYGZ010000075.1 GCA_025362235.1 Ferruginibacter sp. | reverse complement strand
AATCCCGATGACGTATATACCAATGCCAGTCTTTTTGTAGCATGCAACTGGTCTGGTGAAGGTGGTTTAACCGGAGCAAGCAGCGCCGGAACAGGATTAGCATTTTGCGACGGGTATGGTGTTCCAACATTCAGCAGCATGGCCAACCTTACACTGGGGCATGAATATATTTTATTGGTAAGCCATTTTAGTGATTCGCAAAGCGGCTATGCATTGTCATTTGGCGGTGGAACTGCTGTTATTACCGACCCGGTAAACCCAAGTTTACTAAAAGCAAAGGCTGCCTGTGATGGTACAAAAATTTCAATAAAGCTCAATAAAAAAATGAAATGCAACAGCCTTGCTGCAGATGGAAGTGACTTTAGTATAACACCGGCAATTGCACCAATTATCGGCGCTGCTGGTATTGGCTGTGGTAATGCTTTTGATATGGATTCTATAGTAATTAGTTTGGGAGGCCCCTTGCCTATAGGTAATTATACTGCCCAAATTAAGACCGGAACTGATCGCAATACTTTATTGGATAATTGTGGCAGAGATATTCCTGCAGGCCAGTCATTGCCTGTTACTGTATACCCTGTAGTTGAAACACCGATGGATAGTCTTACTAAAGTTGGTTGCGCACCCAACATTTTATATCTGGTATTTAGAGACCCAATTAATTGTAATTCCATTGCTGCCAATGGCAGCGATTTTATTGTTACAGGAACCTCAGCAGTAAAAGTTACTGGAGCAACTAGTATTTGCAATTCCAATGATTTAACCAATATTATCCAGGTAAAATTATCCACTCCTATACAAATTACAGGCAGTTTTAAAATACAATTAGTGACTGGTTCTGATGGTAATACCATCATTAATGAATGCGGAAAAGAAACGACACCGGGTGCAGTGTTGCCTTTTAATACAAAAGATACTGTATCTGCTTCTTTTAAATCGAACATTCATTATGGATGTGTTACTGATACTATTTTTTATAGCCATGATGGAAATAATGGAGTAAATAACTGGCAATGGAATTTTGATAATTCCATTAATAGTACAATAAAAGACCCGATTATTCTTTACCCGGTATTTGGGCAAAAAGAAGCTACTTTAATTGTAAGTAATGGTACCTGTAGCGATACTGTTACTACTACTTTATTATTAAACAATGCAATAAAAGCACTATTTGAATCAACAGCTGTTGTTTGCCCCGGAGATCCCGCCACGTTCATTGATCAAAGTACCGGAAGTCTCAACAATGCCTGGCTTTGGGACTTTGGTAACGGTAACGTAAGCACGCAGCAAACACCGCCAAAACAATTTTATACTACTTCAAACAATATTCATGATGTAGTTATTCAATTAATTGTAACCAACAGTATTGGTTGTACAGATACTGCAACAAATACCATTAGGGTTGCAGCCAACTGTTATATTGCTATACCCAAAGCCTTTACCCCAAATGGAGATGGTCTTAATGACTACCTTTACCCTACCAATGCTTACAAAGCGAAAGATCTCGTATTCATTGTTTACAACCGGCTAGGTCAAAAAATATTTGAAACCCATGACTGGACCAATAAATGGGATGGTACATTTAAAGGAAATCCGCAGGATACAGGTACTTATGTATGGTTATTAAATTATACTAATATTGATTCGGGGCAAAAAGTTCAGCAAAAAGGTTCTACTGTTTTGATCAGATAAAATGTATAAATTAATCAAACCAGTAACTAAGTAAATTACTTTACAAACAAAATATTTATGCCAGATAAAACAGTCTATTATGGAGACTATCTTCAATTGGATAAAATATTAGGTGCCCAGCAGCCTGAAAGTTTTAAGCCCGGCAATTTACCGGCGCATGATGAAATGTTGTTTATCATCATTCACCAGGCTTATGAGTTATGGTTTAAACAGATTCAATTTGAAATTGATGCAGTACTGGATACAATGCGTAAGCCCTTATTGAATGATAATTCTGCCGAACTGCAAACAGTTGTACATCGTTTACAAAGGGTTGTAACAATACTAAAAGTATTAGTGCAGCAGATAGATATTATAGAAACGATGACGCCAATGGACTTTCTTGATTTCAGGGATATGCTGCGGCCTGCCTCAGGTTTTCAAAGCTGGCAGTTTAAAAAACTGGAAGCAAAGCTGGGCCTTAAATTTGAGCAACGACATGGACAGGAGTATTACACGTCCCAATTAAAAGACAATGAAGTGGCCATCATTAAAGAAGCCGAACAAACAGACTCTGTAATTAAACTCATTAATGAATGGTTGGAGCGCATGCCGTTTATTACAGAAAATATTTTCACTGCAAATTACAAACCGGGTACAGGCAACGATAAAGGGTTTAATTTTTTTATAGACTATGAACAGGTTTATGTAAATAGTTTAACAGAAGCAGAAAAAAACAACCAGCATTTTTTTAAACTTGTTTTTTATGATGGTGCTGAAAATACCAATCGCCAGTTATCTGCCAAAGCCTGCCGAAGTGCCTTGTTTATTATGCTATATCGTGGCTATACAATGCTGGAATTACCCTTTCAATTATTAGAAACTTTACTGGAAATTGATAACCAGTTAGGTAATTGGCGATACCGCCATATTAATATGGTTCAACGGATGATTGGCACCCGTATTGGTACAGGCGGCAGCAGTGGTGCTGGCTACCTTAAAGCGGCCATGGATAAACATTATATTTTTAAAGAAATAGCACAACTAAATAGCTTTTTAATTGACAGAAGGAAGCTGCCCGTATTGCCAAAAGAATTAACAGAGAAATTAGGTTATAGCTTTTAGATACTTATGCCTTTAAGATTTGTTCGCAACTTTTATTTTTTTGGGCAGAAGGAACGTTTTACATTTTTGTACAAAATCCAATAATTGTTGATTGGGTAAAAATAGTCCGTAAATTAAAATAAAAACAATTTGAAAACCATAAATCATTAAGAAAATATAAATACACAGGTGAAACAGTAAACCTATTATCAGCAAGGGCTTCCGTATTTTTTTTATCCATATTAGAAATGGAAAAAGTAGTTCAAAAGATAACGTTGCATAATTGCTAACATAATCAATCCATTTATATTTTACAATGTATTTATTAAAAGCAGTTCCTACAAATCTTTCCATTGATAAAGCATAATAAGTTGCTTCGCCATGCAGCCAAAAAAAGTTGCCTGCCTTTAATACACCCGATTGAAAATAAGCCAGGCAAAGTTGCAACATTATAGAAAATGCGGCGAGGTTACTAAACAGGTTTTGCAATTTATAATTATCATTTTTGTTCCGCTTTTGTTTGAACAAAGTGAAATATTGGTAAGAGTCTGCAAAAATAAGATAGAAAAATAGTGCCATTGCCATTTTATCACCTCCATTAAGCATCGTCATGTTCATTTTTTGCAGTACCGCAAACATTCCAAAAAGTACAGTGGCTGTAAACCATTTACCAATACCGAGTATACTCATAAAAATAATTACCACATAGCTTAAAATAAACCACAAATAATGGCTTTTAACTACCAAAAAACCACCCCCTGGTAACCGGCTAATCAAGTTTTTTCCAGGTACTACAAGTGCCGAGTTCCCGTAAAGTATTTCCATACTGCTCCAATTAATGCACACTTCTTTCAACAACCATATACCAAGGGCTACCCTTAAAAAAGCCAGGTAGAAAGATTTATAGTTTTTAAGCTGCAGCCTGTCCACATACTGCTTTACCTGTTGTTGCATCATGGATTAATTAGCTTATAAGTAGTTTCGAAAACAAGTATTTCTTTCTGCAAATAGCTGGCATCAACTATCTGGCTAAAAGGGCGGATCGCTTCTTCTTTAATTACAATTTTTACTTCTTTACCAATTGTATCAATGTGTTTTTCCTGCAACACTGTTTTACAGTAATTGGTTAAAGTAGCCAGATACCTTTTATAATTGACGTTATTTTCTACATTACTTATTGCCCGGGCGATAGTAAGGGAATCTGATTTATTTATTGAAAGTGAATCTATTGTTGTTTTATAAGGCCATACAATTTTTTTAAGACCCGCCACACTGTTGTTAACCAGGTGATCAATAATATTTTCTCTTTGATTAAACGGCGCCCTTATTTGTTTTTGAAGAGAAATGTTTGCTAACACTTCAATGGTGTCTTGTTTATTACCACTGATTTTACTATCCCGAAAAATAAAATACAACCTGTTGTGGTAAGTAAGTGGCGGCGTAAAAAAACTCCAGGAACTGAACATGGTTTGATACCTGGGAAGGTAACCTGTTACAGTTTGTTTTACATCATTTACAGGCATTGCTAAAATAAAAGCAACTGCCCAATGCAGTAAAAAAATAAGTGTAGCCAGGTAAGAAACTATCCTGACAAAAGAATTTTTCATACGTTTTTATAAGTAAAATATTTACCTAAAATGAATGTACAAAATACAGGTAACATACCAACGCCATTAATTATTTGAAGCAATCAATTATGTAATCGCTGCCGTAACGCAATTATTTTTAAACCATTTCTTTTAAAACTGCCACCACTGCATCTACCTCTGCAGTGGTATTGTGCTTACTAAAACTAAAACGAACTGTTACCTGGTTGGGATTATTGTTGATGGCACGGATTACATGGCTCCCTTGTTCTACACCGCTGGTGCAGGCACTACCACCACTGGCACAAATATTATTGATATCTAAATTAAACAGTAACATTTCTGACTTTTCTGTTTTAGGAAAACTTACACTTAACACCGTATACAAACTTTCTCCAAATACATCACCATTAAACCCTATACCTGGAATATTTTTTAATAAAGCATCGTGCATATACTCCTTAATGCTGCCAATATATACAGCATCCTCTTTATGGGTAACTGTTGCTAATTCCAACGCTTTTGCGAAACCTATGATACCATACAGATTCTCTGTACCGGCACGCATATTACGCTCTTGTCCGCCCCCATGCACAAAAGGTTGTATGCGCACATTTTCATTGATATATAAAATACCTATTCCTTTTGGGCCGTGAAATTTATGGGCAGCCCCTGTAATAAAATGCACCGGGGTATTTCTGCAATCAAAAGGAAAATGACCAACCGTCTGCACAGTGTCGCAATGAAAAATAGCATTGTATAATTTACATAAATTACCAACCGCATGTATATCAAGCATATTGCCTATCTCATTGTTGGCATGCAATAAGGTTACCAATGTTTTCTCTTCACTTGATGCCAGTAATTTTTCCAAATTATAAAGATCAATATGTCCGTTAGGTAATAATTTTACATAGCTTATTGTAGCAATATCAAGGCTATGCAAATACTCAACTGTGTGTAAGGTTGCATGATGTTCAATGGCTGAAGTAACAATATGTTTGCAGCCAAGATCCTTTACAGCAGCAGTAATGGCGGTATTACTGCTTTCTGTTCCACCACTTGTAAAAAATATTTCTGCCGGATGTGCATTTAAAATTTTGGCAACAGTTTTCCTTGATTGTTCAATAGCCATTTTTGTTTCACGCCCGTAAGAATAGATGGAAGAAGGGTTGCCAAATTTTTCTGTTAAAAATGGCATCATCGTATCCAGCACAACAGGATCTAGCGAAGTGGTAGCTGCGTTATCAAAGTAAATTCTTTTCATATAAGGTGAATGGTGAATATTGAATACTATATGAATGAATGAATTACTATCAGTGATTTGTGAACAATGGATTAAGAGGAACAGTTTAAAAACCTATTCACTATCGACTATTGACCATTGATTAAATAACCTCATGAATATCCTTCATCAATCTTTTTGCAATATTATCAGCAGTTGTTTCAAAATTACTTTCAGCATAAATACGGATAATTGGCTCTGTGTTGCTGGTACGTAAATGTACCCAGTCATTATCAAACTCAATCTTCAAACCATCTTCTGCATTAATCGGCTGGTTTTTATATTTGTCTTGTATTTTTTTAAATACAGCCTGTACATTGATATCCTTTTCTAACGTAATTTTATTTTTGCTGATGAAATACCCAGGGTAAGTATTGCGTAATTGTTTGATACTTTTTTTGCTGTTTGCCAGGTGCGTTAAAAAAAGAGCTATCCCAATTAAAGCATCCCTGCCATAGTGCAAATCAGGAACAATGATGCCGCCATTACCTTCGCCCCCTATAACAGCATTTACTTCTTTCATTTTAGTAACCACATTCACTTCACCTACCGCACTGGGAAAATATTCACCGCCATGCTTTACAGTTACATCTTTTAATGCCCTTGTTGACGACATATTAGAAACCGTATTGCCCTTCTTTTTACTTAATACATAATCGGCCACTGCCACCAATGTATATTCTTCCCCAAACATACCGCCATCTTCACACACAAAGCATAAGCGGTCTACATCAGGGTCTACTGCAATACCAAGGCTGGCATTGTGTTTTACTACTTCATTACTTAATTGTGTAAGGTGTTCGGGTAAAGGTTCGGGGTTGTGGGCAAATTTTCCATTTACTTCTCCATTTAATACAATAATATCTTTAACGCCCAATGCTTTTAGTAAAGCGGGTACAGCGATAGCCCCTGTACTGTTTACAGCATCTAACACAATTTTAAACTTTACTTTTTTTATGGCTGCAACATCTACCAATTCATAACTTACAACCGCATCAATATGTTTTTGCAAAGACAAGTCGTCCGAAATTGTATGGCCAAGTTTATCTACACTGACAAAATCAAAATCTTCGGCTGCGGCTATTGTCAACACTTCCATTCCTTCTTTAGCATTGATAAATTCGCCCTTGCTGTTTAATAATTTTAATGCATTCCATTCTTTAGGATTATGGCTTGCCGTTAATATGATACCACCAGCCGCATTTTCAAAAACCACCGCCATTTCAACAGTTGGTGTAGTGCTGTAATCCAAATCTATCACATCAAACCCCAATGCATTAAGCGTGCTGATTACCAGGCTTTTTACCATTGCTCCACTAATCCGTCCATCCCTGCCCAAAACAATTTTTCTATTGGCACTTTCCTTCATCAAAAGAGTTCCGTAGGCTGCAGTAAATTTTACTATATCCAATGGGGTAAGGTTATCATTTGTTTTACCTCCAATTGTACCCCTGATACCCGATATACTTTTTATTAATGCCATCGCTGCTAAAGGTTATGTGAGCGGCAAAGATAAGAAATCCATTTCTTTTGCCTTACAAATCAGGGATATGAAGAATTAATATCGGAGGATTTTTAGTAGAATTAGCTGATAGTGGGTATTAAAACAAAAGCTATCCGGAGTAATGGATAGCTCTTATAATTTATTAGTACTGAATCTGATCTTTAACCTTACTGTATCTTAAAAGTTTCCAAAAACTTAGTAGTAAAATTTCCTTTTCTAAAATCTTCGTTTTTCATCAGTTGCAAATGAAAGGGAATGGTTGTTTTTACCCCCTCAATAATATATTCACTTAATGCCCTGTGCATAGTATCAATGGCTTCTTCCCTGGTTTGTGCAACGGTAATCAGTTTACCAATCATACTATCGTAATACGGAGGAATTACATAACCTGCATATACATGGCTATCTACCCTTACGCCATGTCCACCGGGGGTATGCAGTACAGTTATTTTACCGGGACTTGGGCGAAAATCATTGTATGGGTCTTCGGCATTGATACGGCACTCAATGGCGTGCATTTGCGGATAATAGTTTTTACCGCTTACCTTATGGCCAGCGGCTATTTTTATTTGTTCTTTTATTAAATCGTAATTCACTACTTCTTCAGTAACACAATGCTCTACCTGAATACGGGTATTCATTTCCATGAAGTAGAATTTTCGGTTCTTATCAACCAAAAATTCGATGGTGCCTACACTTTCATAACTGATGGCGCTAGCTGCTTTAATGGCGGCATCACCCATTTCTTCTCTTAATTCGGGTGTCATAAAAGGCGAAGGCGATTCTTCTACTAATTTTTGATGGCGCCGCTGTATAGAACAGTCCCTTTCACTTAAATGGCATACATTACCAAACTGGTCGCCTGCAATTTGTATTTCAATATGGCGTGGTTCTTCCACAAATTTTTCCATATAAATACCGTCATTTTTAAAAGATGCTGCTGCTTCTGTTTTGGCATTTTCAAAAGCTTTTTCCATTTCACTTTCCTGCCATACTACCCTCATACCTTTACCGCCACCACCTGCTGTTGCTTTTAATATAACTGGATAACCTACTTCATTTTTAGCCAGGCCTTTTGCCTGCTCTACACTTTCCAGCAAACCGCCACTACCAGGCACCACGGGTACACCGGCTTTTATCATTGTTTCTTTTGCAGTTATTTTATCGCCCATTGCATTGATCATATCAGGCGTTGGACCAATAAATTTTATTCCATGATCGGTGCATATCTGGGCAAACCTTGCATTCTCTGCTAAAAAACCATAGCCAGGATGAATAGCATCGGAGTTTGTAATTTCAGCCGCCGCCATAATATGCGGAATGTTCAGATAAGAATCCATACTGCTTGGCTTACCGATACATACTGCTTCATCAGCAAACTTTACATGCAAACTATCTTTATCGGCAGTAGAATAAACAGCTACTGTTTTTATACCCATTTCCTTACAAGTACGTATAATGCGTAAGGCAATTTCTCCACGGTTGGCAATTAATATTTTTTTAAACATAATTTTAATTTCTGATTAGCTAATTTAATAATTCGCTATTCTATATTTTGCACGACTTGTATTGCTTAATAATTTTATAAAGAAATCAAAGCACCTGCTACCACTACTTAAAATTTTCATGTGAGGAAGTTGGCAAATCTGTACATTAACTCGGGTCTACAAGGAAGAGAGGCTGATCATACTCAACCGGGCTTGAATCTTCTACCAATATTTTTACAATGGTACCTTTTACCTCACTTTCAATTTCATTGAAAAGTTTCATAGCTTCAATAATGCATACTACTTTTCCCACAGTAACATCATCACCAACATTTACTAAAAGTGGTTTATCCGGGCCCGACTGCCTATAGAAGGTGCCAATCATCGGACTTTTTATTGTAATGTAATTATCTGTTTTGGGTATTTCTACTGGGGCTATTGCTGCGGGTGGTGGTGGAGGTGGTGGCGCTTGTTGTTGAGTTGGGCTTGAATAAATCTGGCCCGACTGGCCCCCTGCTATAATATGTTGAACTGGCTCTTTTTTCTGTTTGACTGTTATTTTAATTCCTTCTTCTTCAATTGTAATTTCCCCAATATTGGTTTTGTTTATGAGCTTTACCAGCTCCTGGATTTGTTTTATGTCCATATTAGAAAGGTTTATTGGTTTTTAATTAGAAACGGGCTGCTAAGGTAGGTAATGATTTATTAATAATGTCAATTAAAAAAATAAGAAAATTGAATAAAATGGTTAAAAATCATCAAAAAAGACCAAAAAAAGGCTAAAAATCATCAAAAAAGGCTGATTTTTTAAAAATGAAAAAGGACTGATTTTGCAATCAATCCTTTTTTTATAGTGCAGTTAATTATTGTTCTTTTACTCTTTCTACATATTCCCCTGTCTTGGTATGCACCCTAATCAATTCTCCTTCATTTACAAATAATGGCACATTTACGGTTGCACCTGTTTCTACTGTAGCTGGTTTTAGCGTTTTGGTCGCAGTATCTCCCCTCATTCCGGGTTCGCTATACGTAACCAGTAACACTATTTTATCAGGAAGTTCAACACCCATTGGCTGGTCTGTTTCTCCATTGATCAGTACAGAAACTTCCTGGCCGTCTTTCAAAAATCTTGGTGCATCTACCATTGATTCAGGAACAGTTATTTGCTCAAAAGTTTCAACATCCATAAAACTATACCCGGTATCATCTTTATATAAGTACTGGTAAGTTTTCTTTTCTACACGTACCGGAAATATAACTTCACCACTATTCCACGTAAGTTCAATAGTACGGCTGTTGTCTACACCCTTTAATTTTGCCCACACTTTTGCAGCAGCACGGGCTGTTTTATTTTGACCAAATTCAATAACCGTATACAAACTACCATCTACTTTTATGATAAGGCCTGAGCGCATATCTGCTGTTGTTGCCATATTATTCTTTTTATTTGCTTATTAATTTATATTGTACTTACGCTTATAGTTTTTAAGCGGGGCTGCAAAAGTAGCAATAGTAATGGTAAATCAAAAATTAAAACCAATGCAGCTGTCACATTATATACAGCCAAATTCCAGGTTTTCCTTTTCAACAACGAAAACAAGGGTTTAATTAATTCAAAAGGGTTTAACCTGCCTGCTCTTGGCATTAGCCCATTTACCATGCTTAACAGTTGGATTACATTTTTAAAATTATCTTTACAAAAAAAGTACAAAGTGAAAAAAATTCTCTTCCTTATTGCATTTATTGCCGGTACAATAGTAACAACTGCACAAAAAGATTCATCTGCAATTGGCTTGTCAAAATTTGAAACTATCCCTTCCTTCAATATCTATACGCTTCCTGACAGCACCAGTTTTTCAAATAAAAACCTTAAAAAGGGTAAACCATTTATAATTATATTTTTTAATCCTGATTGTGAGCATTGTCAAAAGGAAACAAAAGAATTACTAGCTTATAAAAATGAGCTGAAAAATATCCAGGTATTGATGGTTTCCCCATCCAGCTATGCTTTGGTAAAGCAATTTTACCAGGAATATACTTTATCCACCATACCTAATATTAAAATGGGGCAGGATGTAAATTATAGTTTAGGGCGTTTATTTAATTTGAGAACATTTCCATCTATTTTTATTTACGATAAAAAGGGTAAGCTTGCTAAAGCATTTGTAGGCAATGCAGGGGTGCCGGCTATTCTGGATGCCATCAAATAATTTAGGTATCTCCCAATTACGCAATGTTGTAATCAGTTACCTTTGCAGCGCAAATTAATTTTACTACTTAAAAACATATTTATTATGAAAGTTACCGTTGTTGGTGCAGGAGCAGTAGGCGCAACCTGTGCAGATAATATTGCCCGTGCGGCGTTATGCGAAGAATTAGTATTATTGGATATTAAAGAAGGTATAGCTGAGGGAAAGGCTATTGATATGATGCAAACAGCCGCCCTGCTTGGTTTTGATACTAAAATAACCGGAAGTACCAATGATTACAGCAAAACTGCTAACAGTGATATCGCTGTTATTACATCAGGTTTACCACGTAAACCCGGCATGACAAGAGAAGAGTTAATTGGCATTAATGCTGGTATTGTAAAGGGTGTTGCAGAGAATATTTTAAAACATTCCCCCAATGCTATATTCATAATAATTAGTAACCCAATGGATACAATGACCTACCTGGCATTGAAATCTACGGGCTTACCAAAAAACAAGATCATTGGTATGGGCGGTGCTTTGGATAGTGCCCGTTTTAAATATTATTTATCAACCGCTATAGGTTGTTCTCCAAACGATTTACAAGGATTTGTTGCAGGTGGACATGGTGATACAACCATGATCCCTTTAACAAGGTTGGCTACTTACCAGGGCGCCCCTGTAAGTAATTATTTAGATGAAGCAAGTTTGAAAAAAGTTGCTGCCGATACTATGGTTGGCGGAGCCACACTAACAGGCTTACTGGGTACTTCTGCATGGTATGCACCTGGTGCTGCATGCGCTGCGATGGTAAAATCTATTGTGAGAGATGAGAAAAAACTAATTACCTGCTGTGTAAGCCTTGATGGTGAATACGGGCAAAAAGATATTTGTATCGGTGTTCCGGTAACCCTTGGCAAAAATGGATGGGAAAAAATTATTGATTACAAATTGAATGAAGAGGAACAGGCTGCTTTTAATAAAAGTGCAGATGCAGTAAGGAGTATGAACAGTGTGTTGAGTACTTTGTAAAAGAAAAAAATAAATTAAAAAAACAAGAGGCTGTCTTAAAAAGGTAGCCTCTTGTTTTATTATAAAGACTTTGAAATAATAGTCAACTTATTTTACAAATCTTACAATTAACTGAAGGACAAATTTTTAATATCAATTAAAATACAAGAAAAACCTGTAAATTTTAAATTTGTAAAATAAGTTGTAATAAAATATTGTTTCTAAAAATATTACAGCTACTTTTAATTCCTAAACCACATTCTATGAAAACATTCAAATCGCTTCTTTGCATTTATATCAGTGCTTTTTTATTTTCCTGTAATAAAATAGAAAACCAGCCACCGATAAATCTAAACGAAAATTCAAAAACAGCCACTGCCACTTTACCAGCAGCTAATTTTGCAAGTTATTTTAGTGCACCCTTTGTACTTTATAACGGAGATTCTATAGAACGCATTACTGTTTTAGGCGCATAACTAACCAATCCGTATTTAATTCCAAATATGACACAGGCTTACCATAATCTTGGTATTTATAATGTACCTGTTGTTATTACAAACCTGTATGTACGTTTTAAACCCACAACGCCTGATCAATTGTCTGTTTTAGATTCCACCATGGAACTGCAAGGTTTAGAACTGTTTGATACTCCCTTTGATTATGATATTACTTATGAAGGTGATTATTATCAGGACCCATCAATACCAGAAGAGCAAATAACATGGCAATATGCGGTTGTGCCTCCCAGTTATGTGCCGCCTGCAGGTATACAATATGAAGTGCTGGCGCAGATACACATACCCGATAATAATTATACGGCAGTTGAAACCGAAGCGGAAAACTTAGCATCTGGTGGAGGCAGTGCCCTTATAGCAGCTAACGGAATTATTCAACCAAATGTTCCTCTATGTGCAGATGGGTTTCATTGGAATGCTGCACAAAATGCATGTGTACCAAACAATTGCCCGGTAGGTTATCATTGGAGCGGAAGCGGATGTGTAGTTGATCAGGTGGCACCTCCAACTCCTCCTGGACCTGCCGCAGATGCTGCTGTACCATCAGGTACTATTACTGTGAATGATACACAAGTAACAAACCCAGCCAGCGGTAATGTTCCGGTTCGCAAAGCACGGATTATTGCTAAAAGGTGGTTTAAAATTGAATGGGTTTATACAGATAATAACGGGCATTTTCAATGCACGAAACGTTTTAAGCACCTTGTAAAAATTAATATTAAATTTAAAAATCCTGATGCGCAAATAAGAACTATAAGAGGTATAAGGATCTGGCAAATATTACTGCCTATTAAAATGACAATAGGTAAATTCAGCAGCGATAAAACTGCAGCCAATTATAACTTTACTAAATATCCTGATTATTCTGCTAAAGGCAATATGTACTGGACTGCTGCCACTGTACACAATGGTGTTCAGGAATACAGGGAATATACTCCTGTTGAACATACAGCCCTGCCACCACAAGGGCTTAAAATCTATATTTCAAAATTAGGAATTATCGGTAACGCCGGCGCTTCACCCATGTTTAACATAAGGTATAATGATAATTTAACTGTGCAATTTGCATCAACTTATCTATCGCCCGTACCAGCAGTAATTTTTTATATAATACACCAATTTGATATTGTTATTGGATATCGGTATACGGATATAAACAGCCTTTTATCAGATCACGTAAAGGAAACCGTTTATCACGAACTTACACATGCCGCACAGTATAATCAATTGGGAAATACATGGTACAGCAATTTTGTGAATTCAGAAATTATAGAGGTTGCGAGTACATTTACCTCTACATACAAACCTTACGGGCCAGGTACAGATACGTACGGCCCCATTATTGGATTGGGCGAAAGCTGGGCATATTATTTGGGTCATTATTTTTCTAATAAAAAATATGGGCTTAGCAGTAGCAATTTTTACGAGCAAGGAAAAACTTATACAAATAATTCTCCATTATCTGGATTTGGAAGTCATCCCAATTTATTGGAAGATTTCGATCCGAATTATATTACAGATCCATTAAAATGGATACCCCAAGGGTTGTACTATGATCTAAATGATAATAGAAATGATCGAACTTTCAATCTTAATGCAATAATTGATCAAGTTTCAGGTTTTACTAACCAGCAAATGTATAATGCATTTAATGCCAGTATAACTACTTTGCAAGCTTGCCGGTCAAATCTTATTTTATTGAATCCAAATAATCAAACTGCTCAAGTAACAAGCTTATTTTCTAAATATGGCTACTAAATCATTCATAATTCCGGCTATTTTAATGATAGCAGTTATCTCAATCAATAGCACCTGTCAAAAACAAGGCTTAGGTTGTGCAAATACTGTGTACTCATTTCAAATAGGTGTAAAGGTATATCCGCAAACGACTAATATTCATATTGGTGATACTTTATGGATTGAAATGACAAGTCCAACAAGCTTAATAGATACTAGGTCTAATAAAATTGTAAACTATAGTGGTGCAGCAAATCTAGGTACCGTGTTTGGCTTAGATGAGATTATAAATAAAGACAGTTTTAGGGTTGCATTTAACTCGTTTGACTATTCATTAGTACTTGGCAAAAATGTACCAAATCCTGCAAGCGATATACGACAATATAGCTATGTTGAGCAAAATTCTAAGTATCTATTTAAATTAGGTATAATACCTAAGGAAAAAGGTGTATTTGGATTTGGTTTAAGCGATGCCCCAAATGTATATCGCTTGTCGGATAACTGCACTAAGGCGGGATTTCAGACTAGTATAGAGAATATTTACCATCATTTCTATTTAAATCCGGTTTTAAATTCGTCAAATTTTGATACTACAAGACCAAGCGGGGGTTACTATTTTATTGTAAATTAATATGGCTACTAAACCATCTGTAATAGCTACTATTTTAATCATAGCAGTTGTTTCAATTCAGAATACTTGTCAAAAAAAAAGTTTAGACTGTGCTAATACTAAATACTCATTTCAAATAGGTGCAAGAGTTTATCCAGAAGCCAGAAATACAAATATAGGGGATACTTTATGGCTGGATATATCTTCGCCAACAAGCTTAACAGATATCTCATTTAATAAAATTTTGGATTATAGTGGTGCGTCAAATTTAGGTACGGTATTTGGCTTGGATGAAATTTCAAATAAAGATAGTTTTGTTGTTGGTTTGAATTTCTTTGATTATTCTTTAGTAGATGGCAAACCAGAATCAACTCCTTTATTATACAATAAAGTATATTCCTTTGTAGAAAAAAATTCAAAATACTTATTTAAGTTGGGGATTATACCCAAACAAAAAGTTGTTTTGAGTCTAGGGATTAGTGATCCAACAAATGTATATGGTTCTTCTGATTATTGCGCAAAAGCAAGATTTATAATTAATATAGAAAATAAGGAGCATCATTATTATTTAAACACAGCATTAAATCCATCAAATTATGATACTACAAAGCCAAGTGGAAGCTATTATTTATTGTAAAATAATAAAGTATTGGTTTCATTAACTAACCCCATCCGTTACCATTTCTTTATTAACCTTTTGTACCAACCCCTGCAATACTTTACCCGGGCCAACTTCTGTAAAATGTGTAGCTCCATCAGCAATCATAGCCTGTACACTTTGTGTCCACCTAACGGCGCCGGTTAGTTGCTCAATTAAATTCTTTTTGATCTCTACTGCATCGGTTACTGCTTTTGCTACTATATTCTGGTATACAGGACAGTTCGGGGTATTAAATGTAGTGGATTCAATAGCTGCTGCCAGTTCTTCTTTGGCAGGTAACATTAAAGGGGAATGAAAAGCGCCGCCAACAGGCAAGACTATTGCCCTTTTAGCACCGGCGGCTTTCATTTGCTCGCAGGCAATTTCAATACCTTTTAAAGAGCCGCTTATTACCAGTTGCCCCGGACAATTATAATTAGCCGGTACCACAATTTCGCCGGTTTCTTTCTGCACGTTTGCACATACTTCTTCTACCTTATCATCGGCCAATGCTAATACGGCAGCCATTGTAGATGGGTTTAATTCACAGGCCCGCTGCATTGCCTTTGCCCTTATGGAAACCAGTTTAAAAGCATTGCCAAAACTTAATACATTATTGGCAACCAGGGCAGAAAATTCTCCCAATGAATGCCCTGCAACCATATCTGGTTTCGCATCAGTTAACATTTTAAATGCAATAACTGCATGTAAAAAAACAGCGGGTTGAGTAACATTTGTTTGTTTTAAATCTTCGTCCGTACCGCTAAACATTACATCCGAAATACGAAAACCGGCTATTTCATTTGCTTGCTCAAATAATTCTTTTGCCAAAGGATTACTATCATATAAAATTTTTCCCATTCCGCTAAACTGCGATCCCTGACCAGGAAATACATATGCGTGTGCCATAATTCAATTATTTATTCTGCAAATAAAACAAAAAATCCCTCAATAAGAGGGATTAAAAAATATTTTGAGCCTTTATGTTAATGTAGTTTGGCACTAATAAGTTTTACAAACTCACTCCTTGTTTCATTCTTTTCAAATTCGCCCCAAAAAGCTGATGTGGTTGTAACTGAGTTCTGTTTTTGTACACCCCGCATCATCATACATAAATGAGACGCTTCAATAACTACTGCAACTCCCAATGGATTAAGTGTTTCTTTTATTGAATTCAGTATCTGGTGTGTCAATCTCTCCTGTACCTGTAAACGCCTGCTGTACACATCTACCACTCTTGCAATTTTACTTAAACCGGTTATCCAGCCATTGGGAATATAAGCCACATGTGCCTTACCATAAAATGGTAACATGTGGTGTTCGCACATGCTGTACAATTCTATATCTTTTACAATAATCATTTCACTCACTTCTTCGTGAAATTTGGCAGAGTCCAATATGGCATTGGCATCCTGCTGATATCCCTGTGTTAAAAACTGCATGGCTTTTGCCACTCTTTCAGGTGTTTTCTCAAGCCCTTCCCTGGTTGCATCTTCACCTAATAAACCTAAAGTTTCTTTATAAGTTTTTACCAGCCCGGATGTAACTTCCGCATCATACTGATCTATTTTTTTATATGCCATCGCTAAGGTTATAATTTTATTTTAGTGAGATACGGGAAATAACAATATTATATTCCATTTTGTTCGTTTTAAAAACACATCCATCAATTAACCGGGTATTCAACAAAATTTCTTTCCGTCTCGTACAGACGTATACTAAGCTCAAAACTCGGTTCTATTTTTGCCCTTAAAATATTATATATAACTACCGCAATATTTTCTGCACTGGGGTTTAAATTTTTAAATTCAGGGGTATCTAAATTTAAATTTTTATGATCAAAGCGCTCCAAAATGTTTTCCTGTATCAATTCACTCAATAGTTTCATGTCATACACATAACCTGTATCAATATCAGGAACCCCTGTAAGCTTTACTATAAGTTCGTAATTATGGCCATGGAAATTGGGGTTATTACATTTACCAAAAACCCTTATATTGGTGGCTTCATCCCAATTAGGGTTATTCAGCCGGTGAGCTGCATTAAAATGCTCTTTTCGGTAAACTGCTACTTTATTATTCATATTGAATTACAAATACACCATTAAATGTTTACAATAGCCCTATAAATTAACGACTGTGTAATAAGTTATCAATTTGCAGGTGCCTGCTGTATGTTATAACAGAAGTTTGCTGTTTAAACATATCTATTACGAAGTATTATACAATTGAAGTTACTGTTTGTTTACAATAACCTGTGTTTTAATTGCCGTAGTACTCTACAAAAATACGGGGTGTTTCATACAATTTAAGACAATGTAATTGTACACCTGTGGGTAAATGTGGATTTAACTGTTCCCAAATACCAATTACCAAATTTTCTATAGAACAAATTTTGCCTGCCATAAAATCAACATCTACATTAAGGTTTTTATGGTCCAGTTTATCTATTACATGCTCTTTTACGATAACACTTAGTCTTTTTACATCATAAACAAAACCAGTGTCGGGATTGGGGTCGCCCTTTAAAGTAACATATAGCTCAAAATTATGCCCATGCCAGTTTTCATTGGCGCATTTACCAAAAACTTCCTCATTCTGCTGATGGCTCCATTTAGGGTTAAATAATTTATGTGCTGCATTAAAATGTTCTATACGTGTTATGTAAACCATCCCTTTGGTAAATTTTCGCAAAGGTAATCGCTAAATCCTGAAATATGAAGTGTATACACGAATTTTGCAAAATGCATATTTTATTAACGGCAGCTACTGAATTTGAACTAAAACCCATTTTATTGATATTGCAAAAAGAACAATACCAACTAAACGGGCATACAATTGCTATATTGATAACCGGCGTTGGGCAGGTAAACACTACTTACCAACTAACAATAAACCTTCAAAATAAAAAACCTGACCTTATTATTCAGGCAGGCATTGCAGGCAGTTTTAGCAAGCAGTTAATTTTAGGGGGACCTGTTTTAATTAAGCAGGATGGTTTTGGTGATGTTGGTATTGAAGAAAAAGAAAATTTTACAACTTTATTTGATGCAGGCTTTGCCGAAAAAAATAATTTTCCTTTTACTGATGGATGGCTTATCAATACAAATGAAATATTGTACCACTCACCACTACCTGTTGTTACTGCAATTACTGTAAATAAAGTAAGCGACAGTTTGTTACAAATTAGGCAATTAAAAAGTGAGTTTGATGCAGATATAGAAACCATGGAAGGGGCAGCTTTTCATTATGTTTGTTTGCAGCAAAAAATTCCATTTATACAAATAAGAAGCATCAGCAATTTGGTGGGAGAAAGAGATAAAAGCAAATGGCAAATAAAAAGTGCCATCAGTAATTTAAATATTGAATTGGAAAAACTGATTAAGCAATTACCATGAAATTTACTGTAGGATTTTCGCCCTGCCCCAACGATACTTTTATTTTTGATGCATTGGTGAATAAAAAAATTGATACCGGCAATTTTGAATTTGATGTTGTTCTGGAAGATGTACAAACACTTAACCAGTGGGCTATGCAGGGCAATTTGGATATTACAAAATTAAGTTATGGTGTATTGCCAAAGGTATTGGATAGCTACGCAGTTTTAAAAAGTGGTAGTGCATTAGGCAGGGGAGTCGGACCGTTATTGATTACCAAAAATGACGGCCCTTTTTTAAAAGTAGAAGATTTTACTATTGCCATACCTGGCGAACAAACAACTGCACACTTACTTTTTTCACTGGCATATCCACAGGCAAAAAAGAAAATATTTTTACGGTATGATGTAATTGAAAATTTTGTTGCAGAGGGTAAAGGCCTGGGGGTGATTATTCATGAAAATCGTTTTACTTATTTAAACAAAGGCCTTAAAAAAATTATAGACCTAGGTGATTTTTGGGAAAAAGAAACAGGCAATGCAATACCATTGGGAGGAATTGTTATGAGGAGGGAAATTGATACTGCTATTCAGCAACAGATAGATGCGCTTATTAAAAAAAGTATTGAATATGCTTTTAGCAACTACCCTCAATTAAATGATTATATCCGGAACAATGCACAGGAAATGAGTGAAGATGTAATGCGCCAGCACATTGACCTGTATGTAAATGATTATTCCATTGACCTGGGTGAAGAAGGGAAAAATGCAATAAAAAAATTATTGCAGGTATACCAGCAAACAAACAATTGTTCTATCAATTACGAAGATATATTTATCAATTGAAAGATATAAACATGAAAATCAAAGCTTCTTTAAAGCGTTTGCATACACTTCCAAACAACGCTTTCTGGCAAAATCATGATCTACGATATGTGCAGGATAATCAAAACTATCCAGTTCCGGAACCCACTTACGAATATATTTTAATTCTTTATCAAATTTTTCCGTTTGCAAACGCGGGTTGAATATCCTGAAATAGGGTGCAGCATCGCAGCCACTGCCCGCAGCCCACTGCCATCCGCCATTATTTGCAGCAAAATCAAAGTCCAATAATTTTTGGGCAAAATAAGCTTCACCTAAACGCCAGTCCAGTAATAAATGTTTTGATAAAAAAGATGCAACTATCATCCTTACACGATTGTGCATAAAGCCCGTTGCATTTAATTCCCTCATGCCGGCATCTACAATTGGATAACCGGTTTTACCAGTGCACCATTGCTCAAATTCGCCTTTATCTTTTCGCCAGTTGATGAAATCATATTCTGCCTTAAATGCTTTTCCCTCGCCAACTTTAGGAAAATGCCATAAAATCATGTGGTAAAAGTCACGCCAAATCAATTCATTCAAAAAAGTTTCTGAAATCTTTTTGCTCCTGGCAGCCAGTTCCCTGATACTAATCGTACCAAAACGTAAATGGACACCTAATTTGGAAGTGCCGTCAACTGCAGGAAAATTTCTATCCTCTGTATATTTTTTGATCAATTCCTCATCCAGTGATTTTGAAGGAAAAGATTTATCTATAACCATAAAACCCATGGAAGTTAAAGAAGGGATTTTACGGAGCGGCTGCTGAAAAAAATTTGTACTATATTTTTTTGACAGGTAAGGTTCCAGGTGAAAATCGGTGAGAATGGATTTCCATTTTCTGCTGTAAGGTGTAAACACAGTGTAAGGGTTGCCATCATCTTTCATTACTTCTGCCTTTTCTAATAAAACCTGGTCTTTAAATGTAAGTAAAGATGCATAATGCTGTTTTAATAATTCGGCAACTGCAAGGTCCCTTTCCAAAGCATAAGGCTCATAATCGTGATTGGCAAATACTGTTACTATTTTATATTTACATAATAGTTGTTTGAATACTTCTAATGGCGAACCATAGTATACTTCCAAGGTTGACCCGATTGCAACTAATTGTTTTTGAATTTCTTCAAGTGCAGCATGAATAAATTCTACCCTCCTGTCTGTTTTATCTTCCAGCTTATCAAGTATATTTATATCAAAAATAAAAATAGGTATTACTGGTATACCCTTTTTTAATGCATGATACAAGCCTGCATTATCACTCAATCTTAAATCTCTGCGAAACCAAAAAATATTTACTGTTTGCATATTATGCCACTGGTATTTAGAATAGAATTCAGCAGGCAATAATCACAACATTTTATTTAATAAATAGTTGAATGCAGTACGGTATAAATTTTTTGAGTAACAGTATTTATATACTCCTTGTTTTCTATTAGCTTAACCCACTTTATATAATAAATACAATTAGTTAAAAAAACTTCATCTGCAGTAAACAAATCATCGCTTGTAATTTCTTTTTCAACAAGTTTTAAATCAAGATTTGCAACTGACTGTATTACTTTTTTTCGCATTATACCTGCTATGCAGCCTTCTTTTAATGCAGGTGTAAAGACTATATTATCTTTTATTAAAAAAATATTGGCGATAGATGTTTCACAAACCCGCCCATACATATTTAAAATAACGGCATCATTCCACTTTTCTTTTTTTGCTTTTAATGCAGCTAAAACATAAGGCAGGCAATTATTGTGCTTTAAGTTGCTTAGTATGTCACAGGATTTCCTGGCATCTTCATAAATACCTGCTACCAAACCGTTACTGTTCCATTCCTGATTGCCTTCGTGTATTGGCCAACTTTGAATAATGTAATTAGGTATATGGCTTGGGGCATCGTATAATCCACCATCTCCTCTAAAAATGTTAAGCCTTACCCTTGCAATACCTTCATGCCGATTCTTTTTTATCAACTGCAAAATCTCTTCATGTAATTTATCCGGTGTAAAATGTTTGGGAATATCAAATTGCAAAACAGCCATTCCTTTCCATAACCTTGCAAAATGCTCATCTGCAAAAACTATTTGGCCCTTATTTAATTTAATAGTTTCAAATAAACCATCGCCATAACGAAGCCCACGATTATCTGCACCAACTACTAAATCGGTCTCATTATATATTTTTCCGTTGCAATTAAAATAATTCATTGTACAAATATGCTATAAGTTTGGCTTTAATGCCGGTGCAGAAATAAAAATCCCACCAAATTGGTGGGATATTTCTTCATCGGGGTTAAAAGAGAAAAAAAAATTTACCTGGTGCTTTATTTACAATTCTTCATTTAAAATATTATTTTTTACTGCATACATAATTAGGCCTGCAGTACTTTTTGCGCCTGTTTTCACCTTTAACTTATCCCGAATTGCTTCCACTGTACGGGGGCTAAGTTCAACCAGATCCGCTATTTCTTTAGTACTTTTTTCTTCACACATTAATTTCAAAATCAGCATCTCCTTAT
Organism: Ferruginibacter sp.; assembly: GCA_025362235.1. Taxonomy (GTDB): domain Bacteria; phylum Bacteroidota; class Bacteroidia; order Chitinophagales; family Chitinophagaceae; genus Ferruginibacter. The sequence goes on along the minus strand of JANYGZ010000075.1, from coordinate 5,399 downwards.
CATTTAGATGTGCTTCCTGCTGTACAAGTTTTTGTGGAGTTACCTGGTTGCGTTGTTTTAAATTTGTCAGCAAAGCTTTATTGGTAAGGGCATTAAAATAATAGTCCTGTTCAAAACAGGTCTTAATAGCCTCATATATAACTTCAATATCGCTGGTTTTACTAAGGTAACTGTTGGCGCCTAATTCCATCAGCCTGGTTATCATACTATGGTCTTCCAGCATAGTCAACATGATAACTTTAATATTTGGCCAGTTCTTTTTTATTTCAGGTAATGCCGTAACACCATCCATTATGGGCATTTGAATATCGAGTAATATTACGTCGGGCTGAACCATTTTCAACATATTCAATAAATGCATGCCATTGTCTGCTTCCGCAATTACCTTAACATCGTTTTTTGGACTTAAGGCTGTTTTTACACCAGCCCGGTACAATACATGATCATCTGCAATTAATACTTTAATAGGTTCCAAATTTGCTGAGTTTTATTAAATTAAAGGGTATAAAAAATCTATTTGTAGTATCCTTCTAATTACAAGTAGTGCAATATCACACTATTTTTTTTTGTAACTATAGTATAATTACTTGTTATTTCGAATAGGAAAAATACGATACAAAACTATTACTTAATAGTATTTATAATTATCAATAAAATATAAATACCGTTATTAATGTATATAATTCAATTTTCTGTTAAAGTGCCAGATATATAAACTGAATGATTAATGGTTTTAAAATGAACAATTATTTTTAAAAATTGAATTACAACGCTGTCTAAAAATTAATCAATTAACTTATTGCGCATGCCATACATAATTAATCCACCAATGGTTTTGGCATTTACCTTCATTTTCATGTTTTGGCGAATAGTTTCAATTGTGCGTGGGCTTAAAAAAATAACTTTCGAAATTTCTTCAGTGGTTTTATCTTCAGCAAGCAGTTGCAAAATTTTTATTTCTTTCTCGTTAAATTGTACCGCAGTAGTAGAACCATAATGCTGCCGTACACTTTTTTTCTGCATTAACTTTCCCATCACAGCCTTATTTACAAGGTCATTAAAATAAAAATCTTCGTTCATGCAGGTGAGAATGGCTTCGTATATTTCTTCGGGGTCTGTAGTTTTTGTAAGGTAGGCATTGGCACCCATTTCCATCATTTTACTTATCATCTGGTTATCATCATACATGCTAAGTACAATAATTTTAATGCCATCATATTCCTTTCTGATAAGTTCAATACCGTTAATTCCGTCTATTTCCGGCATCCTTATATCCATCAATAATACATCTGGTTTTTTAATGGCAATTTTATGCATCATGTCTTTTCCGTCTTCTGCTTCCCATAACATTTTAAGGTTTTCCTTTCCGGAAAGTGCCATTTTTATTCCATCTCTAAATATTTTATGGTCGTCGGCAATGGCAATTTTAATAGAAGAATCTGTAGAGATTGACATAAGATAAATTGGGTTATTTTGGCTCTATCACTAAATTAAGTATTAATACTTAGTTAATCACCAGGCATTAAATATTTTTTGCATTTTATATATCAGTTATTCGTTTTTTATGTTATATGTAATATAATTTTCTATTCTTCGGATAACGCAATTATTTTAAAAAAATTGCGTACCAGTACTCAGTATTTATACCAATTTAAGTACTAACCCACACAAAAGCTATTACCTAATTCACAAAAAATACAATTAAAATAGTAGCATTTTTTGTAAGTTTTTATACTGGTTTTCTATTTATCTTTTTTGGTAAAATATTTTGATTGGTGAAAAGAATATTTACTGCTTATAAAAAATTGCTACTCTTTAATACAAAAAATTCTACTTTGTCCCGTTAATCTATTTACCAAAATTAAATTTACAAAACACTTCAAGAAGGTGGTTTAAATATATCCGAATTAAAATTGTCTTTGTTGTTTACAAACGTCTTTTTCGTACATTTTGTCCAGCTATCTACGTACTACTACTGTAAAACTAAATAGTATTTTTACTATTTTACAATCGTACATTTACCAAATTTTAAATTTTTTTTACTTAGTATATTTCGCTAAAACCCTTACCCGTATAGCATTTTAGCCAAATATACCAATTTACTATACAATGTACCTATTGTTTAGGATTTAGTTTTAATAGAAGTTTACTATTCGAAACCATTTTGTTAAAAGGCTTAAATCCATTTATTATGTACGCAACGCTGGTTCACACATTGAAATTAATTTTTGAAGGTGGCATTATGTAAGTAGTTTCCTTTGTTGATTAATAAAGTAGATTTTAAAAAAAGTTAGTTACTTTTGATAAAACTACAATTAATCTTGCAGATTTTAGAAAAACTTAACTACCTGTCAGAATTTTTACCTTTACTTTTTTGTTTATTATTTTTTAAAAAAATTAATAGCAAAGAAATAAAGGTTTTTTTTGTTTACATAACTTTTTCTGCTTTATTATTAACCATTAACTTAATTACAAAATTTAAATATGCCAATATTGTCGTAAGTATTACAGTAGTATTTGAGTTCGTCCTTCTTTCGATGATGTATTTTTATATAATTAAAAGTTCGCTGGTTAAGAAACTAATTATATTTTCTATTTTTTTATTTGCAGCATATTGGATATATAATTTCTCAAAAGTCAACTTACAAGGATTTAAATTTGATTTTTTAACTGGTGCAGTTGAATCCCTTTTTTTCACAGCTGTAATTATATGTTATTTCTATGAAGTAATGCAATATAATTTTACAATTCCACTTTTTAAGCTTCCGAGTTTTTGGGTTTCGGTGGCTTTTTTAATATTTTTTTCAGGCTCGTTTTTCCTTATCTTATATTCAAAAACGAATTTTAATAAACCTGGATTTAGAGATCAATTTCTGGTTATTATTAGTGTAATAACAATAATAAAAAATATATTGCTTTGCATAGCTCTTTTTGAGAATAAAAATTTAGTTCTTAATAAAGATATTAACCCAATCCCCTCCAATTTAAACTTAGATACCTTTCAACCACTAAACAACCAAACTAATTTCTAAATCAGCAAATGATTTTTTTACAGGTAACAACTAATACTTCACCAATTAATTATGTGATGCTTTTTGGCACATTGGCCATGTTGAGCCTTACCCTGGGCATTGTGTTTTTTGTAATTTTTCACCAGCGTAAGGTTATCAGGTTTAATGACCAGCTAAAAAAACTGGAAGACGATAAGCAACAGATATTGTTGAATGCTTCTATTAAATTTCAGGAAGAAGAACGTAACCGCATTGCCGCCGACCTTCATGATGATGTAGGTCCTTTACTGGCTACTGCACGTTTATACCTAAATGAGAACCTTGTTAACCAGGAGCCCGCAGCACAATTACAATCGATATTCAGTGCCAAGCAGATAATAGATGATGCCATTCAGCTGATTCGCAATATCAGCCATAGCATGATGCCGCCAACATTAAAAAACTTTGGCCTGGAAAGTGCTATGAGCGACCTTTTTCAAAAAATAAATGGCAGCGGCACTCTTAATGCCAGTGTACGTTTTCATGATTACCGTACCCGTTTAAAATTAGAACAGGAATTATTGATATTCCGCATCATACAGGAACTGGTAAATAATATCATTAAACATAGCAATGCCGGCTTTATACATCTTACTCAAAATGCCAATGCCACCCATAGTTATTTCAGGCTTCATCACGATGGCCAGGGTATTGTACAAACAGAGTTTGACAGGTTAAACCATGTTTCCACCGGTTTGGGGTTAAAAAATATAGCCAGCCGTATAAAAGTTTTAAACGGCCGCATTTTTTTTGAAATTGACCCCAGCCATACCTATTATAAGGTAACATTGGAGATACCCAAAGATTCAACATATTGATGTAGCCAGGCTTTTTCAATATTGCCTCCGGTACATAATTTTGAGCATTTGACAGTAAACCAATTAAATTGAATTGATTCATGATTGTTTAAATTTGGAATGTTCTCTTCCAATTGAAACCCCAATTCTTTTTCATAGATTTGTACAACCCAATTTTTTATGGAACTCATTAAAGTTGCGATAGCCGATGACCATCAGATTTTCAGGAAAGGAGTAATTCTTTCTATGCGTACCTATACAGATATAAAATTTGTAATGGAAGCAGAAAATGGCGAGGATCTTTTGGCAAAAATTCCTGAAGCGGCTCCTGATGTAATTTTATGCGATTTAAAGATGCCCTTAAAAGATGGCATAGACACCACCAAACAGATTACTAAAGATTTTCCTAAAATAAGAGTAATTATTTTAACTATGTACGAGGATGAACGGTTTGTTGGCCACCTGATGGATTGTGGTGCTGCAGGCTACTTATTAAAAAGTACAGACCCCGAGGAAATAAGAAAAGCCATTATGGAAGTAATGCGTACAGGCTTTTACCTGAATCCTTTTGTAAATAAGGTGTTGATAAAAAAGAATTACAGTAAACAAAAATTTAACCCTAGCCTATCCACAGAAATAGTTGTAAGCGAACGTGAAAAAGAAGTGCTTACCCTGGTTTGTATGGAATATACTGCTACAGAAATTGCCCAAAAAATGGATATAAGTTCCAGAACAGTAGAGGCAATAAAAGACAGGTTAATGGAACGTTTTGGCGTTAAAAATTCTGTAGGCCTGGTTTTTTATGCCATGAAAAATCAACTGATTGATTAAACTGTTTATTTATAAAGTAGCAAATCAAGAATCTAAAACAGTCCAAACAATTTTGAATCAATACTCGTTATTATTTGTCCTAAATGTTCTTCATTTTCTGCAAACTTATTTTTGTCAGCATCTATAATCAACAGTGGGCCTTCCTTATAATTATCAATAAAATTATTATAAAAATCGTTGAGTTTTTTTAAATAGTCCAGCCGTATATTTTCTTCATATTCCCTTCCCCGCTTTTGTATTTGGGCCACCAGCGTTGGTACAGACGCTTTTAAATATATCAATAAATCCGGTGGCTGTACCATGGTTTTTAATGTTTCAAAAAACTGGTAGTAGTTATCAAAATCCCTTTTACCCATCAGGCCCATATCGTGCAGGTTAGGTGCAAATATGTTGGCATCTTCATAAATAGTTCTGTCTTGTATTACCGTTTCGGTGCCATGCTGAATTTCGAGTAATTGTTTAAGGCGGCTGTTTAAAAAAAATACCTGAAGGTTAAAGCTCCACCTCGGCATGTCTTCATAAAAATCATTCAGGTAGGGGTTATGTTCCACGTCTTCAAACTGGGGTATCCAGCGGTAATGCTTGCTCAGCATTTCTGTGAGTGTTGTTTTACCGGCTCCAATGTTTCCAGCAACCGCTATATGTTTTGGTTTCTTACTTTTTGACATCCCTAAATGTAAAATCTAAAATCTAAAATATGAAATCTAAATAAGCCCTGTCC
>JANYGZ010000073.1 GCA_025362235.1 Ferruginibacter sp. | reverse complement strand
AGTTAAGCCCCTTATGGCCGATGGTACTGGTATTCCAACCGGGAGAGTAGGTAGCTGCCATATTTATTGAAAGCCCCCTGATTTATCAGGGGGCTTTTTTTGTGCCTACAATAAAAACTGAAGTTTAAAATTATAGACTTTTTAAAATACTACTTATATATCTGGTTATCATTACAGTAATGTATTAATGTGCAATACTAAAAATATTTAGCTGTTTATAATATACTTTCCTTGCAAAAATTAACACCATGTTATTGCTATTATTTAAGCAAAATTACGGTTGAGTGCTTTTACTTGAAAATAATATGTACTCAATAAGTAGTTAAAAAGGGCGTTCTAATTAGTGCTGATTAATCCTACTTGGATAAATAGCGGCACCTCTCTTTTTAAACTATGAAAAATGCGAAAAATTTACTTCTTTGTACAATTTGTACTACTTTCTTTTTCAATTTTTCCTATTATTGCCAAGGCGCAGGATTGTTCACTGCTAACCGCCACCTTCACAACTTATGAATCCCGTTGTGCAGCTACGGGATCGATAAAAGTTTTTGCAACAGGCGGCTCTGGTTCTTATAAATACAAAACTATTGGCCCGGTTACTTCTAATTTTACCTCTTCTGATTCTTTAACAGGTTTATCTGCCGGTACTTATTCGGTAGTTATTACTGATATTGTTTCTAATTGTACATTTACTCAAACTGATTTAATTGTACCAGGTTCTTACAAGGATCCAAGATTTGCTTTAATAAAAACAGATGTTAGTTGCGATGGAATTAATAATGGAAGTATTCAAGTTAATGGTCAACTGCATGGAAGATCGCCGTTTGTTTATTCAATTGAGGCACCCTCAGCAATGGGTGTTGGTACTGCTAACACTACAGGATTGTTTGATAATTTATCAGCAGGCGATTATACAATAAGACTTACAGATTCTTGTGGTGGTATTCAAACCAGGCAAATACGCATAAATGATTATAACTGGTGGATAGATTCATACTTATTCAATAAAATAGATTGTAATACAGCCACAGGATTTATAAAAGTTGTTGATAGTAAAGGAAACATAAGCACTGTAGGTGGAATTTCAGGTTTTGAGTATGGTATTGTAAGACAAGCAGGCGATACTATTTGGTCACCATCTCCTAATTTTCAATTTGCACTTGGCGGACATACAAATTTTGAAGTAGTTGTAAAAGATAATTGTGGTACAATTAAAAAAGCCCCTGCTTCTTTAATTATTACACCTTCATTGAATGCAGTAGTAATCTCTTCTAAAAGCTGTAATACATTTACTGCGTCAGTAAGTGGGGTAACTAATTTTTTTAATGCAAATTTTTGTTTGTTTGATAGTATTAACACATTATTGATTTGCAACACTACGGGTGTATTTGCTGGCCTTACCTATGGAAATTATTGCATCAAGGTGCATGACTCTTGTACCAATATAACAATAACACGTTGTTTTACTGCAACACCGCCACCATTAAGCATTGATAATACAGTATCTATTACTAATAAAACCTGTAATTCTTTTTCAGCACAAATAACCGGGCAAAATGGTTTAACTAACCCGGATTACTGTTTGTATGATTCAGCAAATTCTTTAATAACTTGTAACACAACAGGCGTATTTAATAATTTATCTTATGGATCGTATTGTATAAAAATGACTGATGGATGCAGGGATACTACCATCACACGATGTTTTAGCGCAAGCAGGCCGGTTCCTACCGTTCCTGATATTATTATTCCACATTTTACAAGTTGTACAACTTTTGATATTTCAATTGGTGGAAATAATTTAACCAATCCACAATACTGTTTGTACGACAGCGCCAACTTTTTAATAGTATGTAATAATACGGGCATTTTTAACGGACTTACCCTTGGTTCATATTGTGCCCAAGTACATGATTCCTGCTTTGATACAACCTTTATCAGATGCTTTATAGTAAACAATCCTATAGTAGTAAATGATCTTGCAGTAAATATCTCTAATAAAACCTGCTCAACATTTACTGCAAAAGCAACAAGTGGTTTAATAAATCCTTCATATTGTTTATACGATGCAAGCGATTCTTTAATAGCCTGCGATAGCAGCGGTATATTTAATAATATTCAAAATGGTTCTTATTGTATAAAGGCAAAAAATGATTGTCCGGATACCACTTTCACAAAATGTTTTGCCGTAGCGCCAAATTTACCTTCAGTCAATGATTCCGTAAAAATAATTAATACTACATGTACCAACTTTACTGCTCAGATATTTGGGCAGGTAAATTTAAATAATCCTGGTTATTGCATTTATGATACTGCAGATGTACAAATTGCATGTAATTCAACGGGACAATTTGATAGTTTACCTTATGGAAGTTATTGTATTAAAATTGTCAATAACTGTTACGATACAACAATTGTAAGATGTTTTACAGCTAATCCAAAACCTGTAAAACTAAATGTAAATTCAAGTAAATCCTGTTCATACAATTATGCAAAATTTAGTATTTCTGTATCAAACGCTTCTACTCCTGTTAATATAAAAATTTATGCACCAAATGACAGTTTGTTCATTGACAGTAATTATAATACCACTAGCATAACTATAGATAGTATACCGGGAACCATTACCGGCCAAACCTATAAAATTATAGTGACAGATGATTGTGGTAAAAAGGATTCAGTGAGCATCGGTGCTACTGCTAGCTATCTTACCCATATACCGAACCCAGTTGCAAAATGCCCTAGCGGTACTTTTGTAAACGGTTCAGGTGATATACAAACTACTGCATTTACAAATATGGGGTCACTCACAATAAGAGTAATTAAAAAAGATAATGTTGCACTATCCCCTCAATTATCGCCCAATACTGTTATTGGTGGAGTGTATACTTTTCAGGATCTTGGCCCTGGCACCTATATTCTAAATTATAAAGCAAATGATGCTTGTAATATTTACTTGTATGATACAGTAGTTATTAAGCCTTATCAATTTCCATACTTAAGCCGTACTTCTGCTTATCAATGTGATGTAAGCGGGTTTAGTTTGGAAGCAGTGGTTTCAGATGGTGTAGGACCCTTTACTTATGAAATTATTGGTAGTTCACCAGCAACGCCATCAATAATTGCCGGCCCACAATTATCTCCTGTTTTTAATATTAATAATGGCACTAATTATTCATTAGTAAGATTAAGGGCTCTTGATGCTTGTGGTAATGCTACTTTAGCTGATGCCAGTATTTTACCACTGGCAAATAATGCGATAGTAAATCTTTTTAATTGTTTTCAAATAGCTACAACACTTAGTCTTGATACAGTTTACAATTCAGCTTATGCATGGTATAAAAAATCAAACTCTTCGAGTACTGATAGTGTTTATCTTGGATCTGCAGCCAGTATATTTATTCCAGAAGTGTTGCCTGGTGATACAGGTATATATGTCTGCTACTTCATACAAAGTGGGGGCTGTATAAACAGAACGTATAATTATCACCTTGATGGATCTTGCTATAATCCCTTACCCATTAACTTACAATCATTCACAGGAAAATTTGCAGATGGAACAAGCATATTAAACTGGAAAATAGACAGAAAGCTTGACCTTAAAGCCTTTATTATTGAACGTAAAACAACCAACAATAGTTTTATTGAAGTTGGCAGCGTTAATCCAAATGAAAACTCAGGCAATTCGGACCAATATAATTTTATAGATACAAAACCACTGAACTCAAACTTCTACAGGTTAAAATTATTTAATAAGGATAACACGTTTACTTATAGCAATATTATTGTTATAAATAAAAATCATCCCATCAATAATATTCTGCTTTATCCTAATCCGGTATATGATGTACTGAATATAAATTTTGGCAAACTGCAGAATCACAATTATAAAATAAGCATATTAACAACCCTCAACCAGGTTGTTAAAGAAATTAAATTTACTGGCTCAAGTAGTAATACTTTGCAAATAATCAGAACAAAGAATATGAGCAGGGGTATGTATATTTTAAAAATTGTAGACCTAAGTAACCATGAAGAAACAACGCAAAAAGTGATTTTCCGCTAACTTCAAACAGCCTTAATTTGGCATTCTTGACAATTTTAATAAAAAAAATAAAATATTTACGGAATAGTGTTTCATTTTAAATGAGAAATGCTACCTTTGCCGTCCAAAAATAAAGGGTTCATAATGCCTACAATACAACAGTTAGTTAGAAAAGGAAGAGAAATTATTAAAGCCAAGAGTAAATCTAGGGCTTTGGATGCATGCCCGCAACGCCGTGGCGTATGTACAAGGGTATACACTACTACCCCTAAAAAGCCAAACTCAGCTTTACGTAAAGTAGCAAAAGTGCGTTTAACCAATAAAATTGAAGTTATTGCCTATATACCAGGTGAAGGACACAATTTACAGGAACATAGCATTGTACTAATCCGTGGTGGAAGGGTTAAAGATTTACCAGGTGTACGTTACCATATTGTTCGTGGTAGTTTGGATACTGCGGGTGTAAAAGACCGTAAACAAAGCCGTAGTAAATATGGTACTAAAAAAGAAAAAGCTAAAAAATAATTCATAAAATTTCAGCCAAAGATTAATTTGCCGAGGCCGAAAAAATAAATAACAATGCGTAAAACACAACCCAAAAAGATACCATTAGCACCAGATCCAAAGTTTAACGACAGATTGGTTACACGTTTCGTTAATAATTTAATGTGGGCTGGCAAAAAGAGTGGCGCTTATATTATATTTTATGATGCTGTAGATAAAGTAACTAAAATTACCGGTGAAAACGGTTATGAGGTTTGGAAAAAAGCATTAAGCAATATCACTCCGGGTGTTGAAGTTCGCAGCCGCCGTATTGGAGGTGCTACTTTTCAGATTCCTGCTGAAGTTCGTGCGGATAGAAAAGTGTCTTTAAGTATTAAGTGGATGGTTAAATACAGCCGTGACAGAAATGGCCGCAGTATGGCAGACAAATTAGCTAACGAGATTGTAGCTGCAAGCAAAGGCGAAGGTGCTTCTTACAAAAAGAAAGAAGACACACATCGTATGGCTGAAGCAAATAAAGCGTTTGCTCACTTTAGAATTTAAGTATAGCAATATATTTTTTATAAGGCTACTCTGTCAAGAGTAGCCTTTTTTTTAGATAAATTTTCAACCATTTTATTGTTTATCTTCCTGAAAATATCAATCCTTAACTAAATATTCTCTGCATTTGAAAAGAAAAATAAGCATTTACACAGCGTCTGCAATTGTAGTGGCTAATATGATTGGTACCGGGGTGTTTACCAGTGTTGGTTTTCAACTGTCATCTGTACAAAATACCTGGAGCATTTTATTATTATGGCTGGCAGGAGGGTTACTGGCATTATTTGGTGCTTTTGCATATGCTGAGCTGGGTACACATTTTAAAGAATCGGGTGGTGATTATATTTATTTGTCGAGAGTTTTTCATCCAATGCTAGGTTACTTATCTGCATGGGCCGGGCTTACAGTAGGATTTTCGGCACCTGTTGCACTGGCTGCTATGGCTTTTACAAAATATCTTTCACCATTTGGATTACAAAATAATATATGGCTGGCTATTGGTGTTATCCTGTTAATAGGGTTAATGCATAGTTTTACAATCAGACACAGCAGTCGTTTTCAAAATATCTCTACCATTATTAAAGTAGCTTTTATTATTGTATTAATTGCGCTGGGCTTTATTATACAAGGTGAAGCAAACAATGCCCTTAATTTTAGTAATTCCTGGCACACAGAGATTTTAAAACCAGGCTTTGCCGTATCTATGGTATATGTTGCTTATGCTTATATTGGCTGGAATGCTGCTGCGTATGTTGTAGATGAAATTGATAATCCTGCAAAAAATTTGCCGAAAGCGTTGGTTGGCAGTACCTTGTTTGTTGCAATAGTGTACATTCTTTTTCAGTTTATTTTATTAAAAAACGCTTCAGTTTCTCAATTAGTGGGTAAAGAAGAAGTAACTTTTATTTCCTTTAATAACCTGTTGGGCGCTGCCGGTGGTAAATGGGTAAGTGTATTTATTGCCATACAATTAATTGCCACTATAAGTTCTTATTTGTGGGTAGGGCCAAGAGTAACAATGGCAATGGCAAACGAAAACAAACTATGGCAACCATTGGCAAAAAAAAATAAGCATGGTATTCCGGTAGCTGCAATTTGGGTTCATATTTTTATTAGTATTTTATTGACTTTAACCGGCTCTTTTGAAAAACTGTTATTGTATGCAGGTTTTGTATTGCAACTGATGGCTTCATTAACAGTAGCCACCAGTTTGTTTTTAAAAAACAGCCCGGATGGATCTTTCAGAAGCCCCTTTAAGCCTGTGTTGCAAATAATATTTTTACTTTTTAATGCATGGGTGTTGATTTTTACAATAATTGAACGCCCTCGGGAAAGCTTAATTGGTATTGGTATTTTATTGATTGGCCTTGTAATTTATTATTTTGACAAACCTCTGCAAATAGAATCGGATATTTCAATTTAACAGTTTCTTCAATTTGTAAATATTAAAAAAACACTTACCTTTGCGGCGCTAAAAAGTTCAGTATTAGTGGTGATTTTAGGTAGCTGTAATTTATTTAGCGTATTATGAGAGTACATTAATCATATTAAAGCAACCCAGCACTTACGGGTTTAATGCCATGGCAATAGCTATGCAAAGATCAATATAGAAATATAGTACAAGAGTGCGACGCCAATGAAGCTTAATTGTAATTCAAAAGCCGGGTACAAAAGAAAAATAGCCAACACAAACAGTTGCATTTTTCAACAACAATTTTTCAACTTTAAATTTTTAATTCAAATAAAATGGCAGATTTACGTTATCAACGAAACTTTGGTATTGCGGCTCATATTGATGCCGGTAAAACCACTACCACCGAACGTATATTATATTATACAGGGGTGAATCATAAAATTGGAGAGGTGCATGATGGTGCCGCTACCATGGACTGGATGGCACAGGAACAGGAAAGGGGTATCACAATTACCAGTGCGGCTACTACATGTTTTTGGAACTTCCCGATGCAGAATGGTAAAAAATTGCCAGAAACAAAACAATATAAATTCAACATTATTGATACTCCCGGCCACGTGGACTTTACTGTAGAGGTAGAACGTTCACTTCGTGTGTTGGATGGTTTATTGGCTTTGTTTTGCGCTGTATCTGGCGTAGAACCACAGAGCGAAACTGTTTGGCGCCAGGCAAATAAATATAAAGTACCCCGGGTAGGTTTTGTAAATAAAATGGATCGTGCAGGTGCAGATTTCTTAAATGTTGTAAAACAAATTAAAGAAATGCTGGGTGCTAAAGCAGTTCCTTTGCAGTTACCGATAGGTGCAGAAGATAATTTTAAAGGCGTGGTAGATTTAATTACCATGAAGGGAATGGTATGGGATGAAGCCGGACAGGGCATGACTTTTAACGAAGTTCCTATTCCGGAAGATATGATTGAAGAAGTGAACGAATGGAGGCAACATTTAATTGAAGCTGTTGCAGATTACGATGATAAATTACTGGAAAAATTCTTTGATGACCCTAATACAATCACAGAAGATGAAATTCATGAAGCTATCCGTAAAGCAACGATTGATATCTCCATCATCCCGATGATGTGTGGTTCATCTTTTAAAAATAAGGGTGTACAAACTGCATTGGATGCTATTGTACGTTACCTGCCTGGACCAATGGATATTGAGGCGGTGAAAGGAACTAACCCTGATAATGGAGAAGAAATTTTCCGTCACTGTGATGTTAAAGAACCATTTAGTGCATTGGCATTTAAAATTATGACAGATCCTTTTGTAGGAAGGCTGGCGTTTTTCAGGGCTTACTCCGGTCGGTTAGATTCTGGCTCTTACGTGTTGAACACCCGTACAGGAAAGAACGAACGCATAAGCCGTATAATGCAGATGCATGCCAACAAACAAAACCCTGTTGATTATATTGAAGCGGGGGATATTGGTGCAGCAGTTGGTTTTAAGGATATTAAAACAGGTGATACTTTGTGCAATGAAGATCATCCGATTGTGTTGGAAGCAATGACTTTTCCGGAACCGGTTATCAGTGTTGCGGTTGAACCAAAAACACAGGCGGACGTTGATAAAATGGGTATGGCAATAGCTAAGCTGGTGGAAGAAGATCCTACCTTACGCGTACGCACAGACGAAGAAACCGGTCAAACCATTTTAAGTGGAATGGGCGAGTTGCACCTGGAAATTATTGTAGACAGGATGCGCCGTGAATTTAAAGTAGAAATTAACCAGGGTGCGCCACAGGTTGCTTATAAAGAAGCTTTCCATAATACGATTCAACACAGGGAAACTTTGAAAAAACAAACGGGTGGCCGTGGTAAATTTGCCGACATCGTGTTTGAGATAGGCCCTGCTGAAGAAGAATTTTTGAAAGAAGGAAAAAGTAACTTTCAGTTTGTAAACGGTTTGTTCGGCGGTAGTATTCCAAAAGAATTTGTACCTGCCATTCAAAAAGGTTTTGAAACAGCGATGACTACCGGTGTATTGGCAAGTTACCCAATGGTAAGCATGCGTGTTAAGGTATATGATGGTAGTTTTCACCAGGTGGATAGTGATGCGATGAGTTTTGAATTGTGTGCTAAACAGGGATATCGTGAAGCTGGTCGTAAAGCAAAACCAGTTTTACTTGAACCAATCATGAAGGTAGAAGTGTTAACACCAGATCAATACATGGGTGATGTTACAGGTGATTTGAACCGTCGTCGCGGTATGCTGGAAGGTATGGATAGCAAACATGGTGTACAGGTAATCAAAGCCAAAGTACCATTAAGCGAAATGTTTGGCTATGTAACGCAATTGCGTTCTTTATCAAGTGGCCGTGCTACTTCAACTATGGAATTTAGTCATTATGCTCCTGCTCCAAATAACGTTGCAGAAGAAGTAATTGCTAAACAAAAAGGAAAGCAAAAGATAGAAGACTAAATCATTAATAATCTTTTAATAAAAAACCCCTGTACGCAAGTGAAGGGGTTTTTGTTAGAGTTATTGCCTGTTAAGCAAATAAAGAATGCCTGCAATGATTAGTTATTCGGACGCTTATCTTTCAAAAAAATTGAACTATCACTTAAATAAGGAATTTGCTGATTAAACTCACAATTGAATAAGTACCTGAAAAAATTAACACTGCTCCATTTTTCTTTTGTTGGCAAATAATTTTTATCAGGAAAACGAACGGCACAAATATTATCGAAATGGAGGGGTTCGATGATATTTGTATTGTTATACCCTCTATAACCATGATCACTCATTACTATAATAATTGCCGCTGAATCATTTTTACAGATGTTTTTTACAAGGCTTTCAATTTTTGTATTGGTATATTTTAGGTAAGATAAAAAAGTTTGTTTCTTAAAATAAGACTGAGTGTCAAGCATTTTCTTGATCGGTAAATAATTTCCGCTACTATCATAAAAAATGGGAGGGTGGGGCATATTAAAATGTGCATAAATAAATTGCGGCGATGAACTATTTTGTAATTTTTTTTCGTTGAGGCTTTTTTCAATAAACATATTATTCCGGTCTTCGTGCATGAAAATATATTTAAAATAAGGAAGCTTATACCGGCCATCAATAAAATTCCATCCTATATCCTTTAGTATCTTATTAAAAAATATTTTATTAGTGATAAGGGTTGCCTGAGAAATAACAAAAGAATTTCCTTTAATTGAAGGCTCATCTAAAATATCGAAAATAGAATAATTGGTAAAACGGTATCCCATGGCTTTAAAATACTGAATAGCCTTGGCATTTTTTATTTCTTTCAGCCGTTGCTGATCATTTTCAAAAGTATTTTGTAAGGGTATAAAAGGCTTATCGATATACTGCATGTTAAGCATAGATGCCATGGAATAAAAGGTCATATTGTAGTTAGAAAAAACAGGTAAAAACTTAAATTCTTTTTCTGCAAAAAATTGATACAGCGCATCATTGGAAAAAGCAAAGCTATCCTTTAAGCTTTTGTATCCCGGGTATTCATCAAAAAGAAGCAAATACACATTTGGTTTTATTTTTACTGTAGCAGTATTAAAATTAATTGGCTTATAAATGGCTTGCCTATCGGGTTGTACTGATTTTAAAGCTAAAGCACAAATATCGAAAACACAGTAAATTAACAGCAACACATTAAGATAGAAGCATGCTTTATTCCACAGGGTTGCTTTTTTACGGATAAATAAAATAAACAGCAAAAAAACAAATAACATAAAAGGAACAAATACTGTATAGCTATGCAGCCAGTACAAAAAACGAACACTTTTTACCCATTCTAATATTGCTCCAAAAAACAATAGCCAGCTGCTGATAAAGAAACAAATCAAAGCGGCATGCAGTTTATCTTTTATAAAAATTCTGATGAACAGATAAAACAAGGCTACACAGCCGCCTATGAGAAGTGAAATTTTAATCAACTCAGAAAAATAGATAAACCCAAAGTTTTCAACTATGCTATGTAAAATAAAAAAAACAACCACTAAAGGAAGAAACCATGGTATATTTTTAAGCTGTTTCAAAATATAACTTTTTCCATTAAATAAAGTATTCGCTCTGTGCCGGTTATTTTTTGCTGCAGTACAATTTTAAACTTTTTTGAAAAAGCATTTTCAAAGTCGATAACTGTATAATCAGTAAAAATATCTTGCCGGTTTTGTAAAAGTAATTGCACTTTTTCATCTGTCTTAGGAACAAATTCTATTAGCAGGTATTTACCCATTGCAGCAAGCCATTCTGCTATAAACTGAAATGGCAGGTTATTGGCAATAGCGAGGTGATGTATTAAAGCTAAGGCTAGTACTACATCTCCTTTTATTCTTTTACTGAAAGATGTTCTTTCTGCATTATTCCAACCAATGGCAGGTGATGGAGTATGCAATGTATTTATCAATGGTAAGATATTTTTAATTTTTTGATTGCGGATGGTACTACAAAGTTTATTGATGCAATTGGCATCTCCATCTACTGCAATAACCTGTGTAGCTGTATTTTTAAATAGCAGACTAAAATGTCCATCATTTGCACCAAGGTCAAGAATGGAAGAATAAGAAATGGTACTTAAAAAATATTTTACCAGTTTTGTTTTTTCCTGTAAATATTCATCACTTAAAATTGTGGAAGCATAATAGTTGTCCCAGGTGGTTTTGGCTTTTTTTACATGTAATCTTGCTACATAAGTAATAAGACCGTTTAGCAGTAAAAGCATTTTTTGTTTAGTGAATTTTGTAGCAGCTTCTCCATTTTTTGTTTTGCCAGTTTTTGTAGCTGTAGCAGCTTGTAAATAAATATGCAGATAAGTATGCAGGTTCCATTTAGCTTTCTTTGGCAAAATGGATATTAATATTTCAAGGGGTATTCCATTTGGATACAATGTAAAAATTTTACCAATGTCTGCATGACAATACTGTTGCAATAAAAGAGAAGCTAAAAAGCATTCGCAAAATTGACGATAGGCTACCCAGGGTTTCTCTGGTAAGTATATTTCAAAAGATAAGGTATCAATAAAAACAGGGCTTCCATTGAGGAATTGAATATTAAAAGGTGTAGCATCTTTTAACAACATTCCTTTTTCAATTGCCTCTTTGGCTATATTTAAAGTAAGCAAAGCAGCATCTTGCCACATGGCAAAACTCCATTCATATGGATAAGTTATTATAGGTATCTGTCGGGGTAAAATTATCAGGGCATCAGCAAACTGCAGTTCAGCATCAAAGATTTCTACATGGCTTACCAGCCAGTTTTTTTTTGTTAATAAGTCATACAATCCATCTTGCATCAGGCGTTGATAATTATCAAAATAGCTTTTATTGATGCAGCGATAATATTTTTGCTGGTAAGTAAATATAAAGCCATCTCTGTCTTTGTACGAAGAAGTATGATTTGAAATCTTGATGATAATAAATTTTAATACTTTTTGACAAATCAACAATACAGTAAATAATACATTCTCATAACCAGTAGAAAGGATGAAATATTATTGCAATTGTACAATTACTTCACAAACTTTCTTTTTCTTCTACATCTTCTTCCTTAAGATCATTTCCGGGCTTCGGCTTTATAAAGAACGATTTTATCTTAATCCAGCCATTTTTAAAAAACATCATACCGCCTAATACAGCAGCAATAATTACCTGTATCAAATAAGTGCCACTGCCAGGATCAAGATACAAATATGTATATCTCATAATTTAGGATTTATTTACGGCTAAGGTATATAAAATTCTAATGCTGGCTTTACTTACATCTGATTTGGGCAAGTAAAAACCTGAAACTGCCAAAGCATAAAAAACAAATATTTATCATTGATTGTTATCTGTTACCCTGATATTTTTATAAACACTCAACCCATCCTCAACTATAAATATTGTAATTTCACTCTATAAAAAATGTGCAAGGGGTCAATTTACTTTCCACTCAAAGAGTCATACTTGTTGCCGGTATTATTCTTTTTCTGGTATTATCACTGTTTTTAAATAAACATCTTATAAAACTTATCTATGAAATTTATAAAAAAAGCATGCCTTATTATTTTCATGATAATTATCGCAGAGAAAATATTCGCCCAAAAAATTATCCGCCTTCAATCTCCTGACCATAATATTGTTTTCTCATTCCAGCTTACAAAAAAATCACCGGTTTATGAAGTAGCATACGAGGGAAAAAAACTAGTTGAAAAATCAACACTTGGATTGAGTTTTAAAGAAGGTGGAAATTTTTCAGGCAATCTTGTTGCCGGTAAACCAATATTTAAAACCGGTAATGAGACTTACGATCTTGTGGTTGGAAAAGCTAAAACCGTCCATAGCTTTTACCAGGAACTAACTATACCGCTTATACGAATAAATGGCAATGATAAAAAACAGGTGAATTTTGTGGTAAGGGCCTTTAATGATGGTGTAGCTTTTCGATATGAATTTCCTGCACAGGAAAATTGGTCTTCGTATACTTTAACCGAAGAACAGAGTACGTTTAACCTGGCACAAAATCCCAAAGTGCTGACACTTTTCAGGGAAAATTATACCACTTCTCATGAAGGATTTTACGATTCGTTGCTGCTGAGTGAAATTAAGCCAGACACATTGATGGACCTGCCTTCCTTATTTCAATACCCAGGCAATACTTACATGGCCATTACAGAAGCCAATCTGCGTAATTATGCAGGCATGTACCTGGCAAAGAAAAATGGAGTTTTAACAACGGTGCTTTCGCCGCTTCCAGGCCAAACAGCCATTAAAGTAAAAGCCATTTTACCTCACCATACACCATGGAGGGTAATGATGATCAGTGACAGAGTGGGGGCATTAATTGAATCAAACATCCTCACCAATCTTTGCGAGCCCAATGAGATTAAAGATATATCCTGGATAAAACCCGGCAAAAGTACTTTCCCCTGGTGGAATGGTACCATTGTACCAGATACAACTTGGTCAGGAGGTAATAATTTTGAGACAAATAAATATTATATAGACTTCTGTGCCAAACATAAAATTGAATATCATTCGGTGGTGGAATATGGGCAGCATGAATGGTATGTAAATGACGGACCGGGGTTTTCTCCAGGACCAGCTGCGGATCCTACAAAAACAGTTTCCACACTAGATATGAAAGAGGTTTGTGATTATGCCAAATCAAAGGGTGTGAGCGTACGGGTATGGGTACACTGGAAAGCGTTATATCCTAAACTAGAAGCCAGCTTTACTCAATTTGAAAATTGGGGTCTTTCAGGATTGATGATGGATTTTATGGATAGAGATGACCAGGAAATGGTAAATATTTACGAAGAAGTACTACGTTGTGCGGCAAAGCATAAGCTGCATATACAATTTCATGGGGCATTTAAACCAACGGGCTTGCATCGAACATTTCCTAATGAATTTACAAGAGAAGGGACTTATAATTACGAAAATAATAAATGGAATGAAACAGGCCTTAGCCCGGATCATGACATCAATATGCCTTTCACAAGATTGTTGGCCGGAGCTACAGACTATCATTTGGGTGGTTTTAGAGCAGTGCCCCCTGCAAAATTTAAAACACAACAAAGCCGCCCATTTATGATTGGTACCCGATGTCATATGCTTGCGATGTATGTTGTACTGGAAAGTTATCTTGCTATGGTATGCGATTATCCAGCTGCATACGAAGACCAGCCCGGGTTTAAATTTATTGAAGATGTGCCAACCACATGGGATGAAACCATTGTGCCTGAAACACAGGTGCATGAATACGTTACCATTGCCCGAAGAAAAGGACAGGATTGGTTTATTGGAACTATTAATAGTACAAAGGCAAAGTCAGTACAATTGCCACTCAACTTTTTACCACCTGGAAAATATACAGCAGAAATATATAGTGATGGAGCGGATGCAGCAGAGAACCCTAACAATGTATCAATCATTATGCAAACCTTAACCAATGCGGATTCAATTACGCTTCAACTTGCTTCGGGTGGAGGGCAGGTCATGCGGCTAATTAAACAGTAATGTATTTTGTTAATGGCAATCCCAAATCGACACTTTATGAAATTTGCAAGTTGGACTTTTATTATTTATCAAGTTGTTATACTGCTATTAGTTTTTGGCGGTTCTATTACTTTTGGTGGTGGACTTGGCGACCTTGGAATGGTAATAGTATATGGGGTTGTAATTTTAATCCTAGTATCTCTAAATATTTGGGCTATCCGGAGAGAGAAATTATATGGGTCAAAACTTCTATTATACCTATCTTTTAGCTTTGGACTTCTTGCAGTTTTAACTATGACATTATATTTCACTATTTGGCGTAGTTCTGAGTATCCTTGGAATGGGAATGTATTTGTTTCATCATCTCTTCAAAATAATGAATATTCTAAAGGGGACAGTATTTTTAATGCAAATAGGATTATTGCAACTGAAAAAATTAAGACAAATCCAAATTACATTGAAGCTTATATCGACAGAGCAAGAATTTTAAAGGATAATCAAAAATATGAGGAAGCAATTAAAGATTATAACAAAGCACTCGAAATAGACAGTAATAATTTCTCGGCCAATTTTGAAATTGGAGAAATGTATTGGAATATCAATAATTATAAACGTGCTCTTATATATAATGAAAAAGCATTATCAATTAACACAGGTTATTTTTTAGCAAAGCATAGAATAAAAATGCTAAAAGAGCAAATTGACATACACAGCCACTAAGACGGTTATGCAATATGGTGGGCGACGAATATATTCTCAACTTTTTTCAGGACGAGACAAACTTCTATTTATAAATTTAGCTTCGGTTATGGGCTGAGGATTTTCAAATACCGCCAAGTCGCCGTATATGATGGGTCATGTAATTTTCTTAAACTAATGCCCCCCAATATTTACAGCGATACTGGCCATAAAATTTAATTAAATGAAAAGGAGGCTTGCATTTAAGAAATGCTTTTTTTACTTTTAGCTATTAACCGATAATGTATGATAGCACAAATGCCCCTTGAAAATTTCCTGGTAATTGATATTGAAACGGTTTCCTCCCAACAACACTATAATTCCTTAACTGATGATTGGCAACATCTTTGGGAAGAGAAAGTAAAACGAACTGTGCCTGGAAATGTCACAGTGGAAGAATATTATCCGCAAAGAGCGGGAGTGATGGCAGAGTTTGCTAAAGTAGTTTGTATCAGCATGGGGTATTTTAAAAAAGAGAAAAATGAATACCAGTTCAGGGTAAAATCAATTTTTGGTCATAATGAAAAGGAATTGCTTCACAATTTTATTTCCACTATTAATCAGTTAGAGGCGGCACATAACCACTGGTGCTTTACAGGCCATAACATTAAAGAGTTTGATATTCCTTTTTTATGCCGCAGATTATTGATTAATGGATTAGCCATTCCACCATACCTCGATTTTCAGAATATGAAACCCTGGGAAACCAATATGGTAGATACTTTTCAATACTGGCGCTTCGGTGATTATAAAAATTACACGTCCTTAAAATTGTTAGCTGCGGCCTTAAATATCCCTTCACCAAAAGATGATATTGACGGAAGCATGGTAGGCCACGTATATTGGGAAGAAAATAACCTGGAACGGATAGCAATCTATTGCCAAAAAGATGTAATAACAGTAGCCAACATTATTATGAGATTTAAAAGTTTACCATTACTGCAGCAGGAACAGGTAGTTTTTGCAAAATAATTTTAGCTTTCTACACATCTTATTTTTTCAAATTAAATGCCATGTTTAACATATTTGCAGTTGAACCTGCTGTAACAATCAATTAGTTTAGGTTAAAATACACTTAGTAATGGAGTTTTAAACTGCCCAAACTGCCTAAAAAAAATCTGTAAAAAACTTTTCCTTCCCCTTTGCTATATCAATCCATCCCCTTACCTTTGCACTCCAAATTAAAAAACGAAAGTTTAAAGTTCTTTAAATATGTCACAACGAATCAGAATAAAATTACAGTCTTACGATCACAACTTAGTTGACAAATCAGCAGAGAAAATCGTAAAAACGGTACGCAGTACCGGTGCAGTAGTAACAGGACCTATTCCTTTACCAACACACAAGAAAATTTTTACTGTATTACGTGCTCCTCATGTTAACAAAAAAGCACGTGAGCAGTTTCAGTTGTGTACACACAAACGTTTGTTAGACATATACACCAGCAGCAGCCGTACGGTTGACGCTCTAAGTAAATTAGATCTGCCAAGTGGTGTAGACGTTGAAATAAAGGCCTGATGAACCTCCCGATGTAATCGGGAATGCAAAAGGTTAGTTCTTAAATAAATATTGAAACATCTAACTCCGATAGCTATCGGAGCGCTGGATAAAAACAGATACAATGAAAAGTATTATTGGAAAGAAAATTGGCATGACCAGTGTATTTGATGCAGCAGGCAAACAAACTGCCGTTACCATCATAGAAGCAGGGCCATGCGTGGTTACACAAAAGAAGACCGTTGAAACAGACGGCTACAATGCACTCCAGATTGCATTTGGCGATAAAAAAGAAAAGCACTCCATCAAAGCTGAAGTTAATCACTTCGCCAAAGCTCAGACATCCCCTAAAAAAGTAGTAAAAGAAATACGCGATAGCGAATTAACTCAATCAGTTGGTGAAACCATTACTGTTGACATTTTTGCCGAAGGCGATAGTGTTGAAGTAGTAGGTACTACCAAAGGAAAGGGTTTTCAGGGTGTTGTAAAACGTCATGGCTTTCATGGTGTGGGTGGTCAGTCTCACGGTCAGCACGATCGTTCAAGGGCACCCGGTTCTATTGGTAACTCATCAGATGCTTCAAGAGTATTTAAAGGCATGAGAATGGGTGGCCGAATGGGTCAGGACAGGGTAAAGATGAAAGGTTTGAAAGTGGTAAAGATTTTCTCTGAAAAGAATTATATATTAATCAGTGGTTCTGTACCAGGCCATAATGGTTCAATCGTTTTAATACAAAAGTAAGCAACACACGTTTTGTGTTTCTTAACACAAAAATTAATTTGAATAATCATGCAAGTAGATATTTTAAATATACAAGGCGCCAAAACCGGAAGAACCATTGAGTTGCCGGAAGAAATTTTCGGTGTAGAACCAAACACTCATGTTGTTTACTTAGCTGTAAAACAATACCTGGCTGCTCAACGTCAGGGTACGCATAAAGTGAAAACAAGAGCAGAAGCAAATGGTTCTTCTAAGAAATTGGTAAAACAGAAAGGAACTGGTGGTGCACGTAAAGGTAATTTACGTAGTCCGATCTATAAAGGTGGTGGTAGCATTTTTGGACCAAAACCTCATTTATATGATTTCAAATTAAACCGCAAAGTAAAAGATCTTGCTAAAATAAGTGCATTAAGTGCTAAGGCAAAAGAAAATGCTATTGTGATTGTAGAAGATGTGGTAATGGATGCTCCAAAATCTAAGCAATTTGCAGGTATCTTAAAAAGCTTACAGGTTAGCGATAAAAAAACACTATTTGTTATTCCTGAATACAATGATAACGTTTACCTGAGTTTAAGAAACATACCTGGTGTTCAGGGAAGTTTATTAAGCGATGTAAATACTTACGATATAGTAAATGCTAACGTATTGGTTTTTACTGAGAGTGTAGCAAAAATTTTTAGTGAAGAAGAAGAAGCGGTAGAAGCATAAAATTAATTAGCAAATTATCAAATTAGAGTTATGAAATTGTCTGAAGTTTTAATAAAGCCTATCTTATCCGAAAAGGTGAATAAGCAAACTGAAAAAATGAATCGTTACGCTTTTGTGGTAAGCAGAAAAGCTAACAAGCTGGAAATTAAAAAGGCTGTAGAAGAATTCTATGGTGTTCAGGTAAAAAATGTTAATACAATAGTAATGCCTGGTAAAGCTAAAAGCCGTAACACAAAAGCTGGTGTTGTTAGTGGACGTAAGCCTGCTAAAAAGAAAGCATTTGTTACTGTAGCAGATGGCGAAACAATTGATTTATACGGAACAGTATAATGCCCTAACCCCTAAAGGGGAACAAGGCAAAAAGATAAGTACAAGGATGGTAAATTCTGCTACCGCAAAACGCAGAGATTAATTAAATAAAAAGTTCCGAAAGTCCCTTTAGGGATTTAGGGCAATAAGTTTAAAATGGCACTTAGAAAATACAAACCGACCACAGCAGGTACACGTTGGAGAATTGGTAATGCATATGCAGAAATTACCACCAATATTCCTGAAAAAACTTTGCTTGAAAAGCAAAAGAATACTGCTGGTCGTAACTCTCAGGGTAGAAGATCAATGCGCTATATGGGTGGCGGCAACAAAACCATGTATCGTATAATCGATTTCAAGAGAGATAAAAAGAATATTCCTGCTGTAGTAAAAAGCATAGAATATGATCCCAACCGTACAGCATTTATTGCTTTGTTAAGTTATGCTGATGGTGAAAAACGTTACATTATTGCACCTAATGGGTTACAAGTTGGCGCTACCGTTTTAAGTGGTGATAATGTTGCTCCGGAATTAGGTAATGCTTTACAATTGAAATATATGCCATTGGGT
>JANYGZ010000058.1 GCA_025362235.1 Ferruginibacter sp. | reverse complement strand
CTTTATGATATGGCAAGGCATAGTTATTTGATTGATAATAACAAACCGGATACCGCTCAAAATATAGCAGACCAGTTTATCCATACTCAGTTGTTTGCACTGGTTGATAAACAAACAAGGCTACGAGGTATTTATGATGGGTTAAAAGAAGATGAAATGCAAAAACTAATAAAAGATATTGATGGCTTATTAAAAGAAAAACACCAAAACCGGGAACTTAAATCGTATTAATGATGTAGAATTCTTAGGACTAAAATAAATTTTTATGGAAGCGCTGCTTGATATTTTAAAAAGGAACCAGCTTAGTGTAACCGATGGACGTAAAAAAATACTGGAACTTTTTTTACACAGCAACGGGGCATTGGCGCATGCTGATATTGAAAAAAATACCGGCGAAAATTTTGACCGGGTAACCGTATACCGTACCCTTCAAACCTTTGTGGATAAAGGTATTATTCATACAATACCCACGTCTGATAATTCTATTTTATACGCTTTGTGTAAAGATAACTGCGAGGCGGGCCATCACCACGATGACCATGTGCATTTTATTTGCGATGATTGCAGTAAAACCATTTGCCTGGAAGAAGTAACTGTGCCAAGTGTAAAACTACCGAAGGGCTTTAAGCCAAAACATGCAGCCATGGTTGTAAATGGCATTTGTAGTGATTGTCAGTAAATAAGCATTATCGCATTTCTTTGTTCGAGTCCTGCTACTGACTTAATGCAGCCATCTGTTCCTTTACAAATTCCATTAACTCTTTTATCTGTGGCGGAGAAAAATCAAATTTTAACCCTGCAGTGGTATATAATTCAGGTAAAGTTTTGGTGGCTCCCAGGCTTAACGCAGCGCAGTAATTGTCCAACGCTTTTTGCTGGTCTTTTTTAAACTGCATCCACATACCAATAGCGCCTAACTGTGCAATGCCATATTCGATATAATAAAAAGGCACTTCAAATAAATGCAGCTGGCGCTGCCATGCATTGCTGCGGTAAGTTTCAAGGCCGGTATAATCAATTACGTTGTCCTGAAATTCGTGGAGTATTGCGTTCCATTGATCTGTTCTTTCGGCAATAGTATGTTGTGGATTTTCGTAAATCCAATGTTGAAATTTATCTATTATAGCGATCCAGGGAAAAATACTAATTACTCTTTCCAGCTGGTGTTGTTTAGCCCTTTTCAGTTCTTCGGGATTGTTAAAAAATACTTCCCAATGTTCCATACTAAAAAGCTCCATTGCCATACTGGCTACTTCGGCAATTTCCATCGGGTATTCTTTAAAACCTGTTAATGCCAGGGGGTGTGCTAAAAAAGAATGTACCGCATGGCCACCTTCATGTACCATGGTAGTTACATCATGCATTTGTCCGGCGGCATTCATAAAAATAAATGGGGCGCCGCTTTCCGGAAGCGGACAGTTGTATCCACCCGGGGCCTTGCCCATCCTGCTTTCCAGGTCAAGGTGTTTTAGGGCCTGCATTTTTTTAAGGCAATCGCCAAAAAAAGGACGAAGCTTTGTAAAACATTCAATTGATTTACTGATCAGTTCTTCACTTGCCTTAAACGGTCTAAGCGAAGGGGTACCTTCCGGCTCGGCATCTGTATCCCAGGGGCGTAAAATAGCTAAACCTAATTTTTCTTTTTTCTTTTGATAAATGATATTCACCAGTGGCACTATATGTTGCTTCACCGCTTCATGAAATGCAAAACATTCTTCTTTTGTATAATCAAATCTGCCCAGGTCTTTAAAACGATAATCGCGGTAATTTGCAAAGCCTGCATTTAAAGCCTCCTGGTGGCGTTTTTGTATCAACTGGTTATACAGTTCATCTAAAGCATCCTTATCCTGTAATCTTCTCTCCTGAATTTTTCTGTATGCTGATTCTCTTAATTCTCTGTCGTGGCTTTCAAGAAACTTGGCAGCCTGTTGAAGCGTATACTCCTGGCCGTTAACAGTCACTGTCATCTTACCTGAAATAACTCCATACTGCTGTTTCATTACAGATAGTGAAGCCTGCAGGGGAATATTTTCTTCCCGGAAAAGGTCGATGCTTTTACGGATACAACGCAGGTAAGTAAAATATTTTTCACTGTTTAAACTGGCTGTCAAGGGATGATTAACCAGTTTTTTATTGAGTGCATCGGAATAGGGTTCCATTTTTGGCTGAATTTCCAGGCAATAGAAATTAAAGGCATCCTCCAATGCTTTATTTTCGGTGTCGCAGGTCATTTTAATCTGGCGCCAGCAGGCATCTTCATTAACCACCGCCTCCAGTTCGCTTTGATCTTTTAACCATTGCTCTATTTCCTCTTCACTCTCAATAACCCTATCGAGTAGCTCTTTAAAAAAAGGCTCCAGGTTTTGCCAGTCGGTTACTACAAAATTATCCGGAACAAAATGGCGGGCCATTTTTTGTATATCTGCTGTGTACATGGGGTCAATGGTGAATGGTGAATAGACAATGGTCAATGGGGAATAATTACCCATTGACCATTGACAGAAAATGTTTTGGTGTGTGGCCTATCCGAAAATTAAGCCATCTTTCTAGGCGAATTTATTTTTTTTGGTGGCGCTGCTTTAACGTTAACCTGTTTAGTTTCGTTAGTCTTTGCTTTTGGTGTTACCACATCATGTGCGGTTCCATCCTGTTCAGGATTTTCTGATAATTTAATTTCTACATTATTGGTCTTCAACAGATCAAACCATTTTACCATCTTTTTCATGTCGCTGTTATACACTCTTTCAAAATCCATATCAGGGTATACTTTTTCAAAATAAGCCTTTACTGCTTTTGCATCGCCGCCATCGGGCAATTTTGATTTGCTGGCCTCCATTGCTGTAAATACTTCCACCAGGTTCACATTATCCTTAACAGTGAATACTTCTATACTTTCTAAATGAGAGAAATTATGTAAACGGGTGCTCACAAATTTGGTATTTTTATCTTCCAATGACTTCACAACGCCACCATCTGCTTTTGAAGATAACAATTCATACAAACCGCCCATGCCGGTTACCGAAACAAGTTTACTATAATCCATATCTGTATTTTTTTAGGCATCAAAGATATACTACGAAAGCCATTAGGTACCTGTTAAATTTAAAAAATCCTTCTTCAGCCATGGTAGTTTTTTTATCATCATATAAATAACAAATATTCCTTTTCATCAGACTATCACAGCAGACTGTATTTGATGAACCTTTTTGGCATAAAAACGCAGTCATTCATATTAAAAACAACAGGTTTCGCCTGTTTTTGTCATATCTGTCGTCTTATTCCTTTATAAAACCGTTAAATGACAAAATTTTTAAGCCTTTTTTTATTGCTTCATTCTTTTGGGCTTATCTCAATGGCGCAACAACCGGGTATTAAAGGAATTTTACAGGATGCTGCAGATAAATCGCCGGTAGCAGGTGCAACAGTAGTAATTTCCTTACACAGCGATTCCGTTCACAAGTCTATAAAAAGTACAGTAACAGATGCAAAAGGTAATTTTGAATTGCTGGATATTGCGAGTGAAAGTTATATTATTGAAATAAGCTTTATTGGTTACCAACAATTAAAAAGAAGGGTGGTTGTAAAAGATTTCTTAAACAATTTGGGTAGCCTCACTTTTACTAAACAAGGAAAAGACCTTTCTGATGTAACTATTTTATCCACCGCCCCGCCTGTAAGCCTAAAAGGAGATACTATACAGTATAGCGCAAACCAATTCAAAGTAAATCCTGATGCGACGACTGAAGACCTAATAAAAAAGATGCCCGGCATTACAGTTGCAAAAGACGGCACAGTAACGGCACATGGTGAACAGGTAAAAAAAGTGACCATTGATGGTAAAGATTTTTTTGGAGATGATGCTTCTGCAGCATTAAAAAATATACCAGCAGAAGTGGTAGATAAAATACAGGTTTTTGATAGGTTGAGCGACCAGGCCCAACTTACGGGCTTTGATGACGGGAACAGTGTTAAAGCAATCAATGTTGTTACCAGATCGGGCATTAAAAACAGCCAGTTTGGCCGTATGTATGCTGGCTATGGAACAGATGATCATTATGCTGCAGGTGGTAATGTGAGTTTTTTTAATGGTAACCGGCGTATTTCACTTGTAGCCAATTTCAATAATGTCAACCAGCAAAATTTTGGTGCACAGGACCTGTTAGGGCTTACCAGTGGCGGTGCTGGGGCAGGTGGAGGATTTGGGGGTGGTGGCCGTAGCGGTGGTGCTGTTGGGGGTACCGCTAATTTTAGCGTTGGCCAAACGCCCGGTATTAGCAAAACAAATGCTTTGGGGATAAATTATAGCAACCAATGGGGCAAAAAACTTACTTTAAGCGGCAGTTACTTTTTTAATAACAGTAATACAACTAACGAGTCGCTGGTAAGTACAGAAACTTTTTCTAATCCTCAAAATCTGCACAGTATACAAAAAACAAACTCCGAAACAGAAAATACCAATCACCGTATTAACTTTCGGCTGGAGTATAAAATAGATTCATTCAATTCTATTTTTATTATCCCCAGTGTCAATTTTCAAACCAATAATTCTACTTCTGTTTCCGGCTTGCAAAATTTTTATAGTGCAACTGATTCTTTAAGTAATTCATTAAGCAAAAATACAGCAGACAGGAGGGGGTATGATATCCGTAACAGCATTTTATTCCGTCACTCCTTTTTAAAAAGAGGGCGGTCACTCTCATTTGGTTTTAATACCAACTATACAAAAAATGATGGTAATAGTATTACTGATGCTCAATACCGTTTTTTTAATGATAACTTTATTACAGATTCTCTTCAACGGCAATCGTACGATAATAATACCGATGGCCATACCTTTGGGGGCAGTATTGCTTACACGGAACCGATAGGCAAAAAAGGACAGATACAAATTGATTACAATCCGTCAGTACAAAAGAATGACACCAAGCAGGAGACATTTGGATTCGATGGAAAAAATTATTCCATTTTTGATACTAGCCTGTCTAATAAGTCGGATAATACCATCACTACCAATAATGCAGGCATCAATTACCGGTTTACAAAAAGCAGGGATGAGCAGTTTTCTATAGGTACCAATTTTCAGGATACAAAATTAGAAAGTCAACAGGTTTACCCTTTTATATCAACCATTAATCAGTCGTTTTTTAATGTATTGCCCAATTTAATGTGGCGAAAAAAGTTTTCTGCTTTCAGCACTGTTCGTGTCTTTTACCGGGCATCGGCTAATTTTCCTTCTGTAAACCAATTGCAGGATGTAGTAAACTTATCCAACCCTTTAAGAGTTACCAGCGGTAACCCTGAATTAAAGCAAGCTGTTACTCAATTTGTTTCCGGGCGGTATACTTACACCAATACAAAAACCGGCCAAAGCTTCTTTGCCAATATATTTATGCAAACAGCCAGCGATTATATCAGTAGTGCAACTTATATTGCTCAAAAAGATTCCATCATTGAGCAGGGCATTATTCTTAAAAAAGGTTCCCAGTTAACCAAACCTGTAAACCTCGACGGGTATAAAAACCTGCGTACTTTTTTTACGTATAGCATGCCGCTTAAAGCATTAAAAACAACACTTAATTTTAATGCAGGCTTTAGTTATAGTAAACTGCCCGGGCTTATTAATAGCATTCAGTCATTAACAGATAATTATACCTATAGTTCAGGTATTGTTTTGGCAAGTAATATCAGTGAGTATGTAGATTTTAATCTTTCGTATAATGCCATTTATAATAATGCTGTCACCAATTCAACTACCAGCACCAGTAATAGTTATGTAAACCATTCGGCTGGTTTTCAAATAAATTTATTGAATAAAAAAGGCTGGTTTATAAAAAATGATATTACGGGCCAGATATATGATGGCCTGTCGCAAGGCTTTAATCAGACTTACTGGCTTTGGAACGCTGCCATTGGTAAAAAATTCCTTAAAAAACAAGTAGGGGAATTAAAATTATCGGTATTTGATTTATTGAAGCAGAACCAGAGTTTTGTACGTACTGTAACCGGCACCTATATCGAAGATGCTCAGAACCAGGTATTGCAGCAGTATTTTATGCTCACTTTTACTTACAGTCTTAAAAATTTCGGTGTGCCGGCAAAGGCATCTAACAATTCAGGCGGTGGTGAGAGGTATAGGCAAGGCCCAGGCGGGCCCGGTGGTGGGAATCCATCTTTTTAACTATTTTAGCATAGCTAAAAAATGGAATATTGTGCAGCAAAATGAAGCCGGTTTAATTAAAAAATTGCAGGAAGGCGAGCACCTGGCTTTTAAAAGTATAGTAGACTTATACCAGGATATGGTGTATAATACTATCATCAGCATCGTTCAAAACGAACAGGATGCTGAAGATATAACACAGGAAGTTTTTGTGCAGGTATACCAGTCTGTTAGTTCATTTAAAGGAGATGCAAAGTTTTCTACCTGGTTATACCGAATCAGTATAACAAAAGCTTTGGATAGTGAAAAAAGAAAAAAGCGAAAAAAACGTTTTGCATTTATACAAAAGTTATTTGGTGAAAATGGAGAAACGCAATATCATCCGGTTGAATTTAATCACCCGGGCGTAATATTGGATAATAAAGAAAAAGCAGGCGAGTTATTTAAAGCATTGCAAAAAATACCCGGTAACCAACGCATAGCTTTTACGCTTAGTAAAATAGAAGGATTAAACAATAATGAAATTGCGGAGATAATGAATACAAGTTTTTATGCGGTTGAATCTTTATTGGCAAGAGCAAAAACAAACCTTAAAAAAGAATTAAAAAATTATTACGAACAAAAATCAGTTAAATAGCCATGATGAAAAATGATAAAAATATCCAGCTACAGATTGAGGAAGCATTGAACAGTGTCGATGGTATAAAAAAAGCCGCTCCAAGGCCATACCTGCTTACAAGAATAAACGCCAGGCTAAACAGGCAGGCTAAAACAAATTGGGAAAAAGCCGCTGCATTTATCAGCCGGCCGGTTGTAATGGTAGCAGGCTTATGTTTGGTGCTTGCCATCAACATAGGCGTGGTATTGTTAAATACCTCCACATCAAAAAATATTGTTGCAGAGCGTTCGGCAAATGCAGGAACAGATGAAGATTACAACACTATAAGTTTTGCCTCTATCGATAATTATTGAAAACAAGCCACAATTACTACACAATTGAAAAGTAAAATTCTTATTACCATCATTGGCATTTTGTTAATTACAAATATAGTATTGGTATCTTTTTATTTTTTAAACAGGCCGGCTCCAAATAAAGTACGTGCAGACAGGGCTGCAATAATATCAGCTTTTTTGCAAAATGAGCTTGGTTTTAACCAACAGCAATTAAAGCAGTATGACTCACTAAATTCCCAACACCGGATAGTAATAAAAGCAAAGTTTGATGAAATGCGGATGGATAAAGAGAATGAATTTAAACAATTAACAAAGGATAATTTCAGCGATTCTTCCATTAATAACAGTGCAGCCTCCTTCGCCGGAAAACAAAAAGAAGTTGAGATAACCATGTTTAGATATTTTAAAGACATCAGGAACCTTTGCACACCGCAACAATTGCCAAAATTTGATTCATCATTTTACAAAATGATGAACAGAAGAAATGATGAAAGAAAAAAATAATTTTTGCTGCGACTGTTTATGTAAAAAACGACGTCTAATATTAAAACGAAATAAAAATTATTATATGAAAAAGAAAATGGCATTATTAGGAATGGGTTTGGTTATATGCTTAGCTTCTGTTATAGCCCAGGGCCAGGGTGGCCAACGTATGACTGTAGAACAAAGAATGACTACTGCAAATGAAAAATTAACCCCTTTAAATTTGGGTAAAGATGAGCTTTCTAAGACAGACAGCGTTTTTACATCTTATTACACGGCACTGCAAAAAGAGAGAGATGAAATGATGGCCTCCGGTAACATGGATAGAGATGCAATGAGAGAGAAAATGCAAAAACTTAGCAAGGAAAGAGATGATAAGTTAAAGTTAATTTTTACTGACGATCAGTATAAAAAATGGAAAGATGAGATTGAGCCGGCCATGCGCCCGCAAAGGCAAAATACACCTCAATAAATAAGATAGTTGTTTCGGTTTTTGATGAATGGATAAAACCCTGTTTCTTTTGAAGCAGGGTTTTTAAATTTTTAGATTAAGCAGTGGCACCCTGAATTTCTTTTAAAACATTTTGCACCCGCAAATTCACCGTATCGTAATCACTAAAACCTTTTGAAATTAAAAAGAACCTGGTATCGTTTTGCTGCATAAAAACCTGGGGGAAACCAGTTACCTGTAAATGTTTGCACAAAGCAAATTCATAATGTGCCCTTTCTTTAAATTCCCCACTTTTTAATTTTTCATAAAATGCTGTTTCGGGTATTTTGTATTTAGCAAGTAAGTGACGATAAGCTTCATCGTCACCCAGGTCCCTTCCTTCGTAATTAAGCGCATACTGCAGGTCGGTAGCAAATAAAATAGCCTCGTTTGGAAAGTATTCCTTAAACACAGATAATGCAATAGCAGGTTTTTCTGAATTCATCACCCAATCGCTTTTATCCGGATTATTGATATGCCATAAAAAATCTTCGCCGAATTGTATACCCGTTAATTCTTCTACCCGTTTATAAGCAGATTGGATATAAGGGCCAATTTTTTCCATCGGCATCGCAGCGTCTCCCACCATCATACCGCCACTTAATACCTCTATATATAATTCATCTTTATATTGAGCCGCAATTTTTTTTATAACAGGGCTAAATCCATAACACCAGCCGCAGTAAGCATCGTAGCAATAAATAACGGTAGGTTTATTCATTTGTAAAAATTAACAGGCCATTTATGTGTTGCAAAAATGCCCAATATGGTATAAATCACTTTAGCTTCTATTTATATAACTCACGCAGATAAAAGTTTAATGCGCCGCTAACCAGTTAAGGCCCATACCAATTTCTGCATCTGTCGGAACATCGTTGGGCAATTTCAAAGCAGTTTGCATACATTCTAAAATAACCGGTTTAATAATTTCCAGTTCATCTTTATGTGCATCAAATACCAATTCATCATGCACCTGCAACAGCATTTTTGATTTGAAGTTGTGTTTGATAAATTCTTCGTGAATTTTTATCATCGCTAGTTTTATCATATCTGCTGCACTGCCCTGTATCGGAGAATTAATGGCATTGCGTTCTGCAAAACCACGTACAGTAAAATTGGCGCTATTGATATCCTTCAACCATCTTTTGCGGCCCATCAATGTTTCTACATAACCATGCTCTTTTGCAAAGTTGATGGTATCATCCATGTACTTTTGAATATTTGGAAACTGCTTTTTGTAATTATCAATAATCTCTTTTGCCTCACTTCTTGAAATCTTTAAATTTTCTGCAAGGCCAAATGCGCCCTGCCCATAGATGATTCCAAAATTTACACTCTTCGCTTTATAGCGCATCTCTTTAGTCACCGCAGTTTCTTCCACATTAAATACTTTAGCGGCAGTAGCAGTATGAATATCTTTTCCTGTACGGAAAGCTTCACACATATTTGTATCGCCGCTAATGGCAGCAACAATACGTAATTCAATCTGTGAATAATCGGCAGAAACCAGCAAATGATTTTCATCTCTTGGTATAAATGCTTTTCTTATTTCTTTTCCCCTGTCTGTTCTTACAGGAATATTCTGTAGATTGGGGTTGGTGCTGCTAAGCCTGCCGGTTACTGCCACCGCCTGTGCATAGGAAGTATGTACCCTGCCGGTTTTTCTATTAATCAGTTCAGGCAATGCATCTACATAGGTATTTTTTAATTTGGTGAGTTCCCTGAAGATTAAAATATCATCGCATATTTTATGTTGGCCTGCCAGTTTTGCCAGTACATCTTCCCCGGTAGCATATTGGCCTGTCTTGGTTTTTTTTGCTTTCGGGTCAAGTTTCATCTTATCAAATAATACTTCGCCCAATTGTTTTGGAGAGGCAAGGTTAAAACGAACACCTGCTGTTTCATACACCATTTCCTCACTTTTTTTTGCTTCTGTTTCCAGCACTTTACTGTACTCCTTCAAAAAAGATTCATCAATACGGATGCCTTCAAATTCCATATCAGTCAATACTTTCACCAAAGGGTTTTCTACTTCGTAAAAAACTTTTTCAACATTTTTATCTTTTAATTCCTGCAAAAAAATATTCCTTAACTGTAACGTGATATCCGCATCTTCAGCCGCATATTCTTTTATCTTTTCCGGTTCCACATCCCTCATGCTTCCCTGGCCCTTTCCTTTTTTGCCAATCAGTTCTTCAATATGCACCGGCTCGTAACCCAGGTATTTTGCGCTCAATGCATCCATACTGCTTTTGCCATCAGGCTCTGTTACATAATGCGCCAGCATGGTGTCAAAAATATTCCCCTTCAATAGTATACCATACCATTTCATTACCAGCAAATCGTATTTAATATTCTGGCCTATCCATGTTTTTGTACTATCTTTAAATAGTATTAAAAAAGGTTGAAGCAATTGCAGGCATTCTTCCCTGTCTGCAGGGCATGGAACATAATAAGCTTCGCCTGTTTTATAAGAAAAACTAAGGCCCACCAAATCAGCATCATTTGCATTGATAGAAGTGGTTTCTGTATCAAAGCATATTTCTGGCTGATCAACGAGTTTCTTTATTAATTCCTCTACCTGCTCCTTATTGCTGATGAGGGTATAAGTATGCGGTGTATTGTGAATATTTTTATCCACTACCAAAAAGGCAGTTTCCTCTTCCGGAGAAGATGACTGTACAGGTGCTGAAATATTTGCCGGTTCTGTTATAGTCGCAAACATATCCATTTGCCCGGTTGAAGGTTGTTTAGTTTTTATGCCTGTTTCCTGTATCTGAACACCAGGTTCCAGTTGAATTTCTTCACCTAATACTCTTTTAATAAAACCCCTGAATTCAAGTTCTGTAAATACCTGTCTGAGTGATTCTTTATTTAATGGTGTTATACTAAAGTTTTCTTCATGAAATTCGGTGGGTACATCAATAATAATTGTAGCCAGTTTTTTACTCATGATGGCAGCTTCTTTTCCTGCACGTATTTTTTCACCCAGTGCTCCTTTAATATTATCGGCATTAGCCAATATATTTTCTAATGTCTGGTATTCCTTTAATAATTTGGCAGCAGTTTTTTCACCCACCCCCGCTATGCCGGGAATATTATCAACGGCATCGCCCATCAACCCCAATATATCAATTACCTGGCTTACGTTTTCTATATCCCATTTTTTACAAACTTCTTCGGGACCCATTATTTCAATGGTTCCACCCTGGTAAGGTGGTTTATAAATTTTAATATTTTCGCTCACCAGTTGCCCATAATCTTTATCGGGCGTTACCATAAATACCTCGTAACCCGCTTTTTCTGCCTGTTTTGCCAATGCGCCAATTACATCATCCGCTTCATAACCATCAACGGCAATTACCGGAATATTAAATGCTTCAATGATCCTTATTATATCGGGTATGGAAGCCCTGATATCTTCCGGTGTTTCCTGACGGTTGGCTTTATAATCGGCAAAATCAGTATGCCTTTCCGTAGGGGCGTGCGTATCAAAACACACCGCTATGTGCGTTGGTTTTTGGTTATTGATAAGATCAATTAAGGTGTTGGTAAAACCAAACTGCGCATTGGTATTTTTTCCTTTACTGGTAATACGGGGGCTGCGTATGAGTGCATAATAAGCCCTGAAAATTAGTGCGTAGGCATCGAGTAAAAATAATTTTTTTGACATGGCGTAAAAGTAAAGCAATTGTACAAGCCAATCAAGAGAGAAATTGTAATTTTATTGAACGCTGTTTGAATAAAAAACCTAAAGTGCGCAGTGCATACAAAAAAAGGTTTGCTTTCGCAAACCGTATAATAAGATGTTAGTTGCAACCCTGTTGAACACTTTCCACGTAATCAATCAGACGTTTTTTAGCAACACTTCAAGACAGTGTGCAAACCTGCCAACATTTGTATTTAAGCATTTGCTGAAATAAGTAGTCTTTACTTATCTTTGACCCAACAAATCAGTTTGACAATGGCAAATGACACTTGCATCAGATTACAGGCAGACGTAGAACAAATTAAAAGTTGCCGTGAAAAGCTAAAGGCAAATTCAAAATCATTTTTGCAGTTGGGACAAGTTCTTGCTTTGGCAGGTAACGAAGTAAGACTGAAAATACTTTTTCTGCTTGAAGAAGAAAATGAACTCTGCCCCTGCGACCTTAGCGACATTTTAGGAATGAGCATCCCTGCCATTTCTCAACACCTTCGCAAACTTAAAGACGGTAACATCATTGAAGCAAGAAAAACCGGACAAACTATTTTCTATTCTTTACGCAGCGAACATTTGAAAATATTACGCCCCTTTTTCAAAATCATCAATCAACAAAATTTAGCGACACAAACTGTATGACAACGATAACAAAAAACAGCAAAAGTTGGATAGCAGGAATTTTTGCCGCTATCACTGCTTCACTTTGCTGTATCACACCTGTACTTGCATTTCTTGGCGGTGCAAGTGGACTTGCTTCTTCTTTTTCGTGGATTGAACCATCCAGACCTTATTTGATTGTTGCAACGGTTTTAATTTTTGCGTTTGCCTGGTATCAAAAACTTAAACCACAAAAACAAGTTGACTGCGATTGTGAGATTGACAATAAAAAATCATTTTGGCAATCAAAATTATTTTTAGTAATTGTTACAGTGATTGCTGCTTTGTTGCTTGCCTTTCCTTATTATGCCAAAGTGTTTTATCCAAAGCCACAACAGACTAAAGTTATTGTGGTTGACAAAAATAATATTCAGACAGTTCAACTCAACATTAGCGGAATGGATTGTGAAGGTTGTACAGCACACATTAACAGTGAACTTTCAAAAGTAAATGGAGTTATTGAAGTCAACACATCTTACAAAAATGCAAATGCAATTGTTAAGTTTGACAATAGCAAAATATCAGTTGACAGTATTGCTAACACAGTAAATACTATCGGCTATAAAGTAACTTCAATCACCAGCAACAAATAAAATGGAAAAGACAATCATACTTCAATCAGTTATTAATTGTCCTAATTGTGGACACAGCCAAGAAGAGACAATGCCGACAGACGCTTGCCAATTTTTTTATGAATGTACAAACTGCAAGACAAGACTTAAACCCAAAGAAGGTGACTGTTGTGTGTTTTGCAGTTATGGTTCTGTAAAGTGTCCGCCAATACAAATGGGAACTTCCTGCTGTTCATAGCTACGAAGGTATGCAGCTAACATTAACTGGTTTGTCAAAAATACGGGCTGACGGAATGCTAATTCCCTTACTTCGGCAAGTAAGGTCCGATGTATGAAATTGGGACTTTTTATATAACCTAATTAACGATTAGTTTTTTCGATGTTGTCCAATCAATAAAATAAAGCAGTACCGAACTGACTAATGCAAAGCAAATAATTAGAAAATTTTTCATAGTGGGAGGTATAGGTTCTTTTTAAAACTAAAAAAAGGCAATATTATTGCCCTGCCACTAAAATATAATATACATGCTGATTATTGGTTATTTATAGTTTGCTGTTTTATATAAGTTAATAGAATAATTTCCTAACAAAAAGAGGTATTAAAATCTTGTTTCTATAAACAAAGGTAACATAGCTCTCCAGGTAGGCCAATCGTGTTTCCACTCATTTCCCCAAACACTTAGTTCATAATTAATTCCTTTGTTATACAATACCCCTGCAAAAGCTTTTGCCGCATCAGGATCTTCATGATCGCCGCAACCGGTTAATATATGAATATGATGGCTTCTACGGATCTGTTCCAAAATACTGTGATCTGTAAGGTTTGGCATGTACAGCATTGGGGAGTTTATGTATACCTGGTCGTCAAAAAATCCTTTGGTATATTCCTGAAGATTATACACTCCGCTCATGGCAATAACGCCATCAATAAGGTCGGGCCTTTTTAAAAATAAATTCATGCTGTGCAAAGCGCCAAAAGAAGCACCCGAAACTATTACTGGTGTTTCCCATGAAGTACTGTTTTTAATAAATGGAATTACTTCATCAAAAATGTACTGATTAAACTCGTTATGGCGAATCGCCTTATGCTCGCCCAGCATTTCATTATTCATCCAGCTTTCGTTGTTCATACTGTTGACCGAGAACACTTTTATTTTGCCTGAATTTATATAAGGTGCCAGGTAATCTATCAACTGAAAACGTTCATACTCCAGGTAATCGGCCGCGGCTGTGGGTATCAACAATAATGCAAAACCATAATCACCATATTGTGCAATGGGCATTTCTTTATTTAATGCGGGACTGTAC
Source organism: Ferruginibacter sp. (assembly GCA_025362235.1). Classification (GTDB taxonomy): domain Bacteria; phylum Bacteroidota; class Bacteroidia; order Chitinophagales; family Chitinophagaceae; genus Ferruginibacter. The sequence goes on along the minus strand of JANYGZ010000058.1, from coordinate 30,247 downwards.
CAGCTTGTAAGTTCTCTTTTCATATAAAATTTTATAACACTAATTATTACGAACCTGACTTTGCAGGCAGGCAAGTTACACTAATTGTACATCAACAGTTATCGGGTCTTATAAAAACAAATAGCTGTTACAAGTTAAAATGATTGATATTTTTGTACCATGAATTATTCAACAACCCCTTCTTTTATTTCTGTCCATAATTCATGATAACACTTTGCGGCATAGCTACTGCGGGCGTACTCTTCAATGGGTTGGCGGTGAATGCCCATTTTTTCTACATCAGATAAATATGGTATATAATTCTGAAAGAATTTTTTGTCTTTGTACAGTTCTTCCATTATAAGATTGTGCATATTTTTACGAAGGTCAGTCATGCTGAAAAAACACATCAGTTTACTGCTATCCAGGTCTTTTTCTTTAAAATAATCCTTCACCATATTGTAAGTGCGAATAGATAAAGTGGTGGGTATAATGGGCATTAACACTATGTCTGCGGCATTAAAAATATTTTCACTTAAAGCGCTGAACCCAGGCGGACAATCGATAAATACAAAATCATATTCATTCTCCAATTGCTTCAAAATTCCTTTCAGCCTGTTTTTTTGTCCTTTCATTTCTTCCACCATTATATCAAAACTTTTAATAGAATTATCAGCAGCAATAATTTCCAGGTGTTCATATTCTGTAGCAAGGATAGCACTATCAAGGTCGGCATCTTTACTGATGAGTTTTTTTATACCCTGTGCATCTTTTGGTTTTACCTTATAATAAAAAGTAGTAGAGCCCTGCGGGTCGATATCCCATAACAAAGTTTTAAAACCGTCCTTTGCTGCGAGGTAAGCAAAGTTTACACAAGAGGCTGTTTTACCTACGCCTCCTTTAAGGTTGTAGAGTGCAACTGTTATCATAACATTATAAATTTATTTTTATAAATGAAGGATATGAAAGGTATGAAATTATTTTTGACGCATACAATTTGATGTCTGATTTTTTGATGGTAGTACTGGATGCTGGATATTGGATGCTGGATTTTTGATGACCCTGGTTTTCAGTGACTTTTTTTAAAAGCCGGGTTAACCCTTCATTCCTTCCAGCTCCTTTTGTAATCTGAACATTTCGTCCCTTAGCCTTGCTGCTTCCATAAAATCAAGGTCACGGGCGGCTTTTTCCATTTCCTTTTTGATTTTTGAAATGCCTTTTTCCATTTGAGGAATGGTTTTATACACTTCCTGGTCTTCGGCAGCTACTGTTGCCAAATCATTGGCATCACTGATAGAATAAGGGTTCGACGGGTCGTACCCTTTTACATCCAGCACCGAACCCTGCGCAAATATCTGTTCCTTGCTTTTGATAATGGTAGTGGGCGTAATGCCACGTTCAATATTATAGGCTACTTGTTTTTCCCTTCTGCGGCTTGTTTCATCAATGGTTTTCTGCATGCTTTCTGTCATCTTATCTGCATAAAAGATTACCAGCCCGTCTACATTACGGGCAGCCCTGCCGGCTGTTTGGGTAAGGCTTCGTTCGTTACGTAAAAACCCTTCTTTGTCTGCATCTAAAATGGCTACCAGCGATACTTCCGGCAAATCCAATCCTTCTCTTAATAAATTTACACCCACCAAAACATCTATAATTCCCAAACGCAGTTCCCTTAAAATCTCTATCCTTTCCAGGGTATGTACCTCGCTATGGATGTATTTACTTTTTATGTTGATGCGGTGCAGGTATTTATCCATCTCTTCTGCCATACGTTTGGTAAGTGTTGTTACCAATACACGGTCGCCTTTTGTAATCCGTTTATCAATCTCATCCAGCAGGTCGTCTATCTGGTTAATGGACGGGCGCACTTCAATCGGCGGATCTAATAAACCTGTTGGCCGCACCACCTGCTCAACCACTACACCACCTGTTTTCTCCAGTTCAAAATCGCCGGGTGTGGCAGAAACAAAAATGGTTTGATGGATCATGTTTTCAAACTCATGAAAATTAAGCGGGCGGTTATCCAGCGCAGAAGGCAGCCGGAATCCATAATCTACCAATACCAGTTTACGGCTTCTGTCGCCACCATACATGCCGCTTACCTGCGGAACAGTCTGGTGGCTTTCGTCAATAATGCAGATAAAATCTTTAGGGAAATAATCGAGCAGGCAAAAGGGGCGGATGCCAGGTTTGCGGCGGTCAAAAAAACGTGAGTAGTTTTCTATGCCATTACAATAACCTAGTTCCCTGATCATTTCAAGATCGTAATTAACCCTTTCGCTTAAACGCTGTGCCTCTATAAATTTTCCGCTGCTTTTAAAATACTCCACCTGTGCAGCAGTTTCATCCTGTATCTCGTAAATAACCTGCTGCATAATATCTTTTGGAGCCAGATACAGGTTGGCAGGAAAAATAGCTGCATTGTCTACCAGGCCAATACGCTTGCTGGTAGATAGTTCCAAGGTTTCGATGCTTTCAATTTCATTGCCAAAAAAACTAATGCGGTAACCAAAATCAACATAAGGTAAATTGATGTCTACGGTATCGCCCTGTACCCTGAAAGTACCCCTTGTAAAATCTCCCTGCGAACGGTGGTACAAACTATTTACAAGGGCATGCAAAAATCCCTGACGTGAAATAACCTGTCCTTTTTGAATGCGGATAATACCATTTTCAAACTCGGTTGGGTTACCCATACCATAAATGCAGCTCACGCTTGCCACCACAATAATATCCCGGCGGCCACTTAGTAATTGTGCAGTTGCCTGCAAACGCAGTTTGTCCAGTTCTTCATTGATGCTCAGGTCTTTTTCAATATAGGTATTGCTGGTAGGCATGTAAGCCTCTGGCTGGTAATAATCGTAATAGCTTACAAAATAACCCACTGCATTATCCGGAAAAAACTGTTTAAACTCTCCATAGAGTTGTGCCACTAAAGTTTTATTATGCGTCAGCACCAATACCGGTCTTTGTACATTTTGAATTACATTGGCAATGGTATAAGTTTTACCGCTGCCGGTTACACCCAAAAGTGTCTGGTATTGCTCGCCTTCCAAAATACCTTCGGTCAGTTTTTGAATAGCTTCTGGCTGGTCGCCTGCGGGTGAGTATGGAGATTGAAGATTAAATAGCATAGTTAATTTAGTAAAAATAAATTTAAAGGTTTTCACGCAAAGAGCACAAAGAATACAAAGTTTACAAAGAAGACAGGCAATCCATATACAGTAATTATTTGCGTCCTTAGTTTTCTTTGTGCGCTTTGTGTGAAAATTTTATTCGGCTTAGTAAGCCAGATTAAATGGCTGCAACACTTTTATCTCCCTGCATTTTTTGTACTGCTCTTTCATTTTTCTGTACCATGGTATCAATGGATTTTTTTCTAATAAACCATGCGATGGTAAAAGAAGGGATGATATCAGTAAAAGGGATAATTTCTTCCAAAAAATTAAGCACACTGCCAATCATGCCCAGCCGGCCACCAAATAATTTAAAGAAAATGAAGCCTGATATGGGTGCCCAGATAAGATCAGTGAATTCTCCCATGCCGGGGAAAATAAAACTGGCCATGCCAATCAAATCCATTATAATACAAATAGTGATGTTTGGCAGAAATAATTTTTCTTCTTTTTTTTTCATCAATCAATATATACTTTAATTAACCCCTCAATTCCCCTGCTATTTAAAAAATTCTGCTGATATTTAAAAAAGAAAAAGATATATCACGAAACCAATGCGGAAAACTGTAACGGGGAACATATAAAATAATCCCAATGCGCCGATAACAGCAGACAGCCACACGGCAGTTTTTTCTTTTTTACGGATAGCTTTTATTTCAGATTCGTTCAGCAAAAAAAGCTGGCTATCTGTATTTATTTTCCTTACGGGCAATAAACGAAAATAAAGATCATACACCGGGTTCATGGCTGTAAATTAAGTGATTTAGTGTTTACGGTAGCTGCTTTTATTAATTAAACATATAGCATATAACAGTATTTTATGAGTGATAATTTACATTTAACCTTGTCTTACGGCTGAATTTGCTTACTTTTGCACCTCAAAAAACAGCTATCGTATTTTGGCAAAGAAATAAACATAAAAGTTTAGCCTTTGTTAACTGTAAATAGCTAAAAGCTAAGTATAATGAATATAAGAAACATCGCCATCATTGCTCACGTAGATCATGGTAAAACTACACTGGTTGATAAAATTCTGCATACCACGAATATTTTTCGTGATAACCAGGAAACCGGTGAACTGATAATGGATAGTAATGACCTCGAAAAGGAACGTGGTATCACTATTTTTAGTAAAAACGTATCCGTAACTTACAAAGACGTTAAAATTAACGTAATAGATACACCCGGCCATGCCGACTTTGGCGGTGAAGTAGAAAGGGTATTAAAAATGGCCGATGGGGTTGTGTTGTTAGTTGATGCTTTTGAAGGGCCAATGCCTCAAACACGTTTTGTTTTGCAGAAGGCTTTACAATTAGGCTTGCGCCCGATTGTTGTTATTAACAAAGTTGATAAACCCAACTGCCGTCCGGATGAAGTGCATGATGCCGTATTTGAATTATTTTTTAACTTGGATGCTACAGAAGAACAATTGGATTTTGCCACTGTGTATGGCAGCAGCAAACAGGGCTGGATGAATACTTCATTAACGCCTACAGATAATATCTTTCCGTTATTGGATACTATTTTAGAAAAAGTGCCGGAACCCCATGTTACCGAAGGCAACCTGCAATTACAAATCACTTCATTGGATTATTCTTCATTTTTAGGAAGGATTGCTGTAGGCAGGATTGCAAGGGGTGTTATCAAAGAAAACCAACCGGTTTGTTTGATGAAAACAGATGGCAGCATTGTAAAAAGCAGGGTAAAGGAATTATATGTTTTTGAAGGCCTTGGTAAAAAGAAAGTAACAGAAGTAAGTGCAGGCGATATTTGTGCCGTAGTAGGTATTGAAGGTTTTAATATTGGTGAAACCATTGCTGATTTTGAAAATCCTGAAGCATTACCCATTACCAGTATTGATGAACCAACCATGAACATGCAGTTCAGTATCAATAACTCCCCTTTCTTTGGCCGTGATGGTAAATTTGTTACCAGTCGCCATTTAAGGGACAGGCTTGAAAAAGAACTGGAAAAAAACCTTGCGCTTCGTGTAACCCCAACTGATAGTGCGGATAGTTTTATGGTGTATGGCCGTGGTATTTTGCATTTAAGTGTGTTGATTGAAACCATGCGGAGAGAAGGATATGAATTAACAGTCGGACAACCACAGGTATTGACCAAAGAGGTGGATGGCAGAAAACATGAACCATATGAAGTATTAGTGGTAGATGTACCAGGTGAATTCAGCGGTAAGGTAATTGACCTTGTTACACAACGTAAAGGCGAAATGCTGGTAATGGAAAGTAAAGGTGAAATGCAGCATTTGGAATTTGATATTCCTTCAAGAGGTTTATTGGGTCTGCGTTCTCAAATGTTGACCAATACTGCAGGTGAAGCTGTAATGGCGCATCGTTTTAGCGAATACAAACCATGGAAAGGCCCGATACCGGGAAGAAACAATGGTGTAATGCTGGCTAAAAATGCAGGTTTCCCAACGGGCTATTCTATTGATAAATTACAGGACAGGGGTTCTTTTTTTATAGATACAACAGATGAAATTTATGTTGGCCAGGTAATTGGCGAAAGTACCAAACCCGGCGACCTTGTGGTAAACGTTGTGGAGAAAAAACAGTTAACCAATATGCGTGCAAGTGGTACAGATGATTCAGTACGTGTAATACCAAAAAGATTATTTACGCTGGAAGAATGTATGGAATATATTCAGCAGGATGAGTGTATAGAAGTAACACCAAAAAACATCCGTATGCGTAAAGTTATTTTGGATGAAGATGAAAGAAAGAAAGTATCAAAAATGATGAAGGCAGAAGTAGCGTAAGCGAAAATCATATAGGTAAAAAATCCCCCGGTTTTTATCGGGGGATTTTTTTGTAAAATTTATGTTCACCTTTCCTCGATCGTTATTCCTTTTCGTTTTGCATATTCTTCATAAAAATCCCAGCCCATTCCAACAACAGCATTTTTTTCAAGAATAATGGGAGTCTCTTCTGCCTTAATGATGGCGGCGCTATCTGCCTTGTTTGTGCTGGTATAATACCATAAAACTTCCATTGTCTGACCAGCCGTATCAGTTTTAAAATCCCTGCCAAAAGGATTGTTGATGATGATGCTTTCTTTCTTTGTCAAAAAAGTGGTATGGACATATGTTTGTATTTTTTGAATGCCCCCCATTACCTCCAGCACTTTGGTTTTAGTAACGCCAAGATCAATTTTTACTAAATTAGCCTGGTTGTATGATCCCACTTCGCTTCTTGATGGCTTTTTCGGCAAAGGTTGCGAGAAAATATTATTAACAATAAGCGTTAATCCAAACAATATTATAGTTGCAGATTTCATATCAATATAATTTTAACTGGTAAATCATTTATCATTCTATATCAAACGTACTGTAATAAACTAACACAGCAAAAATTGGGCAATAAAAGCTGCTTAATCAACAATAAATGAAGGGTGAGCATTTTCATATTGGGGCAGTTTTATTCTTTCATTTAAATGCATAAAACTTTCGTAAGGAGCATTTGTAGAAAATAAATTTGCCAGCCATGCCGGTATATTAGCGCCGGGATCAACCTGTATGCGATAATTAAGTTTAAACTGGTGGCTGTTTACCGGTGTAATAACCCAGGTAGCGCTAAAATATTTTACCCGCACTATATCTTTTTTTTTGGGCAAAAAATCATTTACAATTTCAACATTAATGGTGACCGTTTTGCTTTGTGGGTTTTGCTGAACGTTTAAGTGCAGAACAAAATCGCGGTTGCCAAATGGCCACGGGGCCTCAACTTCTGCATAATAAATAAGGTCAGATTCGCTATTTCTTTTTAATATCTCAGATTTTATTGTTTTATAGGCCCATTCCTTTTGTGAATTTGCATCCAATACAAGGGCTACCATTTGCGACATCTTTCCCTCAAACAGGGATTCTACTTTTAATTCATTAAACTTAAAGCCTGCCACATTCCTTGAAAATACTTTTATCCCGTTTTTATCTTTTCTTAAATTCCATGCTTCCTGGCCCTTAACTACAGGCTGAAAAAACATCGTTGCAATCAGTAATAAAAATAAAATTGCTTTCATAAATAAATCGTTCTTCAAATTCAATAGCCATGGCCCGTTGGTAACAAAGATACAGGATGCAATTGCTCTTTTGAATCAGCGGTGTGAATGGTGAATGGCAGATGGCCAATAATTTACGATTGACCTTTGAGGAACTAAACTGGTCAAGGAGAAATGAAAACATAAAAAAAGGGCCAGAATAGAAATTCAGCCCCGCTTTAAAATCCAATATCCTATGAAAAAACCGATGCAAAGTTGGTATTGGTAATGGATATATTTGTAGGCTTTATTCTATTGTCGCAATATTTATCAAATAGACAACTTAAGCTGATAGTTTTCATTTCATATAAAAAAGATTTATCTTAGGTGTATCAATACAAATAAAATTGCCGCTCATGAAATTTGCATTGCTTAGCGTAACGTATGGAGGATTGTTTTATAAAGGGCCTGCCTTATCGCTTGAACGCCAGATATACAAAGTGAAAGAGCTGGGTTTTGATGCCCTGGCGATAGAAACAAAACGCCCTGTTGCTTCCCCGCTTGATCTTTCAAAAGCAGATCGAGTACGCATTAAAAGCCTTGCAGCTGATGAAGGTGTTCCTTTATGTACCATTGAAAGCTTATCGAATTTTGCAGGAAAACATATGGAAGAAAGGGAAAACAATTTAGCCATGATGCGACTGGTGCTGGAACTTGCAAAAGACCTTGGTGTTGATCTTGTTAAAATTTTTGCTGCATGGCCCGGGATTATTAATGATGAAGAAGAAGTATCGATGTATGGGCAGTTTGAACGTGGCCTTTATTATAAACGTTTATTTCCTTCGGGCCTTCGTTTATGGAACCGTTGTGTGGATGGTATCAGGGAAGTGGCTGATATGGCTGCAGATATGGGCATTACACTCGCCCTGCAAAATCATGCACCGGTACTTACAATGGGCTATGAGGATACGCTTACCATGATGCAGGAAGTTGACCGCAAAAATGTAAAGCTTTGTATTGATGCGCCCTTGTTTTACGAAAGGCAGAGCGATGAATATATTCGTGAAGCTGTACAAAAATGCAGGAAACACCTGGTGCAAACACATTACGGCGCATGGAACTTTAGTGAAACAAGTGATGGTGAAATTATCCAGGATCCTTCGCCTTCTTCAGGCAACCTTATTAATTACCCTGCCTTTATTGAAGAGCTGCATAACATAGGCTACAACGGTTATCTTACTTCAGAATATTGCCTGCCTGTAATTAAGAATCATAAAATAACAGGGATAGAAGAAGTGGATCACGCAACACGTATAACTCTTCAGTACATGAAACAGCTTGTTCACCAAACCATCATGGCATAACCTCTGCCAATAACCCAAGTTTGTATGTTAAAATACATCAAGGCCCGTCTTAGCTTAATGATGTTTTTACAATTTTTTATCTGGGGTGCATGGTATGCAACAGGTGGCAATTACATGAAAAATCATGGCATGACGGATGTGATCTATCTTGCCTATATGGCCAGCGCTGTTGGCTCAATTGTTTCTCCTTTTTTTCTTGGTGCTATTGCTGACCGGTTTTTTCCTGTACAGAAGGTATTGGGTGTGATGCATATTTTAAGCGGCATCTTTGTTTTTTGTGCCCCTTTTTTTGCAGAGGGCGCTTCTCCTTCGGCACCCTTATTTTTGGGCTTTTTATTTTTGCATATGCTTTGCTACATGCCTACTGTAAGCCTTGCAACAGCCACTGCTTTTCATTTGCTGAATAATAAGGAAAAAGAGTTTCCGGTAATACGTGTTTTTGGAACACTTGGATGGATTGCAGCAGGCATTATAGTGAGTTATTTATTACAGGCAGATGCAACGGCCTTGCCTATGCGCATGTCGGGCATTGGTGGTATTATGATGGGACTTTACAGTTTTACCCTGCCGCATATTCCGCCACGTGGTGCAGGAAAAAAATTCTCCGTTCGTGATGTAATTGGTGCAGATGCTTTTTCAAAACTGAAATCAAAATCATTTATCATTTTTATTACCGGTCTGCTTCTTATCAGTGTACCCTTTGCAGCTTATTTTACTTATGTACCGGTATATATCGGCACCGCAAAAATTGCAGACCCTGCTTTTAAAATGACTTTCGGTCAAATGTCGGAAGTGATTTTTCTTTTAATACTTCCCTGGTTTTTTTCAAAGTTTGGCCTTAAATGGGTGATGCTTACCGGCATGATCGCATGGACACTCCGTTATGCGCTCTTTGCCATTGCAGCACCTGAAGCCACCGTTTGGATGATCATGGTGGGCATTCTTTTACATGGCGCTTGTTACGATTTTGTATATGTTGCCGGCCAGGTGTATATCGATCAAAAAGCAACTCCTGCCATTCGTGCACAGGCACAGGCTATGTTTGTATTTATATCATATGGAGTAGGCCAGGGGCTGGGAACATTGGCCGCCGGTTTTATTTTTAACCATGTTATGAGTGATGGTAATTCTCTTACACAATGGAGAATATTCTGGACTATCCCATTGTTATTTGCTGCCATAGTTACCCTGTTATTTATAATCGGTTTTAAAGAAAATAAAAATCCCCAATCAATAAATGCAGTTGCAGAACAAGGGGAATGATAAAAATTTTATCCTGCTATATTTTTACCTTGCAGTATAAAATTTATTTATCAATCAATAACTACAATTTCATTAAAATATACAATCGTTATGAGCAAGCTAAAAGATAAAGTGGCCTATATAACCGGTGGAAGCAAGGGGATCGGTTATGGAATTGCAAAAACATTATTAGGCTTTGACATGAAGGTAGCAATTACCAGTCGCAGCCTTGAGGCTGCACAACAAGCCGCTGCATCGTTAAGCGATGATCCATCCAGGGTATTGGCCCTGCAATCGGAAGTAAGTTCACTGGCATCAGAGGCAAAAGCAGTAAAAGCAGTAACAGATTATTTTGGCCAATTGGATGTGTTGGTTGCCAATGCGGGTGTTGGTCATTTTGCCTCAATAGAAACTCTTTCAGAACAAGACTGGAAAAGTATGATTGATACAAATCTTACCGGTGTTTTCAGCAGCGTTAAAGCAAGTATTGATGCATTAAAAAAATCCCAGGGATACATTATAACCATTGCAAGCCTTGCAGGCACAAATTTTTTTGCTACTGCTTCGGGCTACAATGCCAGTAAATTTGGGCTGGTAGGTTTTACACAGGCCATCATGCTCGATCTTCGACAATATGGCATTAAGGTAACCACCATTATGCCAGGGTCTGTAGCCACCTATTTTAACGACCATACGCCCAGCGATGCAGATGCATGGAAAATACAGCCAGAAGATATCGGCCAGATAGTGGCAGATTTATTGAACATGAACCCACGTACCCTGCCAAGTAAGATAGAGGTAAGGCCATCAATGCCGGGTAAATAAGAACAAGTCAATGGTCAATAGTCAATAGTCAATAACTGACCATCCAATTGACCATTGACTATTGACAATTGCCCATTCACCATTCAGCTTTTTGGAGCCGTAAATTTTACAACCGCATTACTGATAGGTTTCAGCGTTTTTAAATACGCATAAATGGCTTTAAGGTCTTCGTCATTCATCTTTCCATACATGGTCCATGGCATAAGAGAAGTAAATTCGCCGGGTTGTATTTTCGTGTGCAGTGTTGCTGAATCGGAACGTGTACGAAACAGGTTTACAAAAGTTTCTTCTGTCCATTTGCCAATGCCGGTGGCGTCATCAGGGGTAATATTGCCTGAACGCACAAAACTTCCATCGGGGAAAGGGAATTCCCTGCCACCTCCGAATTCAGTTCCGGCAACCAGTTGTCCTTTTTCAAATTTTGTATGGCATTCCTTACAGGCTGCTGCATTCACCATGTAGCCTCCATAATTTATTACATCTGTTTTCGCCGGCATTTTAGTAAGCGACGCTTTTTTAGGAATCGTATTAATGATAATGCTCATCGGAAAATCGGGAACAGATGGCGGCACATCATTTTTAATAGGTTTTAATGAACGGATATAAACGATGATGCTTTTAATATCTTCTTCATCCATTCTTCCATAATATGGATAAGGCATTACCGGAAACATCGCCTTGCCTTCTTTATTTACGCCGGTAGTAATTACCCTGAATAATTCTCCGTCTGTATAACGGGTAATACCTTCGGGTGTGATATTTCTAGCATAAAAAACCCCTGGAAAACCAAATGCCTGGTTAAATATTTCACCACCCTGTCCATAAGTATTGTCCGTAAGCGGACCCGAGAACCTTGTCCAGTCACGTTTACTATGGCAGTCAATACAAATGGTTACATGGTTGGCCAAGTATTCACCCCTTGCAAGCCGTTCAGGCGTTGCATCAATTTTTATAACAGCTGCAGCGCCTACATTCGGTAAAGCCAATTTTATATAACTCACGCCGGCAATAATAATTACCAGTAAAATGATGAAGAGCCAGCCAACAATTTTTATAAACTTTTTCATGCTGATTTATTGGGTTAAATTAGAATAAGAAAGATATATACATTTTACAAGGAAGCAAACAATTTGAGTAAATTATATTTTTAAATAATGAAACAATAGGTTTCAGTGTTTGGATGAGCAGCAATTTGAATTGGATACTATATGCCTCAATGATGGCACGCTACGCAATAAAAGCTGCCCTGCACTATTCCGAGCTGTGCTTAATTTATTCCGTAATCCCTTCCAGCGCAAGCAAAAAAGCATACCCCCTTGCTTTGTCTTTAAGTGGTTTAAATCTTCCGGAAGCTCCGCCATGGCCTGCATCCATATTGGTGTAAAGAAATAATTTATTGTTGCCTGTTTTCATGGCCCTTAATTTGGCCACCCATTTGGCGGGTTCAAAATATTGTACCTGGCTATCGTGCAGGCCGGTTGTTACCAGCATATTTGGATAGGTTTTCTTTTCTACATTATCGTAAGGTGAATAAGATTTCATGTAGTCATAACTTTCTTTATCAGCCGGGTTTCCCCACTGGTCATATTCGTTGGTTGTAAGCGGAATAGTTGGGTCACTCATAGTAGTAAGCACATCCACAAAAGGTACAGCTGCAATTACCCCGTTCCATAAATCGGGGCGCATATTTACAACTGCCCCCATTAAAAGCCCACCGGCACTGCCACCATTAATGTACAGGTGTTTAGTGCTGGTATATTTGTTAGCCAGCAGGTATTCAGCGCAATCAATAAAATCGGTAAAAGTGTTTTTCTTTTTCATCATTTTTCCATCCTCGTACCAGTACCTGCCCATCTCCTCACCGCCGCGTATATGCGCAATAGCATAGGTAAAACCACGGTTTAATAAACTCAGGCGCTTACTGTCAAAATAAACATCATTACTATACCCATAACTGCCATAGCCGTCCAGTAACAAAGGCGCATTCCCATCTTTAATAAACCCCTTTTTATATACTATAGAAATGGGAATTTTTGATCCGTCTTTGGCAACAGCAAACCCACGTTCTGTAGTGTAATCACTTATTTTGAAATCACCCAATACTTCCTGCTGTTTCATCAGTTTCTTTTCTCTTGCCATCATGTTATAATCATACACAGAATTGGGAGTGGTTAATGAGGTATAATTAAAACGAAGCGTATCCGTATCGTATTCGGCATTGGTGCCAATACTTGCAGTATAGGCTGGTTCATCAAATACAAGATAGTGGCTGGCATTATCTTTCAGGTTGATAATATGCATTTGGGTTAAGCCATTTATTCTTTCTGATACGGCTATATAATTTTTAAACAATTCGAACCCTTGTACCAGGACAGTGTCACTGTGCGGCACCATGTCTTTCCAGTTGGCCGTATCTTTTTTATCTTCTGTACAGGTAACTATTTTAAAATTTTTTGCATGCAGGTTGGTGCGGATGTAGAACTTATCGTTGGCATGGTCTACATCATACAATACTTCTTTTATGCGTGGCTGAAAAACAGCAAATGCAGCATCAGGCTTAGCAGCATCAATCCATTTTACTTCGGATGATAAGGTTGCCTGTGAGGTTATCAAAATATATTTATCCGATTTTGTTTTGCTTAGTCCGATATAATTGCTGGGGTCTTTTTCTTCATACACCAATTTGTCCATTGTAGCTTCCGTACTCAATACATGTTTTTTTATTTTTTCAGATAATAATGTAACGGGGTTTTTGGCAGTATAAAAAATGGTTTTGTTGTCATTGGCCCAAACAGGATCTGCTTCTGTATCTGTAATGGCGTCTTTGTATATTTCACCAGTTTCAAGATTTTTTATATGGATAGTGTACTCTCTTCTTGATAACATATCTACACCATAGGCCAATAGCTTATTATCCATACTAACCGCAAAACCCGTGGCCGAAAAATAATTATGGCCTTCTGCCATTGCATTTACATCAAGCAATATTTCTTCGGCAGCACCAAGGCTTGCTTTTTTTCTGCAAAAAATATAATAGTCTTTGCCATCTACCAGCCTGCTGTAATAAAAATATCCATGTTTAAAATAGGGGACGGTTTCGTCTTTTTCTTTTATCCGGGCTTTCATTTCGGTATACAGTTTTTCCTGCAATAATTTTGTGCCCGACATCATGGTGTCGTAGTAAGCGTTCTCTGCTTTTAAATAGTCAACTACCTTGGTACTGTCGGCGCCTTTTTTAAAATAATCATTCAGCCAGTAATAATTATCTATCCTTGTATCACCATTCGCAGTTAATGTTGTCGGTTTAATTTCGCATACAGGTGCTGCGATATTTTCGGGCCAGTTATACGTCATTTTTTTTGCTGAATTTTTATTGTTACATGATAAAGCTACAAGTGTAGCAATAGCTAAGAGAAATAAGTTTTTAGTTTGCATGAGCCTTATTTTTATTGAATAAATATCGTATCACTTTAGATCATTCATCCTGTCAATACCTTCTTGCCAATACTACCGGCAATTTAAATTGTTTTGTTTTTCCTTTCAGGGTAAATACTTCGGCAAAAATTATATAAACGCCTATTGCCAGTGGTTGATTTTTTTCTCCAAGCCCGTCCCACCTGAAATTGCCTTTTGTTCCACAAAGGGCATTGCGTTGCAGGTAGCGCACCCGTCTGCCCGAAGCATCAAAAATAGTAATATTTGCAACATAACCCGGTTCCGGAAAATTATAATCAATAGTGCAAAAATCATCCTGTCCATCGTTATCCGGGGATATTATTTCCGGGGATATTTTTAAATCTCCTTGTACTACTTCGTTAACATGGTACTGCGAGTTTTTATAGGTTGGTGTGCCATAACCTGCACTGGTAGAGGCTGAATGCCAGTTGCCGGCAGATTGGCTCGGGCCGTTATAATTGATTCTTTCCAGGGCCACACCTTCTGTATTATCTATCAATGTAAAGTGCCATTTATCACTATACGTTACCTCATCTATTATATTTTGCTGTTCATTTAAAATAATCACGCTGCCTTTATCATCATTAAAAGAAGGTAAATGAGTGCTTATAAAAGCATCCGGATTTTGAGTGATGTAGGTAGCTTTTACAAAAGGAATATCTTTTGTAAACACCATAAAATCCTGCGGAAAAAATAAATATTTTTCTGCACTTATTTGGATAATACTGCTGATGGTTCCATTGGTTGCCCGGGTTGCAATATAGCTTTGCTGAAGGTCTATTATTTTATTGCTTCTGTTATAAATTTCTACATAGTCGCTGCCGGCTGGTGGAGGATTAAACAAAATTTCATTGATAACGATATCAAGACTATCTGCCGCAACAGCCATGGCAACTCTTGCAGTATTTTTATTTACGGTTGTGTTGCCGGCGCAATCAGTAATACCGTCAACGGTAATAGTATATATTTTTGAGGCCTGCAAGGGATTGGCTGATTGTATATTCACTTTATCAAATACTGGTGAAATGCAAGCTGCGGTTATTGGTGTACCAATACCATCACTGATATTGTAATTGTTTACAGTAGCAGCTTTCAGGCTATCCAGCGGTTCATCAAAAACCAATACAATATTTGCATTGTCTGTTGCATATGCCCTTAAAAGTTTAGGAGGATACTCATCTTTATTTACTGCATCTGTTGCATTTTTTTTACCCGGCGAGCCTCCTCTGGTGTCGGTACTGGCTTTCCAGTTACTTCTGCCTGAGCAGGGATTTTTAGTATCAGTCATTTCAAGCGACCAGCCACCGTCTTTTTTTAATTCGTCCTTGTACCAGGCTGATGAATAAGTAACAGTATGAATTATTTTTCCTTCTGAAGAAATCAACGATAATTGATCGCCGTCGTTATTAAGAGAGGGAAAACCGCTTATAGTTATGGTTGTTCCAAAAGGCGTCATAACTTGATTGAAACTTGTAGCGCATACAATTACAAAACTATCAGGCAGCAAAATAAAATTGGGCATTGCGCCGCTTGCACCTGTAAGATCATTTATTTTCCATCCCTTTAGGTTAATAGCTACGCCAGAAATATTTTTTAGTTCCAGCCATTCATTATTGGGTAAAGCTATTGCAGGTGATGGGTCAACCATTATTTCGTCTATCACTACATCATATTGCTGAGCTATTGCTAAGTTGGTAAATAATATTACCGGTAAATAAAGCAGTAATTTTTTAGTGATAGGCATTTGCCGGAGTTTAAAGGGAACAATGCAACAGGTATATTTTATTGGTAATTACAAAAACACTGTAACAAGTAATAACTAACAGCATTTGTAATGTAACAATTTTTTATGAGGATAAGCGTACATACGCTTAATTATAATTAATTATAAATCCGTTTAAACTAATTTATTTTAGCTCATTGTTTGGCTGATTATCAAAATGTAGCTATTTTTGTTTTAAATGATGACAATTAAACATACAAAAACAACTAAGAAACATTCCGTGAAAGGAAGGTGAATAAGTATTTTGTTTGTTTTACAATATGCACAGCCTTCCGCCAAAAACGGGAGGTTTTATTTTGTTGGCTGGTAAAGGAAATAAACAGGCAGGTTAAAAAAATAAAATCTTAATCAAAAAATAAAACTAAAAAAAATGAAAGTTGCTGTTGTTGGCGCTACCGGTTTGGTAGGTACTAAAATGTTACAGGTATTGGCCGAAAGAAATTTTCCTGTAACCGAATTAATTCCTGTTGCTTCTGAAAAATCAATTGGCAAGGAAGTGGAATTTAAAGGGAAAAAATACAAGGTAGTGGGTTTTGAAACTGCCATTGCCGCCAAACCGGCCATTGCCATTTTTTCTGCCGGTGGCGGAACTTCTTTAACACTGGCCCCGCAGTTTGCAGCTGCCGGCATTACTGTAATTGACAATTCAAGCGCCTGGCGGATGGACCCAACAAAAAAATTGGTAGTACCCGAAGTAAATGCAAATGTATTAACAGCAGAAGATAAAATTATTGCCAACCCAAACTGTTCTACCATACAAATGGTGGTGGTGTTAAAACCATTGCACGATAAATATAAGATCAAAAGAGTGGTGGTGTCCACCTACCAAAGTGTTACTGGCACCGGCGTTAAAGCAGTTGAACAATTGATGAACGAAAGAAAAGGTGTGGAAGGTGAAATGGCCTATAAATACCCAATTGACCTGAATGCTATTCCACAGATTGATGTTTTTTTAGAAAATGGGTATACCAAGGAAGAAATGAAAATGACCAACGAAACGGTTAAAATAATTGGTGATGCAAGTATTAAGGTAACCGCAACAACTGTACGTATACCTGTAATGGGCGGCCACAGTGAAAGTGTAAATATCGAGTTTGAAAATGATTTTGACCTTGCGGAACTAAGGGATTTATTGTGTAAAGCCCCCGGTGTAGTGGTGCAGGACGACATTGCCAACTTCGTATACCCGATGCCGCTAACTGCCCACGAAAAAGATGAAACTTTTGTGGGAAGGATACGAAGGGACGAAACACAGCCAAACACTTTGAACTGCTGGATAGTAAGTGATAATTTACGTAAAGGCGCTGCTACTAATGCTGTACAGATTGCTGAGTATTTATTGGAAAAAGGATTGGTATAAATATCGATAGGAAGAAATATATATTTATATAAGTTCTTTAAGATAATTTAGAGTTAATAATGACAAATTCATCGGACATAACTATAAATCACCTGATATCAAAACGAGAATGGTGGACAAGCCGCAGATTGAAATATAATAGGGGACTTGTTATTGCAGGGTTATTAGCTTTTTTGCTTTATGCAATATTAGGTTCATTGCTGATTGCACCCCATGTAGAGGAGTTTGAAATAACCCTTTTCACTATCCTTTTTCAAGGAATTGGATATTTATTTATGATTGGCGTTGCTAATGTTTTTTATGGACTAGGCCCTTTTGTGGACAAATTATATAACAAAAAAAACGATGAAGAATTTAGAAAACGACTTTTTAATTGGGGATATTGGTTTTCTTTTTCTTTGCCATTTTCGGTACCAATTCTTGTCGTGGTGAATTATTTCATCATGTATTCATAGCAACCAAATCGCAAACACTTTAAAGTTGAACATAGCACCTAAGTAATCGTCCAGGTTTCATTTCCTTTTAATAATTTGTCCAAATCGCCCTTGCCTCTTTTAGCAATAATTTCTTCAATTTGCATAGCCATCCCTTCTTCATAACATTGCCTTTCTGTTTCATAAAATACACCAAATGGCCTTGGTAAATGACCTGCCAATTTAGGATCATCAAACATACGGATCAATATCTGTGCTTTATAAAAATCCCTTTCGTCGTGTATCCAAAGTTCATCTACGCTTGCTTTTCCTTCTCCAACTTCTACAATTACAGGTTTAAACCCATCCAGCTTAATACCTTTGTTTTGTGTGACACCAAATACCAGTGGTTTACCCTGTTCCAAAAACAACACTTCTTCAGGCTTGCTGCTTTTTTCTGTAAAAACTTCAAAAGCACCATCATTAAAAATATTACAGTTTTGATAAATTTCTAAAAAAGAAGATCCTTTATGTGCCTGGGAACGTAATAACATTGCCTGCAAATGTTTCGGGTCCCTGTCCATTGTTCTGGCAATAAAACTTGCATCGGCACCCATGGCTAATGCCAATGGATTAAATGGATGATCTATACTGCCAAAGGGAGTGGACTTGGTAACTTTATTTTCTTCAGATGTAGGAGAATACTGACCCTTTGTTAAACCGTATATCTGGTTATTGAACAATAAAACATTTACATCAAAATTTCTTCTTAATAAATGAATGGTATGGTTACCACCAATGCTCAATCCGTCACCATCACCGGTTACTATCCATACACTTAATTCCGGGCGGGCAGCTTTTAATCCACTCGCTACTGCGGTTGCTCTTCCATGGATGCTGTGCATGCCATAGGTATTCATGTAATAGGGAAAACGGCTGCTGCAGCCAATACCACTAATCATTACAATATTCTCTTTGGGGATACCAAGCGTTGGCATTATTTTTTGTACCTGTGCTAAAATAGAATAATCACCACAACCCGGGCACCATCGTACTTCCTGGTCGGTTACAAAATCTTTTGCGGTTAAGATATGCACTGGCGACGCAATTGCTGTTTCACTCATAATGGCTTTTTTAAAGTTGTAAAGTTACTGATTGATGCTTGAAATATAAAACAAAACATCGGGCTTTGATGGTATTGGCTATCTTAAGAACCATTTTAACAATCTGTATTTCTTAAGACAAACAAAAAAAATTAAACGCTTCATACCACCAATTATTACATATGCAAGCACCTGTATTTTATTAATTTAACAACCTGCTTATTAGTAACACAATTAGTTATATTACTTTTGATACCTCATTGCACCATATTTTATATTCGATTTTATTTATATGAAAAAAGTATTGCTGTTGTTATTGCTGCCTGTTGCCATCAGTGTATCTGCCCAGCAAAAATTATTTAATACCTATTCTGATTCTGCAAAACTTGTTTCAGCCGCCAATGAAATAACCGGTTCCTTTTTTATGAAATTGAAGCAGGCCGACCCTTCTTATATTCAAACACCAAGGGCGGTTTTAAATACAGACACTAGACTTGTTTTTTACCTGGCAGAAAACAACACCATTAATTTACCGCTCTGGTCACAGCTTTCGCCCACCCTGCAATCTTTTTTTTACAAACTGGCCAATGGCGATGAGGCAGAAGGGAAAAAAATTTTCGGTGCATTTTTTAATGGCTATTTTATTGCCCGGGAATTGGGGCATATAGTACAATTTACCAAAGAAAAAGGCATGACCAATAAATACAAAGCAGCTTATTTTGCCAACATACTGGCAATCCTTTTTTGGCGTGAATCGGCTTACAGCAAGCAATTGGAAAAATGTTATAACTATGTAAACAGCATACTTAAAACATTACCCGACCCGGTGCCTGCCGGAGAAAATACAGAAGATTATTTTCAGAAAAATTATGAAAAATTATTGCAGGACCCTCAAAAATTCGAATACTTTCAATTCAGCCAGTTTAAAACAATTTACGAAGACAAATCCCTGAAAGGGTTTGATGGTTATTTAAATAATTATTTGATAAGGTAAAAATAGGTTAGGGGTACAAATCACGTGTTAACTGTAATTATTAAAAAGATTATGTTCAACCAAATATTTTTTTTGATTTTATTTTTTTGCCCAAATCTCAAAACTTACAATTTTGATGATACGAGTGCCATTAAAAATTCAACCATAAGCCTTGAGAATAAAGTGAGTTTTGAATCGGTAAACAATGATTTTTCAATCTTCTGGAAATCTTTTAGAATTGCTGTTTTGGCTTCTGACTCCAACATGCTTTTACAGTCAAAGAAGTTTCCTTTCGAGACAAGGGGACCATTAGACAGTGATCCAGTTATAAAGTACAGCAAATCAAAATTTATTCCCGTTTTTAAAGCGTTTTTGAATCAATGGAACGGCATAGATACTAGCGGAGCTACTGAAATAATTGATATTAAGAAAACTGAAAATCCAAATGAAGATGCCGTAAAAAATGATTACGCAAGAATTGGCGATATGGTCTTTAAAAAAATAAATAAACAATGGAAGTTTGTGTTTATTTATTTGAATGAGGAAACTATAAACATTCTTAAAAATGTAATCGCAGCTAACCAAGTATCGAAATTTGAATACCCATTTATCTATATTCTAATCTTTTTTGCAGCCTTCTAAAAAATCTTTAACCCCCAGCACAATTGTATCAGCCATCTGCTGTTGAAAATTTTCATCCAGTATTTTAGCTTCCTCATCCAAGTTACTAAGAAACAATGTTTCTATCAAAGCATTAGGATATTCTGTTGGGCTGTTCAGCATAAAATTAAAAGAGCCGGTATTGCCATATTCTTTTAAACCAAGATCCAGCATGTGTTTGTAGATATCTAAACTCAAATCCCTGAAACCAATATACCTGTAATATGTGCTAGTACCACCTGTTCGAAGTGGGTCATCTGAAGAATTAAGATGGATGCTAAGCAACAAATCCGAAAGGCTATCCCTGTAAAAAAGAATGCGTTCTTTGTTATCAAAAGTCTGTTCTTTGCTACGGGTCATAATTACTTTTGCTCCTTCTTTCTCCAATGCCTTTTGCAGTTTTAAACTTAAAGCCAGGGTAATTTCTTTTTCATAAATACCGGTAGCGCCCACTGCGCCATTATTTGTTCCGCCATGCCCTGCATCTACAGCAACAACTAATTTGCTTAATGATAAATTTTCGGGCTGACGCCTTACTTTAATAATAAGTGAATTGCCATTGTAATAAATAAAATGCCCCCAATGCTGAGCATGTTTTAAAGAGATGGTAATCCTGAAAATATCATCTGTTACCTGTTCATAATCGATATTTTTAATTTCTTTTAGTGTTTCCAGTTGTGTTATCCAGTTGGTATTATTGGTAGCTCCAAAAATATCTACTACAATGGTAGATGGATTAACCAATTGAAAGGATTGATAGGGTAGTTTTTCAAAAAGGCCAACTTTTACATAATCATAAGCGCTATCGCCATAAGCATAACATTTAGCTGTTAGTGATTCGGGGGCAAAGCTTCCTTTTGGCATCAACGTTACCAACTCGTCTGGAATATAAGCGGTCCTGGTTTTTGCCAGTTGCACTTTAAAATGCGTACCTACTTTACCAATTATTTTTAATACAATATTACTGTCGATATAACCAATTTTGGCACCGCCTAACCTATCATCACCCAGCCCATATTCAAGGTGGGCAAGCCTGCCCCTGGTGATGGCAATTTCAGACGCCAGTGGCGACAAAATAGAAAAAGTCTGTTTGGTTTCTTTGGTAACCTTATTATTCAAAGAATCAGTAATGGTTACCGGAATTTTTATTACAGCGAAACTATCAGTTGCTTTTACAGTATATTCTCCCTGGTAAATGCCGGGCATCCCCCTGGTAAGGGTAAGTGGCATTTCGAACAGGTGTGTATCTTCCATAACATTTACTATGCAATGCGTTAAGGCTTTTACTTTAAACCTGATTTTATCGCCGGGCATTACCACCAGGTTCCCTTCAGGATAAGTGTTGATACTTTCAATATCCAATATTTTTACCGGTTCAGGAGGCGTTAGTAACGTATACGTGTAGGTGATTTTTTTTGAGACCAATTTGCCGGATAGGGTGGACTGGATGTCAAAGGAAGAGTCACCTGGTTGTAAATTTAATTCAATTGCAAAAGCGCCTGTTGAATAGACTTTCACCGAGGTTTTATTTACAGTAACCGTACAGGTTTTACAGGTGCTCCCTATTATAAAATTACTTGGCGAGCTAACACTTATTTTTTCTTTAGAAGGTTGTACCAGTTTGATAAATGGCTTATCGGTATTTTGTGCAAATGCTTTTCCAATAAATAAGAAAGAAATACAGACTAATTTTTTCATGACGATGTATTACAATACAGCAGTAAAATTAGGCACTTTTATTTCGATAAGGAATTTCACACAAAGAGAACGAAGGATACAAAGTACGCAAAGCAAGTTGTTTATCAGGACAAGATTTCTTTTTATGCAGTGTATTGTTAAACCTGGATTTAGTTTTGTTAACACATTAAAAAATTTCACACAAAGGGAACAAAGGATACAAAGTACGCAAAGAAGAAAGCATATTCATTAACAGTGTATTACTTTGTTCACTTTGTTTTCGTTGTGTACTTTGTCTGAAACCTTATTTTACCATGCATATTTATTCTCCATGATGAGCTTGTCTGCTATTCTTCTTCGGGCATCTTTACTGTTAAATGGGGCTGCCTTTGTAAAACGTTTTAAACCCAATAACATCATACGTTGTTCGTCACCATCTGCAAATGCATTAATGGCTTCTTTACCTGCTTTGTTAACCTTATCAATAGCATCATTTAAATAGCAAAGCATTATGTCAGTTTGTACAGTAACGGCTGCTTCACCCTGTTTATCTGCCATTTTCATAATGCGTAACAAAGTACTTTCTGCTACAAAAGTTTCAATGGCCATATCTGCAATATTCATTAGTATTTCCTGCTCGTCAGAAATTTTCATCATTAATTTTTGCACAGCGGCACCAGCAACCATCAGGATGCTTTTCTTCATATTCAAAATAGATTTTCTTTCTGCTGCAAAAGCTGTTTCATCTTCATTACCAAATTCAGGTATGCTCATTAATTCTTTTGAAACTGTCATGGCAGGGCCCATCAGGTCAAGCTTCCCTTTCATGGCCCTTTTTAAAATCATATCTACACTAAGCAGGCGGTTGATCTCATTGGTTCCTTCGTATATCCGGTTAATCCGGCTATCCCTGTAAGCCCTGCTGATAGTATATTCATCACTAAAACCATTGCCGCCAAAAACCTGTACCCCTTCATCCACCACATAATCCAATACTTCGCTGCCATGCACTTTTAAAATGGCGCACTCTACAGCAAACTCTTCTGCTGCGCCCAATACCGCCTCATTA
The DNA here is from genome assembly GCA_025362235.1 of Ferruginibacter sp. GTDB lineage: Bacteria > Bacteroidota > Bacteroidia > Chitinophagales > Chitinophagaceae > Ferruginibacter. Next base: position 7,174 of record JANYGZ010000058.1, on the reverse strand, counting down.
AAAGGTTTGCCCGCATTGGCCAATTCTTTTTCTTTTTCATCTACCCATTTACTTGTTCTGTATAAGGCACTTTCACTCGCAAAAATCCTGATGGCAGATTCTGCCAGTTTATATTTAATAGCGCCAAAATTGGCAATGGCAGTTTTAAACTGTTCCCTTGTTTTTGCATATTCAATGGTAGTATTCAACGCCATTTTAGAACCACCCAATGCCGCAGCACATAGCTTTAAGCGGCCGATATTTAAAATATTAAATGCAATAATATGGCCCTTGCCAATTTCGCCCAGCAAATTTTCAACAGGTACTTTGCAATCCTGGAAATATAACTGTACTGTAGACGAACCTTTGATGCCCATTTTATGTTCTTCCTGTCCCTGTGTAAATCCTTCAAACCCACGCTCAATTATAAAAGTTGAAAACTTGTCGCCATCAATTTTTGCAAACACGGTGTATACATCAGCAAAGCCTCCATTGGTTATCCAGCATTTTTGGCCATTCAAAATATAATTTTTGCCATCTACAGAAAGCACAGCAGTTGTTTTGGCGCCAAGGGCATCACTGCCGCTATTGGGTTCTGTTAACCCGTACGCACCTTTCCATTCTCCGGTGGCCAGTTTGAGAATATATTTTTGCTTTTGTGCATCGGTACCAAAATATAAAATCGGTAAAGTACCGATACCCGTATGCGCCGCAATAGCCACGCTAAAAGAATAGCCACCACCAAGCCCCTCATTTACAAGTGTAGAGGTAATAAAATCTTTGCCCAACCCGCCATATTGTTCGGGAATTGAAGTACCCAGCAAACCCTGTTCACCGGCCTTTACCATCAGCGATGGCATCAGCCCCGGCTCTAATTTATCAATACGGTCTGCAACCGGATGCACTTCTGATTGCAGAAACTGCAAACACATTTCTTTTACCATCAATTGTTCTTCATTAAAATCTTCGGGAGCAAATGTTTCAAAAGCATTGCTTTCTTTAATTAACCATTCACCACCTTTTAGTGATGCTGTGGTTGAAGTTGATGTACTCATAGTTGTATAATTTTTTTATTTGAAGGCTTATTTATTGATTGGTATACGCTAACGTTTTAACTCAGGTTATCGTATACTTTCTGTAATACCATTTTGGCAATTTCAATCTCTTCAATAGTAACACCCCCCAATGCCTCGTTTAATGTTTGATTGGCAAGGCCCATTGTTTTTTCCTGCAATACCTGTGCCTCATTTGTCAGGTAAATCATGTTCATCCTTCTGTCATCCTTACTCGCCACCCGCTTAACCAGTTTTAGTTTTTCTAAATTATCTACCAGTCTTGTAATGCTTGGCTTATCCCTGAAAGTAGCATCGCATAATTGTTGCTGGCTAAGGCCGTCCTGTTTCCATAAATGATACAAAACACTCCACTGTTCAATGGTTATTTCAACATTAGCTTCTTTAAAATTTTTCTGCAATCTTCTTCCAATAGCAGTGCTGGCCTTACCGGTTATAAAGCTGTATAATTCTCCCCGTTTAAATTGGTTGTTTGGCATATAGTTGTTTAAACAACTATATAAAGATAGATGTTTGGTTTGAAATTATAAAAATTATTTTTGTTTCCTGTGGTGAAAAAAATTAAGACGGTTACTACTTTTCTGATATGGGGGTCGTATCTTTCTAATGTTAGTAACCATATTTCATAAAACAATCTACTTCTTTGAAAAAAAACTTTTTCAGCTATTTAATTCTTGTTATCCAAGGAGTGTGTATTTTATTAGTTTATTTTTATTTTAAGAGCCTAATTAATCAAAATGGAATCAACAGTACTGAGGCTTTTATCTATAACTTATTTTGCTCCTTTCTTTTAATTATTTCAATTGGAATGTCTTATTTGGCTAATAAACAAAAAGCCTTGAGGTTATTTAAATTATTTACAATTATTATTTTGTTAATACATATTGTATTGTTTTCTTTCTATCATTTAAAACTAAGTCCTCTCCCATATCAATTTCGGTTAACATTGGTAAACAGAACAAATAAATTGCTAAATGTAAAATTAGCAGGATGCATGGACGTAAACGTAGATAACTTACAAGTAGACGAGGAAAGAGAAATCATAATTCCTTTATTTGAAGGTTGTTCAATAGACCTTATCAATAAAACTGATACAGTATCAATTGGCCACAGCTTTACAAATAGCTATGGTTATAAGAAAGTATATTATATAGAAATGCAAAGTGGCAAATAATACGTTTGTTAACATGCTTTTGTTATTTAGCAGGCATTGAATAAACGTAGTTCGGCATTAGTTGCTAACTTTAATATTAAACAGATTTCAACATTGGTAATTTAGCATAGCTAATCAGGTATTGCCATGCCGTCGGCAATACCTGATTGTGAAATCGGCATGACGGTATTCAAAGGAACTTGCACAGTAACTCATTATGGAATTGACTATACTCGTTATCACTGCTATTTTTTTTCTTGGTTATGCTGCACTTATTTTATTCTACAGGTATTGCTGGCTGCAAATTGCCGACTATGAAACATCCGCGGCTTTTATCAATAAAAGCCCCTCTACAAAAATCACTGTTATTATTCCTGCCAGGGATGAAGAACAAAACATCGGTCGTTGTTTGCAATCCATCATTGACCAAACCTATCCCTCTAATCTTTTTGAAATAATTGTAGTGGACGATCATTCTACAGATAATACTGCACAAATTGTTCAATCGTTTCACCCGCAAAATATACATTGCATTTTTTTGAAAGATTTTGTCAGTGACACTATCAACTCGTATAAGAAAAAAGCAATTGAAATAGCTATTGCACAATCGACCGGCGATTTAATTGTAACTACTGATGCAGATTGTAATATGGGTAAGGAATGGTTACAAACAATTGCCTCATTTTATGAAGAATACCGCCCGGCGTGTATTGCAGCCCCTGTTTCCATCAACAGCGATAATAGTTTTTTATCAATATTCCAGGCACTTGATTTTATGGTTTTGCAGGGCATAACAGGTGCGGCTGTTTATAAAAAAATACACAGCATGTGCAATGGTGCCAACTTTGCCTACGAAAAAAATGCCTTTCACGAAGTGGGCGGTTTTAAAGGCATTGATACTATTGCCAGCGGCGATGATATGTTGCTGATGCATAAAATATTTACACTTTATCCAGACAGGGTATTTTTTTTAAAATCACAACAGGCTATTGTGCATACCCAGCCAATGTATACATGGAAAGAATTTTTTAACCAGCGGGTACGTTGGGCAAGCAAGGCAGAAAAATATGATGATAAGCGAATATTTGCTGTGCTGGTATTGGTATACTTTTTTAATCTCTTACTATTGTTAGTACCGGTAATGGCAATTATCAATCATCAATCCGATAGCTATCGGATATCAATCATCGACTATTGGCTGGGGTTGTTGATTTTAAAAACAACGGTTGAATTATTTTTTCTTTTTCCGGTATCAACATTTTTCAGCAGGCAAAGTATGTTATGGTGGTTTCCATTGGCACAACCGTTTCATATTTTATATACAATTATTGCGGGGTGGCTGGGTAAATTTGGTAAATACAGCTGGAAATCAAGAACGGTAAAATAATAGATTGCCGATAATATTTTGTGTTGATATTAATTACACGAATTGGAAGCAATAAATGCTGGCCAATATTTCTAATTATATCGGCAGTTATCTATTTCAAATCCGTTACAATCAGTGTAATAAGACATCTATTTAAAGTACAAAAAAAACTAAACGAAATTGTAATTTGCAGTATGCAGCAATCTTTCTCCTTTTCTCAACAAACATGGCGGCGCCTTAAAAAAAATACGGGCGCTTTATTTGGGTTGGTTATTATTGCGATTGCCATTTTTGTTTCACTATTTGGTTATTTGGTTGCCCCCGATGCCTCACCCAATGCCGATTTGCAAACGGTGGAGATACAGGCAAAAAAGCCAGGTTACAGCCAGCTTTTTTTAAAGATACCCGATAAAAAAAATTACCCTGCCGGGTGGTTTAACAAATTGCTCTATGGCGTGGTAGACAATTATCAATACCTCCCCATTACCAGTTATCGCATTGAGGGAGATTTATTGATAGTGAACAAATATGTGGATGAAGATACCAGCGTAGCGCAAAACTATTCCATCAGTCAGCTTACCAATAATGAGCCCGGGCGGTTACTTGAAAAAAATATTATCACAAAAAAATATTATTTAGGCACTGATAAATTTGGTAGGGATATTTTAAGCCGGCTTATTATTGGTACAAGGGTAAGCCTGGCAGTAGGGTTGATTGCCGTATTTATTTCACTTACCCTTGGCATTGTATTAGGTGCACTTGCAGGCTACTACCGAGGCTGGGTAGACGAAGTAATAATGTGGCTGATAAATGTAACATGGAGCATTCCTACATTATTATTAGTGTTTGCCATTACTATGGCATTGGGCAAAGGTTTTTGGCAAATATTTATTGCGGTTGGTCTTACCATGTGGGTAAGTGTGGCCCGCTTAATACGTGGGCAGGTAATGGCCATAAAAGAACTGGAGTATGTACAGGCTGCAAGGGCATTGGGTTTAAGCGACAGCAGGATAATCACTAAACATATTTTACCCAATATTTTAGGTCCTGTTTTGGTAATTGGCGCAAGTAATTTTGCGACAGCTATCATTATTGAAGCAGGCTTAAGTTTTTTGGGCATTGGCATACAGCCTCCCCAACCAAGCTGGGGATTAATGATAAAAGAAAATTACAATTTTATTATTACCCATCATGCCATGTTGGCTTTAGTGCCAGGAATTGCTATCATGTTATTGGTACTGGCCTTTAATTTACTGGGCAATGGCTTAAGGGATGCGGTAGATGTAAAAAGTACACGATAGTTAGCGTAAAATCATTTGCAGAAAAGAAGCAAACAATTATTGCTCTATTCTTCCGGTGGTGCAACCTGTACATTCCTGTTAAAACCTTCTTCAAGCGAAATAAATGTTTCTGTACGGTCGATGCCTTTTATTTTTTGTAAAGCATCGTGCAAAACATAACGCAATTGTGTAATGTCTTTACAAACAATTTCAATAAACATACTGTAATTGCCGGTAATATAATTGAGGCGTACAATTTCAGGGATATTCATCAATTCCTTTGCTACAGCATCATACATGGAACTTTTTTCAAGATAAATTCCAACAAAAGCAGTAATATCGTAGCCTAATTGCTTGATATCAACATTTAGTTTAGTACCTTTGACGATTCCGAACTCTTGTAGTTTTTTGATACGAACATGAATAGTGCCGCCACTAACAAATAATTTCTTACCGAGTTCTGCGTAAGAGATTTCTGCAGTTTCCATCATTTCATGAATGATCTGCAAATCGAGTTTGTCGAGATTTAATTTAGTAGCCATTTGGTATTATTATTTAATGCTTATTCAAATATATGTATGTTTATTTGAATATTATCTATATTTTTAAAATAAAACGTAAAATATATTCAACATAATGGCATTCTATATAGATTTGCACTATTGAAGTTCTTAAAAATTGTGGGGTGATGAAATTTTTGGCAGACATGCCCTCTTGTCTCGGGGGTGAAGATAACAGGATAAATATAGCATAGAGCCGTTTCATCCGCCTCGGCGGATGATTCGACCAGGGTCGACCACTCAACTTTGTGCTACAACTAACTGCTTCGTGGAGGTTCGATCCCTCCCCCTACAGCATCTTAAATTACTAAAACCCTTACTGGTATTAACTTGTAAGGGTATTTTGATTGTGCTGGGGGATGATAAATTGGGGGATACTTTTGGAAAAATGCTCCCCTTTTTACTTTTCAATAGGTTAGAAGAATTTAAATTATTGCCTTTGTGGGTGTCTGTACGGGATAACCCTTTGTACTGTTATCGTATAGTTGATAATGTTAACCTTCAACGACCAAATTCTTTTTCTTCTTAAACAACACCATTCTATTTTGGTTTATTTCCTGTTAAGTATGTTATCAATAATTCTATCAAAAAAAGAATTATGCCAGCTAATCCACTAAGAAGATTTTTGAAAACAAGAAATATATTAAAGGCAACTTTATATGTGTTGGGACAGGTGGGAAATTTCTCCACTTTGTCACTTTTTTTATCTTAGTCGGCTAAAATTATTGGCATTTATATTCCTATTACATTTATACACAAGGCAAATCATACACGGGGCATCTTGTGTCAGGCAAGGATGAAGGTATTGCAATGTATGACCATTGGCATTTGATGGTTAATAAATATTATTGTGGGCAGTTAAATTATTCAGGGCAACTTGGGGGCTGGTTATTTACATCTAAGTTCATCTTTTCCTCCTGTGGGTGGTCTTGTGAGTTGTACTTCTGCCTCTCCGATTCTTTTTCCCAGTCTATTTTTAATTTCTTGCTCTCGGCTATGTACTCCATCTTCCGTTCCGAGTTCCTCAACCGAGACATTTGCGCCAATGCTTCCTCCGGCGTTACTGGCTTCTGCTGTGCGATAGATTGCATCTTCGCCCGCTCGTCCTCCCACCACTTCACGTTGGGTTTTATCTCCCATTCGCTTTCCGTTATCCAATCCGGCTTTGTTGTCTTGTCCTCCACCTTGTTCCTGCTTTTCAGTTCCTTTATTTTCTCCGCATGCCTCATCCTCCATACCTGTCTTTTTATCGCCAGCATTGCCAGTTCCTTCTTGTTCATTTTTTCCTCCGGCGGGTGGTCTTGTGAGTTGTACTTCAGCCTCTCCATTTCTTTTTCCCAGTCTATTTTTAATTCCTTGCTGTCGGCTATGTACTTCATCTTCCGTTCCGAAGTTTTTCGGTGGTACTCATTCAGGTAGTTTATTTTCTCCGGCGTTTCCGGTATAGGGTCTTTATTATTCCTTTCTTGTTGCTTCACGGCTTGTTCGTATGTAAACGGCCGTGTTTCTCCACGGAGATATTTTATTAATAAATCTAGTAGACAAAGAATAGCCGCATTTAACATACTTACACAAATACTAAATAAAAGGAATACATTAAAAATAATAGGAATTAAAATGATGTAAAACAAAGGCAGCGAGGTTAAACCAATCAATAATATATAAAACCATGAATACATGATTAAAAGAATCCCGGAACCCAAAATATGAAAATAAATAGGTAAGTAACCGATTATAGAAATTATAAAAAGAGTGAAATGAGT
>JANYGZ010000038.1 GCA_025362235.1 Ferruginibacter sp. | reverse complement strand
ATCTGACTATAGTATTTTCTCTCAAAGAAAAAAAACCTTGTCAAATCTAATCTGTATTATTTGCTGCGTTTTTACTGTTTTTGACTCACCCCTAAAGGCTTGTCTGCGCTGTTGTTTCCAATCTTTCAAAGAACTTTTAATATCTTTTTACTTATCCTAACCCTACGCTTTAGCAAAGGGGAACAAGTGCATATTTCTTATTTTCTATTCAAAAAATTTCTATTCTAATTATGCTAAAACAGCAATTAAAATACGAAAAAAATTGAGTGATTTTATATTTGAGAACTATCCCTTTTTTATTTGGGAGTGCGAAGGTAACGGCGTTTGATATACCATCCAAATTTTATTAAAGCTATTTGTTCATTTTTTATAAAAGTTGTTACCAAAGGTTCCAAAATATTCAATAGTTGGCAAGGCCTAAAAGCAAAAAACCTTTGCAGGCAAAGGTTTTAAGAAATTGAAAATGCAATGACCCTGGCTAAAATATTTCTGCGTTCACTTTTATATTAAATTATATACTTCCAGAATTATTATATCGCTACTAAATTTTAAACATCCATTGATGATTATCCGCCACTTCTCCATACTTTATAGCATCCATTCTTTGTTTTACTTCAGGCGCAATAGACCATTTACTAACATCAAAAGTCATCAAAAAATCTTTATATTTTAATTCTTTAATCAATGAAATAGTTGCGGCAGTTCCTGTTCCGAATATTTCTTTCAAAATGCCTGCCTTATAAGCATCCATAATCTCTTCAATACTTAATTTCCTTTCCTCAACCACGTAACCCATTTCTTTTAATATTACAATAGTACTATCCCTAGTTACACCTTCCAAAATAGTCCCATCTTCTAAACCAGGTGTAATTACCGTGTTTCCGATAATAAAAAATGCATTCATCGTACCGCATTCCTGTACATACTTATGTTCAAAAGCATCCATCCATAAAACCTGGTCGTAACCTTCTTTTTGGGCTTCTGCAGATGCATGTAAAGCACCTCCATAATTGCCCGCCGCTTTAGCATAGCCGTATCCACCTGGTACTGCACGCACATATTTTTCTTCTACGTGAATACGCATAGGTGCCGCATAATAAGGACCCGTAGGACTTAAAATGATAAGGAATTTATATTTATCACTCGGCCTTACCCCGATTGCCTCATCGCTGCTAAACATAAAAGGTCTGATATATAACGAATGATTTGCTTTTGCCGGTATCCAGTCTTTATCAATATTAATAAGTTGGCGTAAGCCCTCAATAAATATTTCTTCAGGAATAGTCGGCATTTCCATTCTTTCTGCCGAAATATTAAAGCGCCTGAAATTGTCATAAGGTCTAAAAATAAAGGCCTGCCCTGCAGCGTCTTTATATGCTTTAATGCCTTCAAAAATAGCTTGCCCATAATGTAAGGCAGCTAATGATGGAGCAAGTGATAATGGCTGGTATGGTTTAATAGAAGGGATTTTCCACTCGCCATTTTCATAATCCACTTCTAACATATGATCGGAAAAATATTTACCAAAAGTGACATTATCTAAACTAATGCCTGCAAGTTTGCTTTGTTTTACTTTAGTAATATTAAAATCGGCTGCAGCTATCATAATCCTTAATTTTACTACAAAGAAACAAAAAAAACCACATAGTATAGTTGCATGAGTTTAGATAATATTGAATTAACCCCATTTTTAATACAGGAATTATTCAAAAATTCACTGGTTGAATTTTATGATACGGAAAGCGAAAAAAAAACTAAAGCAGTTTTGCCCTTTAACGTGTTAGGTAATAATAGAAGCAGGGTGGTTATTATAATTGAAAATGATGAAACAATTTACCTGCCCGATACTCAATTAAATTTTTTATTAGGAATTTTATCTGCCTGTAAATTAACGATGGATGATGTAGCCATTATTAATATTAAAAAAAATAAACCGGTTTCATATAAAGCCATTGAACTGGAATTAAAAGCAGAAAAAATAATCCTGTTTGGAGTTATTGCTGTAGAAATTGAGTTACCTATTGAATTTCCCTATTATCAAATTCAACAATACAATAACCAAACTTATGTTAGCGCTGCTCCTCTATCTCATTTACAAGATGATAAAGCTGAAAAGACCAAACTTTGGAATTGTTTAAAACAACTTTTTTCTATCTAGCTGATAAAAATGGAAAAACTAATATTTGCTACTAACAACCAACATAAGGTTGATGAAATTAGAATTGTGTTAGGAAATATTTTCAATATTGTTCCGCTTAAAGAAGCTGGGATTGATATTGATATCCCTGAACCGCATGATACGCTGGAAGCAAATGCAAAAGAAAAATCTTCTGCCATTTATGCACTAACCAAAAAAAATTGCTTTGGTGAAGATACAGGTCTGGAAGTGTATTCGCTAAATGGAGAACCTGGCGTAAAAAGCGCCCGCTATGCTGGAAATGAAAGATCGTTTAAAGCAAATATTGATAAGCTGCTTGATAACATGAAGAATTCAGTTGACAGAGATGCCCGTTTTAGAACTGTAATATCATTAATTATAAATGGAGAAGAAAAGCAATTTGAAGGGATTTGTGAAGGAATGATTTTAAAAAATACCAGGGGTGAAAATGGATTTGGCTATGACCCTGTTTTTGTACCTAAAGGAAATACAAAAACATTTGCAGAAATGACTATAGATGAAAAAAGCAATTTTAGTCACAGAAAAAAAGCAATGGATAAACTTATTAATTTTTTGCAAACGTTAAATTAATTTCAACAATTTTTAAATAAATGGCGAGGGTTAAAATTATCATTCCTGAAAATAAAATAAGCACTTTTACCATGCCAGTGCGAATCAGTGATATTAATTATGGCAATCATGTAGGTAATGATGCAATTGTTTCTATCATACATGAGGCAAGGGTACAGTGGTTAAGCCAGCATAATTTTACCGAATTAAATATTGATGGTGTAGGGTTAATAATGAGCGACCTGGAAATTGAGTTTAAAAAAGAATCATTTTATGGAGATGTTATTGAAGTGCTGTTAAGTATTGGAGAAATATCTAAAAAAAGTTTTGAAATCTATTACCAACTTTATACTAAAAGAAATGATGAGAGGATAGTATTGACCGTTGCTAAAACAGGTATAGTTTGTTACAATTATTTAAATAAAAAAGTTGTTAGTATTCCAGATGTATTGAAAAATATAATAACGTAAATAGTATCATTTACTGTTCCATATCTTCCAGCTTGCTTCTGCCTGTATTAACAACATTTCGTAGCCGTTTTGTATTGTAGCCCCTTTTTGTTCTCCCTGCTGTAAAAACAAAGTTTTTTCAGGTTTATAAACTAAATCGTATAAATAATGATTGGTGGTTATAAACTGGTATGGAATATCGGGACAAGCATTTTCATTGGGTGCCATGCCTACTGGTGAACAATTAATAATAATCAAGTGCTCTTTCATTACCTGTTCATCAATCATGTTGTAGTTAATGTAACCAGCTTTTATGTTTTCATTTCGGGTAACTACTAAAAAATCAATTTCCAATTTTTTTAAAACATATTGAACAGCTTTTGCAGCTCCGCCTGTACCTAATACCAGAGCCTTTTTATGTTGCTGTTGCAATACTTTGCAAAACGATTGTTCAAATCCAATAATATCCGTATTAAAAGCAATTAATTTTTTGCCAATAATTTTAATGCTGTTAGTAGCACCAATAAATTTTACTTCGTCAGATAATTCAGTAACAAAATCTAATACCTGCTCCTTATAAGGAATAGTTACGCTTAAACCTTTTAGATCTGTATGCTGCTGTATCAATGCAGGAAATTGATCAATCGAAGAGATAGGGAAAGCTTCAAAATAACAGTCCTTCAAACCTTCTCTATCAAATTTTTCAGTAAAATATTGTTTAGAAAAAGAGTGTCCCAGAGGGTATCCAATAAGGCCATACAAATTCATTACTCAATTATTATTTATTAAGATACAATTCAAAAGTATCCCCGCGAAGCCCAATACGCATAGCTTCTAAAGGGATAACTTCTGTTGGGGCTATATTACCAAGGTTAACATTGCAACCAATCAATTCCAGAAAATAAAGCTGCTGTGCTTTTTGCGGGGCCTCCCATAATATTTTTTCTTCAGGTATCTGTGTTAATATTTCCTGCACCAACCCCTCCCTAACTTCACCGCTTCCACGATAAATTCCAACATTACCTGCTTCTCTTGCTTCAGCAATAACGTATGTTGATCCTGCTTCCAGTTCTGCACGCATCAATTCTATCCATTTATAAGGGGGAATAATATGTGCTGCATCTTTACTGCCAACTTCGCTCAGTACTATAAATTTTTTTGCTAATTTTTCAATATAACCGCATTTTTCTGTATGAGGGATGGTGACTGATCCATCGCTTACTTCAATATATTTTATGCCGTATTCGTTGCAAACATTTACATAATCATCAAATTGGTTACGAACTAAAAAAGCTTCAAACAAGGTACCGCCAAAATAAACGGGAATGTCGTAAGAACGATATACTTCTAATTTTTCTTTTAAAGTAGGGGTTACAAAAGCTGTTCCAAAACCAAGTTTAACAATATCAACATGAGGATGTGAAACACTCATAAAATTCTTTGCTTCTTCTACACTTAAGCCTTTGTCCATTATCATTGTAATACCATGCTCACGGGTTTTTTTGTGTCGTTCTGGTATTTGCGTAAGATTAAAATTCATGCAGCTATTTTTTTATTTTTCGCAAAGATAGCTATTGAGTGCTTATAGTTAGTAAAATGAAAAGACGGAAAAAGAATGGCGGTTAAATGGATTTGCTGCGTTTAAATCTTGCAATTACATCTACAACTAATTGATTTTGCAAAATAGAAGGGTTTAATTCAATGAATTTTTTTATAAGTTTTGGATTTTTATCCATAGCTGATTCAAGTTGAATAATTGCTTCTTTGGACTTTCCTATTGCTAAAAGGAATGCGCTTTTATAAAAGATAAATATAGGTTTGAAATTCGTTAATTCAATAGCATGTTCAACATATTCAATCCCTTCATCAAAACATTTGGCATGATATAAACATTTTAATAATTCCAGCCAACCATTACTGCTTTTGGGTTTTGTACGAACAACATTTCCAAAATATTGAACAGCCTCTTCTATTTTGCCTTGCTCCATATAACATTGCCCCATGGCTAAATTATATTCGGGTTGTAACCTGTGAATACGCATGGCCACACGCAAATTTTTTATTGCACTGTCCCAAACCCCTTCATTCATGTAAGTACAGGCAATTTTAAAAAACAGTTGACTATCATCCTGATTTAAATGCGTTGCCTTTCTATAATTAAAACGGGCTAACGCATAATTATGTAATTTATCGTAGCAATGGCCAATAGCTTCATAGATAACCCCTTCCGGCCGGGCTAATTCCAATACTTTTTGTAACACCTCTATTGCTTCTTTATATTTTCGTATCCTTAAATAAGCATCACCCATATTTCGCCAGGCATAATCAAATTTTTCGTCAATGGCTACTGCATATTGATAAGCATCAATTGCTTTTTCAAATAATTTAATTCCCTGGTACGCAGTTGCAAGATTAAACCAGGCTAATTCGTTAAAAGGGAAATCTTCAATAATTTTTTGGTGTAATCTTATTCCTTCTTCATTTCTGCCTGTAAAATCTGTCCAGAAACATATTTTATATAATGCTTCTTCATTATTAGGGTCTATTTCTAATATCATTGTCAAACAGTCGAACACCTTATCGAAGTTTTCATAATCATCGTAAACATCTGTTAATTCAAAAAGAAGTTCCAATTTCTCATCTCCGTCAAAATAATTTAATGCAGCTTCTAATACAAAGGCAGCTTTTTCCTGTTGGTCTAAAGCCAGGTAAGCATCGGTTTTTAATATATACAGGTTTATGTCACTACTATCTAATATCTCTGCCTGTCCTAAAAAATGAAGTGCCTCTTTATACTTTTTTGCAACAATCAGTAAATCTGCTTTTTTTATTAATAAAGTAGAGGAATAAGGATATTGTTGAATGGCATAATCAACAGCTTCCAAAGCCTGAATCAACTCATTTTTATCGTCAAAATAATCTATGATTTTTTCGAAAGAATCTTCTTCAATAAAAGAGTTACTTCGCCCTGATTTGAGGTTGTCGTACTGTTGTAGTAATTCTCTTAACTCTTCCCTGTCTTGTCGGTAAGGATATTTACTCATACGCTTTTAGGTTACTGTAAAGTACATTATTTTATTTTATTGACAAAAAATTGTAACATTTCTTTAGGTTATGCGTTAAACAAATGTGAAATAATTATATGAATGGTAGGAAAATAACGACAATTTTTATATATCTTTGTACTGTTAAAATTATTACAATGAATACATTCACCAAAAAATTGCTTACAATCGTACTGCTCTTCAGCATTGCTAATGTGGCTGTTGCTGATAGAGGTGTTGTAAAAAAGAATAAGAATAAAACAATTTTTAATATTTCTACTCCTAATACATTAAGAAATTCTATTGCTTTTAATCTTAAATCAGGACTTAGTTATAAAGGAAGTCTTTTATCAAGCACTAAAACTATTGGTAATAGTATTATTGCAAATTCTTTAGTTACCTATCAAAAAGGTAATTTTACTTATATAGTTCCTTATCAACATAAAATTATTATCCCGGATATGAGTCAAGGTTATACAGGAATGAAGCTTATTATCAGGCATAAATAAAATATTTCAACTACTATAAAAAAAGGCCTTCAAAATTTGAAGGTCTTTTTTTATAAACCATCTTTTCTTTCTTTTTGATTTTCATCATAGGTAATTACCCTAAAACCAGATTTTGGTATATCAAATGTAGATGTATGCAAAGGCGCCAAATTAACTGAAGCAAGTAAATATTTGAATTTCATTTTTCCGATTTGAAATTCGTACTCCACAGGTAGGCCTGAAAGATTTTTAAATACCTGGCTATATTCCTTATTGATAATGTTTAATGCAGTTGTAAAGTAAACGTTTATGACAGAACCATCTTTTAATTTAGCAGTTGCTTTTAAACATCTATACCCTTGTATATCTTTTGTTTCTGAACTGGTTTCAAAACTAATTCCGTCGAATTTTTTATTTTGATTTATCCAGTTTTCCTTGGTTAGAGTGATCATTAGTTTTTGACCACTATATTCTTTTAAAATTACTCCTGAAGCATTCTTTTCATCGTATATAGTTGTTTCCTTTCCTAATGGGCTTAACATATCTGTTCTTGTTAAGCTGCCTTTTAAATAAATAGTACTGGTTGCTCCGCTCATTGGATCAACCGATGAGGATTTATTATCTGATTGTGTAGATATATTATAAACTATTGTTCCTTCAGAAATTGATTTTTGTGCGTATGAAAAAATACTTAACATAGTCATCAATACTAATCCTGTAATCTTTGTAATAGTCATTTTACTGTGTTTCATTAAAGATAATAAAATCCTGTGCCAATAAATTAATATGCCCTAATTAATAAAGCCTGCTTACTGTTATTAACAATAAGCAGGCTTTATTTTTAACATTCTTTATTTATTTCTTTTGAGTTTTATTTTTTAAATCTTGGACCTTTTTGCTTGTTTCCTGCATTGCCTGTATTCTTTCCTGAAGTTTACTTTGCTTCACTGGCTTTTTTCTATTTTCTTCAATTTGTGCCAATATCTTATCATGATCAATAATGTATTTCTGAATAACGATTTGCAAAATAAGGGTTATGGTATTTGAAATAGTATAATACCAGGTAAGTGCTGATGGTAGTTTGTTGAATACCCCTAATAATAAAAAAGGGAAAATATAAGGCATGTATTTCATAACAGGATTAGAATTATCCTGCATAGAACTCATGCTATAAATAGAAATAAGTAAACTCGTAATAACTGCAGTTAAAGTAAATAAACTAACATGGTCTCCATAAAAAGGAATAATAAATGGCAGGTTGTAAATTGAATCATACGCAGCCAAATCCTTTGCCCAAAGAAAATTTTGTCCACGCAAAGAAATGTTAGACTGAAAGAAATAATACAATGACATAAATATCGGAATCTGTAAAAGGGCTGGTAAACAACCACCCAAAGGACTTACCCCTGCTGTTTTCCAAAGCTTCATCTGATCCATACTAAAAGCCTGTTTATCATCTCCATGCTTTTCTTTCAGCTTATCAATTTCAGGTTTTAAAGCCTTCAT
>JANYGZ010000001.1 GCA_025362235.1 Ferruginibacter sp. | reverse complement strand
TACTGCACCGGTTAAAGCCAGGTTGTTAGCAGTTGCATTCTGGCCTTCGTATCGGCCCTCCCTGATACCACTGCCATGTTCAAACCCCGAAGCATTAAGCCCGTTTAAAATAGCAACAGAATAATTAATGGGTAATTTTTTAAAACGGCCATAAAATCCAACGCCCAGTTCCCGCCATGTACAGGGTATTATAAATTGCTCTACAAGGGGCCTCTCTACTCCAAAAAAGTTTACAGGCAAATGGTTTTCGTTCAGTATACCAATACGTGGAAGCAATAACCCCGCTGCTATATACTGCCTTGAATTAAGGTTAAATTTTAAAAAGGCCTGTTCTATTGAAATTTCTCCACCACTTTTTCCACCCTCCACTTTTGCATTTTCCACTTCCAGTTCAGTAAACACGGATATTTTTGAATTAAACTGGTGACCTACAAATAATACTATTCTTTCTAAAGTTATTGAAGCTATTTGCGAATTGCTGTTATGCTGATAAAAAGCGCTTCCATAACCGGACAAAACTGTTTTAGAACTACTGACACCTGCATTTAGAGAATCTTCATTGGTCATTATTAATTGTTGGGCCGGAGTCGTAACCTGTGCTATTGCAGTATTAAAAAGTGCAATTATTAATACTAATAAACCAAAAAATTTTTTCATCTTGCAAAAGTGTGATTCTAATGCAATTGCACGCTTACATAATTGGGAATTATTATGCCGTATCAGGAAAAAAATGCTAATTATATTTATAAATCACAAAAATTTATTTTTAACTTCCATAAACGGTATCTTTTTTGCAAATGGAATTACAAGTATTCTTTAGGGTTACCTATTAGAATTATAAATAATTAGCATTTGTGTTTTAAAAGACCATTCAATAATTGATTTCACCCTTATAAAAATGATAATATGAAAAATAGCTTTAAAATTACTTTTGCTTTAGCAGCCATTGGCACAGCAGCGTTTATGTTGTATACAATGCGTCGCATAAATGCGAAGCGGATGATAGAAAAGGTTTCAGACGAAGGTTATGAAACAGCTCAGGATATTCTTTTCCCTGGCAAAAAAATTACAGAAACAAAACTGCATTTTGGCCCGGTGTTTCCAGGCTAGCTTGTTTTATCCACAACATTTAGGTTACTTTTTTATTTTGCAAAATTGTTAATGGCCATTATTGATACCTCTATTTTAATTGTATGAATAGTTTTAAAAGAACAAATTCTGTCAATGAAGATTTTAGAACCCTTGTAGCCTTCCTTGACAAGGATTTGCAAATAAGAGATGGGGAGGAGCATTCATTTTATAACCAGTTTAATAAAATTGATAATATTGGTAATGTAATAGTGTGTTACAGCAACAGTAAACCAATAGGCTGTGGGGCATTTAAAAAGTATGATGAAGTAAAAATAGAAATAAAAAGAATGTTTGTGTTACCCGAGTTTAGGGCACAGGGTATAGGGCTTGATATTTTAAAGCAATTGGAATTATGGGCAGCAGAACTTCATTACCCCGAATGCATTTTGGAAACAGGTAAAAAGCAACCCGAAGCAATAAGCTTGTATAAAAAAGCGGGTTATACCATTATAAAAAATTACGGTCAATATGAAAATGTAGAAAATAGTGTGTGTATGACAAAGATGATTGTATAAATCACTACCATTATGAGTAATGAAAGGCCCCATCTTAAAATTAAAACTTTCTTCAACTGATTTATTAGTTTGCAGGCTTGCGTGGGCAGCGTTTTTATTTATATGGATTTTGCCATAATTTCTTACAGCCGTTTACCCGAAATTATTCCTACACATTTTGATATAAAAGGCCACGCTAATGGCTATGGCAGCAAAATGACGATATAGATCATTCCAGCATTGTATTTGTTTTTGTAACAGCCCTTACTCTTCTGAATAAATACCCACATATATTTAATTACCTAAAACCCATTAAACCCGACAATGCAGAAAAGCAATATGTGTTGGCAACCAGGATGCTTCGTTATTTAAAACTTGCTATTGTTGTAATTTTTGGACTTATTGCGATTAGCACTGTATCAGCTGTCACTACAAAAAAAATGGCATAGGTATTTGGATGTTGCCTGTATCATTAATTTGTATAATCATACCCATCATCATTTATTTTTATGAGGCCAAAAAAAAGTAAATTAAAATATCCTCTTTTTCTACCAATAAAAGCGTGGACATCTTCCTGGCTTAAAATAAATTATCCATTCGAATTTACATTTATAAAACCTATCGTTTTGTTTTTACATTTTTGTTGTTATCTTCAATAATCTAATTTTTGCGGTGGTGTAATATATTTATTGCACACTGCAAAAATTAGCTTGGATACCATTTTATTGCTTATTTGTTTAAACGATTGCGATTATGAAGAAAATTCTACTGCCTGTAATATTTTTTTTCGCAACATTTATCAGTGTGGCACAATCAGCCCAATGGCAAAATCTTTTTAATGGTAAAGACCTCTCTGGCTGGAAACAATTAAACGGCAAGGCAAAATATACTATTGTAAATGGCGAAATAATTGGCACTACTGTTCTCAATGAACCCAACTCCTTTTTAGCAACAGAAAAAGAATATGGTGATTTTATTGTAGAGTTTGATTTTAAAGTAGATAGCACCATGAATTCGGGTGTTCAGTTTCGCAGCGAAAGTAAACCCGATTATCAAAATGGCCGAGTGCATGGATACCAGTACGAAATAGACCCCAGCAAGCGTAACTGGAGCGCTGGAATTTATGATGAAGCACGCCGCGACTGGTTATATCCATTGGGGCTCAATCCTTTTGCCAGGCTGGCTTTTAAACAATCCAAATGGAACCATGCACGTATAGAATGTATTGGTACCGCTATAAGAACTTGGATCAACGGTGTGCCTGCGGCTTATGTAATAGATGATATGACCACCCGTGGTTTTATAGCGCTGCAGGTACATGCCATCAATAAAAAAGAAGATGAAGGAAGGCAGATACGTTGGCGCAATCTGCGTATACAGACAACTAATTTAAAGCCCTCGCCTTACAATAATATTTTTGTTGTGAACCTTCTCCCCAATAACCTTTCAGAAACAGAAAAAAGAAATGGTGTATCTATGTTATGGAATGGAAAAAATACTGACGGATGGAGGGGCGCTTACAAAGATAAATTTCCTGAAAAAGGTTGGCAGATAGAAGATGGGGTACTAAGTGTTTTGCCTTCTGCCGGTGCAGAAGCTTCGAATGGTGGTGACATAATTACGGATAAACAATATGGCGCTTTTATTTGCCAGTTCGATTTTAAATTAACTGAAGCCGCCAATAGCGGGGTAAAATATTTTGTAACAGAAAGCGAAAAAAATGCAGGCTCGGCTATTGGTTTGGAATATCAAATACTGGATGATGCCAAACACCCCGATGCCAAACTGGGTGTAGTGGGCAACCGCACCCTTGCCTCGTTGTACGATCTTATTCCTTCTTTACCCGAACCAAGAGCAAGAAGGCCGATTGGTGAATGGAACAGGGGGATGATAATCGTTTATCCGGATAACCGGGTAGAGCATTGGCTTAACGGTTGGAAGGTGCTGGAATACCAACGGGGAGCTCCCTATTTTTATGCATTGGTGGCGAGAAGCAAATACGATAAATGGCCCAATTTTGGAATGGCGGAAAAAGGGCATATTTTATTACAGGATCATGGAAATGCGGTATCTTTCAGAAGCATTAAAATTCAGGAGTTGAAGTAAACGGCTTTCGAAAGTTTTTATAAAAAAATTAGTAACTATCAAATAAAATAACAACAATCACTAAAATATAAAAAATAAAAAAATGTCATCAAGAAGAGATTTTATAAGAAAATCAACCAAAGCCGCTGCTGGCGTTTACATTGGTTCCATGGCTTTTAGTGCAAAAAGTTATGGCCGTATTATTGGCGCTAATGACAGGGTACAGGTTGGGGTAGTAGGGTTTAGCGACCGCTTTAAAAGCTCATTACTACCTGCTTTTTTGAGTAATCATAAAGAATTTAATTTTGATATTATAGCAGTATCTGATATATGGAAATTGCGTCGGGAGGAGGGAAGCGGCTACCTGCAGCAAAAATTTGGGCATGATGTAAAACAGTACGTCAATAACGAAGCATTGTATAACAGTAAAACAGTGGATGCTGTCATCATCAGCACCGCAGATTTTCAGCATGCGCTGCATACTATCGAAGCCGTAAAAGGTGGCTGCGACACGTATACTGAAAAACCTTTTGCCGAAACAATGGATGATGCCATCGCTACTTTAAAGGCAGTAAAGGAATCAGGCAAAATTGTACAAATTGGTTCGCAAAGACGCAGCGGAAAAAATTACCAGGCAGCTGCCGAGTTTGTGCAACAGGGCAAGTTTGGTCCTGTAGTAATGGTTGAACTTACCTGGAACGTAAACCAGCCCGGGCGCTGGCGCAGACCTGCTTTAGTGAAGACAATAAGAGAAGAAGATACTGATTGGACCAGGTTTTTATTGAACCGTCCGCACGATACCTGGGATCCTCGAAAATATCTTGAGTTTCGTTTATTCTGGCCCTATTCATCAGGTATGCCGGGACAGTGGATGAGTCACCAGATTGATACAGTACATTGGTTTACCGGCGTGCCTCATCCAAGAAGTGTAGTAGCCAACGGAGGAATTTATATGTGGAAAGATGGCCGTAAAAACTGGGATACTACAACGGCTGTTTTTGATTATGGTCCATTGAATGATGTTGCTACAGGTTTCCAGGTAACGTTTTCTTCGCGTATGGATAATGGTGATGAAAACCCCAAGGAATTGTATTACTCCAATGGCGGCGAACTAAATCTTAATACTAATAAAATATCGCCTATAGGCGGACTTGAGAAAGGCTTTGCAGCAGCAATGGATATGCAGCCCAACCTTTTGCCGAACATTGATCTTGAAAATTTAAAAGTAGCTACTTCAGCCAATACAGGCGGCGATTATTTAACAACCGCACACATGCGTAACTGGATGGAATCTGTTATAAGCCGCAAACAGCCCAATGCGCCGGTAACTGCAGGCTATGCTCATGCTATCGCCACTATCATGACAAATGCGGCTGTGCATACCGGGCAAAAAGCAACTTTTGACGAAGCTACACAACAGGTAATGGCAGGTGGTAAAGTGTTTAAATATTAATGGCGATTAATAAGCAGCAGCTGCTGGAAATGTAGGTTCAGCAAGTTTTATTATCTGATTGTATTGATGGGTAAAAATGCCTTCTTCATTATTTTTAGCAGCATTAACCATGGCACGGGCAAGTAATTTTGCATGAATGGCTCTATACTTTTGCAGTTTGCCAGCCAATAAAAATGAAAATGATTGCACAATGCGCTGGGCAAAAGATTCACCCATTCTTTTTTCTTTTCTATGGCCCAGCAAAACAGATGGCCGCATAATATGTATGGCATTTAAGCCAGTTGATTTTATAGCGTTTTCCATTTCGCCTTTAAGCCGTAAATAAAAATTACCGCTTTTGCTGTTAGCACCCACAGCGCTTACTATAATAAATTTTTCGCAACCTGTTTCTTTACAATAATGCGCAGCATTTACAGGTATATCAACATCTATTTGTTTATATAATTCTTTATTGCCTTTTACTTTTTTTTGTGTGGTGCCGATTGTGCAAAACACTACATCGCTCCCGGCTATTGCATTTTTAAAAGCAGCAGTATCAGTAAAGTCAACCAATATTACTTCCATATTGGTTGCAGTTTTTGGTGTGCTATGCCTTACAATAAGGCGTATTGTTTCAAAATTTTTATCTTCTAACAGTAATTTAAAAAGATAAGTTCCCGTCATGCCCGATGCGCCAATTATTGTTGCTATTTTCATTTGCGTAATAATTTTCGGTTACTCAATAAAGGTACGAATATCAGGCAGGTTGATGTGGATAAGAAAAGATTATTATCTTTTTTGCAATTTCCATTTTTGTTTTCCGAGTGACATATTTAAGGCAATCCATGTTTGCCCTTCTATTTTTCTTTCAAACGCTTTGCCGGTATTTATTGTAAAGCCAGCCTTTTCGTAGCATTTAATTGCCACGGTATTCCAGTCAAAAACATTTAGTTCAATGATGGTTTTATCCGTTGTTGAAAAGATATGCGCTATTAATAAATGTACAATCTGTTCTCCAATGCCTTTTCCTCTTTTTGCTTTGTCTCCTACCAATATTCTGCCAATGTAAGCAGCAGTATCTGTCAAATAAATTTCAGCATGGCCGATTGTATTTTTACTGTTGCTATCTACCACTTTAAATGCAAACCTGTTGGCATCAGTGAGCGATTTATCAAACTGGGCTACCGTTAAAGGAAAAACAAAAATCGGCCCTGCAAATTGCATCAGCATTTTCGCACTGTCTATCCAGCAAATCAGTTGTTCGTAATCTTCTTTTACAAACTTTTCTAATTGTACCATTTTAATATATCTACAACGTTGCAAAGTATTTTTACATATACCATTTGCAGCTACATTAACAATGTAAAGTTACACAACTATGGTAATAAGTTTATTTACTGTTTAAAAAGCATCCGGCTATTTGTACGGATAAAAATTGGTTTCTTTGTATGCGATGGCTTTATATATCACTTCACTAAATTCTGGCAGCAATGGTAATTGTTATTATATTGGTAACAACACCGAAGCTGTATTGGTTGATGCCGGTTTAAGTTGTCGTGAAACAGAAAAGCGCATGAAAAAACTTGGGCTTTCTATGAGTAAAATAAAAGCCATTTTTATTTCGCATGAGCACACCGATCATATTAAAGGTGTAGAGTCAATTGCTGAAAAATACAATTTACCTGTTTTTATTACTGCTGCTACAGCCCAACGTGGACGACTGCATTTTAAAAAAGAGCTGATCAATTATTTTGTAAATGATAAACCGGTACATGTCGGAAGTCTTGCTGTAACCGCTTTTTCAAAACTGCATGATGCTATCGATCCGCATAGTTTTATCATTACGGGCAATGGCATTGCTGTGGGGGTATTTACAGATATTGGAGCTGCCTGCACAAATGTTATCAAATATTTTGGCAAGTGCCATGCTGCTTTTTTGGAAACCAATTATGATGACGAAATGCTGGATAGAGGCAGTTACCCCATTTTTTTAAAAAATCGTATTCGTGGTGGAGAAGGCCACTTGTCCAATAGCCAGGCATTGGGAATATTTACTTCACATGGGCCATCATTTATGACGCACTTGATGCTTTCTCATTTATCAAGAGACAATAATAACCCGCAATTGGTTCATCAATTATTTAACAGTCATGCCAATGGTGTAAAAATTATTGTTGCTTCCCGTGATGAGCAATCGGCAGTTTATACAATACAGCACCAAAATATGGAGGCATTAAATGATAATGCGACTGTAAAAAATAACAGGCACATTAAATTGGAGCAAACAAAGCAGTTGAGTTTATTTTAAATATCTATTTCCTGTATCGGTAATCAATAAATTATTCTACTGTTTCAACGGGGTTCATGTGTGGTGGTGTTTTCTTCTTCCTTCAATCTGGTGTATAATACCAAAATAAACGAAGGGTGTTATCAACTTCATACTGGTAGCCGGAAGAATTTTGCTCATATATATTCATGTAAGTTAAATCAAATTCAATTGTTTCAGAAACCTTTTGTCTTATCCCAATGTTAAACCCGTTTTGAGAAAAAGGATTATACACAATTGATTGTCCAAACTGAATCAATATTTCATCGCTTATCAGCAGGCCTGGCAACATAGGATTTTTAAATACAGGGAGGGACACCCCAAAAAAATAGCAAAGCCTAGTTAAATATTTATAGTCATTGGGTTTTTCCCCACCCTCAATTTTCTGTTTCCAGCGTTCCTCACACGAAAACGCTATTGTATACTTACTTTATCCAATTTTGAAACATATTGAATTTGTTGGGTAATGCGGTTTTCGTTGGCATATATATCCTGAATCTTCTTTTGTTGCATCCCACTTATGACTGTAGATAAGGGCAAAAGTTAAATTATCCTTTAACCAGTAATTGGCACCTAAACTTGCGAAATAGAAATTATGGTTCTCCGTAAAATCAGTTCTGTTTGCCTATAAACTCGTTATTAAATCCCATTTATGGTGAATACGGGACGTGCCATTTAAACCGAGCCATGTTTGCCACTACCGGGTTACTTCCTTTTGTTGCTGTGCCTTTACTGGTTGAAAAATAACCAGCAATAAAATTACAGGGATAATGAAAATGCATATTTCAATGGGCTTCTGTATTTTCATAAATTATTTTATAAACAAACAGCGTTAAGGGCCAGTTTAAATAAAAATTGAAGATAATTTTAAAACTAAATTAATAAAGTATTGAAATCCTTTTAACTTCAGGCGGGCAGAGGTTATTGCTCATCTCTAAAATACACTTTATAAAAGCTCATATTTTTCTCTTTGTCAAAACCCTTTTCTATAAGGTCTTTATTACCGTGTATGTAAATATGAAAATTCTTATCCAGTTTAAGAATGTTTTTATATACGCGGCTCTGTTTTTTTACCGCAGCATTGTTTATCTCGAAAGAATCACTGATGGTTGTTTCAGATTCCTGCTCGTAATTTTTTTTATAGGTTTTAAATGATTCAATGCCTTCTGCATAGCCTATCACTTCATTTGAAAATTCATCCATATTAAAATGATCCTTTTCTTTAAAATATTTAATAGAGCGGTTCAGCAAATCTATCTTGTCTGTTTTACTAATGTTGAATTCTTCATCAACCTGTGTGGTAATAAATTTTTTATAAATGCTTAGTGTATTGTTGGTTTGGGTATAACTGTCGTTACGGATGGCGAGTTTTAAAAAATCATCTATCCAATATGCGGCTTCACTGGTATTGGTTTGATCTACTACTGCCACTTTATACCCTTGTTCTTTTTCTGTTTTAAAAATCAGGCAACCCTTATCCAATTTTTTTATATTAATGGCTTCCTGCTCATAATTTAAATTAAAACCATCTTCTTCTGATTGTACTTTTAAATAGGCTTCTTTTGTTTCTGACTTAAAGATACCAACAGCCGGGTGTGTTTCTCCTTCTATTTGTATGCCGTCGAAATAAACCACGTACGTTTCGCCGGACTTTATTTTAGGGTGGCTTGATACGTCATATAAATGCTTTGCAATCTGTATTGAATTGTCGTGAAAATTTTCTACCGAAGAAAAAATATTACTGGAAAAATGAAACAGTTCGTTCAATTCAAGATTACCGCTGGGGTGAGACAAACGGTATATTTCATTCACCTTTTCAAAAGGCGATAAAAAATATTGCATTAATAACCTGGATAGTGTTTCATCATTGATAGATAAAGGTTTGCCGGATAACCGATACAATTCGTCTTTTAATTTATTGCCTGTATAATGAATGGATAACCGGGTAAGGGCCGCGTCAAAATAAGAGATCATTTATGGAGGTATAAAATATGAATTATTAGCAGGAAAATTTTACTTATAAACCAGGCAACTAAAATGCCATAGGTTATTCTATAAGTTCAAATAATAACAACTGTGTTTTTTCAAAAGCATTAAAATTATTATCCGAAATAAACAGCAATGATTTATGGCCATTGGAGAGGGTAGGGCCAAAGGTTACACCTTCTATGTTATCGATGTAAATGCCCAGCTCATCCATATTTAATAGCAGCTTTTTGGTTGCCGCTGTAAAGGGTGTAACCGCATTCATCAATGGTATATTTGTAATGTCAGTAGCATTATTTAAATCAGTCATAAATACTTTGATGGTACAGGGCAGCCTGCCGGTGGAAAATGATCGTTCAATGGTTAGGAATTTATTATTACCCAGGGAAAGTATATCCGGCATACCATTAATTTTAAAACTAGTTGCAGGGTGGGCAGCATACGCAACAGGATCTAACTTATAGGCATATTGAGCGGTATTTTTTTTAGAAGCGGCATCAAATTTTAATATTCTTATGTATGCATTGTTATCAACCACATCGGCCCTTGGCCCATCTTCATACAATGGCTCTTCTACATTTACAAATAGGGTAGAATAGTTGTCAGCAAAAGTTAAACCTTCCAGCACACCATTTTGCCTAGGCCCCTTTTCTATTGATTGCATATAAAGATTAGACGACAGAGTAAAGCTATCTATATATTTCCCTTCTGTAGAAACTAAAATAACAGAAGGGTTTTCCAAAACAGTATCATTTTCTTTTACAATTCTTTCGCCCTCACTACTCCATACCAGTTGGTTGCTGTTGGGATTATAGCGCATTGCTTCGGGGTCGGGGGTATTAAAAGGGTCTTGTTTATTATTGGGGTAAGGCAAGCCATTTGGCTGTAACAAATATTTTACACCTGTAAAGTGAATGCTGTCGATTCCCTTTTGCGAAAGTGAAATAATAGCTGTATAAAACCGGGCATTATTAATGGCACTTCTGTCATCACTGATAAAGTAATACAGGTTATGTGGCGCATCATAATCAATGCCTGATAAACCCCCAACAGTGGTATTGTTAAACTGTAAATTATAGGGTATATCCAGCTCACTTAAAAAATGCAGAGAAGGAATTGAATCAGGCTTTGGCGACAGCAATGATTTTTTTGCAGGGTCACAAGACAAGAAAAGTACACTCACGACAAAAAATAGCAGGTAATTTATTTTCAATAAATGCATAAAAAAGATTGTGGGGCAAAGTTGCACCAAATAGACTGAACTATCTTTTTTATGATAGAATTTATTACAACGAAGAACCTGATCCTGTATAATGAATTGATTTTAAAAATTGTAAACAGTTTTGAAATTGGCCGTCACTACAGCTAATCTCAATATTACTAACTTTGCCATCTAAACGAATAATCTTTTATGAAAGAGGTATATATCATTACTGCAGTTCGCACGCCGATAGGCAGTTTTGGCGGATCATTAAAAAGTTTTTCTGCTACGCAGTTGGGGGCCATTGCTATTAAAGGCGCCGTTGAAAAAGCAGGTATTGCGCCATCAATGGTTGATGATGTATTGATGGGTGCCGTAATACAGGCCAACATGGGGCAGGCGCCTGCCCGTCAGGCCGCAAAGTTTGCCGGTTTACCCAATGAGGTAAATTGTACTACAATTAATAAAGTATGTGCCAGCGGTATGAAGGCAATTGCGCAGGCGGCACAAAGTATTATGCTGGGCGATGCAGATATAGTAGTGGCAGGAGGTATGGAAAGTATGAGCAATGTGCCTTATTATGCAGATACTATGCGTTGGGGAAACAAATATGGCAATGTGTCTTTTATTGATGGGCTTGCCAAAGATGGATTAACAGATGTATACGATGGTAAAGCAATGGGTAATGCAGCCGAGTTATGTGCCAGTACCTGCGGAATAAGCCGGCAAGACCAGGATGCATTTGCCATTGAAAGTTATAAGCGTTCACAGGCTGCCGTTAGCGGAGGTAAATTTGATGCGGAAATTATACCAGTGCCAATCCCGCAAAAAAAGGGTGACCCGGTTTTATTTTCAAAAGATGAAGAACCTTTTAATGTTATGTTTGATAAGATACCCGGGTTAAAAGGAGCTTTTATAAAAGATGGTACAGTAACTGCTGCCAATGCTTCAACAATGAATGATGGAGCAGCGGCCCTTGTATTAATGAGCAAAGAGAAGGCAATTGAATTAGGGTTAAAGCCTATTGCAAAAATACTATCTTATGCCGATGCCGAGCAGGCTCCGGAATGGTTTACTACCACACCTGCAATAGCGGTTCCTAAAGCAGTTGCCAAAGCTGGTTTACAAATGGCTGATATTAATTTTTGGGAATTGAATGAGGCATTTAGCGTGGTTGGTATAGAAAACAGTAAACGAATGAAACTTAACCCGGAAACCGTAAATGTCAATGGTGGTG
Source organism: Ferruginibacter sp. (assembly GCA_025362235.1). Classification (GTDB taxonomy): domain Bacteria; phylum Bacteroidota; class Bacteroidia; order Chitinophagales; family Chitinophagaceae; genus Ferruginibacter. The sequence goes on along the minus strand of JANYGZ010000001.1, from coordinate 16,855 downwards.
CGGTTTCTATCGGTCATCCGCTCGGTTGCAGCGGTGCAAGAATTATTGTTACGCTCATCAATGTGTTGAAACAGCAAAATGCAAAATACGGTGCCGCAGGTATCTGTAATGGCGGCGGCGGCGCATCGGCCATGGTTATTCAAAATATGTAAATAACTATTAATTTTTGATGAATTGTGTTTATAGCAAAGCCTTTTGTAAAAAAACAAAAGGCTTTGCTATAAATGTTTTTCTAAGATGTTAAAGCGGGAAAAAAGTAAATTTGACAAAAAGGTATCAAGATAGATAATATTTTTTAAATATCGGTATTTTTTAGTCACATTTTTTTAACATAACAACGGGCAGGGATATACGCTTTGTTGTGCATCTCCTGAATTTTGTTGTTTATTACTTTGCCCCCAATGCGATCAGGGATTAAAAATCGTCGTTATTTAATAAAGCTAATTACAATTAGTGCTTAAATTATTATAATGAAAACCTCTATACTACGGTCATGGGTAAGCGAAAAGAAAAACCTGTTATATCATGAATTGCAATGAATTTTCATTTTGCGATGATATTTATTTTAAAAATTTTATTGATAAAGAGCATTGCAAAATATAATCCAGCCACTCCGGGGTATTTAATACATAATTGCACTTCAAAAAACTGCTCTGAGCACCCGGCAAGTCGATTTTTGCGACTGAATTTATTTAAAATGAACACTATTTGTTGATATGGCTACTATAAGATAAATTTGCCACTCAAAACGCTATACTCATACAATAAATAAATAGAATACATGCGACAAATTGCTTTTAGAGAAGCCCTAAGGGAAGCTATGCAGGAAGAAATGAGACGTGATGAAAGGGTATTTTTAATGGGAGAAGAAGTAGCCGAATACAACGGCGCATACAAAGTTAGCCAGGGTATGCTGGATGAGTTTGGCGAAAAAAGAGTGATTGATACACCCATTGCTGAACTTGGGTTTACCGGTATTGCAGTTGGAGCTGCCCAAAACGGGTTAAGGCCAATTGTAGAATATATGACCTGGAACTTTGCCGTTTTACCTTTAGATCAAATTTTAAATACGGCTTCTAAAATGTTGGCAATGAGTGGTGGACAGGTTGGTTGCCCGATTGTTTTTCGTGGTCCCAATGGCAGCGCAGGCCAGTTGGGAGCCCAGCATTCAACGGCTTTTGAATCGATGTATGCAAATATCCCGGGTTTAAAAGTATCTCGGTTAGTAATCCTTACGATGCAAAGGGCCTGTTAAAAAGTGCTATCCGTGATGATGATCCTGTTGTTTTTATGGAAAGCGAGGTGATGTACGGCGAAAAAGGTGATGTGCCAGAAGAAGAATATTTACTACCTATCGGCAAAGCATTTATTAAAAGGGCAGGTAAAGACGTAACCATCGTTTCGTTTAATAAAATGATGAAAGTTGCTTTAAGCGCCGCTGAAGAATTGGCAAAAGAAGGTATTGAAGCAGAAGTGATAGATCTTGCCACTATCAAACCTTTGGATTGGTTTACTATTTTGGAAAGTGTAAAAAAGACCAACCGTTTGGTAATTGTAGAAGAACAATGGCCATTTGCGTCTGTATCTTCTGAAATAACTTACCGCATACAAAAAGAAGGCTTTGATTACCTGGATGCACCGATTCGCAGAATAACATCTGTTGATGCCCCCATGCACTATGCTCCAAACCTGGTGGCATTGTATTTGCCCAATGTAGAAAGAATAGTAAAGTTGGTAAAGGAAGTAATGTATTTAAAAAAATAGTTGCAATTGCAGCTTTTATTTTATTACTGTTGTCAACAGTATTGTAAGGTTTTGTAACCGGCGTACAATTACTGGCAATAGCAGTATTCCCATTTATTGTCAAAGGCTTAAAAGGATAGATTTTAATAAATAAAATTTTCCTTTTATTTATTAAGTAAGTAACTTGCGGCTCAATATTTAAAATCCCTATAACATCCGGTGAAAAATTAATTTCAATTTTTTAAACTTAAAATTAAAAACGCGATGAAATCAATTTTGAACACCTGCTTATTTGCTTTGGCAATTTTACTGTTCAGTTCCTGCGCCCCTGTTTTAAATGTAACTACGGACTACAATCATTCTGCTGTATTTTCTAAATACAAAACTTTTGGCATGTACCACCTGGCAGATCAGTCTTCTAATGTAAGCGAGTTGAATAAGGCCCGTATTATTAATGCCGTAAAGGCGCAAATGGTAAAGGAAGGATTTACTGAGGTAGCTTCGAATCCGGATTTATTAGTAAACGTTACTTCTGTCTTGAAAAACGACAAATCGCTTCAATCTACTACTACTGGTATGGGTGGTTATGGTGGATATGGCTACGGCGGATATTATCGTCCTTATGGTTACGGCGGTATGGGTTATGGTGGGGGTATGAGCTCTACTACAACACAGGTTGTTAATACCATTACAGGTTCGGTTATTATTGATATTATTGACGCAGCAAAAAATGATATTGTTTGGACAGGTACCGGCAACAAAGAAATTGATAAACCAGCAGAAAACCCTGACCAGGCTATTTCAAAGGCAATTGCTACCATTATGGCAAGTTTCCCTCCCGGAAAAGTAGTACCTAAAAAGTAAATGATTTTACATAATACCTACGATCTTTATTTGAGATAGGATAGGTAATAAGTAAATAATTAATAAATATATAAACTACTATTTTACATAATTATTAAGAAATGTATTAACGAATCTTTTACATTTTAAGTTTATAGATTTGTATAATTAAATTTAAAAACAAGTAAAAAAACTACTCATGAAAAAAATTATTTTAAGTACCATTCTTATTGCTGGTATTGCTACTATGGCTACTGCACAACACGTAAAGCTAAATTTATATGGTGCATATGTATTTGACGATCAAATTAATAATTATTATTCTAATACCAGTTATGCAAACGCAACTATTAAAGGTGGATTTCAATATGGGGCAGGTTTAGAGTTTATGGTGCAACCCACCACCGGTGTAGAATTAAAATATACTCACCAAGGCGGTACTGCTGCCGTAAGTTATTATAATGATGGAGCAGTAACAAAAACAATAGATTTCAATACTAATTACCTGTTGCTTGATGGTAATTATTATTTTCATACAGGTAATACCAATCTTGAACCTTTTTTAGGTGGTGGTTTAGGAGCTGCTTTTTTGTATGCTACCAACAACGGCGTAACAGCCAGTCATACTGCGTTTGCCTGGGATCTTAAAGGAGGAGCCAACTTTTTCTTTAATGAAAAAGTTGGTGTAAAACTGGAAGCAACTTTAAACGGTGCTTCCAAGGCTTCTGGCGGTTATTACTGGTATGGAATTTATACCTACAATTATGTAAGCATGCTGCAGTTTGGATTAGGCGGTGGATTGGTATTTAGGTTTGGAAGTAAATAGGCTGTTTAATTTGTAATTTAAACAATTACATTTCATAATTATTATCGTTTAACAAAAAGTTATATTTGCAACGGGATATTAGTAAGTTTTTATACTTCTAATATTTCGTTGTATTGTTTTTTTTAGGTAGTGTATACTGCAATTGGTAATGGAAAAAATAACCCTTCATGAAATAAGTTCTCTTCATGAAAACTTAACTTAAAAATAAGTTATGAAAAAGCTTTTTTGAATTGGTAATATCATTAACTGTACTACTACGGTTGCCAGGATTTTACTAACAAAAACTAATAGCCATTATATTTTTCTTTTAGTCCGATCAAAATAAAATTTTAACAAACACAAAAATTAAAAATTATGAAAAAAATTATCGTAAGCCTATGTTTAATTGTCGGTATTACCACAATAGCAACAGCACAAAACCTTAGGCTAAACGCTTATGGATCTTATGCATTTAATGATGGTATTAATTATTACAATACCCCTACCGCTTATTTTAATGGAACTGTAGAAGGAGGGTTTCAATATGGAGCTGGTTTGGAACTTATGTTGCACAACGGCACTCATTCAGGAATTGAACTTAAATACCTGCACCAGGATTCAAAAGCCCCTTTTACTTATTATAACGATGGAGTGAAATCCCAGACCTTCGATTTGGGTATAAATTATTATATGCTTGGGGGTAATTGGTATTTTAAATTGAACAACGAAATGATAGAGCCCTTTATAGGTCTTGCCGGGGGTGTTGCTAATATCAATGCAAAAACCAGTACTGCGGCCGGGGGCGGCAGTAAAACTGCCTTTGCCTGGGAATTTAAAGGCGGAACAAATATTTGGGTGGGTAAAAAAGTCGGAATAAAATTACAGGCAGATCTTTTATCTTCAGTTGCGGCAACTGGCGGGGCTTATTTTTGGAGCTATTGGGGGCCTGTTTATGCTACTACGTATTCTACTTTGTACCAATTTAGTCTGGGTGGCGGTTTAGTCTTTAAACTAGGCCATTAATAAATTAACTGTAAAAATATAATTTTCACGCATTCAATAAAAAGAGAATCCCGGTTGTAAAAGCACTGGGATTTCTTTTTTTTAATAATTAATTCTTTTATTTATTGTACAGGTAGTACCTAGCTGGATTGTTTCTCTTTTTTTGTTTTTGCTCACACTGTTTCAGCAGCCTTCTATTTACCAATAAGGATGGATAATTTGAGGTAACAAATCAGAATTATTTTATGACTATTTGTAGCCTTGTTTTACATTTATCAATCCATAATAATAATCTATGTGAAATACTGCTTTTTGAGCCGTTGAGTTGATACGGAGAAATAACCTGTAGCTCACATTTCTTGATTTTACCAATGTTCACAATTAGTGCAACAGCGTTATTTGAAAATTAGCAAATAGAAACCAAGTCAAATAATATTCCCTAAGCAATAAGAATATCTTTTACAATACTTTTTTTAATTTCTTCAAAAGATAATTATTAGTTATTTGAGGTAGATTGCTCATTAAAAGGCTTTAAGTTGTAATTTAGTCTTTTAGATAACCAACATATATACAATGAAAAAAAATACAGCCCAATCAACCTTTATTTCATTTTGTTTTTTTTTAATGTTGCTTTGTAGCTTTTCAATAGCATCTGCACAAACTACAGATACAATTACCCCTGCCAAATCAGGTGCACCTGAAAAAAGCCATCCCAATACTATTAAGCTCAACATTTCTGCCCCTTTTGTATACAATAATGCTTTGATGGGTAGTTATGAACGGGTACTTTCGCCACATACGAGTTTTACTATTTATGGTGGTTATTGCGAGTTTCCTTCACCCAGTATCATTGCTGATAATGCCAACCTAAAATTTATTAATAACAAACAAAAATCGGGGTTTGCCATTGGAGCTGATTACCGTTTTTATTTGGTTGGCGAAAATAAATACGCTGCACCACGTGGTGTATACCTTGCTCCTTTTATCAGTTATTATAGTTTTACTAATGCAAGATCATTAACTTATACTGATTCAGACACTACAACTCAATTAGAGGGTAAATTTGGCGCCAATTTTTTCAATGTCGGCGCCAGCCTTGGCTACCAATTCGTTATTAAAAAAAGGTTTGTGATTGATATGGTATTATTTGGGCCTTCGTTTACCGCCTATAAATTTAGTGCTAAGTTGCAGGGATATATTAGTGGTGATAATCTTACACAAGCTCAAAAAGATATTCTTAATGCGCTAAAAGATAAATTTCCCTTTTTGAAAAATCTTGCCGACAACAAGGAAGTGAGTACCGATGGGATAACGAAATTTGGATCCATTGGTTTTAGATATTCTATTTCTATTGGTTACCGTTTTTAGTAATCAATTTTTATTTGGATTTAATCTAAAAATAAAGGAACAAATACACTAAACAGTAGTAATTGTTCGTCGCAAAATTTATTCTGTTTTTATTCTATTGTAATATTTTTTTACACAACACAATCTTTCTAAAGGGATACAGAATTCCCTGGCTTAAACTGGATAGTTTCAGCAGCCCCTTAAATTAATATTATGGGAAATGCTCTTAGCAACTATGTTTATGTTTTTTGTATCAAGGCTTATAAGATTAAGCAATCTACCGGGCTGGTCAATTCAGCAAAATATTTTTATTCCAAATAAAAAATGCTTTTATTTATTGTATATATTTAAGTATTAATAAGAAGATACTATTTTCATAATGGGTAATTTGAATAAAGTCATTTGGCATTTTGCCCCCTTCAAACAAAAGCATTTTTTTGTAATAGTGCTTTTGTTTATTGCTTCCATTGCCCATGGGCAGGAACTTGAACCAAGGAATTATGCCAATGTGCCAAAAAATATGAATGCAATTGGTTTTTCGTATAGTTTCTTAAAAGGAAATGTGGTTACAGATCCAGCCCTTCCGCTCACTGACTTTAAAATCACCAGTAATAATCTTGGCGTTGCTTATGTACGCACATTTGCATTGGCCAATAAATTAGCAAGGATACAAGTGATTGCGCCATTTGTAATAATGGCAGGCACATTACAAGTAAATGGACACGATACAAGTGGTGGCCGCACCGGTTTTAGTGACATGAGGGTAAGATTTGGCATAAATCTTTTTGGCTCGCCAGCACTGGATAAAAAAGATTTTCGTGCCTATCAGCAAAAAACAATAGTAGGGATGAGTGTAGTAGTATCAGTCCCAACTGGTCTTTATTATCCGGACAAGCTTATAAATATTGGCACAAACCGATGGGGGATTAAACCCGAAATAGGGGTTTCAAAAAGGTTTAAACATGTATATGCAGAAGCATATACCGGGATATGGTTTTATACAAACAATTATGATTACCTTAATGCTAAAATACTGAAACAAGATCCTCTATTCAGTATCCAGGGGCATTTCAGTTATACTTTTAATAATCAAATGTGGTTGGGGCTTAATGGAAACTGGTTTGCCGGTGGTCAAACCTTTGTAAATGAAAAATCAACAGATGCCACATTACATAGTTCCAGAATTGGCGGAACTTTTTCTACACCAATTACAAAGGCGCAATCAATAAAATTACAGGTTAATACAGGTGCCTTTGAAACCAGGGGATTAAATTATACTTCTGTAATGATAAGTTATCAATACATTTTCTTTTAGATAATAGCCGGTGATACCGGTTGTTTATTTTAGCTAAGTATATTGACTTTAAAACTCATGCTGATCATTAATAACTAAAATAAAATTATATGCTAAAATTATTATTCAGAAAATGGTGGCTGGTATTGATACAGGGTATTTTACTAATAATGCTAAGTATTTATATTTTTAACAATCCAATTAATGTATTGGCTGGCATTTCAATTTGGTTTGGGTTATTGGTTTTTATTGCAGGGGCATTAGGAATTATAAGCTGGTTTGCCAATGACGAAACCGATAGGGAAGGGATGTTAATTTTATGGAGTATCGTTTCTGCAATTGTTGGATTACTGCTATTGTTTAATTTAGTAGCCACCATGAAGCTGATCACTATTATTTTTGGAGTATGGATGCTTGCCACCGGTGTTCATCTAACAAAGTCTGGATTGTTGTTAAAAGATAAATATTCGCTTGGATGGATAATGGTTATTGCAGGTATTTTATCTGTTATAGCGGCAGTAATGGTGATTTTAAATATAGGTACGGGTGCTGTTGGTATCAGCATTCTACTAGGTGTACAGGTGCTTATGGCTGGTATTGCCCTGGTGGTTTTTTCATTTGTCAAAAAAGCTGTAGCAGGTAATATAAAAGATAAACTACAATCTTTTAAACAGGATCTTTAAAAAAATTACTGGTGTTTGACGGGTTACTTTTGCAATAATGAGTATTTATTAATTAATATTAATTACAGCTTGTTAATCAAATATCAATCATCCAAAACCTTAACCTAAGTTTTATATCTTTATCAATACAAATGATATGTTCTGCAAAACTAAAACATCAATAAAATATATAAGTGTATTCGTCTTTTATTTTAAAGAATAAACTTTTCAAAAAATAGCAACAATCTTTTAATTATATAAATCAAAAAAAACAACAACTTTTATGAAAAAAATTATTTTAATCGTTACAATCCTTTTTGGATCCTGCATTGGTTTCGCTCAATCCAACAAAGAAGATGTTGATATGATTCAGGCCGAATTTGGTAAACAAAAAAAAGTACTTATTCAATCGGCAATGACTATCCCCGACGCACAAACCGTTGCATTCTGGACTGAATATGATAAATACGAAGATAGCCGGAAGGTATTGGGTCGTGAAAGAATTAAATTAATTGAGGATTATGCCAACGCGTATGCAACAATTGATGATAAACAAGCAGGCGATCTGATGGCAAGAAAACTTACCTGGTTAGATAACTATGCAAAGCTGCAGAAAAAATATTTTGGGAGTATGTCAAAAATTATTGGTGGCAAACAGGCTTCCAAGTTTTTTCAGATAGAGGATTACCTGGAAAATGTTTTACGGATTTCTATCCAGGAATCGATTCCATTTATAGATGAATTACATAAAGCAAACCCAAAACCCAAACAATAATACCAGTAGAATATAGTGTGCTTAATCTGAATTAGGTGTGTAATACTTTTATTTCAAAAAACAGTACTAAACAAAGCCTGTCGCAATTATCATACAAATAATTGTTGCAGGCTTTTGTTTTATCTGCTCCACGAATATTACCCGTTTTGATTGACACTCAACCACTCAATGTGCTGAAGATGGCAAGCCAGAATAGTTGGTACAATTATCTTTCTGCCAGCCATAATTAAACTCTTTTTATAGTATGGCATCTCCTTTCTTTATTGTCAATTATTTTTTTAATACAATAATAATAAATAATGCAGCTTATCTTCCAAAACTATAACCAAGGGTAAAATTTAGGCCGAAGTCATTTTTAGATAAGGCACCCTGAGGTGGACGGCTATCGTAATTATCATAAAAAGTAAGGCCAATATTAAAATCTTTCAAAACTTCATACTTTGTATTCAGCTCAAGATTCATCCTGATGCGGCCCCAATCTGTTACGCCTGCATATAGGGTGTACAAAGCATCAATAGAAAGTTTAGGGGTTAAATATTTGTATTCTTTAAAATGAAAAGATGCAAGGGCTTCCAGGTTCGAAGTATAGTCCCTGCTTTTATCTGATTGCTCCACGTTATAAGATAAACCGGCGCCAGCCAAGAGACTGTGGTGGTTATCTTTAATAAGTCTTTTACCAAATGCTGAAGCTAAAAGATAGCGGTTAGCCAGGCCCAATTGAGTATTCTGTTGCCAGGAGAAGGAACCGGACGCATAATAATTATTTTGCAGTTGTTTTAAATAGCCTAATCGTATGCCTTGGTTTTTTGATAAAATACTGTCGCCTGATTGATTGGAAATATTTGAAGTCATTAATAAATTAACCTCCGATTTTGGTTTTATGTAAGTAGTAGAACTGTTGAAATTAAACTGTAAAATATCATTTGATTTTGCATAGTTAAACCCCAGGTCTACGCTTCCTACCAGGCGCTGTAAAAAAGTTTCTTCTATCTCCACTATTTCTACAATATCATCCAGCAGTACATGATTATTTTCAAAAAAGATGCTATCCAGTTTGTCAACATACACATCGCCATTTTTCATTGTTACCTGAAATATTTTGCCGGATGATATTTTCACTACCTCTACCCACTTTATGTCGATAGTGCCGGTACTGGTCATATTAAAGTTAAGCAGTGCCACCCTCATGTAGTAAACTTCCCCGGTAAATATATCGCCGTTTTTAAGATACACTTTATCTGTTTTTTGTGCTATTGCCATTGAGGAAACAGTTAACAATATAATTAATGCAGGTATCTTTAATGCAGGTGTATGCATACCAAAAAAAATCGAGCGGGTTTATAATATTGAAATAATCAACACGATAAAAATAATGATTAAATTGTTATAATATAAAATTGGTTGTAGCATTGCCTGGCATGGCTGCCGGTGAGGCTGGCTTACGTAAGAGTGCAATGGCGAATATTTTTTTGTAGCATGATATGCAGAAAGATAAACCGGGCTTATTGATATTATTTTTTGAGTTGTATAGCCGTTACTATATAAGTCTATATTTGCAGAATAATAATATTTATTTATAAAATTATTTTTATTTGCATTGCCTTTAAATCAATTACCCAGTAAACTGCATGGCAATTTTCACTACTGGTATCATTGGGTATTTATCTGGTATTTAATTTAGTCAGTCCAGGTGGTAGCCCTATAACAAGAGGAAAATATGAAATTGCTGAATTGAAAAAAATGTTTGTTTAATAATTTGCGTTATGATAAAATTCTGTTTGCCCGGCAAAGGAAAAACCAACCGGTTTCTATTGATAGCAATGATGCTGTTAATGGTGCTGGCAACTAATTTGAAATCTTTCGCACAAACACCTGTATCAATAGCCAATACTAAAGACACTGTAAATAATAAAGACACAGTACCCACAGTAGATTTGACTGATATATTACGGAAATGGTTTAAAAAAAAGCCAGACTCTTTAAAACAGGCACGAACCGTGGCCATTTTACCAACCTTTGGATACAACCCAAGCCTTGGTTTGCAGATAGGGGGCAAATTATCGGCACAAAAAGTTTTTGGCAACCCCAAAAATACTTCAACTTCTACTTTTGGGATAATAGCCGTATATACTTCAAAAGCGATAGCAAATTTTCAGGCAATACATAACATATTTACACCGGGTGATAAAATGATCCTTCAGGGAAACCTGCAATTTGCTTTTTTTCAGGTAACTGATTATGGGATAGGGCTAGGCAAAGGCTATCCTGATAGTGCGGATGATATTAAGTTTAAGTTTTTAAAATTATATGAAAAAGCTTATATAAATGTGGCGCCTCATCTATTTATAGGAGCAGGAATAAACATTAATAACCGGTTTTCTATCAAAGATAAAAATCTGTCAGATTCATTTAAAACAGCTCATTATAACTACAGTGTACAAAATGGTTTTGATACATTGAAATATAAGGCCAACGGTCTTATAGCTGCTTTTCAATACAACACCCGTGAAAACCCTATACGGTCGTACGGAGGTATGTATTTAGACGTTACTTTCCAGGTAGACCAGAAATGGCTGAGCAGCACAAAAAATTCTGTTCAGTTTGTTTATGATTTCAGAAAATACTGGTCATTAAGTGTCAAAAATCCAGAGACAGTATTGGCAATTTGGAGTTTAGGTTCTTTTATGTCGAGTGGCACATTGCCTTATTTAGAAATGCCCAATACAGCAAGTGACCCCTATGCAAGAAGTGGCAGGGGATATACCATCAGCCGTTTTAAAGGGCCATCGTATTTTTATTTTGAAACAGAATACAGGTTTCCGATTACCCGGAACAAATTGATAAGCGGGGCGTGTTTTGTAAATACACAAACAACATCCAATAGCCTTAATAAAGAAATGTTTGGTACATGGGCAAGTGCAGGGGGCGCCGGTTTGCGTTTGCTGTTTCAAAAATTGGCCCGTACAACAATATGTTTTGATTATGCATTTGGGCAGTATGGGGCTCAGGGTCTTTTTATTGGTTTGAATGAGGCGTTTTGATGATGCCGGCTTAGATATCTAATAACATTAATACTAAAAAAAATAAAATAGCAAAATGAAAAGAATACACTTATTGATTACCATTACTGTTGTTACAATTTTTTCAGCATGTGCACCAACATCGGAATATACAGGTGTTTGGGTTGACAAGAATAAAATAAAAGGCAAGCAATACCATAACATATTTATTACTGCAGTAACACCAAATATACAGGTAAGGCAACGGTTTGAGCATGATATAGATTCTGTAATTGTATCAAGGGGACTGAAAGGTGTAAAAAGTATTGACGTTATGCCACTATCACCCGTTGATCCAAAAATGCCCACAAAAGAAGAAATATTAGCTAAGATAAAAGAAAGTGGTTGCGATGCAGTTATTGTTGTAACCTTATTAAAAAAAGTAGACAATATAAATTATACTCCCGGTAGTAGTGCAAATGCAATTGTACCAATTGGTAGTTTTTATAACTATTACAGCTATTATTATACAACAGTATCTACACCAGCTTACATCAGCGAAGATAAAATATACGTTATGCAGACCGTTCTATTTGACGTAGCTACTGAAGAAAAAATGTGGACGGCAGAATCATCTGTAATGAACCCTTCTTCTTTGCAAAGAATGAGCAGGGTGTATGTAAATAAACTGGTGAATCAATTAACAGAACAAGGCGCCATTAAAAAACTAAATTGATAAAGTAGTGACTTTAAAATCACTTTTATTTGTTTAAGCTACTGTACTCAGGGTGTAAACCTTTTTAACAAAGTTCAGTTATTTAAAGACACCTATCAAAAGTTGATAACCCATTCAACCAACGGATCAGTAAAAAAATTAGGCTAACTTTGATGTTCTATCAGCCAGGCTATCGCTCCGTTTTACATGGAGAGGAAAGTCCGGACAGCGTAGGGCAACACACCGGTTAATCGCCGGCTGCCTGTAGAGGCAAGAGACAGTGCCACAGAAAATAACTGTCCGCCGCAGGCGGATGAGGGTGAAAATGTGAGGTAAGAGCTCACGGGTTTTTATAGCAATATAAAAACCGGGTAAACCTTGTGTGCTGTAATGCCATGTACACCTGCGCCTGAAAGCGGCTCGTTTGATGTTTGTAAAAGCAGCGTAGGAGGGTAGGCAGCAAGACCTTGCCAGTAATGGTCAGGCAAGATAAATGATGGCCGTTCTGACAATGTCAGGATAACAGGATCCGGCTTATTGGCTGATAGAATTTTTTTAATTAATAATCGGGTAATTGATAATGGATTATAAATACAGAGTTCATTACTTCTAACTTAATGTTGCAGCCGGTCTAATATTTTTTAAGTAATAAAGAAGCTACAATTTTATCAATAGGTAATGTAACTGCATCTACAGAAAAATTTTCCCAATTAACAAAACGAAAAGTTTCTATTTGTTGTGTTTGTTGATATAACTGCAACTGCTGCTCATCAAAATCAAATTCTTTTGTTCTTATTGGTACCGTAATGGGTTGCAACGCTTTTGCAAAATAATAAATAGCAATAAATTGGTGATTGGGATTAAAGGCGCTCAGCTGAAAAAAATCTGTGGTATATATATGTTCACCAATTTCTACATCTAAATCCATCTCTTCTTTAAACTCTCTTTGCAAACAGTCTCTTGTTCCTTCTCCCAACTCCAGGCCACCGCCCGGAAATTTTGTATAGTATTTTCCACGGATGTATTCATCGCTTACCAATACCTGTTTGTTATTGTTTAATAAAATGCCATATATCCTTATTGTAAACTGGTTCATTTTATTTTTTTTTAGGGTTTAAATAATTCCAGATTACAAACGCAACAATAATGAGTGAAATAATTACAGGCACCCAAAATGCATAGGGGCTGTCTTTATAGGGAATGGGCACATTCATACCGTAGATACTGGTTATTAAAACGGGTACACTTAAAGAAATAGTAACGGTTGTAAGCCGCTTCAGTACTTCATTTTGGTTATTGCTGATAATGGTGGCAAAGGCATCTAAAGTGCTGTTTAATATATTGGTGTAGGTGTTGGCCATTTCAAGCGCCTGGCTGGTTTCAACCACCAGGTCATCTAAAAAATCTTTCTCTTCTTCATTCAGTTGCAAAAAATTGGTTCTTGCCATTTTCATCATCAGCAGTTCGTTGCTTCGCAAAGCTGTAATAAAATATACAAGGCTTTTTTGTATCCGCATTAGCTGCAGCAAGTCTTCGTTGCGGTTAGCGATATATAATTTTTGTTCCAGCGTATTGCGGCGCAGGTTTATCTCTTTAAGGTAATCCTGGAAATTGGTAGTTATTTTTTCAAATATTTTCAACACCATCATATTTTTTTTATCCATACTCCGGTTTTGAAAAGTATTCAGAAATTTTTTGATGGCTTCATTTTCAAATGAGTTTACAGTAACAATCTGGTTATGAGTTAAAATGATACAAATGGGTATGGTGATATAAAAAGCATCGCTTTCATTAAATGAATTATTTTCTGTAGGAGTTTTTATTACTACCAGTTTTACATTATCATCAATTTCATAGCGGCTTCTTTCATCAATATCCAACGAATCTTTTAAAAAACCAATGGGTATTTCTAATGTTTTGCTAAGCTCATTAAATTCTTCCTGTTTTAAAGGCGGTAAAACATTTACCCAGGTCCCGGCTTCGGCTTTATCGGCAGCAATTGTCTGGTGATCTATATTTTTAAAGTATTGTATCATTGGCTATGTTTGATGCGATATCTATCGGATTTTTTGATGGTCAATTGTGACTGTTTCTTTTATTCCGGTACATCCATCTCTACCCTATATACAAATTCTGCCGGCCCACTTAACCAGATATTTTCAAAACACTGATCATTAATCCTGTCAAACTCAACTGATAAACGGCCGCCAGGTGTTTTTACATCCACTGTATTAAAACCATTTTCGTTATGTGCGCTTAACAATGCGGCAGCTGTAACGCCGGTACCGCAACTGAGTGTTTCATCTTCAACACCCCGTTCGTATGTCCGTACAAAAATTGAACCCTCACTCGTAGATTCTACAAAATTTACATTGATGCCTTCCTCTGCAAATGATTTGCTATACCGGATATCATGACCGGTAGATACCACATCTACTTCTTTTACATTTTCGGTAAATTTTACAAAATGCGGCGAGCCTGTATTAATAATGGTGTAGTTCAAATGATAGTCTACTTTATTTACGTTTTGCATTTTTAAGCTAACTGTACCGTCTAAATCAATTTCAGCTTCATGTTCACCATCAACAGCAAAAAAGCGGTATGCACTTTTATGTATACCACTATGGTGTGCAAATTTTACCAAACACCTGCCGCCATTACCACACATAGTACCTTGGTTTCCGTCTGCATTGTAATATATCATTTCAAAATCGTACCCTTGTTTATTACCAAGCAGCATTAAACCATCGGCGCCAATACCAAAGTGCCGGTTACAAATAAGTTTAATCTGCTTAGTGGTTAATTCCTTTACGGCTGAATTATAATTGTCAATAATTACAAAATCGTTTCCTGTTCCCTGGTATTTATACATTTCTATTTTCATAAAATGTGCGTCATTATTTGTAATGATTAATAAAAGTTAACGTGTATGCGTATTATTTGATTCTAAATTTTATCCAATTTTCGTTTCAACAATTTCTAAAGAATGTTTAATTAAATTTTCAACCGCAAGTCCGCCATCCTTCGAAAACTCTTTAGTAATTCTGTTGGCTACAATGGCACTCAGGCTTATACAGTAGTGCCCTAACGAAGTTCCCATACCATAGATAGCAGAAGTTTCCATTTCAAAATTAGTAATACGGTGGTTGCCAAAATTAAAACTTGTTAAATTATCAATCAAATTAGGGTAAGCAAGACCCAATCTTAGTATCCTTCCCTGCGGCCCAAAAAAACCAGGGCAGGTAACAGTTATACCCTGGTGGTAATTTTTAGTAAAATGCTTTAATAAATTTACACCTGCCATGTAAATGTAAGGCGATAAATTGCCATGGCTTAATTGGGTATGTGTATTAAATGCCTGTATCAATTGTTTTTCTTCTTCGTTGTTTTGAGTTCTATAAAAATTCATCAAATTATCCAGCCCAAGGCCATGAGTACTGGCAACAAAGCTGTCTACGGCAATTTCTTTTTGTAATGACCCTGAAGTGCCAAAGCGGATGATGTTTAAAGCGGTGAGCTTTTCTTTAATCATCCTGGTTTCAAAATTAATATTTACAAGAGCATCCAGTTCACTTAATACAATATCAATATTATCGGGTCCAATACCCGTACTTATACAGGTTAATCTTTTTTTACCAATAAAACCTGTATGCGTAACAAATTCCCTATGCTCATTTTTGAACTCAATTGTATCAAAATATTTGCTCACTTCTTTTACCCTGCCTGGGTCGCCAACGGTTATAATAGTGCCTGCAATTTCTTCGGGTCTGCAATTAACATGATAGATGGCACCCCGATTATTAATGATCAATTCAGATGCTGCAATAGGGCTGCTCATACAATAAAATTTGAAAACCGAATTTCGGTTATACTATTTACAATTTCTAATAAAAAAATCCGTTATATTTGCACTCGCTAAAAAATGGTCCTGTGGCCGAGTGGCTAGGCAAAGCTCTGCAAAAGCTTCTACAGCAGTTCGAATCTGCTCGGGACCTCAACCAATAGGATTACTTTATAAGTAATCCTATAGTGTTTTATACAGCTATTGCCGTATTATTTTTAAAGATGATACGGATATTTGTTAAGGGTATAAGGGCTTTAAAACAATGGTATTGTTAAATTTTCAACTATGACTTTTTCTGCAATTTTGCATCGCATTGGTTTGTTGGCGTGTATTCTATTAGTGGCATCCTGCTTTTTGCCGTGGATGTATTACGCAGACCCACATATTGCTACGGAAGCGCAAAGAACATTTACGGGGTTTTCGACATATCAAAATCAATATGGTAAGCCGGGAAAATTATTGTCACTTATTGCAGTAATTATTTTTGTGTTTATGTTATTGCCAAAAATATGGGCCAAAAGGGCTAACCTGTTTATTGCAGCATTGGGTATTGGGTATGCTGTTAAAACATATATATTGTATGCAGCCTGTTATAATGCTTATTGCCCCGAAAAAAAGGCGGGTATTTTTATAATGATTCTATCTATGATCATTTTATTGATTGCATCATTATTTCCTGACTTAAAACTGGAAAAGGGAAAAAAAGATTAGTGTTTTTTTACTTCTTTTGACCAGGCATCTTTTAAAGTAACTGTTCTGTTAAATACCAGTTTATCAGCTGTAGATTCTTTATCGAGGCAAAAATATCCCTTTCTTAAAAACTGGT
>JANYGZ010000086.1 GCA_025362235.1 Ferruginibacter sp. | reverse complement strand
GATAGTGCCGTCAATAGGGTCAATGATCCATTTATATTCACTATCCATTTTTATTTCCCCTGCCTCTTCGCTTAAAATAAAATGATCAGGGAAATCATTTTTAATCACTTCGAAAATGGCTTTTTCTGATGCATGGTCTGCTTCTGTAACTGGGTTGTTAATACCTTCCTTATTGGTTATTTTAAAATCGCCACCAAAAAAACGCACTAACTCCTTTGCCCCGGCTTCTGTTGCTTTTAGTAATGTATTTTTTAACATGTTGCAAATATAAGCAGGGAACTGCATTGCCTGTTAAAAGCAAACTTGCAGTAAACATGCCGCTACTTTAATAATTTTTGATTACTGCTGTAAAAAATCTTATTTCGTACCTAAATAATTTCCAGTTGCAATTATCGGTCATCATAGTAAACTATAATGTAAAATATTTTTTAGAGCAATGCCTAAACACTGTTTTAACGGCCTGTGAAAATATTGAGGCAGAAATATGGGTGGTTGATAATAACTCTACCGATGGTAGTAAAGATTTTTTTGCAGAAAAATTCCACTCTGTACAATTTACCTGGAATGCAGATAATATTGGTTTTGCAGCCGCAAATAATATAGCGCTAAAGAAGGCAAAAGGAGAGTATATTTTATTTTTAAACCCTGATACAATTACGCCCCAGGATTGTTTAGAAAAATGCATGGCAGTTTTTAAAACAAACAATACTATTGGTGGGCTTGGTGTGCATATGGTTGATAGAAACGGAAATTTTTTAAAAGAAAGTAAAAGAGGTTTTCCTTTGCTATCAACTTCCTTTTATAAATTGATTGGATTGGCTGCCTTGTTTCCAAAATCAAAAACATTTGCAAAATATTATTTGGGCAACTTAGATGAAAATAAAAGCCACGAAATTGATGTTCTCTGCGGCGCTTTTATGATGCACCCTAAAAAGGTATTGGATATAATAGGAGGCTTTGATGAAAATTTTTTTATGTACGGCGAAGATATAGACCTTAGTTACAGGATACAGAAAGCGGGGTATATAAATTATTATTTCGCTGAAACAACCATCATTCATTTTAAAGGCGAAAGTACCAGGGCCGGAGATTTAAATTATATAAAACACTTTTATGGTGCCATGAGTATTTTTGTACAAAAGCATTATAGTGGTAACCGGTCTTTTTTATTTAACGCTGTTATTCATGCTGCTATCTGGTGCAGGGCAATTCCTTTATTTATAGCAAGTTTGTTTAAAAAGATATTCAGTAAAACGGATAAATAAAAAGGATGTAATTCAAACCTGGTGTCTTACCAATTACGGAGAAGGCCCCCAGCCCAAAATCACATAGGTTATTTGTTGTACAAATTATAAAAAAGTACTGCCATTTTTTACGCAAGAGCTTACACCAATTATGGGTTTTGATGTCTTCATTATTTCTTTACAACTGTTTTTTAAATACACCTTCCTCCTTCCTGTAGGCCACCGGCGAAATACCCATTTGCTGTTTAAATAACCTGGAAAAATAAAAGGGGTCGTCAATACCAATTTTAGAAGCCACTTCATTGATACGAAGTTCGCTGAAATGTAAAAGCTGGCAGGCCTGCTGTATCCTTAGGTAGTTAAAATATTCTATAGGGGCATAACCGGTATCCTGTTTAAATTTTCTGGAGAAAAAGGAGACCGACAAATGAGCGGCCTGGGCAATATTATCCAGCGTGATTTGCCGGGACAAATTTTGCTGCATAAACAAAATGGCCTTATCGCTTGCAGTGGGCGCCTGTGCGGGCAATGGTTGCTGTAGAAATTGTTCTGGTGCAACAAAACTTGCCAAATAATACTGCAGCAAAAGATTGGCAAAAAGTAAATTGGCTGCACTGTACCCTTTTAAAAAAACAGCAGCAATTTGTTTAAAGATGCCATCTCTTTTTTCTGAGAAACCAACCTGTATACCTTTTACCGTTTTTCCTTTCTCTTCTCCCATAATAACTTTAACGGTTTCATTGCTATGGCTGCCAAGAAAGTGAAACCAGTATATTGTCCATGGGTTTTCAGTATCTGCACCGTAAGCATGTGGTATCCCTGCTGGTATCAGGTAAACCTGTCCGGCTTCAAGCATTAGTTTGCTTTTTTTAAATTGTAACCAGCCTTTTCCATCAGTGCAGTATAATAATATCACCTGCGAAATACCTGTTGGCCGCTGATAATAATGGTGCATAGCTTTTGGATAAAAGCCCATTCTGGCAATAAACAGCGTATTAATTAAGGGCAATTTTTGGCATTGTGCAATCGCAACTTTGGGAACCTCAATAATAAGTTCCCCCTGAAAGCCCCTGCTTTTTTGAACAGTCTTAATCACAGTTACCTTTTAAGTGAGGCATAAAATTAAGGGTAAAATAATCCATGTTTAAAATAAAATTATTCATTTATAATAGACTGGAATAGTTCAATTTTATTTTTGAGGGTTTTTTGCCATTTTAATAAAGCCTTTATTTTTTATTAACCGATTGCTTGTAGTATGAACATAAGTTATTTGCTATATAATAGAAACTGCCGTTCAAAAGAGAAATTTTTTCTTTTGCTCATTTCTGTCTTCACAATGCAGGTATGTTTGGCGCAGCAACCATTTGCAAAATGGACGGATAAGGAACTTATACTCGACAATGGGATTGTGCAGCGCATCATTCAACTACCTACAACTACAGGTAAATTCATTACTACATCTTACAACCCAATTAATACAGACTTTAAATATTTTACTAAAATAAGCCCCGACTTTCAGTTTGAAATAAATGGAACAATTTATTCAGGCAATGGAAACTGGTTGTTGAAAAATATCGCAAAACATACAGATGCAAAACAAGGCGAGGGTGCAGCAATAACTTTAATAAGTGCAGACCAGAAGACCGAACTTACCATTCGGTTTTTATTATATCCTAACCTCCCCGTTATCCGCAAAGACCTGGTAATAAAAAACCTGGGCGAACAAATAATCATGTTAGAATCGGTGGATGTAGAAAAATTTGAAACAACGCCTTATTGGGCAAGTACCTTTAGCTGGATATGCCACGACTATGGCAGGCGTCGTTCAATTGGTCCGTACGATGGAAATATGCAGGACGCATTGATTACAGTACACAACAGCGATTGGCAGCAGGGCATCATTATTGGCAACGAAGCATCCGGGGTAATAAAACACACTTCTGTATTTTGGCAGGAAGCAACTATTTGTGCCGGGCTTACCCATAAAGATGCCCGTTTCCCGTTCAGGAAATATATTGAAAAAGGGCAAAGCTTTACCACGCCGCAGGTGTTTACAATGGTATATGCTAACTATAAAGACCCCGATGAAATATTGAATACCGCTGTGCCTGATTTTGTACGCAGGCACATGGGCATAAGGCTTTCAGAACTGGAACATAAACCAACTTTTGTTTATAATACCTGGGTGCCCTTCGGAAAAAACATCAATGAAAAATTAATAATGGAACTGGCAAAAGCTGCTGCTGCCGCGAGCATGAAAGAATTTATTATTGACGATGGATGGGAAGATAATTTAGGCGACTGGGGAATTGATAAAACAAAATTTCCCAATGGGCTTAAACCTGTTTTTGATTATATCAAATCATTGGGTATGAAACCCGGTTTGTGGGTGAGTGTTGGCAGCGCTTCACCAGAAAGCAAAGTTTACAAAGAACACCCCGAATGGTTTGTAATAGGTAAAGATGGAAATTTTGCCAACCTGCATATAGCCGATAATGTATCACAGATAAGATCTGCTTCTTTTAATACAGGCTGGAAAGATTATATCAAAAAAATATTATTGAAGTTCTCCGTTGACTATGGTTTGGAATATTTGAAATTAGATTTTGCAGTGGTCACAAGTCCCTATCGTTTTAACAATGAAGAATCCGGCGACTATGCCACTAATCATGGGTTTACGGATCATAACGAATCGTTTTATGTAAGCTATGAAAAAGTGTGGCAACTGTTTGATGAACTACATGCCGCAAAACCAAGCCTGTTTATTGACTGCACTTTTGAAACAATGGGGGGCTTGCAATTAATTGATTACGCCATGCTGAAACATGCCGAGGGCAACTGGCTTTCCAACTTTAATGGTCCTGATGCGAAAGTTGATTTGCGCATTCGCAATATGGCATGGTGGCGTTCGCCTGCAATACCTGCAACCGCATTGGTTATCGGCAACCCCGAAATGCAGGATAGTGCCTGGGATATGCATATTAAATCACTGGCAGGTGCATTGCCCATTATGCTCGGTGACCCGAGAAAATTATCAGCAACCGATTTAAAAAAATACAGAGGTTATGCAGACTGGTTGCAACTGATGGAAAACCGTTATGGCATCATGAGTTTCCGGCAAGACCTTGCAGGATATGGTGAACCAATGGAAGGCATGTGGGATGGGTTTCAGCGTATCAATACTGAAACAACATCCGGTGGAATTATTGGCGTGTTTAGACAGGGCGGTGCAGATACGGAAAGAAAAGTGATTGTCAGTTATCTTGATCCTTTAAAAATTTATACCGTAAAAGAAGCTGTGTCCGGAAAAATAATTATACAAAAAGCTACGGGTAAACAACTGGGGCAGGCAGGATTTAAAGTAACCATCAATGAAGAATATGGCGGGCAATTATTTGAGGTGGCTGAAAAATAATATTAAATAATTAATAATTTATAAAACTTATCATCATGGCAAAACAAGCATTAACAGCAGAACAGGTAAAGCAATACTACCAGGAAGGTTACCTGATTTTAAAAGGATTTTTTAACCCCGGGGAAGCAGCTAAATTATACGATACAGCGATTGCCGATGCGGCAGTAAGCAAAAATGCCATCAATGTAAATGACAGCACCGGCAAGCGAAGCAAATTATCTTTGTGGTATAAGCCCGGCAATGATATTTACGGTTTGCTTACACGCAGCGAAAGCCTGGTAACTGCTGTTGATAAAATATTAGATGGCGATGCGGCTGTTTGTCATTTTCACAGTAAGTTGATGCAGAAAGAACCAAAGGTGGGCGGTGCATGGGAGTGGCACCAGGATTATGGTTACTGGTACAAAAACGAATTTTTATTACCCGATCAAATGATGAGTGTAATGGTGGCCATAACAGAAGCCAATAAAGAAAATGGTTGCCTTCAGGTAATAAAGGGTTCGCATAAAATGGGAAGGATAGAGCACGGTTTTTCCGGCGAACAAGTAGGGGCGTCCCAGCACTATGTCGATTTATCATTGCAAACAATGGACTTGATTTATGTTGAACTGGATGCAGGCGATGTATTATTTTTTCACAGTAATTTATTGCACCGTTCCGAAGCCAATTTATCCGATAGGCCACGGTGGTCTATGATTTCCTGTTATAACCGTGCATCCAATATTGGGTACAACGATTCTGCTTCTTCCTCTTCAAGCATCACCCCAATTGAAGTAGTACCCGATGATGCATTATTGCTTCGGGAGACTGCTGGACTATCAGAAGACGGCGCCGATTTTTTAGCAAAAGAAGCAGATGTGGCGTTGAAATGAAAAATAATAAAGAGCTTTACTCACTTGCTAAATTAAAACGATGGCTGCTATTATTATTCCCAACACCAATATTGCTGATAAGGCAAACTTTAGCTTCAATAAAAAATATGTGTACCTCATTAGTGCCATTGCAGCATTGGGCGGTGTATTATTTGGTTTTGATTTAGTTATTATTTCTGGTATCGTTTCTTTTTTTTCAAAACATTTTCAATTGAATGAATATGAAACCGGCTGGGCAGTTGGCTGTATTAACCTGGGTGCTGCTATTGGTGCCGTTATTGGAGGTAAATTGAGTAATACTATCGGCAGAAAAAAACTGCTGATGATTTGTGCGGTGTTGTTTGCTTTAACCGGCGCAGGCACGGGTTGGGCAGCAAGTTTTCCGGTTTTTATTTGTTTTAGAATGTTGAGCGGAGTGGTTGTTGGTGCAGCAGCATTGGTTTGCCCGATGTACGTATCAGAAATTTCACTGGCACCCATGCGGGGCAAAATGGTTTCCTTTTATCAACTCTCAATTGTTATTGGGATACTGGTTGCTTATTTATCCAATTATTTGCTCCTGAATACAGGCGAGAATAACTGGCGGTGGATGTTCTCTTCACAATCAGCCCCATCGTTATTATTTTTTGCAGGTTTGTTTTTTGTAGCAGAAAGCCCCCGTTGGCTGATAGGCAAAAAAAGAAATGATGAAGCACTTATTATTTTAAACCGTATTGGGGATAAAAATTATGCCCTTGCAGAAGCCATACAGATAGAAAATAGTTATGCAAACCAAACTAAATAAAGGCTAAGTGATTTGTTTAAAAAAGATGTTTGGCCAATTATTTTTATGGGAATTATTGTTGCTGTTTTTTCGCAGGCGGTAGGGCAAAACTCTTTGTTTTCTTATGCACCCGTTATTTTTAAACAAGCGGGTATGGCCAGGGATACTGCTTTTCTGCAATCTATCATCCTGAGCGTTATAAATTTTATTTTTACATTCATCGCCATTTTTACCATTGATAAAATTGGCCGTAGGACGCTGTTACTTTATGGTGCAATGCTGTTGTGTCTGGATGCTGCCGCCCTGGCTTTATGTTTTTATATTAATGCGCCCGGCTATTACACATTAATTTTTGTATTGGGCTTTATTGCCATTTATGCGGCCACGCTTGGGCCGGTAACCTGGGTATTATTATCAGAAATATTTCCCAACAGGTTAAGGGGTAATGCCATGTAGCTGGCAACGCTCAGCCTTTGGATTGCTAATTTTTTTACCACTGCATCTTTTCCGGTACTTAAACAGCAATTTGGTTTGCACATAACATTTGCTATACATGCAGTGATATGCCTGCTCTACTTTGTATTTGTGAAAAGGCGTGTACCGGAAACAAAAGAAAAATCGCTTGAAGAAATTGAAATTAAATTAGCGGGTAATTTAAAACTGGCACATCCAACACTTAAGTAAAATTGAATTATACACAATACAGCCATATTGCCGCTAATGATCCCTTTTTGCAGAAAACACTGACCCTAAGCAAAACAGAAATTTTGACTTTTTAAACTGTCATTTTTTACTAAATCCTGCGACAAATTTTCATTTTTAAATACCTTAAATTGATATGGCACAGGAGTTGATTTTTTCTTTTTAAATTATTTTTTAACCATTTAAAAAGGAGGTAATTATGACACTCGTAAAAAGAAATGGAAATTTGTTAAATCCATTGCCTGTGCTTTTTGATGATTTCTTTAATAGGGACTTGTTCAATTGGGGCAACACAAATTTCTCTGACACTGACACTACAATTCCTGCGGTTAACATTAAAGAAACTGCAGAGAATTATGAAGTGGAAATAGCTGCGCCCGGTATGACTAAAAAAGATTTTAAAGTTGAACTGGAAGGAAACTCCCTCACCATCAGTTCCGAAAGAAGCCATCAAAAAGAAGAAAGGGAAGATGAACATTATTCCCGTAAGGAATTCAGTTATCAATCTTTCCAAAGAACTTTCAACTTACAAAAAGGTGTAGTCGATATTGACAACATTCAGGCGAAGTATGAGAACGGATTACTGCATCTTCTCATCCCAAAAAAAGAGGAAGCAAAACAAAAGCCACCAAGGCTGATTCAAATTTCTTAATTAACAGCTTCCTTATTTAAAAAGTTGCCTTTTATCAGAAGGCAACTTTTGTTGTTTAAAATTATATCGCAATGTATTTATTATCTGTAATCAATTTCACTGCGTTACTAATGCTTAACCTGGGTTTAAGAATCAATACCCTTTCTGAAAATCATTTTTAGCGCACCTGTTGACCACAACGCCCACCATATTAATACAGGTTGAAAGAGAAGCCGGATCAATCTCGCCTTATCACTATCTAACCCAAATGCATTTATATGATTAATATATTGAGCAATATTTCCAGGAAAAATTAGTAAATAAAATACTGCCAATGCAATTCCAACCTTGATTCTTTCCTTTCTCCAAAAAATCATCGCCAATCCAAATCCTAATTCAATAATGCCGGAGATAATCACCACCAGGTCTTTGCTCAATGGTACCCAGTTTGGAACCTGCGCTTGAAATTCTGCCCGTGAAAATGTCAAATGCCCAATGGCAGCCAATACCATAAATGAACCAAGAAGAATTCTTAGAATGTTTTGCGGTTTGCTGGTTTCAACAGAGCTTATCATATAGTGTGTTTTAATATAGACCATTCGTGTTGCACGAATGGGTTTTAGCATTTAAAATTGTTGTTCATAACCAATAGTTGATACCGGAATCGAGGGTTTATTCCATTAACCGTGTAATAATTTATTTAAGTATTTATAACTATTTGTAACATTTTGTATTGGCTGAGGTGCCTGGTCCTGCTCTACAAAAAAGTATTTCATTCCAGACTCCTTAGCATTATCAAAAATTCGTTTGAAGTCAACGACTCCTGATCCTACTTCTGCTGGGTTCATGGTGTTTTTATCAAGGTCTTTTACATGCCACAGCGGGTAACGGCCCGGGTGTAATTTAAATAATTCTACCGGGTCTTGCTTTGCCTTGGTTGCCCATGCAAGATCCAGTTCCATTTTTACAAGATCCTTATCGGTATTATTAAGAATATAATCAAAAGGACGGTTGCCATCTATCATATCAAATTCCGTAACATGGTTATGATAGGCGAACTGAACTTTGTTCTTTTTACATGCTTCTCCGGCTTTGTTAAAAACATCTACAGCAGTTTTTATTTCGTCCATGGTGCCTACAGGAATACTCGAACAAACTAAATAACTAATTCCTCCTTCGGCAGCATCATCACCCAGTTGCTGATAATTTTCAGTTAGGTTTAAAGGCTTAACTGCATCTTTACGCTTTTCCATCATCGCTTTTATTCTTGCTGAATCCGCTTCGGTTTTAGCCATTTTCATAGCCTGCGCCATGGTAAAAGGTGCACCACCCACATGTGCAGAACGCCAATGTAAACCAGCATCCTTAACCATTGCAGCAAATTCTTTTGGTTTAAAACCATAGTAGTTTCCTTTTTGTGATCCTGCGCTTTCAATTTCTTTATAACCGATGGCAGCCAATTTTTCTAAAGTTCCTTTGGGATCTGTCGTCATCAAATCACCCAATGTATACAATTGAAGGCCTGCAGGTATCCCTGCTTTCTTATTAAAAAAAGATGCTGCATTACCAACCCGTGGCAGCAACAAACCTCCCATGGCAAATGCGCCGGATTGTTGTAAAAATTTTCTTCTGTTTGTCATCGTAATAATTTTTAGATTGAAAATGTATTTACTTAATAGCTTAATCCAAAGCCAAATTTGTACAATGGATTTTTGGAGTCATAAGGTACATCTTCTTTTTGATTTCTGACAGGTTCGGAAAGCAATTGTATGTAACCAACATTACCATTAAATTAATTACTATATGTGTTATAAAAAAACTAAGTCAAAAGAAAAGTATAGGAGCTCACCGTTCACCCCACTTATTACGACACAAGACACAAAAACCCCACTACTAGCCAACATTGCAAAGAACTAAAAATACCAACACCCAAAGCCGACCTACCACACCGCAGACGGAATACTGCTACAACTATAGATTAATACTTTGAGTTACAGCTACAATGAGCTGACAATTTCTTATTTTGCAAACTATCTGAGCAATTAACCAATGATTGACAAAAAAACTTTATCTGAAAGGGACATATGCACCAAGTTTATCACACCAGCTTTAGAAAAGGCTAAGTGGGACAAATTGACGCAGATATTGGAGGAGGTGTCTTTTACTGACGGCAAAATTTATGTTCGGGGAAAACTGACCGCAAGAGGAGCAAGAAAACGAGCCGACTATATTCTTTATTTCAAACCCAACATTCCTATTGCAATCATTGAAGCTAAAGACAACAACCATTCGGTAAGAGCAGGTATTCAACAAGGCCTTGACTATGCAAAAACCCTTGACATTCCTTGTGTATTCAGCAGCAACGGTGACGGATTTTTATTTCACGACAGAACTGCGTCAGAAGGAAACATTGAAACTGAAATAGGGGTAGATAATTTCCCAACGCCCGAACAGTTGTGGGAGAAATACAAAAAATACAAAGGGATCAACACAACCGATTCAGAGAAAGTTGTTTCGCAGGATTATTATTTTGATGGCAGCGGAAGAAAGCCACGATACTATCAGCAAATTGCAATCAATAGAACTGTAGAAGCTATTGCCAACGGACAGAATAGGATTTTGTTAGTAATGGCGACAGGTACAGGAAAAACCTACACAGCCTTTCAAATCATTCATCGCTTGTGGAAAGCAGGAGCAAAAAAACGCATCTTGTTTTTAGCAGACAGAAACAATTTAATTGACCAGACACGAAGAGGCGACTTCAAACATTTCAAAGATAAAATGACGGTGGTAAAACACCGAATGGTAGATAAGAGTTATGAAATTTATTTGGCCCTGTATCAGGGATTGACTGGTAATGAAGAAGAAAAAAATATCTATAAACAATTTTCTCCTGAATTTTTTGATTTGATTGTAGTGGACGAGTGCCACCGTGGAAGTGCAAACGAAGACAGTAGTTGGAGAGAAATTCTCACTTACTTTAAGAAGGCAACACAAATCGGTTTAACAGCAACACCAAAAGAAACAAGCACCGCAAGCAATACCGAATATTTTCAAGACCCGATTTACACTTACAGTTTAAAGCAGGGAATTGATGATGGTTTCCTGGCACCCTATCGTGTGGTAAGAATTGGTTTGAATGTAGACCTGGAAGGTTGGCGGCCAACGGAAGGCAAAACAGACAAAGACGGGAATTCTGTTGCAGATAGAATTTACAACCGCAGAGATTTTGACCGTCATCTTGTAATTGAAGAACGCACCGACAGCGTTGCAAAAAAATTGACTGAATTTCTGAAAGGGTACGACCGCTTTGCAAAGACGATTGTTTTTTGCCAGGATATTGACCATGCGGAAAGAATGAGAACTGCATTACAAAGACATAATAGTGATTTAGCTGCTGCTAATAACAAGTATATAATGCAGATTACCGGGGACAATGACGAAGGCAAACGGGAATTAGACAACTTCATTAACCCCGAAGAAATATATCCGGTTATTGCCTGCACATCCGAACTGATGACTACAGGAGTAGATGCTCAAACCTGCAAAGTAATTGTGTTGGACAGCAATATTGCAAGCATGACCAAATTTAAACAAATCATCGGTAGAGGAACACGAATTAATGAGGACTACAACAAACTTTATTTTACCATTTTAGATTTCAGAAACGCCACTGATTTGTTTGCGGACCTAAATTTTGACGGCAACCCGATAAGAATAAAACCAGTTACAGAGGAAAGAGATTTAGGAAACATAGTTGACGAAGAAGAAAACAGCACCGACAATATTATTGATGAAGAAACAGGAGAAGAAATAATTATTACACAGCCTTATATCAGAACACCAGAAGAATCTTTTGAACCAAACACTAGGGAGCCAAGAGAAAAGATTTATGTCAACGGAGTGGATGTTTCTGTTTTGGTAAGTAGAGAATTATACTTTGATCAAAACGGCAGGCCCATCACAGCAAGTTTGAAAGACCACACTAAAGAAATTATAAAAGGTAAATTTGCTTCGTTGGATGATTTTTTAAACCGTTGGAACAACAGCGATAGAAAAGAAGCAATCATTGAAGAACTTCAACAGCAGGGAGTTTTAGTTGAGGCATTAATGGAAGCGGTTGAAAATAGTTGTGACTTGTTTGATTTGATTTGTCTTATTGCTTACGACCAACCGCCGCTTACAAGAAGAGAAAGAGCCAACAATGTGAAAAAACGAAACTACTTTACCAAGTATGGTGAGCAAAGCAGAAAGGTTTTGGAAGCATTACTTGACAAATACGCCGATGAAGGAATTGAAAATATAGAGAGCATGGAAGTTTTAAAAGTAAAACCACTCACGGAGTTTGGTTCACCCATAGAAATAATAAATGAATTTGGCAGTAAAGAAAAATATTTGCAGGCTGTAAAAGAATTGGAAAATGAATTATATAAAACAGCATCAGCATGAAAATATCTTTAAAAATAATTACGCTGGATTTATTGGAACAGTATAAAAAGAGCTTTGATAAAAAAGCGAAGCAGCGATTTGAAAAATTGCATGACAGTGAATTGAGCCTGCCTGAGGGCAAGGCAGGCATTAAAACTTTTAGTTTCTACACTTCTGTTTCAGCAGTTTTTTCCTCTAAGATTGAAGGAGAAAATATTGAACTGGATTCGTTCATCAAGCACAAACGCTTTGGTACAAAATATCAGCCCGATTACACAAGGAAAATTGATGACTTGTATGAAGCGTATTTGTTTGCACAGCAAACAAAACTTTCTGCAAAAACTTTAGAACAGGCACATGCACAACTCACCAAACACATTTTACAAAAATCACAGCAGGGAAAAATAAGAACAGGAAATATGTTTGTAGTTACCAAAGCCGGTAAGATTGAATATATAGCGGCAACTCCTGACAAAGTAAAAACAGAAATGAAAAAATTATATGCCGATATTGAAACTTTACTTGCAACGGAATTGAGTTTCGAAGAAGTTTTATTTTTTGCTTCTATGCTTCATTTGGTGTTTGTAAAAATTCATCCTTTTGAAGATGGCAACGGAAGGGCTTCACGGCTATTGGAAAAATGGTTCGTTGCACAAAAGTTAGGCGACAAGGCATGGTTTATTCAATCAGAAAGAAATTACTACGAACAACATCAAACCTATTACAACAACATCAGGCGTTTAGGGTTAGACTACGAAGAATTAAAATATTCAGAAGCACTTCCATTTTTACAAATGTTGCCAATGTGTCTGAATCAGGATTTATAGAATTACTTGATTTACAAGATTATATTTTGATAATATGACGTTAGACGAAATAACATACAAAATAAATGGCTGTGCAATGAAGGTTCATAACACATTGGGTAATGGATTTCAAGAGGTAATTTATCAAAGATGTTTAGCTATAGAATTAGAAAAAGAAGGACTAACTTTTGGTAGAGAAATTGAACAAGCTATTTTTTATGATGGTATAGTAGTAGGAACAAGAAGAGCAGATTTTGTTGTAGAGAATCTGGTAATAGTTGAATTAAAAGCAATCATTAATTTGGAAGATGTCCATTTGGCTCAAGCAAAGAATTATGTAGTTGCTTATGATTTCCCTATTGGCTTACTTATAAATTTTGGTGCAACTAGTTTACAATTCAAAAAAATATTTAACTCCAAAACAAATCCTGTTAATCCTAAAATCAAGTAAATCAAGATTCAGACAAATGAGCAACATATCAGGAACAATAGCAGCAATAAGAACAATCATGTGGCAAGACACAGGATTGAACGGAGATGCACAACGCATTGAACAATTAAGCTGGATGCTTTTCTTGAAAATATTTTCCGACAAAGATTTGGAAATGGAGTTGATGAATTCAAAATACAAATCTCCTATTCCTGAAAAATTTCATTGGATAAAAGAAAAAGGAAATTGGGCTGGTGATGATGAAGGAATGACAGGCGATGAATTGTTAGCGTTTGTTGACAGAGAATTATTTCCTGCATTGCGTAACATCAATGTTAGTAATGGAAACAGAAGGGCTTTGATAGTTCGTGAAGTGTTTGAAGGCAACAACAACTATATGAAAAGTGGCATCAACATTCGTAAGGTGTTGAACAAACTCAATGAAATTGATTTTAACATTGCAAAAGACCGTCATGCTTTTGGTGAATTGTATGAAAGCATTTTAAAAGAATTGCAAAGTGCTGGTAAAAGCGGCGAGTTTTACACACCAAGGGCAGTAACGCAATTCATTACCGACATTATCAACCCAAAAGAAGGAGAAAAAATTCTTGATCCTGCATGTGGCACTGGTGGTTTCTTGACTTGTGCGATTGAAAACTTAAAGAAGAAAGCAAACAGCGTTGAAGCAAGAAAAGCATTGCAGGAAAATGTTGTTGGTTAGGAATACAAGCCACTTCCCTATTTATTGGCGACTACCAATTTAATTCTGCATGACATTGAAGTTCCAAACATTCGTTT
Source organism: Ferruginibacter sp. (assembly GCA_025362235.1). Classification (GTDB taxonomy): domain Bacteria; phylum Bacteroidota; class Bacteroidia; order Chitinophagales; family Chitinophagaceae; genus Ferruginibacter. The sequence continues at coordinate 17,343 of JANYGZ010000086.1, read as the reverse complement.
TGGTGATGCACTTGACCAACCGTTGAGCAACTTCACAGAGAAAAGCAGGGTTGATGTAATTATTGCCAACTCACCTTTCGGTGGAATTGTGACAAACAATAACGAGAATAATTTTCCGCAATCATTTAGGACAAAAGAAAGTGCTGACTTGTTTTTAATTTTGATGATTCACTTGTTAAAGCAGGGAGGCAGAGCAGGAATTGTTTTACCTGACGGAAGTTTATCAGGTGAAGGAGTGAAGCAACGCATCAGACAAAAATTGTTGGAAGATTGCAATGTGCATACAATTATCCGGTTGCCTAATTCTGTTTTTAAACCTTATGCAACTGTTGCAATCAATCTTTAATTTTTTGAAAAAGGAAAGCCGACAAAAGACATTTGGTATTACCAACATAAATATTTGGAAGGAGTGAAATCGTATTCCAAAACAAATCCTTTGAAGCTGGAAGAATTGGAGCCGATAAAAAAATGGTTGAAGAAAAGAGTGGAAAGCGAAGTGAGTTGGAAAGTTTCTATTGATACAATTATTGAAAGGGGTTATGATTTGGATATTAAAAACCCAAACGCAGTGCAGGAAGAAAACGAAGAAACATCAAACGAAATTCTTTCACGAATTGACACTGAGCAAAATAAAATTCACAGTATAGTTGGAAAACTAAAATCATTGTTGGCAAGGGAATGAAATATAAACTGAAAGAAATATGCAGCATTACTAAAGGTGCAACAGGTATTATGAAAGCCGCAGGTGGCAAATATCCGTTGGTGGCTTTGAGTAATACACGAAGAAGCCATAACGAATTTCAGTTTGATGCAAACGCAGTTATTGTTCCGCTTATCAGCAGCACAGGGCACGGACATGCAAGCATGAAACGGGTGCATTACCAGGAAGGAAAATTTGCGTTGGGAAATATTTTGTGTGCAGTAATCCCTAAAGATGAAAAACAATTAAACGCAAAATATTTACACCTGTATTTGCAACAGTTTAAAGAAACATTGTTAGTGTCATTGATGAAAGGCGCAGCCAATGTGAGTTTGCCAATGAATAAATTGGCTGATGTAGAAATTGAAGTGCCGGGTTTTGAAAGACAGTTAGAAATAATTGCATTGGAAGATAAAGCAGCCGAATTAAAAAATGAGTTGGAGGAAAAATTGTTTTTGCAGGATGGAGATGTAACCAAACTTCATCAATCTTTTTTAAGAGAAGCCATGCAAGGCAAATTATTGTCTGAATCAGAATTGGCAGGATTAAAGGATGAGCAGGATTATGAAACAGGGCAACAATTATTAGAAAGAATAAAAAAAGAAAAAAATCTTACCAATCATAAAATCAAAAAACCCCTGATTCCGACAATTAAAGATGAAGAAATTCCTTTTGATATTCCTGAAAATTGGCAGTGGTGTAAGTTGGGGGAGATAACTTTGGCTGCAAATAATGGTTTATATAAACATGAGTCTTTTTACAAAGACTCGGGTTTTATTTCTTTAAGAATGTTCAATATCCAAGAAGGAAAAATTGTAACAGAAAAAGTTAGAAGGGTTGTTTTAGATGAGAAAGAATTAAGAACTTATTTATTAGAAAAGAATGATATTTTGGTAAATAGAGTAAACAGTATTGATTTAGTAGGCAAATCAGCCATTGTTAAAGAGATTGGGGAGCCATTGGTTTATGAAAGCATGAACATGCGATTGCGATTAGCATTCAAAAATGAAATGGCTGGGTTTGTTAATTATTTACTACTTGAAAAAAGAGTAAGAGATTACTTTTATTCAAGTGCTAAAATTGCAAATGGTCAAGTATCAATCAACCAAACTCAATTATTTGAATTATTAATTCCCCTTCCTCCCATTCCCGAACAAAGCCGCATCGTAAAAAAGTTAACCGAGCTGATGAAACTTTGTGATGAATTACAAGCAAGCATACAAGCAAGCAAAACAGAAAATGAAAAATTCATTGCAAGGTGCATTGAGGGATGCTTTAAAAAATAACAAGTAGAAACCTAAATTCAACGCACCAAGTCAGTCACATTTGCAAGTCACACAACCCTAACACACAAAAGCCAACATTGCAAAAGAGCAGCTATATAACGTGAATACTTTCCCCTTAGTTTTTTAATCTCCGGGTTTGTTTTTACAACGTCTCTTGATGAATTGTAACCAAAAAAGCCACTCCTTTCGGAATGGCTCTATATTTACTAACCCCAGAAAAACCTTTTTAAGACGCCTGCAATTCTGCAATTTTAACCCTGATTTTCGCTTCAATTTCTTTAGCCATTTCAGGGTTGTCCATCAATAATTGTTTTACAGAATCCCTGCCCTGCCCCAATTTATTGGTATCGTAACTAAACCAGCTCCCGCTTTTTTGTACAACACCCATTTCTACACCCATATCAATAATTTCGCCTGTTTTAGAAATACCTTCTCCAAAAATAATATCAAACTCTGCTGTTCTAAAAGGTGGGGCAACTTTGTTTTTTACCACTTTCACTTTTACCCTGTTACCTACTGCTTCGTCACCATCTTTTATCTGTGCCATGCGGCGGATATCCAGCCGTACAGAAGCATAAAACTTTAATGCATTACCACCAGTAGTTACTTCAGGATTGCCAAACATTACCCCTATTTTTTCCCTTAACTGGTTAATGAAAATACAGCAGCAATTAGTTTTGGAAATAGTGGCCGTTAATTTACGCAATGCCTGGCTCATTAACCTTGCATGCAGCCCCATTTTGCTGTCACCCATTTCTCCTTCCAATTCGCTTTTTGGTACCAGTGCAGCTACAGAATCTATCACCACTACATCTACTGCACCAGATAAAATTAAACGGTCGGCTATTTCCAAAGCCTGTTCGCCATAGTCTGGTTGAGAGATCAGTAAATTATCAATATCCACTCCTAATTTTTGCGCATAAGCGCTATCAAAAGCATGTTCGGCATCTATAAATGCACACATGCCGCCCTTTTTCTGTGATTCTGCAATTACGTGGGTAGCAATGGTTGTTTTACCACTACTTTCGGGGCCATATATTTCTATCACTCTACCTTTGGGTAACCCACCAATGCCTAATGCCACATCCAGCCCTAAAGATCCTGTTGATATTACTTCCTGTTCTACATGAGGCTTATCCCCCATTATCATTACCGATCCTTTGCCAAAATCTTTATCGATTTTGTCCATTGTTAATTTAAGTGCCTTTAATTTTTCTGCGTTGGTGTTGCTCATTGTCTTTTGTTTTTTAAGTGATGTATCTGGTTTTACGCTGTAAAAATATACAGGACTTCAAAGATAATTACTTTCTTTTATTAACACTAATATATTTAGTTTTATTTTAGTAAAATATTTAGTTTGTCTTAAATGAAGCCATTTTCAGAACTGGTTTAGGAGTGGTAAAAACTTAAATCAATGTCTCCAAAAAAATCCCCCGCCCTGAGAAAACCAAGGCGGGGGTGTTCATTATGAGAAAGCTTAATTAATATCCCTCAAAAGGTGTAGTCGGATGGAAAAACGGGCAAAAATTTATTCTTTGGGCAACAAAAAAGGTCGCACTCATACCTGAACTATACAAATAGACGACAGTTTATTGATATCATCAATACCACAAAGTGTTAGTTTTTGCACGGCCCTTAAAATTTGTTGATGGGTGTTTGCTGTGTAAAATTGTTTTTTCTTAAACAATGGCCTCAATAAAAAATAGCACCTGCTAAAATCAAAATTATTTTGGTCGCCGGCTTTTTAGGGACAGAAATATTTGCCCACAGCAACCATTGGCCAAAACGCTATGCTTAACTTTGCACTATGCGGAATTATTTAGACGAATTAAATGAACCACAAAAAGAAGCAGTGCTGCATAAGGACGGGCCGGTTATTATTATTGCAGGTGCCGGAAGTGGCAAAACCAAAGTGCTTACCACCCGTATTGCCCACCTTATGGGCGCACATGGTATCGATGCTTTCAATATTCTTGCGCTGACCTTTACCAATAAAGCAGCCAAAGAAATGAAGGAAAGGGTTGAGAAAGTATTAGGTAATTCAGAAGCCCGTAATTTGTATATCGGTACTTTTCATAGTGTATTTGCAAGAATTTTACGGGCAGAAGCTAACAAAATCGGTTATCCAAATAACTTTACTATTTACGATACTGATGATGCGAAGAGTGTAATAAAAACAGTATTAGGCGAACTGGAGCTTGACCCTGCTTATTACAAACCAAACACGGTTTACAACAGGATTTCCAGTGCAAAAAATAGTTTGATTGGCCCTGCAGAATATATGAATGACCCTATTATTCAGCAGGAAGATGCAAGGGCCAACCGCCCGATGATTGGTAAGATATATGCTGCTTATGCCAACCGTTGTTTTAAAAACGGGGCAATGGATTTTGATGACCTGTTATTTAAAATGTACCTGTTATTAAAAAATCATCCTGATGCATTGAGTAAATACCAACGCAAATTTAAATACATAATGGTAGATGAATACCAGGATACCAATACCTCTCAGTACGAGATAATGAAATTATTGGGAGCCATGCATGAAAACATTTGTGTAGTGGGCGACGATGCTCAAAGTATTTATAGTTTTCGTGGTGCCACCATTGAAAATATACTGCAGTTTGAAAAGGATTACGATGATGTAAAAGTGGTAAAGCTGGAGCAGAATTACCGCAGCACAAAAAGCATTTTGAATGTTGCCAACGAAATTATCGGTAACAATAAAAACCAGTTACCAAAAAAATTATGGACCGATAATGGCACAGGTGACAAAATAAAACTGGTACGCACGGCTACAGATAATGAGGAGGGAAAATATGTTGCCGATACCATTAAGGAAGAAAAATTACGCAACCATTATTTTAATAATGAGTTTGCCATTTTATACCGTACCAATGCACAAAGCCGTGCTTATGAAGAAAGCCTTCGGCGAATGAATATTACTTACCGTATTTATGGTGGACTGTCTTTTTATCAACGTAAAGAAGTAAAAGATTTTATCGCTTATCTGCGGCTGGTAGTAAATCCCCAAGATGAAGAGGCTTTGAAAAGGATTATAAATTATCCCACAAGAGGTATTGGTAAAACCAGTATGGACAGGGCCGTACTTAGCGCCAACGAAAATAATATCACCCTATGGGAAGTATTGACTACAGCTTCGGCTTTTGGCTATAAAGCCGGAACACTGGAAGCCATCAATAATTTTGTGCTGATGATAAAAATGTTCCAGAGCGAACTGGTTAAAAAGAATGCTTACGACCTGGCCATTATTGTTGGTAAAAGCACAGGTATAGTAAAGGAATTGTTTAATGATAAAACTACCGAAGGCCTGGCAAGATATGAAAATACGCAGGAGTTGCTAAACTCTATTAAGGAGTTTACTGAAACACCTATGAACGAAGAAGACGGGGAAGTGGGCGATAAAAGTTTAGGCAGTTACTTGCAGCAAATAACATTGCTGACAGATACAGATAATGATAAAGATGATGCGGACAGTGTAAAGCTAATGACCATACACGCAGCAAAAGGGTTGGAATTTAGCTGCGTATTTGTAGGGGGGCTGGAAGAAACTTTGTTTCCGAATGCAATGAGCATTAATACAAGAGAAGAATTGGAAGAAGAACGCAGGTTATTTTACGTAGCCATAACAAGGGCCAAGAAAAAACTCTGGCTAACCTATGCCAACGCACGTTACCGCTTTGGGCAATTGCAGCAAAATGAACCAAGCAGGTTTATAGATGAAATGCCGGAAGAATTTATTGACAAAAGTTTTGCCGGCGGTGGTATCCGCAACCAGGGAGGACATGCCAATAACTGGGGCGGTAGTTCCTTTGATAAAATGGGTGCAGGCGGCAATAGTTACACAACCCATGAAAACCCTTTTAAAAAAGATGAAAAGAGCAAGCCTGCTTATTTAATACCCACCAGGCCACAAACCAAAGAGCATACACCTACTGCTGATTTTACAGCGAGTGATACCAGTAATTTACAACCGGGGCAAAAAGTAGAACACCAGAAATTTGGTTTTGGCGACGTAATAAAAATGGAAGGGGCTGCACATAACCCCATAGCAACAGTGCAATTTGAATTAAATGGCGAAAAGAAGATAATGCTCAACTATGCCAAGTTGAGAATTTTAGAGTAAAAAGTATTTACAGGGTTGAAGAATGTTTACCATTTGCGAAATTGGAAATTATTGCATCACCCAAACAGTCACAAATGGTCAAAGCAAGGCATTGTTATTGTATATTGTTATATTTGCATCGAAATATTTAAATACATTTTATGATTAAGACAGGCAATCCGGTTATCAGCATTTATACAGAAATGACGCCTAACCCCGAGACAATGAAATTTGTAGCCAACAAATTATTGTATCCAGGAAAAAGTATCGACTTTCAGGATGAAGTAACTTCCGGACCTTCACCACTGGCACAGGAGTTGTTTACATTTCCTTTTATTAAATCTGTTTTTATAGCCAGCAATTTTGTTACGCTTACAAAAACAACCGATACAGATGACTGGCAGGATGTTATTCCCGCCATCAAACTATTTTTAAAAGAATACCTGGAAGAAGGAAAAGTTGTGGTGAATGAAGAAGCAGTAGCCAATATGAAGAGCGAAAGCAGCAACGAGGTAAGTGCAGATGACGACGATGTGGTAAAACGTATTAAAGAGTTATTGGAAAATTACGTGAAACCAGCTGTTGAAATGGATGGTGGTGCCATACAATTTAAAAGTTATGAAGATGGAAAAGTAAACCTGATGTTGCAGGGAAGTTGCAGTGGTTGTCCCTCCAGCATGATTACATTAAAAGCAGGTATTGAGGGAATGATGAAAAGAATGATTCCCGAAGTAAAAGAGGTAGTGGCAGAAGCTGAGTAAATAATATTTAACAAAGAAGTGAAAGAATTTTTTTATAATAATCATAGCATCCGGTAAGGATGCTTTTTATTTTCTATGCCACCAGGCCCATGCCATCAATATAAATTGCAAAGGAAATAAACGTACCCATGCAGCCCATGCTGGTATACACATTTGTTCACTCATACAACCACCTTTTTGTATCATATAAATATGAGCAGGTATAAAAAGAATCAGCAAGACAATAATACCGATGGTTGCTTTTTTCCTTGTCGAAGCGAATATCAGCATTGCGCCCAAAATAATTTCACCTAATCCACTTGATATATTTATAAAATGATGAAATGGCAAATCAGGAGGAATTAATGCATAATAACCTTCAGGATGTAAAAAATGATTGATGCCGGCCAACAGGTAAAAAATGATCATTATTATTAAACTAATATTTTTTATCATGTACCTGTTTTTTAAATCGTTGTTTTCATTTAAAGATAATGTTATAAATTGATGGCTTTAAACGCATATATGAATATTACAGAAATATACCAGCAGTTTGTTACGGATATTAACCAAACAACCTGGTATGAATATGTAGGCGTGTTGATGGGCATCGCCAGTGTGTGGTTTAGCCGTAAAGAAAATATAATGGTGTATCCAACCGGGTTAATAAATACTATTATTTATATTTATTTAAGTTTTAAAGGAGGATTGTTAGGAGAAGCCAGTGTAAATATTTACTACACTGTAATGAGCATATACGGCTGGTTACTGTGGGCAAAAAAAGACCAGCAACAGCATCATGTTTTGCAAATAACTACGGCCACTAAAAAAGAATGGCTGCAGCATTGTTGTTTTTTTGCAGTTTTTTATGTGGTAATATATTTTGCCCTTGTTTATTTAAAAATATATTTTGCACTGGGTGCTATTCCATGGGCTGATGCGTTTGCTTCAGCAACGGCCTTTACCGGAATGTGGTTGATGACAAAGAAAAAAGTAGAGAGCTGGTATTGGTGGATAGCAACCAATATTGCTTCAATACCTTTGTATTTTGTAAAACATTATGTTTTTACCAGTGTATATTATGTAGTACTTTTAATTATGGCTTTTGCCGGTTTATTTGAATGGTTAAAAAGGAAAAAAACAGCACACTAAATTTGCACACATGATTAAACCGGCTACTTATTGCCAGGCCATTTATTTAATGAAGTCTGATGAACAAAATGTTCACAAAGAATATCACGATAAGCAGTATGGCTTTCCTATTGAGGATGACAATGAATTGTTTTGTCGCCTTGTATTGGAAATAAACCAGGCCGGCTTAAGCTGGACAACCATTTTAAAAAAACAGGAAACTTTTAGAAAAGCCTACCATAATTTTAATATAAAAAAAGTTGCTGCCTACAATGAAAAAGATGTAGAACGTTTGTTAAATGATGCTGGCATTATTCGCAACCGTCTTAAAGTACATGCAGCTATTGAAAATGCTAAAACCATTCTTTCCTTGCAAAAGGAATTTGGGTCTTTTAAAAATTGGCTGGCACAGCATCATCCTAAAAGCAGGGAAGAGTGGACAAAGCTTTTTAAAAAAACATTTCGCTTTACCGGTGGCGAAATTGTAAACGAATTTTTATTAAGTACAGGTTATTTACCCGGAGCCCATGATGAGTCTTGCCCTGTTTATAAAAAAGTATTAAAGTCAAAACCTCTGTGGTATAAAAAATAACAATGCTGAAAAAAATTGTAATCATAGGTCCCGAGAGTACAGGTAAAACAACTTTGTGCCAACAATTATCTGACTATTATAAAACAAGCTGGGTAAAAGAATATGCCCGTGAGTATTTATTAAATAACGGACGTAAGTACAGCTATGAAAATTTACTTGATATAGCAAAAGGACAAATTAATGGTGAGGAGTTGATTATACAAGATATCAATAGCGCTGAAGATAATATGATTTTTATTGATACAGATATTTATGTAATGAAAGTTTGGTGCGAATTTGTTTTTGAAAAATGCCATCATTGGATATTGAACACCATTGTTGAAAGAAAATACGACCTGTACCTGCTTTGTAATGTTGATTTGGCATGGGTTAAAGATCAGCTTAGGGAATACCCTGATTTAACTTCCAGGAAAAAACTATACCATCATTACAAAGATATTATGGTAAATCAGCAAGTGCCATGGGTAGAGATTAGCGGCAATAATACAGATCGTTTGCAAAAAGCAATTGATGCCGTGAGTAGGATTTTATAAATTAAAACCAGCCTTTTTTTCTAAACATTATAAGCATTATTATTGGAATAATGAGCATGGCTACAACTGCTACATAAAATCCACCATCATTGTGCAGCCATTGAATTTTTTCAAAATTCATTCCGAATATGCCTCCAATAACAGTAGCAGGTGCAAGTAAATAAGTTACTATTGCCATTACCTTCATTACTTCATTCATGCGCAGGTTTACATTATTCAAATAGAGATCCTGAAGGTTCATCGTAATATCGCGGTAGTTTTCAGAAAGATCATTTGCCTGGATAATGTGGTCGTACACATCTTTAAAATATTTTAGTGTGCGGTCTTCAATCAAATCACTGTCTGTTCTTATAAATCCATTGATTACTTCCCTGACAGGAGCGATGCTTCTTTTGAGGATAATCATTTCTTTACGTAATAAATTTATTTTTGCCAATGCGCTGCTGTTGGCGCTGTTTTGTATTTCTTCTTCTATATTTTCAATTCTTTCTCCCAGTTTTTCCATCACTAAAAAATAATTATCAACAATTAAATCAAGCATAGTGTAGCATAAATAATCCGGTCCGCTCTGGCGTAATTTGCTGGCCGCTACTTTTAATTTATCCCTTATCGGGTTAAACACATCTTTGTCCGCTTCTTCCTGAAAACTAAGTACAAAATTTTTACCCAGTACAATGCTGATTTGCTCATGTTAAACTTTATATAATTTGTCGTTGTAAAAAAGCATATTGCAAATGCAGAACAATACATTTTCAATTTCCTCCATTTTAGGCCGCTGGCCAATGCTTTGTATATCTTCCTGTATCAGCGGGTGAACACCATAATAATTACATAAAGATTCTACATCTGATTTGCGGATGCCATCTACATTTATCCAGGTAAATTTGTTATCATTCAGGTAGGGATAACATTCTGTAATATGGCCTAGTTTTCTTTCTTCAACAGTTATTTTATCATAATCATACACATAAATTTGAATGTCCTTTGCTTCTTCCCTTATTGGGATTCTTGTAGGATTGACTTTTACAATTTCTTTTGTACGGCTTACATTAAAAGGCAATAAAATCTTTTGTAAGTAATATCTACTTTTACGATTCATTTACATAAATGTTTTTTGACGATATTGCTAAAATGGAAAATTAAGAATTTAAAATGAGATGCTGCAGGAACCTGGATTAATAAACAGCATAAAAAAACCGAAGTTATGCCACTTCGGTTTTTTATTTAATACAATGGTCAATTACCATATACACTTAAAAATTTAATACGCATTATCTTCAACTGTTCCCAGGTAAAACTGCTGTCTGCTAATTCTTCCTGTGCTATCTGCAGGCTGCTTGTTTCGCAGGCTTTAAAATAATCAATAATTTCTTCCTGCTCATATTCATCCACCAGTTCATTAATGGCATAGTCAAGATTCAATTTTGTTCCGCTTGCAACAATGGTTTCCATTTCTTCCAGTAATTCATCAATACTAAGGTCCTTTGTTTTTGCAATGGTTTCCAGCGGAATTTTTTTATCTACATTCTGAATGATAAAAATCTTATTGTTATTTCTGTTTACTACGCCTTTCATCACAAAATCATCAGGCCTTTCTACTTCATTTTCACCAATGTATTCTACAATTAGGTCAACAAATTTTTTACCATACCGCATTGCCTTTCCTTTGCTTACTCCCTGGCATTTTTCCAGTTCTTCAATTGTGGTAGGATACATAGTAGCCATATCTTCTAAACTGCCCTCTAAAAAAATAACAAAAGGCGGCAGGTTTTTTTCTTTAGCAACTTTTTTGCGTAACTCCTTTAGCAACTCTATTAACTTTTGATCTGCCACTATAGTTGTTGATTCATCAGGAGCGGCTTCATCATCGTCTGAATCTGCTTCTTCAAATAAATTGTTTAGTATTATTTTAAAGGATACGGGTTTCTTTATAAAGGCTTGCCCTTTTTTGGTAATTTTTAAAACGCCATAATCTTCAATATCTTTTTGCATCAACCTGTCCAGCAACATCTGGCGCATTAATGAATTCCAGTAGTGCTCGTCCTTGCTTTTTCCAACACCAAAAAATTCTTTTTCATCGTGCCTGAACATTTTTACTTTCGGGTTTGGCTTACCCCGCAAAATATGCATTAAGTAATCCATAGTAAACTGTTCATCTAATCCTTTCACAACAGTTAATACCTGTAATACCTCTGTTTTTGCCTCTATCAATTCTTTAGGGTTATTACAGTTGTCGCACATTTTATTAACGCATTGCTGCGTATCATAAGCTTCACCAAAATAATTCAACAATATCTTTCTGCGGCAAACAGAGCTTTCGCAATAGGCCACCGTTTCATTAATAAGCTGTGCACCTACTTCCCTTTCACTAAGTGGCTTGTCCCTCATCAGGTGTTCCAGCTTTGCAACATCTTTATGACTATAATACAAAATACATTTTCCTTCCATTCCATCTCTTCCTGCACGGCCTGTTTCCTGGTAATAATTTTCAATAGATTTTGGGATATTATAATGTATTACAAAACGAACATCTGGTTTGTCGATACCCATTCCAAACGCAATAGTGGCAACTATTACCTGTACATCTTCATTTAAAAAAAGGTCCTGCCGGTCAGCTCTTAATTTACTATCCAAACCTGCATGATAGGCAACAGCTTTGATGCCATTGGCCATCAGCATATCCGCAAGTTCTTCCGTTGTTTTTCTGTTAAGTGTATAAATGATACCGCTTTTTCCTTTGTTTTGAGAAATGAAACGGACAATGCTTTTAACAGTTTGGTCTTTATTTATTTTTGGTAAAATTTCATAAAATAAATTAGCCCGGTTAAAAGAAGAAATAAATATTTGCGGGTTGCGCAATCCAAGATTTCTTAAAATATCACTTTGTACTTTTGGAGTGGCTGTTGCTGTTAACGCTATCATCGGCGCATCAGGATTTATTAATTCCATCATCTCTCTAAGCCTGCGGTACTCTGGCCTAAAATCGTGGCCCCATTCCGAAATACAATGGGCTTCGTCAACAGCAAAAAAAGAAATATGCAGATCTTTAAAAAACTCAATATTCTCTTCCTTGGTAAGTGTTTCCGGCGCTACATACAACATTTTTGTTTTACCGGTAATAAGATCGTCTTTTACAATTTTTTGCTGGCCCTTATTAAGTGTACTGTTTAAAAAATGTGCTACATCATCCTTGCTGCTGTAACTACGTACCAGGTCTACCTGGTTCTTCATTAATGCAATCAATGGCGAAACTATAATGGCACAGCCTTCACTAATAATTGCAGGCAGTTGATAACACAGACTTTTGCCCCCACCTGTAGGCATAATTACCAATGCATCGTTACCACTCAATAAATTTTTTATGATTGTTTCCTGCGGTTCTTTAAAATCATCAAAGCCAAAATAGTCCTGTAACTGGGCTTTTAAATTTAAATTTTTTTGTACACTAATTGCTTTTATCACGGGTCTTGTAAGCGCCTTCTCATTTTTCTCCTTAATGGAAATGGGCTTTTTTGGTTTTTTTACTATGGCCATATAGATATCTTCTCCTTAACGCTTGTTGATAATTTACGTAAACTTTAAAAAATTTTGACGGTTAAAAATAAATACCGATACCTGCTTTAAATTATAAAGGATGGCAAAGTTACCTCAATACACCTGCAATTGTAAATTAACAGGTTTGTTAACCATCAATTAAGGTAATCATTTTTTTTAATATTAGTTACAATACTACACACCTTTTGTGTTATCGTCTATTTAAAGTAGGTTTGCGGCTTCAATAATGAGCAATAATAATATTATACCAGCCGCCCTTGCCACTATTCAGTTAGAAGCCGATTCTATTAACAAATTGAAAGAGTTTATAGATGACAGTTTTGTAAGAGCGGTAGAAAATATAGCAGCATCAAAAGGCAGGCTGGTAGTAAGTGGTATTGGAAAAAGTGCCATCATAGCCCAAAAAATTGTAGCCACTTTTAATAGTACGGGTACACCTGCTTTATTTATGCACGCAGCTGATGCCATACACGGCGATTTAGGAATGATACAAAAAGAGGACGTAATAATTATCATTAGCAAAAGCGGCGAAAGCCCCGAAATTAAATTGCTGGTAACACTGATAAAAAATTTTGGTAACACCATTATTGCTATTGTGGGCAGTGTTTCATCTTTTTTAGCGATACAAAGCGATATTATTTTAAATACCACCGTAGATCAGGAAGCTTGTCCCAATAACCTGGCACCTACAACAAGTACTACAGCACAAATGGTTATGGGTGATGCCCTGGCAATTTGCCTGATGCAAATAAAAGGATTTGATACTGCAGATTTTGCTAAATTTCACCCCGGCGGTATGTTGGGCAAAAAATTATATTTAAGGGTTATCGATCTTGCATCTCAAAATGAACGGCCCGCTGTTGTAAGGGATGCAACTATCAGCCAGGTGATTGTGGAAATGACAAAAAAACGTTTAGGTGTCACAGCTGTAATAGAAAAGGATAATACTATTGCAGGAATTATAACAGATGGCGATTTACGGCGTATGTTGGAAAAAACTACTGATATAACTTTATTACAAGCCAAAGATATCATGTCTAAAAATCCCAGTACAATCGGTGCCGATTTATTGGCAGTAGATGCACTGGAAACAATGAAAAGAAAAAATATCAGTCAGTTAATAGTAATAGAAAATAATTTTTATGCAGGAATTATTCACCTGCACGATCTTATAAGGGAAGGGATTATTTAAAACAAAGACTAATGTAATTGCGATAAAATATATTTGTTTACTCTACAAAAAAAATAATGCATAAAGATAATTACGTAGCAATAATGGCAGGAGGTATTGGCAGCAGGTTTTGGCCCTTAAGCAGAACGAATTTCCCAAAACAGTTTTTAGATATTTTAGATACCGGAAGAACGCTGATTCAATCCACCTACGACCGTTTTGCATTATTTATACCAAAGGAAAATATATACGTAGTAACTACCACCCAATATAAAAATATCGTTGCAGAACAATTGCCTGATTTAAATGTTGACAATATCTTGTGCGAACCTTCCCGAAAAAATACAGCACCATGTATTGCCTATGTATCGTATAAACTGAATCAATTAAACCCTAATGCCAATTTAATTTGTGCACCGGCAGATCATATTATTCTTGACCCCGAAGGGTTTAAAAAAACATGTCGGCAAGCGCTGAATTTTACAGCTCATATAAAAGCATTGGTTACACTGGGTATAAAACCTACACACCCTAATACTGGGTATGGCTATATACAATATGAGCAGCAACCAGTAAGTGAAAATGTTTTTAAAGTAAAAACATTTACTGAAAAACCCGATAAAGAACTTGCCAAAACATTTATATCCAGCGGGGATTTTTTATGGAATGCCGGCATTTTTTTATGGCAGGTAAAAAATATTGTAAAAGCATTTGAAACTTTTTTGCCAGAATTGCACGAAGTATTTGATGCCGAGAAAATGAATTTTTATACAGAAAAGGAAACGGAAGCTCTTGAGCGCATCTATCCTCAATGCGTAAATATTTCAATTGATTATGGTGTAATGGAAAAAGCAGATAATGTGTATATAATCCCTTCTTCGTTTGGCTGGAGCGACCTCGGTACCTGGGCAAGCGCATACGATAACCTCGAAAAAGATTACCTGGAAAATGCTGTAACAGGCGATAATGTAATGATTATAGATGCCACAAAAAATATTATACATACCGAAAATAATAAACTGGTATTATTACAAGGGCTGGATGATTTTATTGTAGTGGATACGCATGATGTACTATTAATTTGCAAAAAGGACAAGGAACAGGAAATAAAAGAATATGTGGCCGAGGTAAAAAGGAGCAAGGGAGATAAATTCCTATAATCTAATATGTGGCCAAAGTTGCAAATGTTGCCCCTGTTTTAGTTATGTTTTGAAATATAATTATACCCTCTAGCGACAGCAAAATAAAATCATTCAATGCCAGTTATTACCATACAAAGTAAGCTTCCAAATGTAGGCACTACTATTTTTACAGTAATGAGTGCTTTAGCAGCCGAGTATAATGCAATCAATCTTGGCCAGGGCTTCCCCGATTTTATGATGAATTCTCAACTTGTTGAATTGGTGAATAAAGCCATGCGGGCCGGCAATAATCAATATGTGCATATGAATGGCCTGCCTTCATTAACGGAGAGGCTGGCAGAAAAAATGCAACTGCTGTATGCTGCTGCAATAAATGCAACTGATGAAATAACTATTACACCCGGCGGAACTTATGCTATTTACACTGCACTTACCACTGTTTTAAAACCAGGTGATGAAGTGATTGTTTTTGAACCTGCATACGATAGCTATATTCCCAATATAATCATTAATGGAGCGATACCGGTTTTGATACCACTTACTTACCCCACTTACTCCATAGATTGGGAATTGGTAAAAACCAATATTTCTTCAAAAACAAAAATGATTATGCTAAACACGCCACATAATCCTACAGGCAGTATTTTAAGCAGTTTTGATATTGAACAATTACGAAGCATTGTAAAAGATACCGGTATTTTTATTTTAAGCGATGAAGTGTACGAACATTTAATATTTGATAACAGGCAACATGAAAGCATGCTGCGGTACCCGGATTTGATGGAAAGAAGTTTTGTATGTTTTTCTTTTGGCAAAACCTATCATTGCACCGGTTGGAAACTAGGGTATTGTGTTGCACCGGCCGCATTAACGAAAGAGTTTAGAAAAGTACACCAGTTTAATTGTTTTAGTTGCCATAGCCCCGTGCAGTTTGCACTCGAAAAATTTATCAACCAAAAAGAACAATACCTGCAGCTGGGAGCAGCCATTCAGCAAAAGCGTGATTACTTTCAACAATTGATGCAGCAAACAAAATTTAAAGGATTGCCCAGTTACGGAAGTTATTTTCAATTGTATAGTTATGCTGATGCAAGTGAAGAAAATGAAAAAGAGCTGGCAATAAGGCTTACTAAAGAATATGGAGTAGCAACTATACCGCTCTCTTCATTTTATAATAAAGAAAAAGATGATAAGGTATTGAGGTTTTGTTTTGTAAAAAAAGAAAGCACCCTTGAAGAAGCTGTGAATAGATTGATGAAATTTTAATTTGAAAAAAATACATTGCCCCTTTCTTTATTATTTCGATAACTCAATCATTATATTTAAAGCTGTCACATTATCCGTTATGCCATCATTTATTTTTGGCTACACTATACACAATAATTATATTGTAAGCATCGTTACACTTTAAGTAAAAATTTATCCTATGGCAAATGCAGGTATTAAAAATAATAATTTCCCCATGGTACAAGTTGTAAAAAACTTTATAAATAAGCTGGTTCAAAGCCCGGATTTATACCCAATAAAATACTATAAAAAAGGTAAACGCCTTGGCAAAAACAAAAATTTACTGTTAATCTGATTTAGTTACTAACCCCCACCGATACATGCCTTCATTAATAAAATAATGAGGGCTTTTTTGTATTTATAAACTGTTCTGGTATTTTCAGTATAAAAGATTACAGGAAAATAATTTTGGCTGAAATTACCTTAAATCTGCTTTGGAATTAACCCAGGCCTGCTCTTTCAGCAAGTTATCTACTTCACTAACTGTATAGGTTAAATCAAAAATGATGCTTTTATTCAAAAACCAGTATTATTTTATCCTCCGCAAACATATCCGCAAACGGTTGCATAAGGCAAATGCATATATAATTATCAAGTTGTTAACTCAATGTTCTAATTTTATTATTCGATTCGCTATTGCCATGATTTTGCTGTATGTGTAACAATTGCTTTGTTGTATGTTTCTGCCCGCACAAACTTCATCTACAATTATTGGTAAAATGCGTTTCTTTTTGATAGTCAATTTATAAAACCAAAATTAAACGACTGATTATGAATGTAAAAAAACTTGTAAAAGGCATGCTTTGCTTATGTCTTGCCTTGTTTTCCACTGCGGCTTTTGCCCAAAACAAAGAGGTTACCGGTAAAGTAACAGACTCAAAAGATGGTTCGCCTATTGCCGGTATTTCTGTAATAGGAGAAACCACCTCAGGCAAAAAAGTTGGAACTGCAACAGCAGCTGACGGAACCTACAAATTATCTTCAAGCGATGGATTTAAAAAAATTGTATTTACAGGTGCAGGTTTTTTGAAGCATGAAGAAAATGTTACTGGTAAAAGTGATTTATCTGTTGCACTAACT
>JANYGZ010000074.1 GCA_025362235.1 Ferruginibacter sp. | reverse complement strand
ATCTAACAAGCTATGACAGCCTGGCATTTTTTAGAAGAATCATTTTTTGCTCAAATCGTTTGACCCATAAATATCAATAAAACCCTGATCTGACAATACTTTCAAAGAACTAAATTTTGCATCGTTGGGATGCTAGTGGTTTAGTGCAGGTCGTAAACAAAATTCTATTATTCTGCTTGGACTTTTTACAGCTTGGGTTCTTTCCCCATTCGTAGGGCTTTTTATCTTAAATAAAATTTCCAATAGCTGGACAGTTCCTGCCCGTAGATTTCTTTACTGGCTTATAATAGTTCTGACAATTGGTTCTTTGATTGCTTACAGTGGTGCATTTAATACACCTGAGACAAAAAATGCGTTTATATTTCTTATTTTTCCGATGATTTCATGGTTTCTTATTGTGACTGTTTTCTTGATAGCGAGAAAACTTTCCAACAAGAACTTAAACTTTTAACAAAATGGAAAAAGAAAAATCGCCAATCATTGAATTGCTTTCTTTGCTTGCCATTGCAGGCAACATTCTATTTGTTTTATGGATTTTGTATAACGGCATCAACGAAAGTTTCCATGGAACTACGATTGAAAAAATTTCTTACATCACACTCATGGGACTTTTAGCAGTCAACGCATTTCTTCTACTTCGCACGACAAGAAACTAAAATGACTGAAACTAAAATTCTATTTGTTGACAAGCATCTCATTGAGACAGTCGGGTATGCTGCTAACAGGCGGTTGGAATATGGCGGGGCGACGAATATATTCTCCGCATTAGCTCCAGAGATGAGGAGTGCGCAAGAAAGGATACCTTTTCCATTCCCGTAGAGTTTAGGTGAATACCTTTTTTATACGAAGAAATATGAGTTCGATTTTATAAACGCTGCATCTTTTACTCTTCTGTAAAATCCAAATCTTTCCCGAAGCTTTCTTTTGTAAAATAAGCAGCAGTAATGGCAATAACCATTATAATGAGCCCTGTTATCCATGCGCCGGTTATATAATTTCCTGTTACATTTCTTAACATAGTAAACAATAAAAGAATTACTGGCGTAAACCCACGTACCATATTGGTAATAGATATGGAGGCGGATGCCCTGAGGTTGGTGCCGAACTGCTCTGCTGATGTAGTAATGTACAACACAGAAATACCTGCACCAAAACCAAGCCCGCACATATAAAATAGAATTGCTGTGGGCTACTGCCGTGTTGTGTAAAAAATAAAACAGAAAAAAGAATTAAGACGCCGTAAAAAATATACAAAGCTTTTTTGCGGCTTTTTAAATAATTACTTAGCAGCCCGGCACACAAATCGCCAAAAGCCAAACCTAAATACTGGTACAAAACCGCATCACCCGGTTCAATATTTACAACACAAAATTCCTTTGCAAACCTGTCCGAAAAAGTTATTAGTACGCCAATGGTAAACCACACAGGTAACCCAATAAATATACCTTTCATGTACCTGAAAAAACGCTCCTTATTGTTAAAGAACATCAAAAAATTTCCTTTTTGTACCCCGGAACATTGTACCGATTTATACATGCCGCTTTCTGCAACGGTTACACGCAGTAATAACAATACCAGCCCCATGCCGCCGCCAATAAAATACAATACCCGCCAGTTGTTAAAAATTTTATACAATAATACGGCTGCCACTGCACCAAATACACCGGTGGTGGCAATAACCGTGGCAGCAAGCCCCCGTTTTTCTTTAGGCAAAATTTCTGCGGTTAGTGTTACACCTGCGCCTAATTCGCCAGCTAACCAACACCTGCAATAAAACGTATAATATAATATTGAGGCAAACTATGCACAAAGCCATTGGCAATATTTGCCACAGCATATAATACAATAGACCCAAACAATACTTTCAGCCTTCCTTTTTTATCGCCCAATATGCCCCAGATAATTCCACCGACAACAAAACCAATCATCTGGATACTCAACAACAATTCGCCCTTTAATAAAATAGCATCTTCCGATAAACCCAGTTCCCGCAAACTCGGTTTACGAACAATGTTAAATAGCAGCAAATCAAAAACATCAACAAAAAAACCGAGTGCCGCAACAATTACAGGAAGTGATGTTAAACCGTATTGCTTTTTTGTCATTTATGAAAGATATTGCAGCATTTAAAAAGAAACAAATTTTCTTCAACGAATGAGGGACAGGCAGGCCTTTGCAGTTTATAGGAAGCGTGTTATTTTTCTTCTGCAAAATTTTATCACACCGGTATTGATGATTCTGAAATGTTTACCAATTGTTAAGTGTACATTGGTTGGGCTTTTTATGGAGGCAGGGGAATCGTTCGCTTCATTAAAATGTTATCTTTGCGCCCGAAATGGTTTTATTATTTATTATCCGCACAATAAAAGGCAATGATGCATTTTCCATTTAAAGAAACAAGAAAGAAACTTTTAGCAGGAGACTTCTCCGGTTTATTCAGATTATCAAAAGATAAAGGCACCAGTTATATTCATCCTTCTGAGGTAGCAAAACTATTTATTTCAATACCGGCAGAAAAAGCGATTGATGCTTTTAAGTCTTTTCAAACAGCTCAGGAAATTGCCGTATTCCCTTACCTGGACAACCAATTGCAAAAAAAAGTTATCCGAAGCTTAACAAAATCAAGAGCTGCGTATATTTTAAATGAACTAAGTTCTGATGACCGCACCATTTTTTATTCAACGCTAAAAGGTCTTGAACTTTCTAATTTTCTTGATTTTTTAACCGCTCCCAATAAAGATGCCCTTCATAAAGTATTGGGCTATTCTGATAAAAGTGTTGCAAGGATTATTAATACAGAATTTGCAACCATTGAATCGGGTATGACCATTGCCAGTGCTATGGAACATTTACGCAAAAATCACAAAGACACTGAAGCAGCCAATGTTATTTATGTGGTAGATAAAAACGGTAAATTGATTGATGATATTCCTGTAAGAAGATTTGTTTTAAATGACCCTCATAAAAAGGTTGAAGATATTTTAGACGGATATTGTACCAGTTTAAAAATCACCGACAGTAAAGAAGATGCTGTACAGAAATTTAAGGAATACGACAGGATTGTATTGCCTGTTACAAACGATGATAATATTTTATTAGGTGTAGTTACGGTAGATGATGTGATGGACATTGCAGAACAAAGAGATACGGCAGAAATTCAAAAGTTCGGCGGTATTGAAGAACTGGATTATCCCTATGTAAAAACTCCTTTTTTCTCTTTGTTAAAAAAAAGAGCAGGCTGGCTGATTGTTCTTTTTTTAGGTGAAATGCTTACTGCTACAGCAATGGGACACTTTGATGGAGAAATAAAAAAGGCAGTGGTGCTGGCATTGTTTGTTCCATTGATAATATCAAGCGGCGGTAACAGCGGCTCACAGGCAGCCACGCTGATTATCCGTGCTATGGCATTAAAGGAGCTTTCTTTTAAAGACTGGTGGTATGTAATGCGTAGGGAAATATTATCTGGTTTATCGTTAGGGTTTATACTTGGCTCTATTGGCTTTATAAGAATTTCAATATGGCAAAACCTCGGTTGGTACAACTATGGTGTACACTGGTTACTACTTGCAATTACCATTTTCTTTTCATTGATTGGTATTGTAATGTGGGGAACATTAAGTGGCTCAATGATACCAATGCTTTTAAAACGCTTAAAAATTGACCCTGCCACTTCATCAGCTCCTTTTGTTGCCACTTTGGTAGACGTTACAGGTTTGGTTATTTATTTTAGCATTGCTGCTATCTTTTTAAAAGGAACATTATTATAAACAAATTACAAATGAGCCATCAGCATCATCATGAACACCACCACGGGCCTGTAGAATTAACCAATGTAAACAGGGCTTTTATTGTTGGGATATCACTTAATTTTTTATTTGTACTAATTGAAGTATTTGTTGGCTTATACATACATTCACTTTCATTATTAAGCGATGCAGGGCATAACCTTGCTGATGTTGGTGCATTGGCACTCTCGCTGCTTGCATTTCGTTTATTGAAAGTAAAAGCCAATGATAAATACACTTACGGTTATCGTAAAACTTCCATATTAACCGCATTGTTCAACGCGGTTATTTTATTGGTTTCAGTTGGCGCTATTGCATACGAAGCTGTTCATCGTTTATTAAACCCTGAACCATTACCTGGCTATACCATCGCAATTGTTGCTGGTATTGGAATTGCCATTAATGCTTTTACAGCTATTTTATTTTTAAAAGACAAGGAGAAAGACATTAATATCAAAAGTGCTTACTTACATTTAGTGAGTGATGCCCTGGTTTCTTTGGGGCTTGTTGTTGCAGGTATCATCATTCATTATACAAACTGGTATTGGCTTGATCCTGTTTTTAGCATTATTATAGTAATCATTATTTTGCTCGGCACCTGGAGATTATTAAAACACAGCCTGCGATTATCGCTGGATGGTGTACCACCGAATGTAGATTTACAGGAAGTAAAAAACAAAGCGCTGAAAGTTAAAGGAGTTGTAGAAATTCATCATATACATATTTGGGCAATCAGTACTACAGAAAATGCCCTCACTGCACATGTAGTTGTTGCCGAAAACTATACCATGCAGGAAATAGAGGCAATAAAAAAGCAGTTAAAGCATGAATTTGAACATCAAAATATTCACCACGTTACTTTAGAAACTGAAACAAACATTACCGATTGTGAAAAGACAGAATGCTGATTATTGAAAGGCCGTTTCATAATATACATTTATTGTTTCAACAGGTAAACATCTCCAAATTTTAATTCCCATCATCAACTTTTATTAATTAATTTATTTAATGGGTTATTTAATTTTTAAAATTAATCAGTCGGCCGGCAACAGTGCTTTAATGTTACATCCACAGCGGCCATTTTTATTATTGTATCTTTATTAAGCATGGCCCCATCCTTTAACATACAAAAATTAACTACCGAATTAGGCAGCCGGAATGCAGGCGCACCTTCAAAACCAGACCGCCATGATTATGAAGAAATAATTATTGTTACCAAAGGAAATCCACAGCATTTTATTGATTTTAATAAAGAAACCATTACCCCACCGCTTGTAATTTATGTTGCACAGGGAAAGATTCACCAGTTTCGGCCAGATACAAAAACTGAAGGCTGGGCTATCCGGTATGCAACTGAATTTATTCTGCAAAGCCGGTTTCAACCCTGTTTTGGCAAAACTGTTTGAAGACAACATTGTAGCATTTATGAATCTTGTAGAAGCAGCCAAACATTATCCATGTATGAAAAAAGCGTGGGTAGAATTTCTTGGAGAACAACCTAACCTTGTAGCAGACCGTGTTGAATAATTTGAAAACAAATGGACAGAAAACAATTTTTAAAATCAATGGCAGTATTGCCGGTAGCAGCAACAGCAATGAAACTTGAAGAACTAAATAAAATAACAGCACCATTTAGCACTACAGATAAAATGCCAGTACTGTTTCTTGGCCATGGCAGCCCTATGAATGCCATTGAAGAAAATGAATTTGTAAAAGGATTCAGGGAGGTTGGAAAAACAATTTCAAAACCTGCTGCCATACTTTGTGTTTCGGCTCATTGGGAAACAAAAGGAACATTTGTAACAGCTATGGAAAAGCCACAAACAATTCATGATTTTGGAGGGTTTCCACAGGCTTTGTTTGATGTACAATACCCTGCACCGGGAAATACTGAGTTAGCAAAAGAGACCAAAAGCATTGTAAAGAAAACTGAACTTGGCCTTGATTATAAATGGGGGCTTGACCATGGTGCATGGAGTGTGATAAAACATTTATATCCTGCTGCAGATGTTCCGGTAATACAAATGAGCCTGGATTATACCCAGGCGCCGCAATATCATTATGACCTGGCAAAAGAATTTTCCTCCCTTCGTAAAAAAGGAGTATTGATTATCGGCAGTGGAAACATGGTACACAACCTGCGTATGGTTGCCTGGGATAAACTAAATGCAGAAGAATATGCTTACGACTGGGCCATAGAAGCCAGCACAAAAATGAAAAAATATATTTTGGATGGTGACCATCAACAATTGATTAATTATAAAACGCAAGGCAAAGCTTTTGATTTAGCCATCCCCTCACCGGATCATTATCTTCCTTTGCTGTACACAATGGCGCTAAAAGAAAAAAATGAAAACATTAGTTTGTTTAATGATAAAGCAGTAAGAGGTTCTCTTACCATGACATCGGTAAAAATTGACACAGCATAGTTGAACTCGGTGTGTTAACAGCAACTGTGCTGCCCTGAAAAAGCTTGACTTCAGCTCAATTAAAAAAGATATTAAACAACCATTTCCTTAACTTAATGAGCTATTTTGAGTACCTTCTGTACAAATAAAGGAAATAGTTTAATCATTGAAAACCATTCAACTATATTTTAATAACAGGGAAGCTGCCATTAGTTTTCTGTTAGATAGGCCAGGGCAAAAATATACTTCTGCTACATTTCATAAACTCCGTGTTGAAATTAAAAAACTGGATGCGCTTTTTGATTTAATAAATTATTGTTCAAAAAATTTCAGGCGAGACAAATACTTTAAACCTTTTAAACTGATTTTTCACCAGGCTGGAAAAGTCAGGGAACTTCAGCTTGAAGAAACAACGCTTAAAAGGTATACTGCTGTTAACTCATTGAAAGGTTACAGGATTAATTTACGAAATCAACTGTTAAAAGAACAAGATGAATTTTTTATAGTTACCAATAGAAAATTGATTGAAAAGCTGAAAACTATTTACCATCAAATTGTTCCCTTTGTAAATAATGTAAGTAATACAAAAGTGAATGCTTACATAAAAAAAAGAAAAGGGATTATTGAAAAAATAATTAAGCGAAAGCATTTACAAATGCAGGACCCCAGGGAACTTCACGAGCTTCGTAAAAAGTTAAAAAAGTTTAATTATAACAGAAAGAGCTTGCCTGTTGAAAATAAAAACAAACCCCTCGCCAATAAAAATGTACTGCCTGTACTGCTGGGTAAGTGGCACGATTGCCAGGTAATAATCCTTCATCTTCAAAAAGTAATTGAAAAAGGTGAAATAAATTCAAAAGAGATTGGGCAGCTTCAAAAAATAGAACAAAAAATATCAGCAGACCGCGAATTACAATTAAAAAAAATACAAAGGGCAATACCTAAATCGGAATTTTTTATTGCACCTAATAAATTGCTTCGTCCTATGACAACAAAGGAATTGTATAACCTTTAGTAAAATGTATACAATTACATTAATCAATTTCTTTAAACCGGCCGCCCGCTTTATTACTGCTTAATCAACTTTTCATATTTTATATAAGTTGAATTTTGTACAATCAGAAAATATACACCCTTTGGAAGGCTACTCACATTCATACTGACTGGTGTATTGCCCGGCAATTGTAAAACCTCTTTTTTAAAAATCATTCCATCTGCATTTACCAGTCTTAATTCAAACAAACCACCGGCAAATATTTGTATGGTTATTTTATCTGAAGCAGGATTTGGAAATATTGAAAAAGCATGCTGATGAGTATTTATTGTAACAGGTTCTATCATACTATAGGTATAGGTACCATCTGCATCAACCATACGCAACCTGTAAAAATTAATTTTTTGCAAAGGCATACTGTCAATAAAACTATATGTATTTTGTACTGTCGAATTAAATGATGCCTGAACCTGGCCCAACTTTGTAAACACACGGCCATCTGCACTATGCTCAACATCAAAGTATTTTATATTTTGTTCATTGGCGGTCATCCAGCCAAGTTTTACAAAATTTCCTGCGGCCTTTGCCGTGAAGCTAATTAAATGAAGCGGAAGAACAGAAGCCTGTACACATGCACTAAATTCACTGGTGTTAAAGTTCGAATCAGTAGCGGTGGAAGTAATGGCGGATCCTACGGGCGTAGTTACCCCTGTGAGGGTATCTGAAAAGGAAGCATTTCCTGACGCATCAGTAGTAACCAATTTAAATCCAATATACTGTTGACCATCTCCAAAACCAGTAGGATTACAGGAATTATTAGAGAAAAACTCCATCCGGTAAACAGCGTTGGGGTCGCTATTAATATTGCCTCTTACAATAGTCTTTGCTCCGCCAGTTTCTGCGTTTATTAAAACTGGATGATTCTGGAAATGGTTAGGCCCGGGTATCTGGCCACCCAGGTGGTTGGGGGTAACACCATCGTTGCCCAAATCAATCCCCAGCCCAAGGTTATCAAAAATAAGGTTGCTGTTTATAGCAATACCACTACCAGTTCCCGCCAGTGCTATTCCCTTCCCATTTTGGGTTAAAGTATTATTGTCGATCAATCCAGTTGCAACATCGTTAATCAAAATACCAATAGAGTTACCTGAAATTGTATTGTTATCAATATGGGCATCACTATTACCGCCTAAAAGAATACCCGGGCCGCTATTGTTGGTGATAGTATTGTTGGTGATACTTTTTCTTAAGATGGCTGAATTAAAAAGTTCCAAGCCAACAAAATTATCATGGTCAAGCAGGTTCCTTTCAAAAATAAAAGTAACCAGGTCAGATTTTTGTCCATCCCCGGTTATACGAAGGCCGGCACGCCCGGATAAAATATATTGGTTTTCTCTTGCCGTAATATCAACCTTTGCACCGGCACTTACAAATACATCAAGGCGGCTGCCGTCTGTTCCATTTCCTGTACTCTTTGTACCAAAAATAGTGAGGGCCAGTTCTCCGCTTCCCTGGATTCTTCCGTGCACCCCTTCAGTACC
Organism: Ferruginibacter sp.; assembly: GCA_025362235.1. Classification (GTDB taxonomy): domain Bacteria; phylum Bacteroidota; class Bacteroidia; order Chitinophagales; family Chitinophagaceae; genus Ferruginibacter. Next base: position 15,246 of record JANYGZ010000074.1, on the reverse strand, counting down.
ATTATTGGCATATACCTCATTGGTTTCTTTTATGGTAGCCTGCAAACCGGGTGCGATATCAGACACAAAATTCAATCCAAAGCTTGCCATGGCTTCCCAGCGATTATTGGTAAAATTTTTATTACCTGCCGCCTTAAAAATCAAATTGGCCCCAGCCTCTCCTGCCTTTATTGTATCGCCGGCAAAAAGCCAGTCAATTCTGCTATTCAGCGATTCCTCTGCATCTATCGACAGGCCGGCCCCTGTATGGAAATTGTTTTCGTAATCTACTTCTGTCGTAAGGCCATTTTCAAACCTCAATTTAGTGCCTGTTTTCATATTGCCTTCAAACCTGTTCTTACGAATATTATAATTTCCGTTGGCATTTATAAAAAGGTCTATTGCCGTAGAATCAATATTTTCTAAAAAATTCCCCGTAACATAAAGCCCCTTTCCGCCACGTCCGAATATACCTGCAGTAAATTTTGCACCTGAACCGTTTTGGAAAAAATTGCCTTCAATACCCACACCTTCAGAGAGACTTCCCTTAACTGTAATGCCATTTTTAACTCCCGCAAATTTGTTTGCAGCTTTTATATCGGTGCTGTCGCCAATTCTGTTATTGGCTGCATTTTCATTTAGTACTCCGCCCATTTCATTTGGCAAAACAAGATTACCATCAACATCCAATCCAATAAAATTTCCTTTTACCATATTATTGCTGGCGCCATTTGTCAAAAAGTCTACTGCCGGATCAGCTCCATGTATAACTATGCCGTAGCCAATGTTTCCCGAAATGATATTCAGGTCTTCAAATGTGGTTCCCCCGACTGTATTATTTCCAGTATTATCAATAAAAATTCCATCCCCGCCATTCCCTTTACTGATCTTCCCTGTTTCATCGGTTCCAATGTAATTACCCTTTATAATATGGCTGCCTTCTCCCGGCGGCGGGGTTCCTGAAATAAATATTCCATGAGAAGAAAAGTTATTGATAATGAAAAAAGATACCTGGCACTGGCCACCCAACAACTTTAAACCTATTGCGTTTCCACCAGCCGAACTGCCATCCAATTCAATCCTTCGTCCGTCCGGTTCATTTTTAGCATTTGTTATTACTGATCCTAAAACAGGTGGTAAGGGCCCCAACCCGGTGATTCCCGGTTTTATTACAATGCTGCCTGAACCCGGCGCATTGGGTATATTAAAATTAATAGTGTTCTGCGGCAGGTTACGGTTGGCATTATGGTTCTGTATGGCTGCCCTGAAAGTACACTGATCTCCTTGCGTGTTTGGATCTACATCGCAATGTCCATCACTGAACAAATCGGCATCCGGATCTTCTTCATCGCCGGTAACGTTCACTGTAAAGGTCTTTGAAGCACCCTGGCTGTAGCCGTTCAAGGAAATCAGGCACAACAATAATCCTAAAAAAGAAATAGAAATTACACCAATAAATTGTCGCACAAACCTTTTAAAAAATAAAACTTCCAGGTAAGGAAAGTTTATTGTTTTTTTGTTACAGAACATGTATGAATATGGTGGATTTTGCACCAAAATTTGATTAGCTGCATAATGACTTTTACCTGGTGTGCAGAATAAATCTAAAGGCAGAAAATAAGTTTTTAGATGGGATTTCATTTTTTTCTGTTTTAATGTAAAAAATAAAATTTCCTGGAGATGCTATTATTCCTGTAGTAAGATTAGCAAAACTTATTGCTTATTTTATAGGGTGGATAACCGGAGTATAATTGAACTGAAGACGGGGTTAAATTTAATTCCTATTTAAAAATCCTTGCCAAACACAATGATATACGAATCACCACGTTTTATTTTAAAATAACTTAGAAAAACAAAGTTACTAAATGTTATTAAAAACCTAATTTGTTATTGTATAAGTTAGCTTAATTTTTATACTGAATAAATAGTATTACTTTTATGCAGTCGGTCATGAAAAAGTTTTTGGTAACCATATTATCTATTGTGTATCTCACTGTATCCAGTGGGGCTACAGTTCACCTGCATTATTGCATGGGCAAACTGTTAGGTTGGGGGTTAACAGAAAAAGAAGATGGTAAATGCGGAACCTGTGGTATGCAAAAAGCAGCACAAAAAGGCTGCTGCCACGATGAGCATAAGGAGTTAAAAGTTGAAAAAGACCAAAAGGCTTCCGAATCTGCTTTTAAATTTTTTATCACATCTTCCAATGCAGTCGTGGTTTCTTTCATAGACTTGCCTATCGTATATCCATCTTCAATAATTTTAGATAATCCTTCTACTCATGCACCTCCACGATTAGGAGCAGTGCCGATTTTCATTCTCAATTGTAATTTCCGTATTTGATTTTTCTCTCCTGATGTAATGCCTGGCATTCTGCCAGCAATGGGTTTATTCTATTGATTAATCCCACTACATATTCAACAATAACAAACTGATTATAAAATTTGATAACCTCTTATGGAGGCTATCTGTTACGTTATTCACAATAATTAAAAAATAAAAAGATGAAAACGATTAAAATGTTTTTCACTGTGGCTATTATGTTAGTTACAGTATCATTTGCCAATGCACAAAGCGATAAAGCGCAAAGAACTATTGGCATAAAAACAGAGGTCATTAAGGTCTCTGGCACCTGCACTATGGATAAAAGGCGTATTGAAAATGCCGCAAACACAGTAGATGGGGTAAAGACTGCCGATTGGAACGAGTACACACAGGTGCTTACATTAACGTACAGTGTATTTAAAAAAGATGCGGCAGATAATGTTCAAAAGAAGATTGCATCTGTTGGTAATGATACCAAAAAATACAGGGCTGATGATACCGTATATCAAAAGCTACCTGATTGCTGCCATTATCAAAGAAAGCAATCATAATGCCTGAAGCCTGTCAGGGTAATAACCTTGACAGGCTTTATTTAAACCATAATTATTTCTTCATTCATAAAAATAAAAAAATGAAATCAATTAAAATGCTGATGATGGCAGTTTTAACCATCTTATCTTTTACTGTATTTGCTCAGGACTCTACAAAACATAAAATAAAAACTCAGAAGGATAGTGTTACCTACACATGCCCTATGCACTCTGATGTAGTTAGTAATAAACCCGGTAAATGCCCTAAATGCGGAATGAGCCTTACAGCTTCTAAAAAGGAGCAAATGAAGATGGAAGTAATGAAAATATACACTTGCCCAATGCACCCGGATGTAACAAGTGACAAACCAGGTAAATGTTCTAAATGTAGGATGGATTTAGTAGAAAAGAAAACTACCAATTAATTAAATAAAAAATAAAAATCATGAAACAATCAGTAATTGCAATTTTAGCAATGTCGGCTATTACATTCGCCGCCTGCAACAGCAATAATCAACCGGCAGAAAAAAAGGATACCATGAGCCACGATAAGATGGCAATGGATTCAGTCAGCATCGCACCACCTGAAAAAGTTGATACTCCTGTAATCAAAGCATCCTTTGTAAATGTTAGTGCAGATGTATCAGCACATATCAGTGAAGTGATGAGCCATTATTTCCACATAAAACATGCGTTAACAAAAGATGATGCAGCCGAAGCAAAGAATGGGGCTACTATGTTATTGAAGGTTATCAGCCAGTTTGATAACTCTTTACTATCTGTCGGCCAGAAAGAGGAATACTCAAAGCATATCAGTGCAATAAAGGAACAAGCTGATGCTATCGTAAAAAGTACAGACGTAGATGCAGAGAGAACACATTTTGCTGAATTATCTGCATACACTTATGAATTGGTAAAAGCATTTGGCGCAGGTAAAAAAATTTATTACGACCATTGCCCAATGGCTTTTAACAGGAAAGGGGCAAATTGGTTAAATGAAAACGCTGCTATACAAAATCCGTACATGGGTACTAAAATGGAAACCTGTGGAAAAATAGAACAGGTGATTGAATAAATCAATTAGCAATGGGCAATGGACAGATTTTTACATGAATTGAAATTGTCTGTTGCTAATTAAAAATTAAAAATATGGTTCAAAAACTTATAGAACTATCCCTTCGCAATAGGTTTATTGTACTGCTTATTGCAGCCGGCCTTTTTGCGTGGGGCATTTATTCGGTAAAACAAAACCCGATTGATGCCATACCTGACCTTTCAGAGAACCAGGTGATTGTATTTACCGAATGGATGGGACGAAGTCCGCAGGTGATAGAAGACCAGGTTACCTATCCATTAGTGAGTAACCTGCAAGGCATTCCTAAGGTTAAAAACATCCGTGGTACTTCTATGTTCGGGATGAGTTTTGTTTATGTAATTTTTGAAGACAACGTTGATGTGTATTGGGCAAGAACAAGGGTACTGGAAAGATTAAACTATGCACAACGTTTATTACCCCCCACTGTAACACCATCGTTAGGGCCTGATGGAACCGGTGTGGGGCATGTGTTCTGGTACACCATTGATGCTAAGGGAATGGATCTGGGTGAACAAAGGGCTTTGCAGGATTGGTATGTAAAGCTTGCGTTGCAAACTGTACCCGGAGTAGCAGAAGTTGCATCCTTTGGTGGCTTTGAAAAACAATACCAGTTAGTTGTTGACCCCGTGAAATTACAGTTCTATAAAGTTTCGCTGATGGATGTAATGAATAAAGTAAAGGCGAATAATAATGATGTGGGTGGAAGAAAATTCGAGATGAGTGATATGGCATATATTATTCGTGGTTTGGGTTATGTGAAGAACAAGGAGGATTTGGAAAGCATTGCAGTAGGCAATTACAGTGGTATTCCTGTAAGGGTAAAAGATATTGCGTCTGTACAAATGGGTGGTGATTTACGCTTAGGTATTTTTGATGAAAATGGCACGGGTGAAAAGGTTGGTGGCATTGTGGTGATGCGGTATGCAGAGAATGCAGACAAAGTAATTACTGCAATAAAAAAGAAAATGGGCGATGTGCAAAAAGGTTTACCCAAAGGAGTAAGCTTTAATGTTGCCTATGACAGAAGCAGTTTAATTGAAGCTTCTGTTGAGAACATAAAAGAAAAATTGATTGAAGAAATTGCAGTAGTATGTTTTATTGTAATCCTATTTCTCTTTCACTGGCGCAGTGCATTAAGTATTATTATTCAAATCCCAATCACTATTGCTGTCAGTTTTATTCTGCTAAATGTTTTTGGGGTATCATCCAATATCATGTCACTTACAGGGATTGCTTTGGCCATTGGCGTAATTGTAGATAACGGAATTATCATGTCGGAAAACTCGTATCGTAATTTATCTGAATGGCAAAATAACCAAGCTAATAAACCAATATAGTTATGAAAAATATTTTCAGAAAAATATTACCCAAAAGAGATTATGTAAAAATACCCGAGGAGGTCCGGATGAAAATAATTGAGGATTCTTCCAAGCAGGTATCAAGAGGCGTATTCTTTTCCACTGTTATCATCATTGCTTCATTTCTGCCTGTATTCCTGCTTACAGGACAGGAAGGAAAATTGTTTGGGCCACTGGCTTATACAAAAACATTCATCCTGATAGTGGATGCCATACTGGTAATAACATTAGCCCCTGTGTTGATTTCATTTTTTATGAAAGGAAGGTTCAGACCTGAAAGTTCAAACCCAGTTAATCGTGTATTGGAAAAAATATATGAGCCGCTTATCAGGCTTTGTTTAAAATGGCGAAAAACAACCATCGGTATCAACATCATTGCTTTATTAATTAGTATCCCATTGCTGATGAGCCTCGGCAAAGAATTTATGCCACCATTAGATGAAGGTTCTATTTTATTTATGCCGGTTACATTACCTGATGTGTCTAATTCAGAAGTAAAAAGATTATTGCAGGTACAGGATAAAATTATCAAGAGTTTACCCGAAGTAGATAATGTATTGGGCAAGGCAGGAAGGGCAAATACAGCAACAGATAATTCACCCATCAGCATGATTGAAACAATCATTTTATTAAAACCAAAATCAGAATGGAGAAAAGGGCTAACGAAAAAAAATATTATCAACGAACTCAATGCTAAGCTTCAAATACCCGGTGTAACTAATGGATGGACACAGCCCATTATTAATCGCATCAATATGCTGTCAACTGGTATCCGTACCGATGTAGGCGTAAAAGTATATGGACAAAACCTGGATACAATTAATTTATTTGCTCAAATGATTAAACAGGAATTAGTTGGGATACCTGGTGTAAAAGATCTGTATGCCGAACCAATCACCGGAGGCAAATATATTGACATTGTTATAAAACGGGATGAAATAAGCCGATACGGTTTAACAATTGACGATGTAAATATGTTAGTGGAAAGTGCATTGGGTGGAATGAAATTAACTACAACTGTAGAAGGCCGTCAGCGGTTTTCTGTGAACGCAAGATTTGGGCAGGATTTTCGCAATAACCTCGGCGACCTTAAACGGCTACAGGTACAGACGATGAATTTTGGCCCTATTCCTTTGGAAGCTGTGGCAGATATAAAAATCACTGAAGGCCCGCCTATGATAAATTCCGAAAATGCTTTATTGCGTGGTACGGTGTTGTTTAATGTAAGAGACAGGGATTTAGGAGGCACTGTTGAAGAAGCACAACAGAAGTTGAACAGCATGTTACAGAAATTACCGAAAGGATATTTTATTGAGTGGAGTGGACAATATGAAAATTTAATTCGTGGAGAAAAAACATTGAAATTGATTTTACCTGTTGTGCTGCTTATTATTTTTGTATGCATGTATTTTGCATTTCACTCTGCAAGGGAAGCATTCTTCAGTTTAATATCTGTACCGTTTGCATTAATAGGCGGGGCCTACATGATTTACTTCTGGGGTGTTAATTTATCGGTAGCTGTTTCAGTTGGCTTTATTGCCTTATTTGGGTTAGCAGTTGAAACCGGTATTGTGATGGTTATCTATTTAAATGATGCGATGCAAAAATTAGTAGCCTTAAAAGGAAATTCAAAAGAAACAATTACAAAAGAAGATTTAAGAGAGTATGTAATTGCAGGTGCAGCAAAACGTTTACGGCCAAAGTTAATGACAGTAAGTGTTTCACTGTTTGCATTGATTCCAATTTTGTGGAGCGATGGTGTAGGTAGCGATGTGATGAAACCAATTGTGTTACCCATGATCGGCGGTGTGCTTACTTCTGCCACACATATTTTATTGGTAACACCGCTTATATTTTTAATGACCAAAGAATACGAATTGAGAAAACATGGAAAGCTCGAAGTATTAGACGCAAAACATTAACGACAATGAAAAAACAAATTTTAGTAATAATTGCTTTTGCATTTGGCTCGCTGATATCAAAAGCTCAAACGGTAAAGTTGGAAACTATTCTGAATGAAATTCAGCAATTCAATCCAACATTAAAAATGTACGATGCAGATATTCGTTCTTCAGATGAAAAAGCAAAAGGTGCAAGAAATTGGGAAGCCCCCACAGCAGGAACTGGTTTATGGATGACCCCATATAATCCCAAATACTGGAAGCAGGGAGATAATGGCGCTTTTGGTATAGGCCAGTACCAAATTTCCGGCGAGCAAATGTTTCCCAATAAAAAAAGACTGGATGCTGAGGAAAATTATTTGAAAGCAATTTCCAGTTCCGATAAAGAAAGAAAAAATGCTTCGCAGAATTTGCTGGTTGCAGCAGCAAAGAAAAATTATTACGAATGGATGATCATTAAAAAGAAACTAAGCATACTTGACCAGGATGAAAAGCTGCTCAATTTTATGATTCAAAGTGCAGAGATAAGATACAAAAATGGCTTGGGTAAAATCAACGCTTATTACAAAGCCAAAGCTGCATTGGGCAATATCCTGAATATGCGTTTGGTGTTCGACAATGAAATAAAGCAAAGGAGGATTATGCTGAATACATTAATGAACAGGGATAAAATGCAGGATTTTGATATTGATACTGGTTATACAATAAAAAATTACTCAACTTCAACATTCGACAGCACGACTTTTATTAATGCCCGTAGCGAGATTAAAGCCATTGAAAAAGATATTCAAATAAATTATCTGCAACAAAATGCAGAAAAGGCAAAGCTTAACCCAGAGTTTGGACTTAGATATGAACACATGTTCGGTTTTGGAGGATTACCGATGCAATATAGTTTGTTGGGTACGGTGAAAATCCCAATGGCAAAATGGTCTTCAAAAACTACAAAAGCAAATGTAGAAAGCCTGAAATGGAAAGTAGAAGCATTGAACCAACAAAAGCAGATGATAGTAAATGAATCCACCGGCATGGCTTATGGAATGCAGAATGATATTGAATTAAAGAAGAAGCAAATAAAATTATTTGATGAAAACATTATCCCGGCATTAAGGAAGAATTTTCAAACCATGCAATTGGGATATGAACAAAATACGGAAGAATTGTTTACGCTGCTTGATGCATGGGAAACTTTAAATATGACGCAACTGGAATATTTGCAACAATTGCAGGATTTGTTGATGATGCAGGTAGAGTTGGAAAGAATATTGGAGATAAAATAATTATTGCTATGATTAAAATTATGAATATTACAAGATGGGTCCGTCAATTTTCTTTGATACTGATAATTGTTGTGGCAGGATGTAATTCACTTGGAAAAGAAAAACATGGTGATGATAAGCAACAGTACAGATGCCCTATGCACCATGAAATTGTGAGAGATGAGCAAGGCAATTGCCCGATATGCGGAATGGATTTGGTTAAGTTTGGCGGCGAGGAAAAAGTAGTTACCGATGTTAACTTAAATACACTGTTACGTCCTACCAATAGCTATGTGATTTCATCCGTTCCAACCACTACAATTAAAGAAAGTGAAGAACAAATAGAAGTGGAAGCATTGGGAACTGTTCAATATGATACCCGTTCAGTAAGTTCAATTTCAGCAAGAGTAAGTGGGAGGATTGAAAAATTATATTTGAAATATACTTTCCAGGATATTAGTATCGGACAAAAGATAATGGATATTTACAGCCCGGAATTATTGACTGCGCAACAAAATCTTTTGTTCTTAGTAAAAAATGACGCTGGCAATACCTCCTTCATCAATGCAGCTAAAGAAAAATTATTGTTACTGGGCATTTCAGCTCAACAGTTGCAACAAGTCATTCAGCAGCAAAAGCCATCTCTTACTATTTCTGTGTATAGTAATTACAGCGGCCATATACATGATGCACTAAGTATGAATTCTCCAATGTCAGCAGCATCTAATATAAATAATACTGAACCTGTTGTTACAAGAGAACTGATGTTGAAAGAAGGCATGTATGTTCAAAAAGGGCAAACATTATTGTCTGTGTATAATCCCCACAGCCTTTGGGCAGTGCTGAGTATTTACGCAGACAATCGAAGCATGGTTAAAGTGGGCAACCCTGTTCGTATTGTTCCTGAAACAGCACCGGATAAGGATTTTAGGGCAAGGATTGATTTTATTGAACCTTTCTTTAGAGAAGGTAGCAAGACTTTAACGGCAAGAGTTTATTTTAAAAATCACGAAATAAATATGCCTGTTGGCAGCCAGGTAAAGGCAACTATTTTCGGAAATACTCAAAAAGGGAATTGGTTGCCGAAAGATGCAGTCATCTCTTTAGGATTAGATAAAATTGTTTTTAAAAAATTTAGTGGAGTATTTAAAGCACTTAAAATTCAGACAGATATCACGTGCAATAATAAAATCCAGATTATTGATGGGCTTACGCCATACGATGAGGTGGCTGCCAATGCACAATTTTTAATGGATAGTGAAAGTTTTATAAAAGTAAATGAATAGTTATGAAATACTTCTTTGCAATTTTAATTTTGTCTTTGTTACTGGTTGCCTGTAAAAATAAAAAGATTGAAGCATCTGCTGACCCTGATGTTTATTATACTTGTTCAATGGACCCACAGGTAAAAGAGAGCCAGCCGGGAAAATGTCCGGTTTGTAAAATGGACTTAACGCCAGTAAAGAAAAGCAGCGGCACAGTTACCGATGAAATACAATTAAGTCCGCAGCAGGTTCAATTAGGAAATATCCGTATGGATACCATTCGCAGGGGTACTATTGGGGACCAGATGATTTTGACCGCTACATTAAACGTTGACCAGTCAAAAACAAATTCAGTTAGTGCAAGGGTTATGGGACGGATAGATAAACTTTATTTTAAAAATATAGGAGATTATGTAAACAATGGAGCAAAGATGTATGATTTATACAGCGAAGAATTGAATAACACTAAACAGGAATATTTATTGGCAATAGAAAAGGAAAAAACATTAGGCAATTCACAAATTGATTTTAGTCTGTTAGTTCAGTCAGCAAAAAATAAATTATTGTTATGGGGCATGAGTGAAACACAGGTACAGGAACTAGCAAAAAGTAAAGAGGCTACTCCGCTCACTTCTTTTTATAGTAATGCAAATGGATTTATAACTTCATTGGATGTTAAAGAAGGTGATTATGTTCCTGAAGGAGGAACAGTTGTAAAGCTGGCAGGTCTTTCTACACTATGGGCAGAAGCACAAATATATTCTTCACAACTTTCATCTATTGACAGAGGCGGACAAGCCCTTGTACAATTCCCCGATATGCCGGAAAAAGATGTAAAAGGAAAAATTGAATTTACAAATCCTGAAATCAATCCTGATACAAGAATAAATTTAGTAAGGGTAACAATACCTAATACTGGTAATCAATTAAAACCCGGGATGCAGGCATATGTGGTGATAAAAAGCCGTGCAATAAATACATTATCACTGCCCATTGATGCTGTTATCCGTGATGCAAAAGGTGCATCTGTGTGGATTAAAACCGGAAATAATTCCTTCAAGAGTTTAATGATACAAACTGGTTTGGAAAGTAATGACAGGATAGAAATAAAGACAGGGTTAAAACCAGGTGATGTTGTAGTAATTACAGGCGCATACCTGCTGCAAAGCGAATATATATTTAGAAAAGGTGTGAACCCGATGCCGGGCCATGATATGAGTAAAATGTAAATGCATTTTTTGAAAACAATTTCCAGAACTGAGGCCGCAATGCACCTGCTCTAATAGTTTTCAGCTTTCTCTATAATCCTACAACTTCGCGTCCTAAGTTAATCCCGCTTTCACATACTTACGCAGGGCTCCAGCCCAGTTGCCATCCGTTACTAATCTTCAAAAATTTTACGCCAACCACAGCAACATCACAAAACAGTTCGTTTAAAAATAACTCAAATTAGTTTTAGGTGTTAAGGTCAGCAATGTTTCATACATAAGTTTAATGGTATTTTCTATATCGCTTTTATGTATCATTTCAACTGTTGTATGCATGTACCTCAGTGGCATCGAAATCAATACACTGGGGCAGCCCTCATTGGCATACGCAAACGAATCGGTATCGGTACCGGTACTGCGGCTTACGGTATGTAACTGAACCGGTATTTTATTTTTAGCAGCAACAGCCTGCACAACATCCAGTAGTTTATTATGTACCGCTGGCCCAAAAGTTAAAGAAGGGCCTTTACCACAGGCAGTATCGCCTTGTGTAATTTTACTGATCATTGGTGTGGTGGTATCGTGTGTTACATCCGTAATGATGGCAATATCGGGTTTTATTCTGCGGGCAATCATTTCTGCACCACGTAAACCAATTTCTTCCTGCACAGCATTTACAATATATAAACCAAAGGGCAGTTTCTTTTTATGCTGTTGTAATAACCTGGCCACTTCAGCAATCATAAAACCACCGATGCGGTTATCAAAGGCACGGCCAATAAGATAATCATAGGCCAGTTCTTCATAACCATCTTCATAAGTTGCTACGGCACCTATATGTATGCCCAAATCTTCCACTTCCTTTTTATTACGGGCCCCGCAGTCTAAAAATAAATTATCAACCTTTGGTTGTGGCTCCTTGGCATCGGCATTGCCCATACGGGTATGTATTGCCGGCCATCCAAATACTGCTTTTATAGGCCCTTTTTTTCCATGCACCAACACCCTCATAGAAGGTGCAATCTGGTGATCTACGCCACCATTGCGTTTCAGGTAAATCAACCCTTCGGGAGAGATATAATTTACAAACCAGCTTATTTCATCTGCATGTGCTTCAATCACTACTTTAAACGAAGCGGTAGGGTTAATAACACCTACTGCGCTGCCATAAGGATCGGTAAAAAAACTGTCGGTATAAGGTTTTATATACTCTAACCATAATTTTTGCCCGCTGCTTTCAAAGCCGGTGGGAGATGGATTGTTGATATAGTTTTTTAAAAAAGCATAAGATCGATCTGTTAAAATGCTCTTTACTGCTTTTACTTTTGTTTTTGCTTTTACCTTTGCCATTACTGCTATAATTTTTACAAATTAACTAAATACCTGGCATAGTAGGATAAGCCAAAAAAAATAGCACCTAATACATGGCTATAAAAATATTGAGTTAGGCCTGTACAATTGGTGCATGCTTAGTTTTTTGAAGGCCTGACGAATAAAAACTACATGTAAAAATGGGAGAATAAATGTTAGCTTAAAGATATGAAGTACCGCTCCTTCTACCTTGGGAGAAGGAGGATGAGGTAAAACACCCTAAATTGTAAAAGAAATGAAAAAGAAAAAAATGTCTATTTTCTGCAGCTTATTTATAAATCACAATAGTTTCCGACTTGACCGTATCGCTTTTATTACCTGCCCTGTCCTTCAACATAAAACGAAAATAGCAAGTATCATTATAATTGCATCTTGATGCAACAGTAATATACCCGGGATTATTTATTCCGTTTGAATAAGAAACCAGGATATCGGTGCTTAAATTTTTAGTTGTAGGAAATATTGGAATGCGGTACCTGTCGAAAAAATTACTGGCAGCACAGTTTAAACTAACTTTTTGCACAAACATTGTATCTATCACATCACCTTCTGCGTCAGTAACAGACAATGTAAATTTTATAATCTCGTCGGGTAATAATTGCTTTGGAGTAGCAGATTTGTATGTCAATTTTGGAGTGCTTGAAAAGGTTTCTTTTTTACAACCTGAAAAAATAAAACCAACAATGATAATTATGATAATTGTGTAACGCATCTTTGTATATTAATTATCAAATTTAATGATAGAAATTGAAAAGAAGGGTTAAAACTATGCCAGCTTTAAAAAATTTCCTTACTGCTACACCGCAAAGCTTTAATGAAACTGCGCTTGATATTTTTAATTTTCAATACCAGCAAAACCCGGTTTACAACCAGTATTGTACTGCTTTACATATTGATAGTACAAAAATTGCCAATATCAGCAAGATTCCTTTCTTGCCCATTGATTTATTTAAAACACACACAATTACCACTACCCCATTTGAACCCGCCGTTATTTTTGAAAGCAGCGGAACCACAAAAACCATTAACAGCAGGCACCTTGTAAAAGACATTTCAATGTATGAGCAAAGCTTTATAAATACATTTCGTTTATTTTATGGCGACCCTGCAGACTGGTGCATACTCGCTTTGCTGCCCTCCTATCTTGAAAGAAATAATTCATCGCTGGTAATGATGGCCGATAAATTAATAGAGCTAAGCCAGCACCCAAACAGTGGCTTTTACTTAAAAAACCTGAAGAAATTACAGGATACATTGATACAATTGGAAAAGAAACAAGAAAAAACTTTATTGATTGGTGTTACGTTTGCCTTACTCGATTTTGCAGAGCAATACCCCATGCGTTTTAAACACACAACTGTTATAGAAACAGGCGGCATGAAAGGAAGACGACAGGAAATGACAAGGCAGGAAGTACACCATATTTTATGTGATAGCTTTAAGGTGAATAAAATTCATTCCGAATACGGCATGACGGAATTATTAAGCCAGGCCTATTCAACAGGAGGTGGTATCTTTAATTGTCCGCCATGGATGAAAATAATGATCCGGGAAGAAGATGATCCCTTGCTGGTACACGGGTCAGATAAAAATAAAACAATCAGTGGTGCGGTAAATGTGATTGATTTGGCAAATATTTATAGCTGTAGTTTTATTGCAACAGATGACGCCGGTAAATTACACCCCGATGAAAGTTTTGAAATATTGGGCCGCCTCGATAATTCGGATATAAGAGGATGCAGTTTGCTTTCCCTGTAAGCATTGTTTGACCTCACCCCCAACCCCTCTCCAAAAGAGAGGGGAGCCTGACCTTGCTATTTTGAAAAGATTTTGTGTGCATGTACTTTTTCACCTATTGACCATTGACTATTGACCATTGACTATTCACAACTCCCCTAACTTCCCTCCAGCGCCTGCAAAATATCGTGCAAAATATCGTCTGCATATTCAAGCCCTACAGAAATGCGTATAAGCCCCGGTGTTATATTCACTGCCTTACGTTCCGCTTCGCTGAGTTTAGCATGGGTAGTACTTGCCGGGTGCGAAGCAATGCTGCGGGTATCGCCAAGGTTAGCGGTGAGCGACAGCATTTTTAATTTATTTAAAAAATTCCGACCGCTTTCAAGGCCGCCTTTTAAATCAAAGGATATTAACCCTCCCCCGTTTTTCATTTGCTTAACGGCGATAGCATGTTGCGGATGACTTGGTAAAAAAGGGTATTTTATCCAGTTTATTTTTTCATGGCCTTCCAATGTTTTGGCAATAAGCAACGCATTGGCTGCATGGCGTTCCATGCGTACATCCAGCGTTTCAAGGCTCTTGCTGAGTATCCATGCATTAAAGGGCGATAATGCAGGGCCCGTGCTTCTGCAAAATAAATAGAGCTCGTGTATCAGTTCTTTTTTTCCTACAATTACACCACCCAAAACACGCCCCTGTCCATCTAGCCATTTGGTGGCAGAGTGTATTACAAGGTCGGCACCAAAATCAATAGGTGTTTGACAAACGGGTGTTGCAAAACAATTATCTACATTTAAAAGCAAGCCGTGTTTTTTTGCCAGTTGCCCCACAAATGCAAGATCAATAATATCAAGCCCTGGATTGGTAGGTGTTTCCAAATAAATCATTTTAGTATTGGGTCGTATTGCTGCTTCCCATTCTTCGGGTTTATCGGCGGCAACATAACTTACTTCAATACCATATTTTGGCAGGTATTTATTTAACACTGTAACGGTGCTGCCAAAAACCGAACTACAGGATAAAAGATGATCACCGCTTTTTAAAAAAGTCATAAACGAAGCAAATACCGCACTCATGCCGGATGCTGTGGCGTAACCTGCTTCAGCTCCTTCCAGGGCTACCATTTTATCTATAAACTCTGTTACATTCGGGTTGCTGAACCTGCTGTAAATATTGGCATCTGTTTCATCAGCAAATGCCGCCCGCATTTCTTC
>JANYGZ010000056.1 GCA_025362235.1 Ferruginibacter sp. | reverse complement strand
GTTTTAAGGTTTTAAAAATTTCCTTAACTCCTTCACCCCTTCTGTTGCAGGCATTTCAATAACAGTTAGGTTAGCATGAT
Organism: Ferruginibacter sp.; assembly: GCA_025362235.1. GTDB lineage: Bacteria > Bacteroidota > Bacteroidia > Chitinophagales > Chitinophagaceae > Ferruginibacter. The sequence continues at coordinate 40,354 of JANYGZ010000056.1, read as the reverse complement.
TATTTACTGTTGGATTTTTTGTATCAATAATAAATACAGGTAAAAAAGGCGAAACATAATGTATCAATGAAGCTGCCGGGTAAACCTGTAAAGAAGTACCAATTACAACAAAATAATCAGCATCCTGTAAAATCATCACTGCCTTTTCCATCATCGGTACTTCTTCTTCAAACCAAACAATGTACGGACGAAGCTGGGTACCATCAGTAGCCATATCCCCTATTTTTATATCTTCCCGGATTTCATATGTTTTATCTGTATCCTCCACACTCCGCATTTTAAATATTTCACCATGCAGGTGAACAACATGATTTGAGCCTGCCCTTTCATGAAGATCGTCTATATTTTGTGTGATGATGGTCACCTCAAAATCCTGTTCCAGTTCTGCCAGCCCTATATGTGCTGCATTTGGTTGGGCTGCTGCAATATCCCTGCGCCTGTCGTTATAAAAATCCAATACCAGTTGTGGATTTTTTTGCCAGCCACCTGGTGTAGCTACTTCATACACATTATATCCATTCCATAAACCATCGCTGTCACGAAAAGTTTTTAAGCCGCTTTCAGCGCTTACTCCGGCACCTGATAATATAACAATATGTTTTTTACTCATTGCCAAACTTACGAATTTTGACTAATAACTTTTGAAGGTTTTAATTTTTTCCAACCAATATAAACTCCGGCCATTATTAATAATATGGGCCATATTGAAATTAATGCTACAAATAAATCTGCTATCCAATTGGTTCCCATTTTAAATGCCTGGCTTGTTCTTGTAAAAAATGAAGGTGTTTCTTCCGTAGGTTTATAACCCGCCAGTGGCTGAAAGAATGTAAGATTAATAGTACTGTAAGATGACTGATGCGAAAGAAATTCAACACGACCTGCAGCTGATTCAATTTCCTCTTGGATGCTGTTTATCTCATTTTGCACCTGCAGTACCTCTTCCATATTTTTTGATAGCTTTAAAAACTCCAGGTATTTTAAACGCATTTGCTTTTTTGCTTCAAGCCTTGATTTTGTATCTACTACTTCACCTGTAACATCCTCTGTAGAAATATTTTTTTCTAATACATTACCATTGCCACCAGGCAATTGATTCATCATCGTTTCAAATTGACTAACGGGTACTTTTATGGATATGATGGTTTCAGATTTTTCATCAGAAAGGTTTTGCTGCTCTTGCGCAATGTATCCACCAAATTGCTTAACAGTTTTATGAATATCATCATTGTAACCCTTAAAGTCTTTTACCTCCAATTTAAGAGTGGCTGTTTTTATTATTTTCTTATCCCAATCAATATCAGCAACAGGTGTAATTGGTAACTGCTTAGCAACAGAATCAAGTGCCTGGTCTTGCGAAGTACCAACAGGTATCTTTGATTCTTGCTTAAGTTTTGTTTGAGGAGGAGCTTCTTTTAGATTACTCAATTCAGCGAGCTTAGTATCAGCAGTATCATCTTTTTTATGGATTTTGTCACAAGATATAAGTATTACGACAAATGCAATAACTGCAGCAATTAGTTTTGTTTTCATAACAATGAGTTTAGAGTTATTAGATGCTCATTGATACAAAATTCATAAAATTAGTAACCACTTAAAATGTTAAATGAAATAGAAAGCTAAAATAAACCCGATTGAATGATACATCACTTGGCGTTAATACCATTTCATTTGAAGAGTTTAGGAAGGGCTTCCAGCCAATTCCATAATTAATTTCCACTCGTCTTCTTTTACTGTTTGCACGCTAAGCCTTCCCAGCCTTACCAAATCCATATTTGCAAAGCGCTTATCATTTTTAAGCAATGTAAGTGGCACTGCTTTTTTTAATTTTTTTACCGGCTTTAAATCTACTGCTACCCAGGCTACGTCTTCTGTGGTTGGGTCCTGGTAAAATTCTTTTATCACTTTTGCAATGCCCACAATTTCTACACCTTCATTACTGTGATAAAACAAAACCTCATCGCCTTTTTTCATGGCTTTTAAATTAATACGGGCCGCATAATTGCGTACGCCGCTCCAAAAAGTTTGTTTGTCTTTTACAAACTGTTCCCAACTGTATACAGATGGTTCTGATTTTACTAACCAATACGCCATAATACTATTTTTGAATATGTGTAATAAATTCCCCGTTTGCAAACATAAGACTGATGTTTTAGTAATAAATAAAAAAATTTTTTTGTTATATAAAATATTTTAAATCCAGTCTTTCTCTTCTCTCGTAATTGTACAAGTAGTGTTTTTATTTAAAAAATCATTTTTATTTCACAACAAAATTAAATTCGTTATGCTAACAAACAATTCATCCAACAAAGAATTATTGGAAGTAGCAGAATCAAACTTTAAAAATGTATCAAGAAGAAATTTTCTAGGATACATTGGAGGTGCTTCTGCATTACTTTTCACAGCCGCAGCATGTAAAAAAGATGAGATGCCTGCAACCAACAACGGAGTAGACCTGGGTTCAGGCGATGTTGGTGTTTTGAACTATGCTTATGCATTAGAGCAAATTGAAGCGGCTTTTTACACCAAGATTTTTGAATCTCCCTATTCAGGCATATCTGCATCTGAAAGTGCGCTGTTAGGCGATATCAGGGACCATGAAGTTGCACATAGGGAATTCTTTAAAGCTGCATTGGCTGCTAAGGCCATACCCAAATTGGAATTGGATTTTTCGACTATCAATTTTGGCAGTCGTGATGGTGTTTTAGGAGCCGCTAAGGCATTTGAAGACCTGGGTGTATCTGCGTATAATGGTGCAGGTAAGTTAATTACCAGTCCAGATTACCTGCTGTTAGCCGGCAAGATTGTTTCTGTAGAAGCAAGGCATGCTGCATTCATCAGAGACCTCATTATGCCAGGCACTTTTGCAGATGGGCTGGATGCTAATGGACTTGACATGAGCCGCAGCCCAAGTGAAGTTTTTGCTATTGCGGGTACTTATGTAAAAACAAAATTAAACATCAGCAATTTACCAAAAAATTAAATTTTATTGTATGAAAATTGAAAATATAATTAACCAAATCGAAAGTGTAGATCCAGAAATATATCAAAGGCTTGATGGCAGAAGAAATGCCATGAAAAGCTTTGTAAAATTTTCAGGAAAAATTGCATTGGCATCTTTACCCATTGCCTTTGGCTCAATGTTAAACAAAGCTTATGGCAGCCCAACTGGTACGGATGACGCCATAACCGATGTATTAAATTTTGCTTTAACGCTGGAATATATCGAGTCTGAATTTTATAAAGCAGGCTATTCTGCAGCAACAGGTGGAACACTGGCTATACCAGCAGGCGCTCCGTTGGGTGCTATTAAAACAATCCGTGATCATGAAATAGCACATGTAAGTTTTTTAAAAGCGGCTATTACGTCATTAGGTGCAACACCAGTTTCATTTACTGCGGCATCATTTGACTTTACTGCCAAAGGCGCTTTTGCAAATGTGTTTACTGATTATGCTTTGTTTTTAGCAGTTGCACAAACTTTTGAAGATACAGGCGTTAGGGCTTACAAAGGCCAGGCTGGTAATTTAATCAGCAACAATGATATACTCACCGCTGCTTTAAATATTCATTCTGTTGAAGCAAGGCATGCGTCTCATATCAGGCAGATGCGCAGGGCAAATGGTGGGCTTATTCCTGCAGGTGTAACAGTAAAACCATGGATCACTTTGAACCAAAGTGGTATTGGTACAACTGCTGTTCAGGCAAGCTATAACGGAGAAGAAGCTACAACGCAGGCTGGTGTTAACATTGTTAATATCGGTGGGTTTACCATATCTGCAAATGCAGCATCAGAATGTTTTGATGAGCCTTTAACCAAAGACCAGGTAGTGGCTATTGTTACTCCCTTCTTTGCTTAACTTAATAATACACTCTACTGGAACAATTATAAGCAGTACAACACATAAAACTGTTGTACTGCTTCATAAAAAATTATTCCATTTCAATTTTTTCACTTGTAAAACGATCAATTTAATGATACGTTTTATTTAAAACCTATTTATTATGTCACTCTTAACTATTTTTTTAGCAATGCCTGGAGGCACAGAATGGATTTTTATTTTACTCGCTGTTGTATTATTATTTGGCGGTAAAAAAATACCTGAATTGATGAAAGGTATCGGTAAAGGTGTACGTGATTTTAATGATGCAAAGGCATCTGTAAAAAATGATATTGAAGAAGGGATGAAGGCAAAGCCAGTTTCGGAAACTGTTAACCCCGTAAGCAATTCATTGAAATAATTCCTGAAACTGTTAGCTTATAAACAACACCATAAATTTTACGTATTTACTAAACCCATATTTTGTCAACAGCAATAACAGAAAGGAAATACTTTTTTAAACGTTTAAGAGGTAAAGAAGTGCCAAAGAAATTTGAAATGAATTTCTTTGATCACATTGAAGATTTGCGTTGGCATTTAGTGAGGAGTATTCTTGCCTGGTTAGTGGCAGCTACGTTAATTTTTGTTTACATTGATTTTGTTTATGACAATATTATTTTAGCACCTGCCCGGCAAACATTTTTTACTTATGGCGCTTTATGCCGTTTTGGGCAATGGCTGCACCTGGGTAATTCGTTTTGTATGCCTGCGGTTAAAATAGATTTTCAGGTTACTGAAGTAAACGGAACTTTTACCTCGGCAATTAATATAGCTATGATTGGTGGCATCATTGCCGCCTTTCCGTATATTTTTTGGGAACTATGGCGTTTTATAAAGCCTGCACTTTCTGCAAAAGAAAGAAAGTATGGAAGAACAAGCATATTGTGGGTATCTGTATTCTTTTTTACCGGCGCTGTTTTTGGTTATTATTTATTGGCTCCGTTTACTTTCAATTTTTTGGCAAGTTTTAGTTTGGGCAAATCAGGAATGATTCAATACCGTCCATCTATAAATGATTATATTGATAGTTTAACCAATCTTATATTAGGCTGTAGTATTGCATTTGAATTACCTGTACTTTGTTTTGTGCTGGCAAAAATGGGTATAGTAACAGGTACGCTTCTAAAAAAATATTTCAAATTTGCTTTGGTAATTATTCTTGTAGCAGCAGCAGTTATTACACCATCACCAGATTGGACAAGCCAGTTTTTAGTAGCCATACCACTTTTATTTCTTTACTGGATCAGTATCATACTGGCATCAAGGGTAGAAAGACAAAAGGCAAAGAGAGAATAAAAAACTATAACAAATTATTCCCATCCAGTGGCAAGTACATCAGCAATATGCATTGTTTTTAAAGGTAATTTTTTCCCTTTGATGTAACCATCTAAATGCATCAGGCAACTTAAATCTGTTGAGATAATATATTCGGCCCCTGTAGCAATGGCATTTATAATTTTTTGATCGGCCATGCCGATAGAAATACCATCAAATTTTACAGCAAAGGTTCCACCAAAGCCGCAGCAGGTTTCAACATCATTCATTTCAATAAGTTCCAGCCCTTTGACCTTACTCAATAATTTGCGGGGGCCATCTTTTATTTTGCATTCCCTCAAGGCAGCACAACTATCGTGGTAAGTAGCAGTAGCATTTAATTCGGCTCCAACATTTTCTATCTTTAATACATCAGTTAAAAATTCAGAAAATTCGTAAATGCGTTTACTGATATCTTTTACATGGTTAAATACTGCAGCATTTTCAAATAATTTGCTATAGTAATTTCTTATAAAACCAACACAGCTTGCGCTGGGCGCAACAATATAATCGGCAGTATTAAAATCATTTAAAAATTTGATACATACTTCTCTTGCCTCATCCCAAAAACCAGCATTAAATGCTGGCTGCCCACAACAGGTTTGATTGGTATTATACGCTACTTCACACCCGGCCTTTTCTAAAACCTTTACCATATTAAAAGCGGTTTGCGGGTAAAGCTGGTCTACAAAACAAGGGATAAATAGCTGAACTTTCATGGCTGTATTAGTGTAAAGAACAATTCAATTGATAGTGAAATAAGAAAATGCTTACTTATATTTTTGAATTCTTAAAACTGTGTTGCAGGGCAATCATTTTTAGTGCTGTTGCAGCGGCCTCCTCACCTTTGTGGCCATGTACTCCGCCGGTTCTTTCATCAATTTGCTGCTGATTATCTACTGTTAATACACCGAAAATAGTTGGTACTGGCAGGGATAGGTTTACCTGCAAAACGCCTTCTGTTACAGCTTTGCACACATAATCAAAATGGGGTGTATCTCCCTTTATTACACAGCCCAACGCAATAAAAGCAAAGGGTTTGTCTTCCTTATATTTATGTTCATCCCAATAAGCTTTTACACAAAACGGGATTTCAAATGCACCCGGTACAGTAATTATTTTATAAGGCACTTTGTTTTGATCCAAAACTGTTTTGCAGCCAGCTTCCAATTTCGCAATAGAAGCAGCATTCCATTCGGTACTAACAATAACTACACAGGCACCCTTTGGTAGTTGGATGCCTGCTGTAGAATATAAAATTTCTGTTGATTTTGCCATATTTTTTAGTTAAAAACGCCCAACCTTGCAAGGTATTTATCTACCTGAAAATCTATCCTGTTATCTCTTAAAAAAGCAGGTGTAATCTCATCTTTAATTTGCTGGTAATAAGTAATGGCTTCCTTTGTTTTACCAGTTGCTTCGCAAAATAAAGCTAACCTTGATAATGATATAAACCTGGTAGATTCATCTTTACTATCTGCAACATTAACCGCTTTTTTGTAATAGTCAAATGCTTCCTCATTTTGTTTTGTTTCAGCATAAGCATCACCCAACATTCTGTATGCAGCACTTTGCGGTTGTTTACTGCTGGTTGAAAATTCTTTTAAATGTTTGATAGCATTATTAAAATCTTTATTATGCAGGTAACAGGCACCCGCTATAAAATGAGCACGGTTACCGGTAGCAGTACTGCCAAAATTGTTGGCTATTTTTAAAACTCCTGTAATACCATTGCTGCCATTTAAAACCAGAGCAATTGAATCTTTATTAAAGCCAGTCTGCGCCATTTTATCAAACAACGCTTCTGCCGGAAAAATCTGTTCTGCTGATTTTATTTCATTAGGCGCTACTACTAAATTTTTATACGCAAGCCAACTACCTGCCAATAAAATAATGGCTGAACCTACATAAATAATTGGTTTGCTGAACCTGGCCCAAAATCCCTTCGCCCTTTCAACTATTTCATTTGTTTCCACAGTGCTAACTGCTACTTCTTGCTTATCTGCCATTGTATAAACTTATTTTTTTAGCTGGTATAATTGGTTAAACATATATGGAAAAACTACCAGCAATAGGTTATTCCATCGGTTATTAAAATTTTAATCTGTAATAAATGGATAATCCTGTTGTATGTAAACATCCTTTAATAATTCGTCATCATCCGGCCATGGGCTTTCTTCTGCAAACTGAACGCTTTCTTCTACCTGTACTTTTACCCTTTCGTTAATTACTTCCACATCGGCTTCACTTACTTTATATTCTTCTTTTAATACTTTTAAAACATGATCTATCGGATCTCTTTCTTTGTATTCTTCTACTTCATCTTTGGTACGGTACTTCTGTGGGTCACTCATACTATGGCCTTTATAGCGGTATGTTTTAACTTCCAGTAAAGTTGGGCCGCCTTTTTCCCTTGCACGGTTTACTGATCTTAATATTGCATTATGTACATCTTCCGGGCTCATCCCATCTACACTATCACCCGGCATATCATAAGCATCTGCTATTTTATAAAGGTCCAATACATTACTTGTACGAGCCACTGAAGTACCCATGGCGTAGTTATTATTTTCGCAAATAAACACAACAGGTAATTTCCAAAGCATGGCCATATTAAATGTTTCATGTAACATGCCTTGTCTTGCAGCGCCATCGCCAAAAAAGCAAAGAGCCACATTATTGGTTCCCCTGTATTTTTCAGCAAATGCCAATCCTGCGCCTGTACCAATTTGTGCACCCACAATACCATGACCACCAAAAAAGCCCACATCTACACCAAAAATATGCATGCTTCCCCCCTTTCCTTTACTACAACCGGTAGCTTTGCCATACAATTCTGCCATGGTAGCTTTTGGGGTAACGCCTTTAGCAATTGCCAAAGCATGACAACGGTAAGCAGTAATAAATTTATCATCAGGGTTGGTAGCCGTCATACATCCGGCTGCTACAGCTTCCTGCCCAATATACAAATGGCAGAAGCCACGAATTTTTTGCATTCCGTACAACTGGCCAGTCTTTTCTTCAAAGCGGCGCAATAAAAGCATTAGTTCGTACCAATACAGGTATGTTTCTTTAGAAAACTTTGTAGCCAATGGGTTATAATTTTAGGCTGCAAAGATAAGGGAGAAATTGGTAAATTAAACAAGCCAAAAAGAAGCTGTTTTGCATTGGTTTTTTAGGGTTCTTCTATGGCAAAAACCCAAGTTAGCATTCCATAGATGGATTAACTCAAATTGTAATAAATAGTAATGTTGAAAACCTCACTTCTTTTTATTAAGAAAATAATTGATACTTATCTGTGCGAAATAAAACTATTAGGTTTTGCGGCAGTAAAAGACTTTATTTTTAATTTATATTGCAACCCCATGTTAAGGCTTACAAAAATAACTATCACTCAATTTAAGAATTACGATTTTTCTTCTTTCAATTTTACAGAAAGGGTGATTGGTATCTGTGGATTAAACGGTAAAGGAAAAACCAACCTGCTGGATGCCATTTATTACCTGTGCTTTACTAAAAGCTATTTTACAAAAACAGACGGGCTGAATAGTAAATTCAATACAGATGGGTTCCGGCTGGAAGGCACCCTCCCTCCTATTCTTTACGAAGCAAATGAAAGCGGCGATAGGAGAATATTCCCTGATAAAGATAACTCTTCTGCCATAGTTTGCATTTTTAGAAGTGCGGGGAAAAAAGAATTTTTGCTAAATGATGTGCCCTACTCAAAATTTTCCAATCATATCGGAAAATTTCCAAGTGTAATGATTGCCCCTGATGATATTGAACTGATAATGGGTGGCAGTGAAGAACGCAGGCACTTTATTGATACAGTTATCAGCCAGGTTGACCAGGAATATCTGCAACAATTAATTATTTATACCAAAGTGTTGCAGCAAAGAAACAGCCTGTTAAAAAAATTTGCAGAATCAGGCAAGATGGATACAACCTTACTTGAGGTATTGGACAATCAATTATTACAACCGGGTAATTTTATTTATTTAAGAAGAAAAGATTTTACACAGCAATTAATTCCGCTGGTGCAGCAGTTTTATAATCAAATTGCTAACAACAATGAAACTGTTTCACTGCAGTATGAAAGTCAGTTGAACAGTAACGATTTTATAACTGTATTAGATAACTGCAGGCAAAAAGATTATTTATTGCAGCGCAGTAACGGGGGCATTCATAAAGATGATATTGCCATTGAACTTAATGACCAATTATTTAAAACCACTGCTTCGCAAGGGCAACGAAAAAGTTTGCTTTTTGCTTTAAAGCTGGCAGAATTTGAATTGCTGAAATTAAGTAAGGGCTTTGCTCCCATTTTATTATTAGATGATGTATTTGAAAAATTAGATGATATGCGGATGCAGAATTTATTGCATTGGGTTTGTAATAAAAATAAAGGACAGGTTTTTATAACCGATACGCATAAAGAAAGGTTGGAGGAAGCATTTAAAGGGTTAGAAACTTCTTATCAGATTATTGAATTGAATTGATTGGAGTTATAAATTATAAGTTATGAGTTATAAGTTTTGAGGGCTTAGCTAATTTAAATAGGCCCGGCTTTACAAAAAACGACATCAGATTGATAGTATTATCTTTGTGCCATGGGCGAATTTTCAATGCAGGATGCTATTCAGCAATTTTTAAAACAAAGCCGTTTAAAAAGGGGCATACAGGCGCTGCGTATTGAAGAAATATGGGAACAGATTATGGGTAAAACTATTGCGAAGTATACAGATAAAATTCAAATCATCAATCAAACGCTTTTTATTAGTAGTTCTGTTGCACAATTAAAGCATGAACTGTTATTTCAAAAGGAAAAAATAATTGAACGGGTAAATGAAGCGCTTGGCGAAAAAGTAATTACCGATGTGGTGATAAAGTGAATCGTGAATTGTTTAGCGAAAAATATTACATTATCTCATTTATTACCAAAAATTTACAACTACATTCTTACCCTTGGGTCAACCACTGCATACAATATATCTGCCAGCATATTTATAAAAATAAAAATACAGGCGCTTACCAATACAGACCCCATTACTACCGGGTAATCTAATTTCTCCAGTGCATCTACGGTTATTTTACCAATCCCCTGCCAGCCAAAAATATATTCAACAAAAAATGCCCCGGCTAATAATTCCGCAAACCAGCCTGTTATAGCGGTTATAACCGGGTTGAGTGCATTGCGTAAAGCATGTTTAAAAATAACTGTTCTTTTACTTAGCCCTTTTGCATAAGCAGTGCGGATATAATCCTGGCTCAAAACATCCAGCATACTGCTACGGGTTAGCTGGGTAATAATAGCCAATGGCCTTATACCCAAAGTAAATGCGGGAAGGATCAGATTTTTTAGGGTAAGATATTTCTCTCCTGTTACTTCATCAACATCAAACCAACTACCCGTTAAATTTAATCCGGTATAAGGATGCAATACCACGCCAAATAAAAAAGCAATAATAATGGCCATAAAAAAAGAAGGGGCAGATATACCGGCAATACTGGCAAATATTGCAGAGGTATCAAGCCAGGTACCTTTTTTAACCGCAGCTAAAACCCCTAACAAAATACCAAATATGGTTGCAAATAACATAGCGGCAGAAGCCAATAACAAAGTACCCGGTAATGCTTCCATTAAAACCATTCCTACATTTTTTTTTGTTTGATAACTTTTACGGAGATAAGGAATTTTAAACCCGATGTTGGTGTTGCCGCCAATAAATAATCCTTGTAGTTCCTTTTTATCAATATCTGCTTTTGTATGAATGCCGATTGGGCTTACATCATTTAAATACAAAATAAACTGTTTCCATTTTGGCTGATCCAGGTAAAGGTCTTTGCGGATATTATCCATCGTTTTTTTATCACCCGTTTGTCCAACAATCATTCTCGCCGGATCGCCAAACCCCTGGAACATTATGAACACCAATATTACCACCCCCAGTAATACCAATAAAGAATAAAATAATTTTTTTATTATCTGGTTCAAATTGTATTTGTGTATTATTTAATTGCTTCACCTATATCAGCCCAGCCCCATTTATCCTCTACTACCGGGCCCTTCAATAAAAATAAGGTAGGGTTTGCCCTTGCTGCGGTCTTTATTGCTGTACCATCGCAGGTATATATTGGCACATGATAGTTATTGGTTTTATTAAAAAATGTTGCCACTTTTTCTTTGTCGGCTGTAACAATATACAATGGCCTGTTTTGTTCTTTTGCCTTTTGCCAAAGTTTTGCAAAAGCTGCTGACCAGTTAACCGTACTTCCTTCAATATCTTTTAAGAAAAATAAATAGTAGTTTCCGCTGTTGCTTAGCAACGATCCTGTAACATCAGCACCTGCTGAGTCTGTTAAAGAAAAATCGTTTATCAGCGGTATATTGTTTGATCCTTTTTGTACAAGGGTTTCTTTACGGTCTTCGAAAATCCATGTACTGTCTGGTAAACCGTTTGCATTAAATGATTTTTTTACCCCATTTTTTTTATACACAAAACTATACTCATATTTATCTGGTATTGCATTGGCAGGCATTTTCCTTAATTGCAAAAGATCGTTTCCCTTTTTGTAAGGCAGGCAATCTATTAAAGGCAGGTGTTCAATTACATGCATCTGTAATAAAGTAACCGCAATTATGGTTCCCAATACCAAAGCAACAGGGAGCATTGCTGCGGATAGAGGCTTAATATATTGCTGATTAAAAAGCAGAAAAATAATCAGTAGTAAAAGAATAACATCTTTTGCAAAAGTTTGCAATGGTGTTATGGAAATACAATCACCAAAGCAGCCGCAGGTGGCTATCTTACCACTAAACAAAACATAGCTTGTTAAAAATGTAAAGAACAGCATCAGCCCCAGTAAAAACCGCAATACTAACTTTTTGTTCCACCCGGTCAATAGGGCCACACCAAACACTACTTCAAGCGTAATGATAATAACTGAAAATAAAAAAGAGTGGTTATACATCCAGTTCATTATCATTGGTGCATAGCCTTCCCTTGTCCATACTTCAAAAAACTCCTGCATTTTATAAGTCAAGCCTAATGGATCAATTGCTTTTACCAATCCTGAAAAAACAAATAAAACACCCACTATAATTCTTGCAATTTTTACACTTGATTTCATAATTTTTTAATGCTTAAACCAAACAGTTTATAATTCAAAATTTGTCTCCCCTATTTTTTATGTTTTCCTTCTTCAATCAGTATCAAAGCAAAAACTGCATAATTTATCATATCATAATAGTTGGCATCAATCCCTTCACTAATAATTGTTGCCCCGTCATTCAATAATATTTGTTTGATACGCAATATTTTTGCCAGCGTAAGATCAACAAAACTTTCCTGACTCATTTCCCGCCATGCTTCTCCGTAATCATGATTTTTATCTTCCATTAATTTTTTAGCAATGCCGGTTTTTTCATTATACAAAGCAGCTACTTCTTCAACCGGAAGATCTTCCGTTTCATCATTTTCCTTATCCAATTGTATCAACCCAATGATTGCATAATTTAATATCCCTTTAAATTCACTGAGTATATCATCGCCAATTCTTTGGGCTCCCTTTTGTTGTATGGTGCGGATGCGCTTTGCTTTTATATAAATCTGGTCTGCTACAGAAATAGTTCTATACACCCTCCAGGAAGTGCCATAGTCTTTTGTCTTTTTTAAAAAAATCTCCCGGCAGGATTGTATAGCGGTATCGTATTGTTGATTAGTGTTCATTGTTTGCTGAATGTATCTACTTTTGTTTATTGTCAAAAATACTTGTTTCTGCCTGATGTACACACTTAACTGTAAAGGAAAATTATTGGTGATTGAAAAACCATTGGTAATGGGCATAATAAATGCTACCCCCGATTCATTTTATAACCAGCATTTGCATAATAAATCAAATACCATTCTTGCATTGGCTGAAAAAATGATCAGCGAAGGTGCGGCCATACTTGATATCGGCGGGCAAAGTACCAAGCCATTAAGTGAGCGTATTACCGCTGAAGAGGAAATACAAAGGGTATTGCCGGTTATACAATTGCTTCATGAAAAATATCCGGAAATAATTTTATCAATTGATACCTATCACAGCAAAGTAGCAGTAGCAGCGGTAAATGCAGGGGCTTCAATTGTTAATGATATAAGCGCAGGCAACATAGATGAAGAAATGATAGCAACGGTAGCTGCTTTGCAGGTTCCCTACATTTGTATGCATATGAAAGGCACACCGGAAAATATGCAGCAAAATGCCAGCTATGAAAATGTTGTGCAGGAAGTGTTTGGGTTTTTTATTAAAAAGATAGCCGACTGCACAGCGGCAGGAATAAAAGACATCATTGTTGATCCGGGTTTTGGTTTTGGAAAAACCATCGCTCATAATTTTACCTTGGTGAAAAATTTAACTGTTTTTGAAATGCTCCAAAAACCAATACTGGCCGGCATTTCCAGGAAAGCGGCCATTTATAAAACACTTGACATTACTGCAAGGGAAGCCTTAAACGGAACAACAGTTTTAAATACAATTGCTTTATTAAACGGTGCCAGTATTGTAAGGGTGCATGATGTAAAGGAAGCAAATGAAGCAATACAGCTGTTAGATAGTTACGCAAAAGCATAAAAAAAGCGGACTTGGTAAAGGCCGCTTTTTTATAAACTATATATAATTATTATTTGCCCGCAGGCTGTTGCTGTTGCTGCCGTTGTTGCTGTTGTTGTTGCATCGCCTGCATCATCTGTTGCTGTTGCATCATTTTTTGTTGAGTTGCCATTTCTTCTGCAGAGCCTTGTTTTTTATCAACAAGGTCTATTACTTCAATATCAAAAATAAGGTTTTCGTTAGGGGTAATTTCTGGTTTTTGACCCTGAGTACCGTAAGCCAAAGAAGATGGAATGTAGAACCTTGCTTTTGTACCTTTTGAAAGCATAGCTAATCCATCAACCCAGCCAGGAATTACCCTTGGGGCCCACATATTAACAAGAAGTGGTTCTGTATGATTAAACTGAGAATCTACATTTGAATCAAATGGTTTGCCCTCAAAACTTTTACCTGTGTATTTAATTTTTACACCCACAGAATCATTCACTTTTGCACCAGTACCTTCCTGTACAATTTCTACATAAGTTCCTTTGGCAGTTTTTTGTGCCTTAATATTTTTTAAAGCAAGAAAGCCTGCAATTGTTTTATCATCTTTTTGCAGTTGTACAATAGCCTTTAAAGAGTCCCTTGTTCTGGCCAATTCCATTTGTACTTTATAAGCACTGTCAGCACCTTCTTTGGTTGTAAAAATATTTACAATTTTATAGTGTGCAATCAGGTAACCGCCTTTTTTCATAAAGAGGGGCCTTTCGCCGTCTTTTGTTACGCTGTCAACTAATTGTTTTACGATAATGCTGTCGCCTTTTTTTACCTGTTTAAATATATTGTAATAGGTAAGAGGCATTCCTCCGCCAGAATCCAGAGTTCCAATCTGGTTAGCTACTTTTCTTGAATCATACAAAACGGTATCTAAACCGGTACCCTTGTAAGTCTGTTCAAATTGAATTTCAAAAAAGTTTCCGTTTTGCATGGTTTTACCACTACCCTCAGAAATTATTTTGTACTCCATCCCTTTTTCGCCTTTCTTAAAAGACCCGCCGCCGTTACAACCGGCAAGTATTACAGTTGACACTGCTAATAGATAAAAAAATTGCTTCATTGTTTTTTATATTTAAAATTGATAATTGCTTAATTGATCTTTATTTTCTTTCATGGCTTTAATAAACATTGCCACAACTTCTTCAAATGGTTCCTTATTTTGTCCCCCTGCTGCATTAACATGGCCGCCTCCATTAAAATAATTACGGGCAAAAGTATTTACATCAAAGCCGCCTTTGCTTCTAAAAGAACTTTTACGTTCTTCTCCTCTGTCAATAATAATTGCCGCCAGTTTTATTCCCTGTATACTTAAAGGATAATTTACCAATCCTTCTGTATCACCTGTTTTTATATTGTATTTAATAAGGTCTGCCTGCGGAATAGCTATCAGGGCGGTATTGTATTCATAAAATACTTCCATCCTGTTAAGCAATGCATTTCCTAAAAAACGAAAACGGTTTTCAAGGAAATTATCATATAATGCTTCGTGTACCGGTCCATGGTCCAATCCCTTTTCTTTAAGTTTAGCAACCATACTGTGTACATTGGCAGTAGTGGCAGGAAAACGAAAAGACCCCGTATCTGTCATTACGCCTGCATATAAACATTCTGCAACCGCTCCATTTATTTTATCTTCGTGGCCACTGGCAATAATAAAATCATATACCATTTCGCAGGTGGAGCTTTTATTGATATCGCTTTCGCCGTAAGCAAACTTATCAACCTGCGGCTGCTGGTGATGGTCAAGTAAAATTCTTTTACCCGCTGCACTGCCCAATTTTTCTTCCATGCGTTTGGTGCGGTTAAGCGTATTAAAATCCAGGCAAAATATCCAGTCAGCATCATCAATTGCTTTATTGGCATCCTGCGTTTGCCTTTCATAATCCAATACATTTTTTGTACCCGGCATCCAATTTAAAAAATCTGCCCAATTGGTTGGCGAAATAACCGTAACAGAATGGCCAAACTGAATTAAAAAATTATACAAGCCCAAAGAAGAACCCATAGCATCGCCATCAGGTTTTTGATGGGTAGTTATAACAACATTCCGAGGCTGTGATAATAAAGAAAATATTTGATCGGTTGACTGCATAAAGCGGCGCAAAAGTAGTTGAAAGTTTTTAGTTTTGGTTATTCTGTATCATATTAACTTTTAGCTAACGCATTTTACCTTGATAATAACATCTTTTTTTAACGCATTATTTAAAAACAATCAACTAAAAACCGGTTATCTTTGCGCCTCAAAATAATACTATGAGTAACAGGACATTTACGATGATTAAACCCGATGCAACCAAAAAAGGTTACACGGGGGCTATTTTAGAAAAAATAAATAGTGCAGGTTTTAAGATCGTTGCATTAAAAATGCTTCACCTTTCTGCAGAAAAAGTCGGCGAATTTTATGCTGTGCACAGGGAAAGACCGTTTTATGGCGAATTGGTAACGTTTATGAGCAGTGGCCCAATTACAGCAGCAATATTAGAGAAAAATAATGCTGTAGAAGATTTCAGGATCTTGATAGGCGCTACCAATCCGGCCCAGGCAGCAGACGGAACTATCCGAAAATTATATGCGGCTTCTATTGGCGAAAATGCCATCCATGGCAGTGATAGCGATGCAAATGCTTTAATTGAAGGGGATTTCTTTTTCAGTAAATTGGAACAGTTTTAATAAAAAAAAATTTAAGAAAGGCCGCTATATCAAAATAGCGGCCTTTTACATATTGGAATTGACTGCCATTACTTTTAGACTCAGACGAGATGCCCTTTACATTTTCACATCCGGCAATTATTTTACCTCTGATAAAATATTCAGGGCGGAAATTCTCATTAACAGGGCTGATTATTGGAAGCATGACACCAGACTTCGAATATTTTTTTCGAATGAAAATTCAAAGCAATTTCAGTCACACAATTGCGGGGCTTTTTTACTTTGACTTGCCAATTGGGATTTTATTTGCATTTGTATTTCACAATATCATTCGTAATTCACTCTACAGCAATCTGCCAATTTTTTTTAGTGAAAGACTTAAAATTTTCAAAGTTTTTAATTGGAATCAGTATTTTAAACAGCATTATTTTGTAGTTATTATTTCAACTTTATTGGGTGCGGCTTCTCATTTATTTTGGGATAGTTTCACTCATATTCATGGATATTCTGTTCAGGCATTTTCTATAATGCAAGACACGTTTGATATTGCAGGGAATAAGATACCAGTCTTCAAAATACTTCAACATTTGAGTACTTTACTTGGCGGCTTTTTTCTTGCCGTTGCCTTTTATCGATTGCCAATAACTAATTCAACAAAGCAACAAATAAATATAAAATATTGGGTTTCTATTTTGATAATGACTTCTGGAATTATTGGGCTGCGGATTGCTTTAGGAATAGATGAAAACTTTTTAGGACAATTGATTGTGACAAGTATTAGCGCCATTTTAATCGCTATGATGATTGCCCCGGATTTGGTACGACAGAAATTATAACGTCAGCCAAGATTCGTTTAGAGGCTGACTTTTTTTAATGCTCTACGTCATTAAACCGTAAACCGTTTTATATTTTACTGATTCAACAAAGGTTTTACTGTATATCCCTCTTTACGTAGCAAAGCAATTAAGCCCGCTTTACTTACCAGGTGGCCTGCACCTACAGCAATAAACACGGCATTTGCTTTCATAATATTCTTTAATTGCCCAACCCAGTTTTTATTTCTATTGTCTAATAAAATATCCTGGTGTTCTTCCAAACCCAGTTCACTTTTATTAAAGAGATTTTCTATTTCAGTTAACTGCTGGCTTTTGTAAACATTCAACATAGTATCAAATAGTTTTTTACCAGATGCCATACTATCAATAGATTTTAATAATTCTTTTGCCTGTTCTTCGTACGGTATACTGTCAAATACAGATGCCTGAAATTCGATGGTCTCCAATCCTTTTATTTCTTTCTTATCCAGCTTTGCTAATTTCATCAATTCTTCTTCTACTCCGGAGATTGATTTGCAAGGCATCATTTTTGGATAAAGCATTGCCTCCAAAAAAAATGGTTTCATTTTTTCTATAAGAGACATCGGTGTGTGAAGGCTGTCTTTAAAATAAGTTGCTACTTTTTTATAATCTGGAGGAGTATATAATTGCTGTAAAGTTTTATCATCTTTCATATTCATCAGTAATATTCCCCCGAAAATAGTAGCAGGGTCATCCATATCCATTTCCATATAAACTTTATCTGAAAGATGCAGGGCTGTTTTTAGCTGTGGGCTGAAAAAGATATCATTTTTACACATTAAATGAAAAGTACCAAACAGGTAAGATGGTTTCTGCAGGCCATTTCCACTAATTTCCCAAAGCAGGCTGTTATCATTTTTATTAATGACTAATGCCGGCTGTTTTGTTTGTGCATTACAGGAGCAAAAAATTAAGGCAGTAAAAACCAGTTTTAATATTTTCATGAACTTCTATTTGGAAGATAATATTATAGTTAAAAGCCGTACTAAAAAATTTATAAAATCCCATACAAACTTCCTCCTTTATTAAACAGCCTTTCAATCTTTTTTTCTGTGGCAGCATCTTTTTCAACTGGTGGAGCATGGTGTGGTTTTATTCTTGCATCAAATACCAATGAACCATTGCATCCCCAATGTTTATTGAGGATAAAGCTGTATATACCATGAATATCGTGTGACGGGTTGCACCGGGTAAATGTAACCCATAAAAAATTATTAAGATTGCTGCTTACAAAATTACTGTCGTCACAAACAATTAATAAAGGAACACTTTGCAATTGATCTGTTCTACTTTTTAATTGCAGGTTTAAAGTTTCTATTTCCTTTTCTGCTATCTCATAACTTACAAATGATTTTGCCTGCAAAGCAATTACACCTGGCATTACTAATGCTGCATTTTCAAAACCCTGCAACTCTTTTAAACAATCCGGTACTTCTGTGATTAATGTTCTTATAGTGCCGCCATAGGCAGCTATTACCACTTTGCTACCTGTATTTAAAGATGTGCCAGAATAATCTAATGTATCAATAGTTGTGTTGGTGTAAAAATGAATATCCCGTGTAAGTTGTATACGTTGCAAAATATACTCAAAATATACCTGGATATTATTGGTTCCAAGCTTATTGCTGTCATCTGCAGTAATAAACAAAAACTTGGCAAGGCTTAATTGGCCCGTGCCTAAAATATGATTTGCAATAGTTAATATTTCCGCAGGTTGTTTGGTGGGTGTATACGGTGTGTACCTCTCGCTGCCTATGACTAACAATAACGGGTGTACGCCGGCAGCATCAACTGCATGTACTTCTTTTAAACCTGGTATTTCTGCCTGTAAAGCACTGCCGGTTATTTCGTGTATCAATTGGCCAAAACTGGTATCTTCCTGTGGCGGGCGGCCAACTACTGTAAATGGCCAGATAGCATTTTTTTTTGCAAATACTTTATGCACTTTCATTAAAGGAAAAGAATGCCGTAAACTATAATACCCAAGATGATCTCCAAATGGGCCTTCTGGTTTATTTTCTCCAGGATATACTTCTCCGGTTATAACAAAATCTGCATCAGTGCTTATGCAAAATCCATCAACATAAGTGTAACGAAATCTTCTTCCTCCTAATACTCCTGCAAAAGTCATTTCGCTGATGCCTTCTGGCAAAGGCATTACTGCTGCTACACTGTGGGCTGGCGGCCCTCCTGCAAATACACTTACTTTTAAAGGCTGTCCTTTATTATTGGCTTTGGTTTGATGAACACCAATACCACGGTGCAACTGGTAATGCAAGCCAATTTCTTTATTTAATTCATACTCATTTCCCGAAAGCTGTATGCGGTACATACCAAGGTTGGCATTCATTATACCAGGTTGGTCGATATCTTCTGTATATACCTGTGGTAATGTAACAAAAGCCCCTCCATCCATTGGCCAGTGCTGGATCTGTGGGATTTCCTCAATTTGTATTTGTTGAAACAATACCGGCTTAGCTGCAGGGTTTTTTAAGGGCAATGCCTTTAAGGCAGCAACTCCTGCAGTAAAATTTTTAATGGGATTTTTGATAGCCTTTACCGGATCATTTTTTAATTCAATCAACTGCTGTACCAGGGGCAGTGTATCTCTAAAAATAAATTTACTCCGTTCGAGTGTTCCAAAAATATTTGAAGCGGCCCTGAATTTACTCCCTTTTACATTTTCGAATAATATTGCCGGACCCCCTGCTTCATGTATCCTTAAATGAATGGTCGCCATTTCAAGCCAAGGGTCTACTTCTTCTTTTATACGAACTAATTGCCCCTTAGTTTCCAGATATAATAAACATGCTTCTAAACTTTTATATGCCATTCTTTTTCGGTTTCAATGTAAAAGTAAAACACTAAATCCGTAGAATAGTTTTTATGCGATAGTATTAAAAGAGGTTAATAAACGTTTACAGGGCAGGCACTTTTATTTTTTCCTCTATTTCCAGTACTGTTGTCGCCGCCAAGGCGAAAACTTAAAGTCACTCCTGCAAAATAGTACCAATCTTTACCAGAGGGGTTTCCCCTTCCAGTTCCACCAGCGGGATAAGTGGCAGCAGGGTTTATTTCTTCTCCCCTGTAAGCAAGCTCTACAGCAACCGGGCCTCTATTGGCTAATAACAACCCTTCATCAACATAAGTATTGCTTACATCATCAAGATAATCGGTAAATAATTTGCTTAGCCCAATTTCGGCGCCTATTCTTAGATTATCAGTCAAAGCATATTTAATGCCGCCTCCAAAAGGTATAGCAATTTGAGTGAGGCTATATTTTTTATTATTATTATAAAAGCCCTGACCCTCTGTACTCAAGGGTTGAAGGTACTGTTTGTTACCAGCGGTATCGTATGTATAAGGATTGAAATGATAAACAGACAAACCTGCAAACACATATGGTGTAAATTTTTGCACATTCAGGTTCAAAAAATCATACTCCAGACTAATTTGAACAACAGATAATGAAGTTGTAAAATTTAAATTGCGAGCCTGGTTCAAGTTTGAGTTTTTATCATTCGCACTAAGTTTCCCAATTTTAAAATTAGCTGTAACATACAATTGGTCTGTTAGTTCGTAAGCAACGCCAATACCCACAGCAACATTAGCTTGTTTAAAAGTAAATCTCTTATCCTGTAGATCGCCCTGGTAATTGCTGATTCCGCCAAAAGTTGTCAGGTGTAGCTTTTGAGCATGCACTAAGCCCCCGGGCAATAAAAGCGCTAAATAAAAGAGTAGTTTTTTCATTAATTTATTATGGAATATAAATTGAGTGATGGGTCACAATGTAAAAGTCAATTTATCTTATGCAAAAGAAACGTATCTCTCTGGTAATTGTTTTATTGTAATAAAAAATTATGCCGAATTATGCTTTGGCTCACAATAATAAAAATCAGTTCCTATCTTTAATGAGTTATTTTATTATAATTAAATGGATAAAAGCCTTAACAAATACATTAGTGAAACAGGTTTCTGCTCAAGAAGGGAAGCTGATAAGTATATTGAACAGGGAAGAGTTACCATTAATGACAATATAGCTATTAAAGGCAACAGGGTTGAACAAGGCGATGTGGTGGAAATAGACGGAGAGCCAATTAAGAAAAAAGATAAAATTGTTTACATGCTTTTTAATAAACCGGTTGGTATTACGTGTACTACTGATCTTAAAGACAAAGACAATATAATTTCTTTTATCAATTACAAAAGCAGGATATTCCCGGTTGGCAGGTTAGATAAGCCTTCTGAAGGCCTGATATTTTTAACCAATGACGGAGATATCGTAAATAAAATTTTGCGTGCCGGCAACAATCATGAAAAGGAATATATTGTTACAGTTGATAGGCCCATTAGCAATGACTTTATTAATAAAATGAGTAATGGTGTTAGGATTTTAGACACCATCACAAAAAAATGTGTTGTAAAACAGGAAGGTAAAAACCGCTTTCGGATAATTTTAGTACAGGGCCTTAACAGGCAGATAAGGCGAATGTGCCAAGTACTTGGTTATAATGTATCTACATTAAAAAGGGTACGTATAATGAATATCACACTGGCGAATTTACCTGTTGGTAAATGGCGCTATTTTACAGCAGATGAAATAAAAACTATAGAAACAAATGTTTCTTCATCTGTTAAAACTGAGGATGGGTCTTACTTTGAATAAACAGTTTAGTCTGATTTTTATATACTTCTTTGCTTCATCACTTCATACAAAATAATACCGGTCGCTACAGATACATTTAAAGAATCAAAATCGGTAACCATGGGTATTTGAAACTGATCATCACAAATTTTTAGCAATGGCTGATAAACTCCATGTTCCTCTCCTCCCATTACAATAGCGCAGGGTTCATTTAGTACAAGCTCAAATACTTTTTTGGTAGCGGTCATTTCACTGGCATACACCTTAATACCATTCAGGTGTAATTCATCTACAGTTTTCATTAAGCTGTTTACCCGGCACACGGCCATTTTTTCCAATGCCCCTGCAGAAGTTAAAATGGCGTCTTCATTTAATGCCCCAACTCCTTTTTCAGGAATAATAATTCCATTAACACCAAAACAAAAAGCACTTCTTGCAATAGCACCTATATTTCTTATATCAGTTATGCCATCTAAAATAAGGAATAGTGGTACTTCTCCTTTTTCTACAATAAATGAAATAAGGTCCTGCAGGTTTTGATACTGAATTTTGCTGATCATCGCCACGCAACCCTCATGGTTACTGATGTTAAAGCTGTTCAGCTTTTCTACCGGAACTTTATTGATGGGTACAAGATGCTGCTCAGCCAGTAAACGTATTTCATCAATTACAGGCCCATGTATGGTGGTTTGCAGGTAAATTCTTTCCAACTGCTTACCAGATTTCATGGCATCCATAACCGCTTCACGGCCAATAACCAAAGAGTTTTTTTTAGGACGATGTTGTTGCTGTCTGAAATTTTTCACTGTGCAAAATTAAGTGTTATTGGTACTAATAAAAAACCATAAGCTTTTTCAAACTTATGGTCTGTCAAAAACATTTGTAAAAATGGATTGTAGTAATTTTATTTTAAGCCAAAAACTTTCTTTACATCTTTAACTGCATCCAGTTTTTCCCATGTAAATAACTCTACTTTCTTTTTAATAGATTTTCCGTAAGGAGAAGTAAATATTTTTTCAACCACTTCACTTTTACGCCCCATGTGGCCATAGGCCGCAGTTTCACTATAAATTGGATTACGCAATTTTAAACGTTGCTCAATAAAATAAGGACGCATATCAAAGCAGGACATATCCATAATCTTTTTAGCTATTTCACCATCAGTTAAATTTACTTTAGCTGTACCGTACGTAACTACATTGATGCTTGTTGGTTGCGCAACTCCAATTGCATAACTAACCTGCACCAATATTTCATCGCACAAGCCGGCGGCTACTAAATTTTTTGCAATATGCCTTGTTGCATAAGCTGCGCTTCTGTCAACCTTACTAGGATCTTTACCGCTAAAAGCACCACCACCATGAGCACCTTTACCACCATAGGTATCAACAATTATTTTACGGCCTGTTAAACCTGTATCTCCATGCGGCCCGCCAATTACAAACTTGCCGGTTGGGTTAATGTGGTATTTAATTTTATTAGTAAAAAGATGATCGTATTTAGCATACTTAGCCCTTACTCTTGGAATAACAATATTGATGATGTCTTTTTTAATTTTTGCCAGCATAGTTTCATCCTTTCCAAAATCATCATGCTGTGTTGAAACCACAATTGCATCAATACGAACAGGTTTATTATTGTCATCATATTCTAATGTCACCTGGCTTTTCGCATCGGGCCGTAAATATTTAATTTCTTTATTTTCCCTGCGCACTGCTGCCAGTTCCAATAAAATATAGTGGGCAATATCTAATGCAAGTGGCATATAATTTGCCGTTTCGTTGGTTGCGTAACCAAACATCATGCCCTGGTCACCAGCTCCCTGTTCTTCTTTTTTCTTCCTGTCTACCCCTTGGTTAATATCTGCAGACTGTTCATGAATGGCAGATATAATACCACATGAATTTGCTTCAAACATATATTCACTTTTGGTATAACCAATTTTGCGGATAACACCACGTGCAATTTCCTGTACATCAAGGTAGGCGTTGCTTTTAACTTCCCCGGCCAAAACAACCTGTCCGGTAGTTACCAATGTTTCGCACGCCACTTTACTATTAGGGTCAAATGCTAAAAAGTTATCAATTAAAGCATCACTTATCTGGTCAGCTATTTTATCCGGATGTCCTTCACTTACGGACTCTGATGTAAATAAATACGGCATATGGTTTTATTTTTTGAGTTGCAAAGATAAGTGTGTAACATTAAACAACAAAGCCCCTGAATATTCTGCAGAAGCTTTGTTGTTTTTTATAGCAAATAATTAAATTTTTGAATACACAATGCGTAATATCAATCTATAATTAGGATTATTACCATTCCCAACTTTAATAGACCCAAAAGCCAGTGGATTGTTAAAGGCAAAATAATAACCATAATAAAATAACTCAGAAGGCGCAGATAATCTTAAAGTATAATTAGGAATATGGTTGGTTACAATATTCTGTACATACCTCGAAATATTGAACGAATAATAACTCATTGGCAATCCAGTTAATGGATCGGTTTTAGTTTTTACCCTGCCGCCATAATAAGAATAGTCTATTCCGCCAGTCGGAAAAAATGGGGGTACAGTACTGTACGGATTATAATATGTATATGGACTAAGATCGTAGGGTAATGGTATATATTTCTCTGTATTTCCTGTATCTACTGCATCTACATAAAGATATTCCGGAACAGGTAAACTGGGGCCTGCAGAAGGTATTTGCAGAATTTGCAATTCGGCCCTGTGGATAATACTGTTCTTAAAAACACTCAGGTCCGGAATTTTTAGAGTTGCATAAGTACCTGGGGTTGTTTGTAAGAATAATTCATTTGAAGAAGGGTTTGTATATTCTGAGCCAGCCCTGTTCCTATTAATATAATCAGCCGAAGCAGATTTGCTAACCAAAAAACTCCCAGTTTTATTAACAAACCAGGAAGTATATGTAGTATCTATCGGAGTTTTATTTTTACTACGGTAATGAACCTCCAGCCGGGTATTAGCATCCGTAAGGCCGATATAAAACAAACCATTTGCATCCGCACCTCCATCAGCTTCTACAGACAACCCCTTGAAAACGGTAGTAAAAAGCGAGTCTGTATGAAAAGGCTCTCCGGCCGAAGAATCACTATTATTAAGAATTTTATTAAGGAAGGCTGTACTTAATGGAATACGAATCTGAAAACTCGTAGAATCTTTTCCATAATTATATATAATTCTATTTTTTATATCTGTAGGCAATAATGTTATTTCTCCAACTAATTTTGTTGGTTTAATAGTTGGTTGATATAAAGAGGTATACACAGAGTCATATCTAAAATTAGGCTCATTATCATCCAGCTCGTATACCCGTAAGTGCTGAGGTTTTGTAGAATCGCCATAAAATCCCCTATAAGAAAGACAAAGAACTACAGAATCGTACCCTGTTCCGGCAGGAGCGTAGGGCTGTCCTATTGAATCATTGGCTTTACCGAAGTAGTAGGGAAAAAAAGTAGGTTTATATTGCATGTAAATATTGGCATTGGTTTTACCAAAAAGGGGATCGTTATTAATAGATCCTAATACTTGAAGCTCGTTTGTACCAATCCTTGTTGTATCAGTAGAAAGGATACCTTGTGTACCAAATACTGTTAATGTATCTGCAAAAGTTTGAACATTATCAACAGCGGGTAAAAGATCGGCACCTATTTGAGTGGTATCTATTTTATTACAACTCCAGGCAATCATTGAAAAAACACCAACAGCCAAAAATAAACGGAAGAAATTTCTTTGCACAAAAACAATATTTAATTAAAAGGGTTATGTATTATAACTACTTTGCAAGGTCGTTATATAATTGTAAATAGTCTGTTAAATCACTTTCCGTATTGAACGGCAATGTTTTTTTACCCTTTATTTTACTAAATTCATCCACCAGTTTTTTATCAACATTTTCTGAGCCGAAAGTAACAGCATCTGCAAATGCAGCACCACCTCTAAACATCGCAACGTTGTTATTATCTTTAAAAAAATCCAGCTCCTTTTTAGTTACATTGTCATTAATAGTTGCCAGCGTTAAAAAATCAGCACCCATTTTTTCTTTGAAAGTTGTTTGCCCTATCGTGTAAATAACTTTGCAATTACTAAATACCGGCTCTTTTTTGTATGCTGCCTTAATAAACATTGGAATCAACCCTGTCATCCACCCACTGCAATGAATAATGTCTGGGGGCCATCCAAATTTTCTTACTGTTTCTAATGCCCCTTTGCAAAATAATGCAGTTCTTAAACCATTATCAGTATACCATTTTTCATTGTCGTCTGTAAAAACGGTTTTGCGTTTAAAAAAATCATCATTATCCAAAAAATAAACCTGCAACCTTGCGTTGGGTAACGAAGCAACTTTAATTACCAATGGGTAATCATCCCCATCTATAGATACATTAATGCCCGACAACCGCACCACCTCATGTAACCTGTGCCTTCTTTCATTGATGATGCCAAAACGAGGCATAATACACCTTACTTCCATTCCGCTATCATTTGCTTTTACAGCCAATTTATTAATAATCTCGGCAAACTCGGTAAGCTCTACATATGGAGACATTTCATTGGCAATAAATAAAATTCTTTTTTTTGTTGACATTTGTGCTTGATTAGTTTAAGGCAGAATGGTTTTCCGCAAGGGATGCAAAGTTACATTAATTTTATTAAAATCAATCTACACGTAGTTTTGATGCTTAATTAAATAATAAATGATAATAATTAAAACAGCCGGAGACATTATAAATTTTTTTGCTACGACAAAAGTAAAAACTTTAACTACCGGATTTGTACCAACTATGGGAGCATTGCATAGCGGGCATATAAGTTTAATAACAAAAGCAAAAAAAGAAAATGATTTGGTGGTTTGCAGCATCTTTGTAAACCCAACCCAGTTTAATAATGCAAAAGATTTTGAAAAATACCCCGTAACGATTGAACAGGATATTTACCTTTTGGAACAAGCTGGTTGTGAGGTATTATTTTTACCGTCAGTTGCTGAAATATATCCTAACGGATTAAAAACTATTACCCATTTTGAATTGGGGTTTTTAGACACGGTACTTGAAGCCAGCTTTCGACCGGGGCATTTTCAGGGGGTATGCCAGGTAGTACACCGGCTGCTGGAAATTATTTTGCCAGATAAATTGTACGTGGGGCAAAAAGATTTTCAGCAAAGTATGGTATTAAAAAAAATGGCTGAAACTAATTTCCCTTCTTTACAAATTGTAATTTGTCCCACACAAAGAGAGGCCGGTGGGCTTGCAATGAGCAGCAGAAATATGAGGCTAACATCAACAGAAAAAAAGCACGCTGTAACAATTTCAAAAGCACTTGAATATATTAAAAACAATATTATGGCAGGTTATATAGAAGACCTTAAGAAAAATACAATTGAATATCTAAGTACACAAGGTTTTCGAGTCGACTATGTGGAAATTGCTGATGCCAACACCCTTAAACCACTCGATTATTGGAATGGAAAGGAATTGATTGTGGTTTTAATTGCAGCTTTTTTAAATGAAGTACGATTGATTGATAACATGATTGTAAACGATTAATTCAATTGTTGCAATAAATATTATTGATTACAGTTGTTTATTGTTTAACGGATATTTATTAATCCTTCGTAATTTGTAAAATATTATGAGCAAAAGAATAAGTGTAATAATTAAGTATATTGTTTTTTTAGGTATTGGTGTTTTTTTGATATGGTGGCAGTTTAATAAAATGACCGCGGCTGAATTTGAAGAATTTAAATTGGCGCTTTCCAATGCAGATTATATTGTTATTATTCCTATAGTTTTTATAGCGCTTGCCAGTCATTTAAGCCGTGCTATAAGGTGGAGAATAATGATAGAGCCTATGGGGTATAGGCCTTCTATTTTTAATGCGTTTAGTGTAACAATGGTCGGATATCTGGCCAATACTTTTCTTCCGCGTTTGGGCGAAATTTTAAAATGCACACTGCTTGGCAAATATGAAAAAATTCCTTTTCAAAAACTCTTTGGAAGTATTGTTGCAGAAAGAATCTTTGATTTGTTTTGTTACCTTATTTTTATTCTTTTTACTTTTTTTATACAATACAAATTGGTAGGAGATTTTCTAAAGCATACGCTTACCAAAATAACCAATAGCAGTACCAGTCAACCTCTATGGCTTAAAGGTTTACTGACTGTTGCAATAATTACTGTGGTTATTTTGATATTTCGTTTTGTTTTTAATAAATATGCCGGAGGAAAAATTGCTGTTAAAATAAAATTTTTTTTAGCGGGTTTAAAAGAAGGTATTACCAGTATATTAAAACTTCAAAAAAGAGGCTGGTTTTTATTTCATACAATATTTATATGGAGCATGTATCTTTTACAGGTATATATTGGTTTTTCGGCTATTGCAGATGTTAACCACCTAGGTTTTAATGCAGCCTGTGCCGTTTTAACTTTAGCAGCATTGGCAAATATTATTACACCAGGCGGTTTAGGCACTTTCCCTACAGCTATTTTTTTAATCTTAAGTCTGTATAATATAAACCAAACAACCGGTGAAGCTTTTGGCTGGCTCATGTGGGGAGTAAGTACTTTTATTGTGCTGTTTTTTGGCCTGTTATGTCTTGGGTTGTTATATTTTATAAATAAAAAAAAGCAGCGCAATGAGATGTTAGAGGAAACTGTAATAACATAATATCTACGTTCGGTTTAAATAATTTATAAAAACTTAATAATAAGTTTTACGTTTTATAATTATGATTGCATTTAAATTCATTGATTAAATATTTAAATTAATTGGTTTTGTTAAAACAAAAAGTAATATTCAGGGATATAAGCTGGTTGTCATTTAATAGCAGGGTACTGCAGGAAGCAGCAGATGAAACGGTTCCGTTACTGGAAAGAATAAAGTTTTTAGGTATATTTTCCAACAACCTGGATGAGTTTTTTAGGGTACGTGTTGCTACTTTAAAAAGAATGATTGAAGTGGGTAAAAAACCCAACATGCACCTGGAAGCCTCTCCTGGATTGATATTAGAAGAAATTCAGGATAATGTTGTTGAGCAGCAAAAAGAATTTGACAGGATATGGAACGAAATATTAAGAGAGCTTAAAAAAGAAAAAATATTTTTAATCAACGAAAGCCAGTTAACAAAGGCCCAGCAAAATTATGTAATAGAATATTTTAATGAAGAAATACGCAGTAACGTTGTGCCATTAATGATAGAAAGTATCCAGGCATTCCCTACACTGAGTGACAAGTCAATTTATCTCGCCTGCAGAATGTCTAAAAAAGACAAAAGCATTGCACACCGCTTCGCCCTTGTATCGGTGCCTTCCAGAATTGTGAGCAGGTTCGTAATCTTACCATCAAAAGATGATATCAAACAAATAATTTTACTGGAAGATGTTATTCGTTTTTGTTTACCCTATATTTTTTCTTATTTTGGTTACGACACTTTTTCAGCCCACATTATTAAAGTAACCCGTGACGCAGAAATTGATATTGATACTGATATATCAACATCACTTACACAAAAACTTGAAAAGGGGTTAAAAAACCGAAAAAAAGGGAAACCGGTGCGTTTTATTTTTGATAAAGAAATTGATGCTTCCCTGCTCACCTATCTTATTAAACGATTGGGCTTATCTGGAAAAGACAACCTGCTCCCCGGTGGCCGAATCCATAATTTTAAAGATTTTATTAACTTTCCTGAATCAGTATTTAATAAAAAAAGCACAAGGAAAAAACCGTTTTTACATCCTGCGCTAAAAGGCGCCGATAAGGTTACAGACATTATTTTAGAAAAAGACATATTGCTTACTTTCCCTTATCATTCGTTTGACAGCCTGATTGATTTGTTAAGAGAAGCTGCTATTGACCCTGATGTAAAAAATATCAAAATAACCTCTTACCGGCTTGCGGCCCGCTCAAAAATCATTAATGCCCTTACCAATGCAGTGCGCAATGGTAAACAGGTTACCGTAGTAATTGAATTGCGGGCACGCTTTGATGAAGAAGCCAACCTGGAATGGAAGGAAGAACTTGAAGAAGCAGGTGTAAAAGTTTTAATTGGTGTCCCTAATTTAAAAGTACATGCCAAGATCTGCCTGATTAAAAAAATTGTAAACGGGCGCACTATTCATTATGGCTTTGTGGGTACCTGTAATTTAAATGAAAGAACTGCAAAAATTTATGGAGACCATTGCCTGCTTACATCCGACAGGTTTATAATGGCGGATGTTAACAGGGTATTTAATTACCTTGAACAGCCTAAAACCAGGCTTCATTTATTAAAAGCATGTAAAACACTAATGGTGAGCCCTGTAACTATGCGTCGGCAGCTGGGACAATTAATTGACAAAGAAATTAAGGCAGCCCAGGCAAAAAAACCTGCGGCTATTACCATTAAGCTTAATTCACTTAGTGATGAATTGCTTATTAACAAATTATACGATGCCGCCAAAGCTGGTGTAGAAATAAGCATGGTTATAAGAGGAATTATTTGTATGCTTACAGAAAATAAAAAATTTAAAATACCTGTACATGCTATCAGTATAGTTGATGAATATCTGGAGCATGCAAGAGTAATGATTTTTTATAATGGCGGAAAAGAGAAAGTATTTATTACATCAGCAGACTGGATGGTGAGGAATTTAGACCATCGTGTAGAAGTAGCCTGTCCCATTTTTGAGAAAGATATACAGGCTGAATTAAAAGATATTTTACAGATACAATTATCAGACAATATAAAAGCACGGAAATTAGACAATGCACTAAGTAATCAATATATTAACCCCCGCAATACAAAAAAAGTACGCAGCCAGGTTGATACCTATAATTATCTATTCCGCAAATTATCCACATAGAAGGTTCACTAATATTGTAAGTCGTTTGATTGCTGATTACAATGGTATATTTGTACAACACATGAATATTAAATTGTTATAATATTGAAAT
Organism: Ferruginibacter sp.; assembly: GCA_025362235.1. Classification (GTDB taxonomy): domain Bacteria; phylum Bacteroidota; class Bacteroidia; order Chitinophagales; family Chitinophagaceae; genus Ferruginibacter. Next base: position 9,421 of record JANYGZ010000056.1, on the reverse strand, counting down.
TAGCAGCAATTGACATCGGCAGTAATGCAGCAAGGCTTTTAATAACAGAAGTATTAAATGATGAAAATGGTGTAGCTGTATTTAATAAAATGAATTTAATAAGAATACCGCTGAGGCTGGGTTTTGATGTGTTTGAGTATGGTACAATATCCAAACAAAAGATTGGAATGATTTTACAAACCATGAAGGCTTACAAACATTTATGTAATGCTTACGAAGTTGAACACATAAAAGCCTGTGCTACGAGTGCCATGAGGGATGCCAAAAATTCGGCAGATATTATCCGTAAGGTAAAAATGGAAACTGAAATTGAAATTGAAGTGATCAGTGGCGATTTTGAAGCGGGTTTGGTGTATGAAAATCATGTTGCAGAAAATATGGATAAAGACCACAGCTATTTATACATTGATGTAGGCGGTGGCAGTACAGAACTTTCCTTCTTCAGCAATGGCATCCTTATATTTAAAAAATCTTTTAATATCGGTACTATCCGTTTACTTAAAAATATGGTAACAGATAGCAACTGGGACGAGATGAAAGAACATATACGTGCAGTAACCAAGGGGCAAAAGCAGGCAGTAGCAATTGGCAGCGGGGGCAACATCAATAAAGTTTTTTCAATGAGTAAAAGAAAAGATGGCAAACCCCTTTCTTTAGAATTGCTACGGGATTATTATAAAGAATTAAACAGTGTGCCTTTGGCAGAAAGGATAACCCGCTATAGTTTAAGAGAAGACAGAGCCGATGTTATTGTGCCTGCAATACTAATTTATATTAACACCATGCGTTGGGCAGGTGCAGAAGAAATTTATGTACCCAAAATTGGTTTAGCAGATGGATTGATACGCCATTTGTGGGAAGAAGTAAAATAAATAAGGATAATATTTCTTTTAGAGTTTAATTCAATTAAAAGCAAATCGCTGTTATTATTTTTTGCCCTCCGGCGATTTATTTAACTTTCTTTAAAGCTCCACCTGAAAGTAAAATGGCTGAACTGTCTGCAATTTGCAGTTGCATGGAACCTATTTGTGCATGGCCAACATCCAGCAAAGAAACACCTTGCACGGAGGCAGTTAAAGATTGAACAGACATTGCTTCCTTACTTTTTATACTAACAACATTTGTATACGGAGTAATGTCTTGTTGACTGCCAAAATGAACTGTAAGCGGTTTTCCGCTACTTTCTGCTTTTGGCAAAGTTTTATATTCTGGTGACATTTCAAATACAACTTCCGACGAATCTTTTTGTGTAATATTCAATGAATCAAGATTGGGTATCATGCTCTCCACTTCAAATTCAGACCTCCCGGAAATATTTACGGTATAGCTTTTTTGTTTCATTTTAAACATCTCCAGTTTTGTATTAAAACCATCAACTGATATAAGTTCTGGAGAGAAAATTCGAACAGGGGTAATATTTTTTAGCCAGTTTTTTTCATTTTCATTTTGCGGCACAAAACGAAAATCAACAAACATAGTATCATTTTTTACAACGGCGGTAATGTCTTCCTTATCATACCTGGCCCAGTCTTCCAGTACCCGTACTGAGCAGGAGTTACTCTGTTCAAAAGCAATATTAGTAATGTTACCACCTGTTATTTTAAGGTACTTAAATGGCTGTTGTGATACTTTTCGATACGTCCAGTATAGGTCTGTCTTATCTACTTTATCGTATTCTTTTTTTATAATGACATTGCTGCATAGCATAGCGGCAATCAATAAAATCAGCATTGCAAATAAAATGGAGGTACTTATTTTCATTATGATTAGTTTTTAAAATTGTCTTTTACAAATTGGTCAAACAAGGCTTTTATTTTGTTGAAATCTATTTTCAATAAATAAATATTACGCATAAAAACAGGCAGTTCATTCTCCATAAATTGCTCCCGCCTAAAGCTGAGTATCCGTTCCATTGCATCTTCTTCCGTAAAATAACCCACCCCTCTTTTATTGGTAATGATTTCCCGTTGCTGTAAAAAATCATAGGCACGCTGTACCGTATTGGGGTTTACTTCCATACTAATGGCCAGGTCACGAATACTAATAATCTTTTCACCCAGGTTCCATTTTTTTAATAAAATCTGTTCACAAACGTATTCTGCTATCTGTATATAAATTGCGGGGTTTTCTTTAAAGTCCATACAGCTAAATTAAAATTCCTTTTCACGGAAACGTATTAAAGATGTTACAAACAATATTGCAGGAAAAACATAACTAACAATATTGAATGCGAAACCGGAAATTTTTTCGGGCAACATGATTGACCCTTCTTCCTTACCTACAGGTATGGTTACATTATAAAAAATAGTTGCATCATTGACGGGGCCGAAAAACATTTTTGCGAAACCCCAATTTAAAAGATATGAACCGATTATAAGACAACAAATAGCAAGTGACACTTTAATTAGGGCTACTTTATTAAAATACAATGAGCCCACCAACATGGCAGCGACAGCAAACAGATACATGGGATATACTTTCCAGGCAATGATACCGTTAAAAGAAAAGATATTTACCGACTGGTACTGCTGTTTGTAAAATGGTCCAGCAGGGTCTAGGCTTTTATGAAACAAGTACACAAATGAAGCATCCATCAGGCGATAGAAAGTCATGAATATTATTGGATATAAAACCGCCGCAATCAATACTCCACAAAGCCATTTTTCCAGTTGTGATGCAGGCAGGGTGAGATAAGAAGAGCCGATTGCATTGGAGGCGAAATAATTAAAAACAAAAGATGCTAAAAAGAAACTGCCTCCGATAAGCCCCCAAATAAAAGCCAGGTTTTGTGATGCGTTGAATCCAATCAGCGTTTTTGCCAGTGCATAGACTATAAATATAAACGCCAGGATTAAGGCAGTAAAGCCAAACATTTGCACAGGCCTTTCCAGCAATGTTTTCTTAAATAGCAAGCCAAAACGCCGCAGGTTAAATGTGTTATTCATACAGTAATTTTTTTATTGAAAAATTGCTTTTGCTTTTTCAGGGTTTTCTGTAATGCCATTAAATAATTGCTCCAGGTCTATTTTAGAATCTTCATCTTCGGTGTTTTCCATCACTACCGATAGTCCTTTTAGCGATTCTTCTGTATATAATATTTTAGTTTTATCTGTTATTGATGACACTGTTTTAAAACAAAGTTTTTGGGCAATTTCCGTAATTGATGCATTTAAAAGCAATTCTCCTTTATCAACAATAACCACCCTGTCAATGAGATTGTCCAGGTCACGTATCTGGTGCGTAGAAATAATAATCATTCTTTCTTTATCTAACACAGAAGAAATTAGTTTACGAAACCTGATCTTGGAAGGAATGTCAAGCCCATTGGTAGGCTCATCCAGCAATAAAATTTTTGTGTTACAGGCCAGCGCAAATGCAATGATGAATTTTTTTTGCTGACCAAATGAAAGTGTATTCAGTTTGCCCTGGTCTTTTATATCAAGTTGGTCCAGGTAATTAAAAAACTGCTCTTTATTAAATCCAGGATAAAATGGTGAAAAAAGATTCATGTATTTGTGGATGGTTAAGCCAGGCACGTTCACTTCTTCAGGAATAAAATAAATTGTTTGCAAAAAAGATGGCAATCTTTTTTTGGGTGAATAGCCATTGATAGTAATGGTTCCTTCCGTTGGAAACAGCAACCCCACCACGTTTTTAAGCAAGGTAGATTTACCGGCACCGTTTTTACCCAGCAGCCCATAAATACTTCCTTCACCAAGGGTAAGACTTAAATTTTTATACAACAATTTTTTTCTGCTATAGCCGAAAGAAAGGTTTTCGATTTGTATCATTAGTGTATTAGTTAAGTAGTACACTGCAAATATAATTGTATTTTATGCCAACCACCAAATACTTTTTTTTAAGTCTTGATAGCTATTGAAAATTTGTATTATTCCATAACCAGTATCCTCATCCAGCATATCTGCCTTTAAAATATTTCACCAAGCTCTATATACACTTGCATTTAGACTCTATAAAAGCCATCACTTTGTAAAAAAAGTAGTACGCATTTCCGCTCCATAGGAGCAGCCGCTCTATTTCTTAATTGTGGGTATGTGTGGGGCGTACCTACGGCACGCAAATAACTTATTGTTACATTGTTACAAAGCAATAACTCCTACGGAGTTAAGCCAGGCGTATTTTTATACTGGCCAGGAAACTGCATGAAATTTTTATATCGGCTTCACAACGGAAGCAACCCTTCTTTACCAGTCTCATCCCTGCCACACGGATTAAGCTCATAAATTCCCCTATACCCTTTCGCCAGTTAAGGCGTAATAATTCTTTTTTATAAATATTATCTACATTTACACCGGCGATCACTTCATGGATTTGTTTTATTCTAATGCAGAGTCAACTCCCCTTCGCTAAAAGGCAAACAAACATATCCAAACATTTATTAAATCCACATTAACCATCATGACTGCAGATAAGGAACTTAAAAAAGTGACCACTAATACCCTTCAAAAAATGAAAGCGGCCGGGGAAAAAATTGCTATGATAACGGCCTACGATTTTTCATTTGCCAAATTATTTGACTTGGCTGGCATCGATATTATTTTGGTTGGTGACAGTGCCAGCAATGTAATGGCCGGTCATGCCACTACCCTTCCCATCACACTTGATCAAATGATTTATCATGCACAAAGTGTGGTTCGTGCTAGAGAAAGGTGTTTGGTAGTAGTAGATCTTCCTTTCGGCTCCTATCAATCCAATTCAGAAATTGCCCTGGCATCTGCAATCAGGATCATGAAGGAAAGCGGAGCCCATACCGTGAAGATGGAAGGCGGTGCTGAGATAATCGATTCTGTAAAAAAAATTGTAAGTGCCGGTATACCGGTAATGGGCCATTTAGGTTTAACACCACAATCCATCAATAAATTTGGTACTTATGTAGTAAGGGCTACTGAGGAAACAGAAGCAGAAAAATTAAAGAAAGATGCCCTGATATTGCAGGAAGCCGGTTGCTTTGCCATTGTGCTGGAAAAAATTCCCGCTGTATTGGCCAAAGAAGTATCTGAATCTTTGCATATACCCACCATCGGTATCGGAGCAGGTGGCAATTGCGATGGGCAGGTTTTGGTGATGCATGATATGCTGGGCATCAATACAGAATTTAAACCCCGCTTTTTAAGAAGATATTTAAATCTTGATGAACAGATAACATCCGCGATTGAACAATATGTTTCGGATGTAAAAAGCAAAGATTTTCCTAACGAAAATGAACAATACTAGTTGTGAATGGTCAATGGTGAATGGTCAATAACTTACCATTGACGGTGTCAAACCGCCGCTTTAGAATTAACATAACACTATGCAGTGCTAATTATATTATATCGCATTATTACTAACGTGTAATTCGTGAAATAAAATTCGTGTAACAATAAAATATTGTACCCAATAAACCTACCAATACAATGACAGATGAAGTAAATCAACAATTTCCTGGTTCTTATAATCACATTATTGAAGCCACCAAATTATCAGGTTTTACAATGGCATCCGATGTGCTGACCTGCTCTTTATTGAGAACACTTGCAGCCTCAAAGCCATCTGGTAAATTTCTTGAACTGGGCACGGGAACAGGGTTATCAACAGCGTGGATATTAGATGGAATGGATGAGGCTTCTTCATTAATTTCAATTGACAATGATCCTGCTTTTGTGGAAATTGCCAAACGGTTTTTAGGAAATGATAATCGTTTAAACTTAGTGGTAAGTGATGGGGGCAAATGGATTGAAGAAAATAATACTCAAAACTTTGATTATATTTTTGCAGATACATGGCATGGAAAATACCTGGTATTAGATGAGGCATTATCGATGCTAAACAAAGGTGGGTTGTACATTATAGATGATATGCTCCCTCAGCCAAACTGGCCTGAAGGGCACCAGGAAAAGGCCATCAATTTAATTAGCTATTTAGAAAAAAGAGAAGACCTGTTATTAACTAAACAGGTTTGGTCAACAGGAATAGCGGTTGCGGTTAAAAAATAGAACAGGGCAATATTATTTTGCTGTTGCCAGAATCTGTCTGAATTATTTTTAAAATCTTTTATGGGGCTAAAGCCCGGGTATTTTATTATTAATTTACCCCGGCATTAATGCCGGGGTAATTGTAAAACTATACTGGGGGCTTTAGCGCAAATTTATACATTAATAATTCGACATAACTTAACCAGCTTCAAAATCTCCCTTTCATTATTCGACAGTTTTGATAAGCAGCCAAATCAACCATAACTTTGCAAAAAAATATTTATGCATTTTCTTTCCCCATTACAAATACAACAAAAAAATAAAGGTGTATCAACAGGTACAAAATGGAAATCGTCAACAGGCGCCAATATAGATTCTTATTCCCCGGTTGATGGTAAATTAATTGCTTCAGTAAAAAGTGCCGACAAGGATAGTTACGAAGCAGTATTACAACAGGCTGCAACAGCATTTAAAGAATGGAGGCAATGGCCTGCTCCCAAACGTGGAGATATTGTAAGACAGATTGGAGAAGAATTAAGGATTCAAAAACACGCTCTTGGTCAACTGGTAAGTTACGAAATGGGCAAGAGCCTGCAGGAAGGCCTTGGTGAAGTACAGGAGATGATCGACATCTGCGATTTTGCTGTTGGCCTTAGCCGGCAATTGCATGGCTTAACAATGCACAGCGAAAGACCAGGGCACAGAATGTACGAACAGTATCATCCATTAGGTATTGTAGGTATCATTTCTGCCTTTAATTTCCCAGTTGCTGTATGGAGCTGGAATACTATGCTGGCATGGGTTTGTGGAGATGTGTGCGTTTGGAAGCCCAGCGAAAAAACGCCCTTATGTGCCATTGCCTGTCAAAATATTGCGGCTAAAGTTTTCAAAAAAAATAATGTTCCCGAAGGTGTAAATAATTTAATTACCGGTGACAGGGAAGTGGGTGAATGGATGAGCAATGATACAAGAATTGCTTTATTATCTGCTACCGGAAGTACAAGAATGGGTAAAGCCGTATCAGCAGCTGTTGCCGCAAGGCTTGGCAAAAGCCTGTTGGAATTAGGCGGCAACAATGCCATCATTATTTCAAAAGATGCAGACCTTGATATGGCATTAATTGGTGCTGCATTTGGCGCTGTCGGCACCTCCGGCCAACGTTGTACATCAACAAGACGGCTTATTATTCATGAAAAAATTTACAACAGGTTTAAAGAAAAACTGGTGAATGCGTATGGACAATTAAAGATTGGCGATCCATTAAATGAGAAGAATCATGTTGGGCCATTGATTGATACAATTGCTGTAGAAATGTATAAAGATGCTATTGATAAATGCAAGGCTGAAGGCGGCAATTTTATTGTAGAAGGTGGCGTATTAAAAGGTAAGGGCTATGAAAGTGGCTGCTATGTAAAACCATGTATTGCCGAAGCAAAAAACAGTTATGCTATCGTACAGCATGAGACCTTTGCTCCTATTTTATACATCATGAAATATAAAAATCTGGAGGAAGCCATTGCAATGCAAAATGGAGTACCGCAGGGTTTATCTTCTGCTATCATGACGAATAATTTGCGGGAAGCTGAGCAATATCTTTCTGCTGTGGGAAGTGATTGCGGTATTGCCAACGTAAATATTGGCACCTCGGGTGCGGAAATAGGCGGCGCTTTTGGTGGCGAAAAAGAAACAGGCGGCGGCAGGGAAAGTGGCAGCGATGCCTGGAAAGTGTATATGCGCAGGCAAACAAATACTATAAATTATACAGATAAATTGCCGCTGGCGCAAGGAATAAAATTTGATTTATAAATCAGTGTTGTGTTAACTATATTTTGAACTGTGGTTGCGCCCTTCCGGTTCAAACCGGGGAGCAATAATTTGAATTACCACCATTCGCATAGTTTATCAAAACAATTTTATATATTGCACAAAATTTACAGGATAAAAACTTCGCAAAACATATCGTATTTTCTCAGCAACAATCTCGATCTGCTGAATCATTAAGGCGCCTGGCTTTTGAGCATTTTCCCTTTGGGTATATATATTTTCTTTTATTACAGTACAACTCCGGCAATTTTTTTATTAATTATACAATTATCAATTTATGCAATCAACTATAACAACATCAGATATTACCCAGCAATTTATTGACCTTGAAGAAAACTATGGTGCACATAATTATCATCCATTACCAGTAGTATTGAACCGTGGTGAAGGCGTTTTTGTATGGGATGTAGATGGCAAGCGTTATTACGATTTTTTAAGTGGCTATTCTGCAGTAAACCAGGGCCATTGCCATCCAAAAATTATCAAGGCATTAGTTGAGCAGGCTTCCAAACTAACGTTAACGAGCAGGGCATTTCATAGCGACAGGCTGGGAGAATACGAAAAATATATTACTAAATATTTTGGATACAACAAGGTATTGCCCATGAACACTGGTGTGGAAGCTGTTGAAACAGCGCTGAAGCTTGCACGTAAATGGGCTTACCAGGTAAAAGGTATTGAAAATGATAGTGCCCAGATTATTGTATGCGAAGGTAATTTTCATGGCCGCACTACAGGTGTCATTACTTTTAGCAGCGATCCTTCTGCTAAAAATAATTTTGGCCCCTTTAGCCCGGGGTATATTAATATTCCACATAATAATCTTGTTGCTTTAGAAAAAGTATTTCAATCTAAAAATATTGCTGCCTTTATGTTTGAGCCAATACAGGGCGAAGCCGGGGTTGTAGTTCCGGAGGAAGGGTATTTAACAGGTGTAAGAAATTTATGCACCGAGTATAATGTGCTGATGATTGCTGATGAAATACAGACAGGACTTGCCCGTACAGGAAAAATGCTGGCCTGTGATCATGAAAATGTACGTCCGGATATTTTGATATTGGGCAAGGCATTAAGTGGTGGTGTATTACCGGTAAGTGCAGTACTAGCCGATGATGAAATTATGCTTACGATACAACCCGGAGAACATGGTAGCACTTATGGAGGTAACCCATTGGCTTGTGCAGTAGCTATAGCAGCGTTGCAGGTTTTAAAGGCAGAAAATATGACAGAAAATGCAGAAGCAATGGGAGAATTACTGCGCAGTGAAATAAAGAAATTAAACTCTCCTTTTATTGAAACAGTGAGGGGAAAAGGTTTATTAAATGCAATAGTAATAAAGCATACCAACCCCGAAGCTGCATGGGACCTGTGTTTAACGTTAAAAGAAAATGGCTTATTGGCAAAACCTACACACGGCGATAAAATCCGTTTTGCACCGCCGCTTGTAATTACAAAAGAACAGGTAATGGAATGTGTAAGTATTATTGATAAAAGTTTACAATCATTGGAATAAATTAAAATGACAGGTACTTATTACATCTCTACCGATAAATCTAAATTAAATCCGGAAATAATTTTCGATTATTTAAGCAACCAGTCTTACTGGGCAAAAGGCAGAAGCC
>JANYGZ010000050.1 GCA_025362235.1 Ferruginibacter sp. | reverse complement strand
GGTGCATCAAGAAAGCTAATTGTTTTTCAATTTTTTAGTGAAGCACTGCTGATGACTTTTATTGCCTGGCTGGTAAGTGTGCTTATTGCCTGGCTTGTACTGCCATCGCTTAACCAGTTGTTAGAAAAAAATTATACTTTAACTTTTACAATGGCTGGCTTTGGTTATTGCTTATGGGTATTGGTATTTTGACCGGAATTATTGCAGGCAGCTATCCTGCTGTTTTTCTTAGTCGTTTTAATACAGTAAAAGTTTTAAAAGGAGATGTATCTGCAAATAAGAATGGTGGTAAACTACGAACCGTGCTGGTAACTTTTCAATTTATTATCTCCATCTTTCTTATCATTACCACTATTGTAATATTTACAGAAATTAGTTATGTACGGGACCGGCCAATTGGTTATGATCAGGAAAACCTTATCGACATCGCCGCTACGGGTGAACTTGCGGGACATTACAATATATTTAAACAGGAATTGGCAGCAATACCTGAAGTGAAAAACAAATCCGCTGGTTCGGAAAACCTGCTGCAATTTGGTGGTGCTGTAACAGGAATGGATTGGCCGGGAAAAGTACCGGGACAGGAATTGTCTGTGATTGTTACCCATGTACAATACGACTGGACAAAAACTGCCGGCTTAAAAATGATTGAAGGCCGCGACTTCAGCCCTGAATTTGGAACAGACAGTTCTGCCTGCCTTATCAATGAAACAGCGGTACAAAAAATGGGTTTAAAATCACCTGTAGTTGGAGCTGTAGTTGGTGGCAATCGTGTAATTGGCGTCGTTCAAAATTTTGTATTTAATAACCCATCCGATGTTATCGCACCAATGGCCGTTTACCTGCAGGCAAATAATCTTAGCCATGTTTTTATACGCATTGTAAACAATAACCATTGGCGGCAGACGCTTTCCCGCATTGAAAAGATTGCTAAAAAATTAAACCCCGGCTATCCATTTGAATATTCATTTACACAGGAAGGTTACCAGCAACGGTTCAAAGAATTTTCTTCCATTGGCATGCTGGCAGCATTTTTTGGTGGCATAGCTATTTTTATTTCCTGTCTTGGGCTTTTTGGGTTGGCTGCATATGTTGCTGAAAAACGCAGTAAAGAAATGAGCATTCGTAAAGTGCTGGGTGCAGGGATACAGCAAATTTGGTTGGCACTGTCACGTGATTTCCTAAAACCTGTAATAGTCGCTTTCCTGATTGTTGTACCGCTTAGTCTATGGTCCATGCATACATTTCTTGCCATCATTCCTTATCGGGTTAACCTAAGTTGGTGGATGTTTGCCTTGGCTGGTTTTATCGTACTCACTATTGCTCTGCTAACAGTGAGTTACCAGGGTATTAGAACGGCTGTTGAAAAACCAGTTACAAATTTGCACAAAGACTGATTGTTATAATTAGGTCTAAATACTTTTAACTTAATTTGTAATTGAGGTTTTGAAGGCGTAAGGGATCTTTATACTTCGGTTTAATTATAAACCATAGAATCTATATTTCTCTTTTTCCTTTCTATTGTCTTTGGCAATAATTAGCTTTAATGATTTACCATACGCTCAGGTTTCACCATATCAATTTTTGATGCTTTAAACAATTAATCAAATGAAAATGATTCGCCCAAATCTTATGCCGTCAAAAGATTAGCGAGCCTAGTCAAATCGGGTATAAAGTGGTTCAAGAATTGTCCGTGCCGGGTAACCAATTAAAATTAAAAGCCTTGATAGTAGTTACTTTCAGGGCTTTTTATTTTACAGGGGGATGCCGTGGGGGACGTTTCAGATAGTTTTAAGGTTTTTTATATTTTCTAGGTAAATTCTAATCCCGAGTACTTATAAAACGTAAAAGCCTTAATAGCATTGACTATCATGGCTTTTTTAATTTTACAGGGGACAGTTAAGGGGACAGTATAAATTAAATTGAAGCCTATTTTAGGGATTTGATTATTTGTTATATGTTTATCCATTTTAATGTTATTTGCGCAATCTATGTCAGAACGAGACCGTTTGCAGCCGATCCTACTTCGTTCATCCATACTATTGCCAAAACTGCATTGTTACTATAGTTTTTATTTGCAATATTTATCATATATATTCTTCGCTTTCTCATATCCTATATCTGCCGCTTTTTTTAAGTCTGCACATTCACCCTCTTTGTCTCCTGTTAAATGTTTAATTCCAGCTCTTCCAAAATATGAATCAGCGTTATTAGGATTGATTTCAATTGCTTTGCTATAGTCGTTAATTGCCTTTTCATTGTTTTTTAGTCCGCCATTTGCAATTCCCCTATTACTAAAAGCCAAGTAATTATTAGGATTGATTTTAATACACATATCAAAATCTATAATTGCTTCTTGATATTTTTGAAGTCTAATTTTTGCATTTCCTCTGTTCATGTAAGATTCAATTTTAGACGGGTCAATTCCAATTGCTTTGTTATAGTCTTCGATAGCACCTAAAAAGTCATCCGTTTTTTGTTTAGCATTTGCTCTATTATAATAGGCTTCTGTAAAATTTGATTTTATTGAAATAGCTTCTGAATAATCCTTAATTGCTTCTTCATATAAACCTATTGCTTTCTTTGAGTTGCCTCTGGCTAAATAATAATCCTCGTTGCTTGATAAGTTAACTGCTTTGTCATAATCTATAATAGCCTCTTTATACATTGTTATTTCGTGTTCTGCATTTCCTCGATTGTAATAAATTTCGGGTTCTGATGGGTCTATTTTTTCAGCTTTATTTAAATCAGATATCGCTCCGTTATTGTCCTTTAGTAAGCTTTTAACATTTGCTCTATTTATTAAAGCATTTACAAATTTTGGTTTGATTAGTAACACCTTGTCGTATTCAATCAACGCTTCTTGATATTTGCCGTCCTTCTTAAATTTGACAGCCCTTTCAAAAGTTTCTTTTGTTGTGTCTTGCGAACATGAGATTAATGAAAATTGCAAGAAAATAATCGAAAATATTATATGTTTCATTAGATAGTTTTTTACTTAATTCGTTGCCTACTCTGTTTCTTAAAATTACTGGTAAATAAGTAAATATATGATATAAGACGATATGCTGGAAATACCGTCAATGCTGACCCATAGGCCCGTATTTTGCCTTTTGGTGGCAGCAGTTTTTTAATTTATTATTTCGACTTCAAAATCTATAATGCCGTGTGAAAAATTAGCCGAAGTTTCAGCAACGTAACCTTTATTTGTTATGTTTTTTATTCGGGCTCTTAAAACATATTTTCCATAACCCATAATAGCTGGATCACCTTTGATAAGTTTGTTAGGTCTTAATTCATAGGAGCATTCATCAGTCCAGATAATGTCAAAAACAACTATCCCATCAAGGCGTTTTCTTCAATTTGATATTTTTTTGTTCTGGTAATAAAAGTTTCTCCGGATTCTTTCGTAGTGACTTTAAATGTGCCCTCGTGTAAAAATTGACAAGTTGTTTTTTGTCCAAATGAATTCAGACTTAATAGTATTGCGAATAAAAATAAGGCCAGGATTTTCATATATAAAAGTAGTTCGTTAAAATTACTGCCAATACGTAAATATATAATATAAGATGTGGTACACCAATATTAAATCGTTGATTTTCAACAGATATAAAATACTATTTCAAATGCTTTTCAATCCTTGATGCCATTTCAAAACTTTTTTATTGTTTTGTTTAACAAGCCTTGTTCCTTTCAAAACAAGTTTTAAAAATTCATACACTTTGATTAATGAGAGATTTGCCATGAGCTTATTGTTTATTTATTCTTGCTGCCCAACCGCCACCCGGCGCAAGGTGAATATTGATCTTATCACCTGAAGAAATAGTAATCATTTCCTTTTTATAATCTGTCGCATTACGATCTGCATTTACACCGTCTTTAAAAACTTCGGCCGTATATTTTCCTGCGGGAAGAAATGAAAAATCAAGTGTTATATTTCTTTCATTCCAGTTGGCCATTGCTCCAACAAACCAATCATTTCCTTTACGACGGGCAACTGCAACGTATTCAGCAACCTTGCCATCAAGCGGTACCGTTTCGTCCCAGGTTGTTGGCACTTTGGCTATGAAGTCTGTGCATTCCTGGTTCTTTCCATAAATGGTTGGATTATCAGAAAGCATTTGCAAAGGAGCATAAAAAACAACGTACTCTGCAAGCTGGTTGCACCGTGTTCCTTTCGCCATCGGGTTATTATTGATTGGCCTGAAATCTGCCTGTGTTGTATTACGCATAGCGCCGGGCGTATAATCCATCGGGCCGGCCATCATGCGTATAAAAGGAATGCTGGTAGTATACTGCGGCTGATCTTCATTTGCCCATTTAAAATTCTCTAAACCTTTTACGCCTTCAAAGCCAATTACATTTGGATAAGTGCGTTGTATGCCTGTAGGCTTATATATGCCGTGATAATCCATCATCAGTTTATATTCGGCAGCTTTTTTTGCAATGGCATAAGTTGAGGCTACAACTTTCGCATCATCCCGGTCAAAAAAATCTATCTTAAATCCTTTCACACCCATCTTTGAATATACTGCAAACGCTGTATCCATCTGGTGTGCAACAGCATACCAGGTTGCCCATAAAATAACGCCAACATTTTTTTGTTTACCATAATCAATGATCTGTTGCAAATTAAGATCAGGCTTTACTTTTAAAAGATCAAGTTCATCACTCCAGCCTCCATCCATAATTATATAAGCCAGTTTATTGGCAGCCGCAAAATCAATGTAATATTTATAAGTTTCTGTATTAAGCCCTGCATGAAAATCAACACCGGTAATATTCCAGTGGTTCCACCAATCCCAGGCAACCTGTCCCGCTTTTACCCATGAATAATCTGCAAGCTTTGGAGGTGACGCAAGCTTTTGAACAATATCATTATTCAATAAATCTATATCCTGTTCGCTTATGGCAACGATTCGCCAGGGAAAATTCCTGGTGCCATTTGTTGCAGCGATAAACCCTTCTCTGTTTGAAGCAATATAATTAATATTCTTTTGCAGGGTAAGGTGCGTACACCCCTTTTAAACCTTTTTTCGTTTCATTCAAATTGAGGTACATACCGGGGTAATCTTCAAGATCCGCTTCCAAAATTTCTGCCTTTTTTCCATTACCAAGATCAACCAGCAGAGGAAGAAAAGCGAGTGAATCCTTTGGAAATTGTGATAGGGTGATGTGGTGATATAATGCCTCGAAAGATGAGTTGAAATTTTGCCCGGCACGATAATCCCATTGAATTGGAATAAACGCTGAATCATTGTTTGTAAAATTGAAATTAGCTTCTTCACTTTTTATAATAATGCTGTCTTTTTTCTTTGTGAAAAAACGGTATGCCACTGCATCATTATACACCCTAAACTTTAAACCATAATTGCCTTTACAATTTAAAGTGAGTTGCGTGTAATTATCAGGAATGGTTGCCTTGATATAATTGATGGCAGTAATTGTATTGTTTACATTTTCTGTTTTGGACGAAGTGACCACAGTCTTATCGCCTAAATTTTCGTTTTGCAATTGCAATGATATTGTGGAAGGTTCAACAACCTGTTCATTGTTATCTTTTACCGACCAGGTTATTTTATTGGATGTTTCTACATGCAATTTTATGTTGCCATTTGGTGATTGAACATCAAAACTTGTTACTTTTTGTGCCTGTGCAAATTGAATAAAATACAAAGCAAAGAACAGGCAGATCAATTTTAGTTTCATATAGAATTTTTTATATTTTAACGACTATTTATTTCTTCATTTTTTTACCGTAAACTTTCATAATATCCGGAACTTCATCACGGGTAATTATTAATTCATGGCCATACACTTGCTTTAAATAAGCCGTATCAACTTTGCGTATATGCTGCGTATGCCATTCCATCCACCATGACCACATTGCGCCATCTTTAAAACATTTATCAGGATTTGGAGGTGTGCCGCATTCGTGGTACACGATAGGCACGCGGGTGCCGGTAATATCTTTTACGGCTTTATACATCAGCGGCATCGAACTATCACCTTTATTGTAGGTGTCGGCGCCGGCAATGTCAACATATTTATCACCGGGGTACCAGGCTCCATCCGGCTCGCCGGTATAGCAAAGTACCCATATTAAATTGTTTAATTTTCTATCGTTTACAAAATAATTGTACATCGTTGTCCACAGGCGTTTAAAATTACCGGGCCCTTGTTTGCCCCACCAAAACCAATTTCCATTCAGCTCATGAAATGGGCGCCATAAAATAGGTATGTTTGCTTTTTGCAGGCGTTCCAAAAGATCTGCTTTTGTTTTTAGTTCTGTCCAAAACGAATCATATTCCACCGTTCCTTTTTGAAAACATTTGGTGATGTCAATTTCTTTTTTACTGTTTGGATATCCTTCGCCAATGCCAGGTGCGCCCCAATGCCAAATGATGGTAGGGATGCCGCCATCTTTCCACCATTCAATAGCTCCTTTTACCACAGAATCATTCAATGATGACTGAATAAAATCGAAGCCTTTAATCGCAGGATATTTACCCGTGATATTATAGATGTAATTGATTTCATCAAAACCCCAGCCAGAGAACATTTGCCCTGACAATGTTTTTTTTCCAAACATATCATTGATGTAGGCATACAATGCCCTGGCTTCTTTAGTAGCTTTGGGGTCGGACAACTTATGCTGCTGTTGCGCCAACATTGTAAAGGGCAATCCTGCTAACGTGTATATAATCAGTAACAGGTAAATCGCTTTCTTTTGCATAGTAAATAATTATTAATCATTTTTAAAAGCAGGGCTTTGTATGGCAGGTATCTATCTCGCAATTTGCAGGTGCAGCATAGTTCCAAACGATCTTTTTATCAGGTGTTACTTCACTTGCCCCATGAATACATGAGAAAAGAATATTACCGTTTGAAAGCAATGTTGCATCACCATATTCACTTTCCCGGGGCATGGTGTAACTCCAGGCAATTTTGGCATCTTTAACAATAAAGATTTGCTTGTCTTTAAAAGACGAATTCTCCCATTCACCTGCATATAAAAAATCATGTTGCTTCATACCTTTAGCGACTGGCAACTTTGAGCCTGGCGAATGTGTATCATTTTGTGTTAAAGTGCCTATTGAATTTAAAACTGCGGTGAGAAAAAGCAAATGATATTTCATAAAATAGAAATTATAAGCAATCGAATGAATAAGCATTCAATATAAGCACTAAATGATGATGAAGCAACACAACAAAAGCGATTAATAAAAAAGCATCAAAGAAGGATAAAAGACTATTAGTATAATTTTTCAATCCGGCAATACGATTTAAAAAATCAATCAATATTATAAATGGTTTATCCTAAATATGGCGAAATGGAAGAGCAGTTATCCAGGCGGGTTCCGGCAGTTATTCCCTTATAGTGAAATATTAGTAGAGCCCGTTTACAAATGTTTGTTCATATCATTTAAGGCGTTCGTTTTATTATAAAAGGTATTCATCTTTTATCGTTTGATATGCTAACTTGCAAATTGGTCATCCGGCAAAGTGTAAAAATAAAAAGTGATACCTTTCTGTAATATCAAATCAAAAAAGCATCAAATTTTTTATGATAACATTTCTTAAGCGATTGCAATATTCATCCATCCGGCATCTACAGATATTTGCTTATTCTTTTTTCATCCTCCTTTTTCTATCACCGGTATGCAGCTTTGCCCAGCAAACAATACTGCAATATCTTTCCGGCACAGATAAAGACCATACCGTAGCATGGGAGTTTTTTTGTACCAAAGGAATGAACAGTGGCAAGTGGAGCAGCATACAGGTACCTTCTAACTGGGAGCAGCAGGGCTTTGGCGCTTATAGCTACGGCCGTGATAAGGTTCTTACCGACGAGCAGGGTTTGTATAAATATCATTTTAAACTTGCTAATGAGTTGCGTAATAAAAAGGTTTTTATAGTTTTTGAAGGATCGATGACGGACACAGAAGTAAAGATTAATGGCAGGTCTGCCGGCAACATTCACCAGGGAGGTTTTTACCGGTTTAAATACGACATCACCGAGCTGGTAAAATTTGATGCGGACAACCTGTTAGCCGTAACCGTGAGTAAAATGTCTGCCGAGCATTCTGTAAACAGAGCAGAGCGGCAAGGAGACTTTTGGACATTGGGCGGCATCTATCGGCCTGTTTATTTAGAAATAGTTCCGCAAATTTTTATCGACCGGGTAGCGATTGATGCGAAAGCCGATGGATCATTTGCAATGAATGTATTTGCAAAGTCTGTACAGCCGGGCACTACCATTGTGGCGCAGCTACAAACATCGAAGGGAGTAAATTTTGGAAATCCTATTATGCTGCAAACTACTATTCAACAGGATAGTTTTGTTTTAAAAAATAAATTTACCAACCCCCTGCTGTGGAACCCTGAGTTTCCAAATATTTACCAGGTAATAGTTACATTAAAAAATAAAGGCCAGGTACTGCATACCATCTCCCAACGTTTTGGTTTCAGAACGGCGGAACTCAGAAAGCAGGATGGCTTTTATGTAAACGGAACAAAAGTAATTTTCAAAGGTGTGTGCCGCCACAGCGAATGGCCCGAAACTGGCCGCACATTGAGTAAAGACATTAGCCTGCTTGACATCAACCTGATGAAAGATATGAATATGAATGCGGTTCGTATGTCGCATTACCCGCCCGATCAGCACTTCCTTGATGCATGTGATTCATTAGGCCTTTTTGTATTGGATGAATTGACGGGCTGGCAGGCCGCATACGACACCTTAGCTGGCAGACCGTTAGTAAAGGAATTGGTGATCAGGGATGTTAACCATCCTTCTGTTGTTATTTGGGATAATGGTAATGAAGGTGGCTGGAATCGTGGACTTGATAATGATTATGCAATGTACGATCCGCAAAACAGGCTGGTCATTCATCCCTGGGAGAAATTTAATGGTACCGATACCAAGCATTATCCCGATTATAATTATGTAGTGAATTCATCGCTTTATGGAAAAGATATTTTTTTTCCGACAGAATTTATGCATGGCCTCTATGATGGTGGGCAAGGTGCAGGCCTCGACGATTTCTGGAACCTTATTTTGCAACATCCTTATGGCGCAGGTGGATTCCTTTGGTCGTTTCATGATGAAGGCATCATGCGGAAAGATAAAGCGGACAGCATGGACACGAACAGCAATATGGCACCTGATGGTATCGTTGGGCCGCATCGTGAAAAGGAAGGAAGCTTCTACACGATCAAAGAAATCTGGAGCCCTGTTTATATCAGTCAACCATCTATCATGCCTTCTTTTAATGGAAAACTTGCTATAGAAAACCGCTATCTCTACACCAATCTTTCCAAATGCATTTTTACCTGGAAGCTGTGCAAACTACCCACTGCCGCTGATACCGAAATAGCATCTTCTATAAGTGCAACGGGCAAAGTAAAATCAGTTTTGGCGCCAGGTGAAAAAGGTTGCATCAACTTGAACCTTCCTGTAGGTTGGCAAAATAATGATGCCTTATATCTTACTGCCCATGATCAATATAACAGAGAAATTTTTACCTGGAGCTGGCCTTTGCAAAGCCCGGCTGTTGTTGCTAATAGCAACAGGAAGGCTGTATCAAATGCAGGAAAAATAAAAACTACGGAGAGCGACAGCAGCCTGGTGGTAAACGTAGATGGAGTCGCTTATCATTTTAATAAAGCGACCGGCTATTTGCAGAAGGTTGTTAACAGCAAATCAACGATATCACTTTCCGATGGGCCGGTTGTGGCCGGGGTTAACCATACACTTAAAACATTCAGGCACTATGCAGAAAATGGCGGCTACATTGTTGAGCCTTTATACGACGGTGAATTTTTCTTTACCATAAAATGGACTTTTTCGCCGGGATTGCCAGCCAGGCTTGAGTATAAGTACTCGCAAAAAAATGCTGTAGATTTTATGGGCATTACTTTCAATTATCCGGAAGAAAAAGTTACCGGCATGAAGTGGATGGGACAAGGGCCTTATAGGGTTTGGAAGAACCGGCTAAAAGGACAACAGTTTGGCGTGTGGCACAAAAACTATAACAACACTATTACCGGTGAAAGCTGGAACTATCCTGAGTTTAAAGGTTATCATGCCAGCTTGTATTGGGTGACTATAGAAAATAAGGAAGCGGCTTTTACGGTGTATAATGTAGAAGAAAATATTTTCCTTGAAATGCTGAAACCCGACAAGCCAAAAGGAGCGTATAATGATAATACCAGCCCGCCATTTCCTGAAGGCAATATCGGATTTATGAATGCCATCAGCCCCATCGGAACCAAGTTTCAGCCAGCAGAGAAAATAGGTCCGCAGAGCCAGCAGAATATTCAATTAAACTACACGCCTGTTAGCGGCAGTTTATGGTTTGATTTCAGGTAAGTTGAAAAGGAAAAATCATTTTAAATTGAAGGTATATCAGAGGATGAAATAATTCCCCCGGTTGCTACCCCATTGCATATTGCAGTTGTGATAACAACATTTTTTGCATCAATTATGTAAAATCTGATGCTCCAAGACTGGATAAATTCCAGGTAAGGCTTACCGGGTTTCAAAATTTTAATTTTGATACTTTAACCCGGGAGGGATACAAATATGTGGTAGTAAGCAGGTCAAAAATGAAAGACTACAAGCCCATGCAGCAAGGCAAAGAAACTTATTTGCTCACCAAATCTAAAAAATAATAAGACTGTCACTGGTGCAAAGTGAAAAATATACAGATAGTTTTTTGAAGGTAGAAAGCCCAGCCAAAGCAATGAAAGAGCAAGGCATCAAAAGCAGGCTGGAGCAGGGCTATGAAGAGCAATTAAATTTAATAAAACAAAGCTTAAGCAAACCAAGAGGCATTAAGAAAGTAGATAAAGTGCAACAAAGAATTGGCAGGGCCAAACAAAAATATCCGTCCATCCATCATCTTTACAACATCACCCTTGATATTGACACTGCTAACCAAATAGTAAAAAATATTTACTGGCAAAAGGACGTGGCAAAAGCCGAAGAAGCAAATAAAAAATTGGGCACCTATTTTTTAAGAACAAATTTAGAAGATACAGCCGAAGCCTTAGAATGGATGATTTACAATACCATCAGAGAGATAGAATATACCTTTAGAATATTGAAAACAGATTTAGACCTGCGCCCCATTTATCATAAAAATGATGTCTCAACCATGGCGCATTTGCATTTAGGATTACTGACCTATTGGCTTGTAAACACTATACATCATCAGCTAAAACAATCTGGTATCAACGATGATTGGAAAGAAGTAAAAAGGAAGGCATCCACACAAAAATCAGTGCTGACAACAGCACAAAACAGTTACGATAAAATCATACAAATAAAGCGGTGCACCGAACCAACCGAAGATCTCGGGCAAATACATAATGCCCTGAAACAAAAAAAATAAAAACCCTTTAAGCAAATTAAATCTGTAGTACACAAACCGCCACAAAAAAAAAGATGAAACCCATACTATTGCTCAATTTGGTGACTCTTAGCTACAAAGTGGGTTAAATGAATTACCCAATTATTCTACCTCCAAAATATAATTGCCCGAACCTACTTTAATAGATATGATACCTGCCTTGTTTGATAAAAATCTACCATATTCTTTATTTTTGATTGGTGTGCCGTTTTCTTTTATAACAGATGAGGCTGTAGCCGGTAAATAAATTATTGCATCTGTATTTACCGGTATGTTTACACGTAATAAAAATTGCTTTCCTTCTTTTTTCCACTCACTAATTATCCATCCATAAGGGGAATGAAATTTGCCTTTAGCGAAAGTAATATCCCCAACAGGCTGTGGCCTTATCCTGATATGATTAAAGGCAACCGAAGCTTTTTCCTGGCTGATACCGGCAAGCCCGCTGTAAAACCATTCCATAATATGCCCCAGCAT
This sequence comes from Ferruginibacter sp., assembly GCA_025362235.1. Taxonomy (GTDB): domain Bacteria; phylum Bacteroidota; class Bacteroidia; order Chitinophagales; family Chitinophagaceae; genus Ferruginibacter. The sequence continues at coordinate 80,544 of JANYGZ010000050.1, read as the reverse complement.
TAAATGATTGTTAGACACTTCCTCCAGGCCCGGCCATGATTCCGTTAATGCCGTAGCACCTTTCTTTAATTGAAAGCCATAACCCGGCACATCATCCCGGTTGTTCATATCAAAAATCAGTTGAGAAGCCCCGCCTTCATCCAATGCTTTTACCAAAAAGTGAAAACCAATATCGCCTGCCGTCAATGCTTTATTACCGGCATAAATTGAATCGACCAGGTTTTTTAAAACTGCATTTTTATTTTTTTCTTCTACCAGCCCCACGCTTAAAGGCATTGCCATTGCAGTTTGACTACCGGTTGAATAGACCCTGGTTTTACTGTTAAAGAATTTTTTATTAAACGATTGTTTAATGGATGCTGCCAGTGTTTCATATTTTCTTGCATCCTTCTTTTCATCCAGCACATTCGCCATTTTACTTACCAGTGCCGCATCATAATAATAGATGGCAGTTGCTGTAACAGATTTAGGAGTTAGCTGGGCTTCTCCCGGGGGCTTGGGTCCATAATCATACCAGTCGCCCAAACCATGCGACAAAATATTATTGGTTGATTTAGTTTTCAGATAGTCAACATATTTTTTCGTCATCCAGTAAGCCTTTTGCAAAATGTCTTTATCGCCATACCACTCATACAATAGCCAAGGTAAAATCACTGCACTGCTTCCCCACTCCGGTGAGTCTAAAAAACCTCCGTTAAACACCACAAATTCTGGTGCAATATCCGGAACAAACCCTTCCGGATATTGTGCATCCATCAGGTCGTACACCAGCTTTCGGTATAGGTGGTATATATCATTGTTGTAATGAATAGAATTACCCATCAGGTAATCCTGTTCGAGCCAGCTTAATTTTTCCCGGTGCGGACAATCGGTAATCACACTTTGCATGTTACTTTTTATAGCCCAGTTGATGAGCGTATAGATGCGGTTGAACAATTGATTGGAACATTCAAAACTGCCATTTTCCGGATTGGCATTTCTGTTATGCAAAGAAGTAAGTTGTGTTATCACCGGAAGTGATAAACTATTTTCAACAGTATCAGGCACAGCTCCATCTACCTGCACATACCTGAAACCATAATAGGTAAATTTTGGCTGCCATACTTCTTCTGTATCGCTTTTTAAAGTGTAGGAAAAATAGTAAGGATCACCTGTTGCATGTTGATTATAGAGTTGATTTTTATTGATCAATTCAGCAGGAATTATTTTTATAGCCTGCCCTTTTTTTCCCCTTACTTTCAAACTAACAATTCCTGAAATATTTTGACCAAAATCATATAGGTATATATTTGAGGAAGGGTGCAATACTTTTTTTGCAACGAATGAATCCATCAGTGTAACGGGGTAATCCTGTTCGGGCAACAACTTACCTAAAGGAGGTTTTACCAGCAAAGATGGCATCCATTTGGTATCATCAAATGATGGCATGTTCCAATCGGATTGTTCCAATCTTGCATCATAATCTTCTCCACCATAAATGCTGCTATAGGTAATGGGAGAAGGAGAAGTTTTCCAGCTTGCATCAGAAACAATGTCTTCGGCAGAACCATCCTCATAGATAATTTTTAAACGGCAGATCATGGTGGGCATACCGAATGCTGCGACAATTTTAAAATACCGCTCCCGGTTGATATTGTAAAATCCATTACCCACAATTACACCAATAGCATTTTTACCATTTACCAATTGCTGCGTTACATCAAAGCTGTTGTACAAAACTGTTTTATCAAAATAAGTCCAGCCGGGAGCAAGAAAAGCAGTACCAGTTTTGGTACCATTTACACTTAATTCATACTGGCCCAATCCGGTAACAAATAATAATGCAGCCTTCACTTTTTTTGAAACCACAAATGATTTTCTGAACAAAGGCACTACCGGCCGCTGAATGCATTTATTGCCTAATTCTTCTGCATAAGGTTCATGTATGCCGGGTACTGTACGCATGGAATCATTCATCTGTTCGTAACCAATCCACTTTGCGGCAGACCAGTCTTTTGCTGAAAACAAGCCGGTGATAAATTGCTGACTACTGCTCCATTTTGAAGGCAGATTATTTTTATCCCACACCTGCAGCTTCCAGAAATATAGTTGTGCTGCCTGCAATGGGTTGCCCTTATATTCAACTAAAACAGTTTGCCTGCTCTTTACTATATCAGAATTATACACATCATATTTCCCTGCATTCAGTTTATCTTTTGAAGATGCAATTACCAACTGGTAAGCCGTTTGATACTGATCGTTTTCATTTGAATTGAGTTCCCATCCAAAACGGATATTTTGTAAAGCCACACCAGCAGGATTGATTTTATTTTCACATAAGGCAGTGGTTATTTGTAGTTGTGCAAATGTAGTAACAGTTGCCAGCATCAACACTGCAATACAAATAGATTTTCTGATCATCATCATTGGATAATTTTTATTTTTTTTATTTAAAAATTGCATAGTTATAATGAAACCAATCTACCTCTATAAAACCATTTTCTTTGTCAGTAGTATAATTAAATATACCTATTCTGTCGCCACGATAAAAACCCCATGACAGTTGATAGCTATCGCCAAAGGGTAAAAAGTTTTTTCCATCAAGGCTGTATGCATATTGACTTATACCATTCCAATCCCAAACAGATTTTAACCAGATTACCTGCTGCTTAACTACAGGTCCTTTAGTTTCTTGCCCGTTGTTATCATACTTCAAGAACCGTTTTCCACCATCTTGTTTTATTCCAAATGTGCTATACATTGCAGAGAAATGACATAACCCAGCCACTTCTCCATTAACCATTCCTTTTATATTTATTTTGATTACTACCTCATTGCTTACAGTACGCATACTGCGTTGTGTAAGCGTATTACCAGCCCTGAAAAATGCTTTGCGTTCATCACTAGTATCAATCAATTTTGCAGGGGGAAATGCATCTAGCCGGCAAAAACCTGTATGTTCTGTCAGCGACCATTTATCTTTTCGGGGTTGATAATTCCATTCCCATTGTGGCGATAAATGAGCCTGATTAAATTCATCATTTGATGAAGGAATACTTTTAGGGGATGATGGTATTGTTTTTTTATATTGCCATACCATATTGCCAATGGTATCTGCTGCAACCTTGCCAATAATTGGCCAGCCATTTACCCAGGTAACCGGCAACAGGCAGGCAGCCCGGCCTTCCCAGCTTCCTGTACCCTGGTGTGTAAAGAACCACCAGTCGCCTGCAACAGCCTGCACCAAACCGCCCTGATTCGGCTCTTTGTCTGTTAATGGGTTTACATGATTTAATTGTTTGGTTTCATAAGGGCCATAAATATTTTTGGAACGCTCCATCATGGTAACTCTTCCTTCGCTTTTTACTTCACTAAAAAAATGATAATAAATTCCATTTATCTTATAGAGTTTGTTTGCCTCACTTCCTTCAGACTGGTGAATAATGGAATCAGATTGCCTATCAATCTTTTTACCATCTCCGCTCATTTTAAATAAATGTATTTTATAGTTATCTGCAAAATGGGTGGCAATAAAATAAGCTTGTCCGTCATCGTCCCAAAAAGGACAACAATCATCCCAACCGCTTGTATTCCACAAATGGTGTAATGGCTCCCATGGGCCAGCAGGGTTTTTAGCAGTAGTCATAAAAAAGCCTTCATCAGGTGTACCAAAATATGCCCAAAATTTTCCTGCATGATAACGGATAGCACCTGCCCAAATCCCTTTACCATAGCGGTTCATTTTATCCCAATTTAATTCAGGGCTGATGGCACTAATATCATTTGCTATATGGCCTGTAATTTGCCAGTTCACTAAATCTTTTGAGTGAAGTACAACAACACCGGGACTAAATTGAAAGGTAGAGGAAATGGCATAATAATCTGCCCCAACACGAATAGCATCAATATCACTAAAGTCACCCGGAATAACCGGATTACGATATTGACCATCTCCCTGGTCTCCCCATTTTTCATTTTGTTGTGCAACAACTTTGACAGAAAAAAAGAGGAATAAAAAAACAAGGTATTTTTTCATTGTGTTAAGCAAATATTTTACGAACTGTAAATTACTCTTCCTGCATAATACGTACCGGCCCTAATAATCCCGAGGAAATTAATGGTGAATCTTTGGTAAAATAATTCCATGTAGTAAAACAATACCTCCCTTTGGAAGGCCGGGGTTGTTTGTTTAAGAACCAATCAGGAAATTCTTTTAAAGAAAAACCACCGCTGATATAGCCTGGTATCCATTCGCAATCTGCCAGTTCCTGCTCATCGCCAATTAACCGGTTTGCCCACACATCGGTTACTTCAATCTCCAATTGATTGCCACTAGCCTTTAGTAACCCAGCCGGAATTTTTACCTGCCATGGTGCAGTCCAAATTACACCAAGATCTGTATTATTTACTTTAACACGGGCAATATGTTTCACCATACCAAGATCTAATAAAAACGGTAAATTTTTATTTGCAATTTGCGATGCAGGAACAGCAAATGTTTTTTTGTAAACAGCAGTGCCGCTAAAATATTTAATACCTGTTTCTGCGTTTATTGTCCAATCGGAAAGTTCAGCAAAAACCACTGGCATAACAGGGCCTCCCCATGCGGCGTCAAACTGTACCTTCCATGCACCTTTCATTGTTATCACTTCTTTAAAGAAAGGAAAATTATTCTTTTTATTAACCGCACCCGGGCAGCTTTTTTACGAAAAACGACAAAGAAACTTTGGGCGGCATCAAAATTTATTTGGAAGGATGTGTTACTATCCTGCTCTTCAAATTGATATAAATTTTGGATTGCCCCGGTAACAGGATTCCATAATTCTGGCTGCATACCAGCTACTTTAAAGGTACAGGTTGCTGAACCGGAAGTACGGGATGTATTGGCTACAAAATAGATATCGGTTTTGTGTTGATGACGATGAATATTTTTTATAGTGATCTCTCCTTTTATATTTGAAAAGCTACAATCATCTTCCGATTTTATTGCGATAGCGCCCCACTGCAATAATGCCTGGCAACGCTGCCAGTATTTCACCATTGCCTGTGCGGGTTTCCACCAGGTTTGGGTACGGTCAAAATGAGTACCCCAACGCCCCATAGTAGCACCCGGTTTGTAGCGGTCGTCAAATGCCTGTTGCACAAATCGATGTAATACCATCCGGTTTACACCTTCGCAAAAAGCTGCATCGCCAATGGGTTTTAACCAAGCGGGTGTTTCATCCCATTTACTGTCGGCAGGGTCTCCCGTAAAGGCTTCTGCCTCTATTAAATTCTGGCCAGATTTTCTTAAAGCGGCAACGGTAGGCTCCAGTTCATACGGCGAGTATTTACCATCGTGAGTCCAAAATTCTGTCATTACATTTTTTACCAGGGGCATAATTTCGTCCTGTCGCCAGGGACCTCCATAAGGCTCACTTAAAAAAGTAAGGTGGGCGGCTTTTAATTTTTCAGCAAGTGTTTTAAAATAGATATCCCGGTGTAAGTCTTTAATGGTGGCATCAAAATCTATCATAAATTTTAATGAATCTTCCAGGCTGCCTATTGTGCGGCCAGCAAATGTTGGCAGTAATGCGATAAGATCGTACCCCCTCCTTGCTAAAAACTCTTCCCGCATTAAAGGTGTCCACGATGGCACCCCTGCTTCATAACTATCAAAGTGAACATGGGTAAAACCAGTACCAATAAGGTCTCCGAGATGTTTTTGAATTTCACCAATGATATGATCCATGTGAAAACTTACTGCCCTGGCACTCATTTTATCACATTCCAAACCAGTTGCTTTCCACTGTGCCGGTTGTATGTAAGTACCGGTGGTAGTATGGCCAAACCGGTAAATAATCCATTCTCCGGCAGGTGCATCCCAATCAAGTTGACCGCTGGTTTGCATTTTACTACTGATATTGATTACATCATTTTTATTAACTATGCCAGTTGCAGGAAGCACCAGCACTGTAATATCTTTATAGTATGTTTTTCGGGCTGCCACTTCCGGAATTTCTACCAATCCAGTTTCTCCATTAAAAATCGGGTAGGGCGTATGCCCTCTTGCATCTACCTGCGGTTGTTGTAATTGTATGCACACATGTGTGTTGCCATTCACTTTATTTTGCGACCAGCATATCTCCTGCATTGAAAGCTCTGGTGTAATCCAGGTGCCTCCGCTTGATTCATAGCCTGCTCCATTATACATGCCAAAATCCATACCCAGCCGTTTTGATTCTTCTGCTGCAAATCTTACCAGTTTCCACCAGGGTTCTGTCCAGGAAACAATTTCAGGTGTAGGACTTTTCCCTATTACTCCCGCCCATGGAGTTGTAATATCTGCCAGGCTAAACATGGTGGTTCTGTTGAAGCCTTCTTTTTTTAAAGCCTCCAAATCTTTTGTAATACCTTCTTTACTTAGATTGTTTCCCATCCACATCCATAACACACCAGGCTTTGCGCTTTCCGGTGGGTTGAGAAAAATTTTTTCCGCATCAACGGATTGGTTTAATGTTGTAATTACAGGATGGGTTTTAGGCTGAGAATATACCAACCCAACACCTAAAACAAATAGCAGGACCAGCATGGTTTTTGCTAATAGGTTGATTATATTTTCTACTGATTTTTTAAACTTCATTTTTATAATTTAAACAAATGGTGATTGATTAATTTGATCATTGGCTGGAGTTAATTTTTAATTTTAAAACAAACTACATATTTAAAAGGCATTTTTTTCGGACAGTAAATTACTAACCCATCCTGCCTGTTTTTCCATTTAACTGGTTGTTTATTGCCCAATAAGATAATAGATTTAATTGGCTTACCAAGCAACCCGGCATCTTTACCAAGCATTTTAATAGTAAGCATTTCACCAGGTTCAGGCACTGTCATACAAAAAGCATAGATGCTTCCATCTTTACCCAGCGTAAAACGAAAATCTTTTGTACTGAATTTAAAAACAGCGTGTTTTTTGCTGAGTTTGTCACCGGGAAAAACCCTTATTTTAGCGGGTGCCGAAGGGTCTTCCGGGTCGGTCACCTTTTCACCTTCTCCAAATTTTTTCCATGAATGGCTGCCATAAATACCTTCGCCATTTATCTTCATCCATTTGCCTGTTGCTTTTAGCATTCTGGCACTCCCTTTATCCATAGCACCTTCGGGGGTAAGCGAAACGCAGAGCGTTAAATTTCCATCACGGCATACATACTCCAGTAAGGCATGTACCACCATTCCGGCATCATAATAAAACCCGGGGCGATAAAACCAATCACCCACAGCCAAATCACCCATCCACATCTGGTTTGTTTTTATAGTATCAGGATAAGTGCCTTCAAACGTAGTGGCCACGCCCTTCATGGCAGGCCTGAATTTAACGATACTCATTTTATCAAAATGGTTGCCCTGCCGTACAATTGCCTGGTTATAATAATGAGCAATGATACGGGCAGCAGCATCGGCTTTATAACCAGAGCCACTATTGTCACCGCTAAAAGGTTGCGTACTGTTGCCATCGGTGTAAATAAAATCAGGGTCATAATTATCTACTACATCTTTAATCCTCATGGCCCATTGGGTAGCATACCACTTTGCATATGCAAGGTGGTTACCAAATATTCCCCTGTGCTTGTAAGCAATATCTTCTATTGCAAATTTATTACCATCGTTTACCAAGGTGTCATATTTTATGGGTATGCCATACAACCGCCGTGGATCTAAGCCCTGCCACCATTTGCCTTTTCCATCGGCCATGGTAAGGTTGGCATCATAAGGAATACCTGACTTTGCACCTTTTGTATCTGCACCAAAAGCTCCTTGCCACCACCACCAGGTGTATTCGTGGTGAAAGGCAACACCAAAGCGCATCCCATGCTTTTTTAATTGTTTTTTCCATGCTGCCAGAAAATCTATTTCAGGCCCCACATTTACAGAATTCCACGGCTGATATTTTGAATTCCATAAGTCGTAATTATCATGATGGACACCTACAACCAGCGCATATCGAAAACCGGCATCATAATATGCCTGCACTAATTTTGCTGCTTTCCATTGTGTTGGGTTCCACTGGTGCAACACATCTTTATAGCCAAACTTATTGGGGCGGCCAAAATTTTTCTGATGATTTTTGTACGCATTGGTTCCTTCTTTATAAAGATAACGGGCATACCAATCGCCGCTTTTTCCGGCGGCCTGTGGGCCCCAGTGAATAAAAATACCAAACTTTCCATTTCGCCACCAGGCAGGTTCGCCGGGATAATTTTTATCAATAGATTCCCAGGTTGGTTTATAAATACCGGATGCTATGGGGAAATCCATTTTCTCTTCAGGGAAATTATTTGGGTTTTCGATAAAGCCTAACTGAATGGTTTCTATTGTGGGGATTGGTGGAAGTTTATAGGTTGTATCCTGTGCAACAGAAATACTGTTGCATCCCAAAAAGGCGGCGCAGGCAAACAATTTTATATTGAAACGGTGATGTGTTTTTATATGTTGTATCAAGCGCATTTTATGCCGGGATTATTTTGCTGAAAACTATTGCTGCCTCATCCATATAATAATTTATACAATTAAAAATCACTTTTATTTATCAATCAAAATTACAAAGCCAGCAATTTATAAACCCTGCCGGAACGTGGCGGTAACTTGTCATCAAACTCCATTTTATAAACCCCTTTTTTCTCACCGGTCCAGTAATTTATAATTTGATAAGGGTGTGATAAAGGGGCACTTATTTTTTTTGGTTGATCTTCCCTGTTTAAGAGAATAAGGTAGGTAGCTCCGGGGGCTTTCATCCAACCAATATCGAGGGTATTATTGAACAAAGCACTCACACCTTTTGGTGGCACCATTTTTTTCAATATTACCAGGCGCTCTTTAGTAATTGTTGTAAGATCATCACCACTTAATACCAGCCCTCCTGTTGAAAACAGCAACGATGCATGGTACATAAATTCATTCTCTGGAAGTGTACCAGTAAGCAATACACAATCAGGATCATTCCACCACAACTTTCCATTTTGCCAGCTACGTAAAAGGTTCTCATCCCCGGTTATAAGAAAAGTATTCCAGTCACGGCTTATATCATTCGAACTTCTGGAGCCACCAATCAAACCAAGTGATGGCCACAATGGATGATTGCAACCTAAAATAAAAGCGTTGCCTGCACCTTTTAAAATGGCTTTCATTCCGCTGCGGTAAGCGGTTACTCTTGTAGCATTTTTATCAAAATAAACACCGCCTTGTATAGCGCCCCAATAGTTGGCATCTAATTTAAAATAAGTACAACCCCATTCTGTTGACATGGTTTTAAATACATGGGTGAGGTGTTGCTGCACCGCAGGATTGGTAGCATCCAACACAAACCAGGGTGCCAACCGCCAGCCACCAAAAGTTACCTTATCACTTTGCAATGGTTTGCCGGTAACATCTTTCACCAACCAATCGGGATGCTCTTTATAGATGGTTGAATTACTGTCGCAGATAAAAGGTGCTACCCAGATGGCTGGTTCAAAACCGGCTTTCTTAATTTCTTTTAATGTTGTTTTGATATTGCTGCCAAAAGTATTGCTGGTTTCCAGCCAATCGCCCATGTGCGGCTGGTATCCATCATCCAGTTGAATGTATTTTAATTGCGGGATATTTTTTTTGATGTAAGCAAGATTATCGCTGATATTTTTTGCCGTTACCTCTGGTCCGAAACAATACCAGGAACACCAGCCTGCAGGAACAGTATTGCTCTGCAAACGTGGATGAAAATAATTGATCCGCTTTGCAAATGCGGCGGTAAGCAGATTAACATCCTTGCCGGGCAGTAATGAAAATTCTTCCAATTGAATGAAAGCGCCAGCCTTTAATAAAACATTTTCCATGTCCATCACTACTTTAATGGTATCAGCAGAGAGGTAAAATTTCCCTATAAATTTAAAGGAAGAATTGAAGCCCATCAGCGTTTCGTTGCCATCCCCGTTATGAAGTACAAGCATATTATAAACAGCTTTATACCCTTCCGGTTGCGGCAATCTATAATGCTTGTTATCATCATAGCCGCCAACCAATACTGGTGCCGCCAATGTGCCCCGATATTGACTCAGCATTTGAAAACCTTCTGCATAAAAAGAAGTATTGCCGTTAAATAACCTATCAGCCTTCAGCAATACCACTTCTTTTAACCGCAGATTTTTATTACTGCTGTTGTGAATGGTAGTAGTACAAAAATTACCATTCCATCTACGATCTATTGTAATTTCATTTGCCACAGAACTATCCTGTAAAAGCGCATAAGCACTGCTATTCTTAATTGCCCTGATAATATTCTCCTGCGCCAGTGTTGCAAAAGAACAAATGCAAAACAGGAGTATCCATAAAATGTTGGCAGTGTATTTCATGCTGTTTTGTTTGGTTAAGCCTTTTTTATTTTGATTACTATAATTATCGTCCGATACAAAATTTAATATACAATTATTTAAAACGCAACAAATAAAAGTTGTTACCCATTTTACAATCTCTTCTTTATAGCACATAAAAAACCTGTAAAGTGGTATGCTTTACAGGTTTAAAAGTTGCTGCATATTATTGAGCTTATTTAAAATCTATTAAAGCCGCCATCTCAATAATTAATAGTTTGAATTTTGTGTTATCACGCCTTTACTTTCATCAATTATTTGTTGCGGTATTGGCATGTAGTAATGTTTAGGCCTTACAAATGTTCGTGCAGGAATGGTAATCGTACCATTATATGGCTGTAATGGTGACGCTGCTTTGGGTTTTGCAACAATGGTATCCAGGTTTATTAAACCTGCTTTATCCCACCGCAATAAATCTTGCCAGCGGGTATTTTCACCACCTAATTCTACCCTGCGCTCATGCATTAGTTGACTCATACCAGCGTTTGATAGCGGTGCTAATTTTGCCCTGGTGCGTACTGCATTTATTTCCGCATCACCGCTACCGGCACCGCTTAGGCGAATCTTTGCTTCGGCAACTAAAAGATAAACATCAGCACTTCTTAAAATAGGTTGCTTTAAATTAAAGTCAATCCCCCCGTTACCATTGGGTAAAAATGCGGTGTATTTTTTTACAAAATATCCTGTGGTTGACATACTTGGCAATAACCTTCCCGTAGATTGGCCTTCCATACCAGTAAACATTTGATATGCATCTGCAGCACTGATGGTGTTTACATTTGTTTGGTAAGGCAGCGAATCTCCCACAGCAATCAGGGTTGCCCTTTTTCGGAATGTATCAGCCGGCTCAAAGGCTGCTGCAAAATTTTGTGTTGGGTGATGAAAGCCCCAGCCCTGCCATGCACGGGGTGTAAAATACTGGCCGATTGCAGAACTTGGCACGTTGGGAATTTGCTGGTCTTTATTCCAAATAGCAAAAAGCAATTCGCTGCTGTTATTTTGCTGATCGCCAACTGTAAAGTTATCTGCATAGTTGGGAGCAAGTGCATAGTTAGCATCGCTTACTACCTTACTTCCATATTCAATAGCTTTTGCAAAATTATTTTCAAACATATATAACTTACAGAGTAAACCCCATGCAGCTCCTTTGCTAACCCGCCCTTTATCAGCAGCAGCATAGGTTTCAGGCAGTAGGTCAACGGCTTTTAATAAATCTGACTCTATCTGCTTCCTTACAGAATCAACAGAAGATTTTGGAATATTGTAGGTTCCGCTAAGCACATTGTTTTCTAAAATCAACGGGATTTCTCCCCACAATTTATTTAATTCGAAGTAAGCGTAGGCACGTAAAAAATAAGCTTCGCCTAAAGATCTTTTACGGATATCTTCATCTATCACTGCTACTTTTGGAATGTAAATAATAGCATTATTTGCCCTGCCTATTTGTTCATACGCAAATGGCCATAGTGTATATAGCACCTGGTGGGTAGCATCGATATTGAACCTTTCAATAGCTTTAAAATCCGGATGATCGCCTTCTACAGAAATATCGTCAGACTGGTCATCAAATATGTACAGGTTATGTCCCACCCAGTCTTCGGTTGTTAGTACATTGTAGATACCGGTAACGCCGGCAACTACATCATCCTGGTTACGCCAAAAATTGCCCGTGGTGTACACGCCGGTTGGTTTTTGATCAAGCGGGTTTTTATTACACCCTGTTATTATTGAGACAATAAGGAATATTGTTGTATATAAAAGTATCCTGTTTTTGTTCTTCATATAAATTTTTTTCTAAGTTTAAAAATTGATTGATGCACCAACTGTAAAATTCCTTGACTGTGGGTATTGTGCCACATCAACCCCTCTTTGCAAATTGCCGCTTGTGTAGCCTAATTCAGGTGTATAACCCTTATATTTTGTGATGTAAAAAACATAATAAGCACTTACATAAATGCGTATATCCGGCAAGTCGACATTGTTTATTTTTTTCTTAGAAATGGTGTACCCCAGTGCAATATTTTTTAAAGAAAAATAAGAGCCGTCTTGCACCCACAGATCGGAAGAGCGGTAATTGTTATTTAAATTATTCCTTGTTAAACGGGGGATACTGTTGCTGGTTCCCTCTCCATGCCACCTGCTTTTCTGATCTTCGTACCAGTTAAAATTTTGAGTAGCATCCAACCCGGCAAGCCTGTCTGCATTATATATTTGTACCCCATTTACGCCGCTGAAACTGAAACTAAAATCAAAATTGTTGTAGCTGGCAGCACCATTTAACCCATACACAAAATGTGGGTTGGGATCGCCTAATCTTACACGATCTTTATCGTCAATTATACCATCATTATTAATATCAACAAAACGAACATCACCGGGTTTAATATTGGCTTTGTTAGGATCGTTGGCAATATTTGGTGCCTTATCAATATCTGCCTGCGTTTGGTACAAGCCTTCCGTTTTAAAACCATAGAATGATGCAATAGGCTGTCCTTCATAGGTACGGGAAATATCTACGTTTTCCCTTCCATATGGTGCGGAACCAAGGTAGGTAGAATTGCCATACAAACGGGTAACTTTATTGCGAAGAAAAGAGCCGTTTACACCGATTGAATAACTCAATTTGCCTACCATGTTTTTATAATTCAGGTCTATCTCTACTCCATGATTATTAAGCTCACCCTGGTTTACATTGGGCAGGGTTATATTTCCCCGGTCATCAGGTAAATTAACTTGTGCACCATAGGTTTCCACCAGTTGCGCCAATACAAGCATATCAGATGTATTCTTATTAAAGTAAGTAATAATTCCATTAATATGGTTATCAAGGGCGGCAAATTCAAGACTAATATTTGTCATCACTGCTTTTTCCCAGGTAATGTTAGGATTAGCAAGACTGGTTACATACGCCCCATTTTGATTAACCGTTCCGGTACCAAAATTATAGGAGTAACCACCACCACCAAGACCGCCACCACCGCCTAAACCAATGATACCGAGGTATTGAAAATCGCCAATATTCTGGTTGCCCAATTGGCCCCAACCACTAGTAAGTTTTAAAGAGTTGATCACTTTTACATGCTCAAAGAATTTTTCATCCGATATGCGCCAGCCTGCTGAAAATGCAGGAAAGTATCCCCAACGTTTGCCGGGGGCAAACTTGCTGGATCCATCCGACCGGAATGTTGCCGTTAACAGGTACTTTCCTTTATATGCATAATTACCACGTACAAAATAAGATTGCAATCCGGAGCCATTATAATTTCCGCCACTGTTACCAGCGGAAGAACTGTTTCCAAGATTCAATATCCGCTGATCAACACTTGTATCTGAAAAACCCAACCTTGAAGCAGCAAAATAATTACCAGTAAAAACCTGAGACGAATAACCTGCAGTTAAACCCAGGGTATGCACTTTATTAAAGTCTTTGTTGTAGGTTAAAAAATATTCTTCTAAAAAGGATTTGACTTTGCTGAAGTTTTGGTTTAGCCCGGATATGGAAGGGCCACGGGTTTGATTAGGGGTTGCAACAGAAAAACCATACCCTTCGCCAGTGATTTGGTCATAGCCATAATTTGCACGAAGTTTAAGGCCTTTTATTATTTCCAATTCAGCAAATCCATTTATGAGAATACGATCAGTTTTATTATAGCCTGCATTTTCATAAATAGTAGTTACAGGATTATTAATATCGCCAAGTTGGTTATCTGCCTGAGAGGTTCCCCAAGTTCCGTCTGGATTACGAACAGGTATGGCAGGGTTAAAACGTATTGTACTCCATAATAAACCAGTTTGAGTAGATCTTGTATCAGGGGAATTACCAGAAGTATTAGAGTAGATTATATTTTCTCCAATCCTTAGACGGCTACCGATTTTATGCTCTGAATTAATTCTAAAATTATATCGCTTAAAAAATGAATTAATGATCACCCCCTTTTCATCATAAAAATTGCCAGAAAAATTGTAAGTGGAAGTTGCACTCCCACCTAAAAGAGATACATCAGCATTTTGTGTACTCCCCCGTTTTAAGTATTTCACGTTGCCAATCTGTGCGTTGTACAGAATAGTAAGAATCGTTCCAAACTGATGGAACAGGTAAGTTATCATTTGTATAAGCTTCCTTTTTTAAGATAGCTAAATTAGGAGCTGTAAGCATATTAAGGAATTTCATAGGTTTATTACTGCCTGTGTATAAATTAACTGTAGTTTTAAGTTTTTGATTAAAATTTCCTTTTTTGGTTGTAACGAGTACGACACCATTTGCAGCTCTTGAACCATATATAGCTGAAGCAGATGCATCTTTTAAGATATCGATTGAAGCAATATCGTTAGGATTAATATCAGTTAAACTCCCGGCAGGAACACCATCTATTACAATTAATGGCTCAGCATCGTTTATGGTTCCTGTACCTCTTACACGAATACTTGGTACACTTCCAGGAGCGCCGTCAGCACTAACAATATTAACTCCCGAAGCCCTTCCTTGTAAGGCAGTGGCAACATTGCTTACCGGCAAATTTTTAAAATCATCTCCCTTTACTGTGCTTATAGAACCAGTTACATCTCTTTTTCTTTGCGTGCCATAACCAACTACGACCACATCGGATAAGCCAGTTACTGCAGGGGATAAAGTTATTACCAGACCTGCAGGTTCGATATCCCCTATTGTTATTGTTTGGGTGATTGTTTTAAAGCCAACAGAAGAAATTTCTATTTCGTAAGTTCCCGCTGCAACATTATTTAATTCAAATTTTCCATCTTTATTTGTTGATGTCCCTATATTTAATTTTTTGATAGATACCGTAGCACCTTCAATTGGTTTATCGTTTGCATCCTTCACTATTCCTTTAACCGGTTGTGCAGCAGTTGAAACAACCACTGCATATGCCACCATTTTCTTCCCTGCTTTTTCTTTTATAATAATTACCTTATCCTTAATAACATAATCAAAAGGCTGATCTTTAAAGCAGATGTCCAGTACTTCTTCTACCGTTTTATCCGTAACTTTTAAATTGACTTTTTTACCATCTGCAACCATACGGCTGTTGAAAATAAAATGGTAGCCCGATTTTTCTTCCAATAATTCAAACACCCGTTCCAGCATTGCATTTTTGGCAGAGATACTGATTTTTTGAGAAAGGCTTTTTGCACTAATATGCAAGGATGCCACAATCATTAAAATGGTAGTTAGCTTCATAATCAGCGTAATTTTTTTCAGGAAGACCTTCTTCGCAGCCCCCGGTTGGAGAAGTGATGGTAAACTCATAAATTTGTGCGCCAGAATGGGAATTAACTATATAACCAACCTAATTTAATAAAATATTCTTTTGCATCTTTTTTTATTTTCTCTTTATTAAGATGTAATTTTTTATATTTATCTAATACTTCAAAAGAGTCTATCACTGCATTCGCTAAAATTATTTTTTTGTTCTTTATTGAAGCCTTTTTTACGATTTCATAATCTAACATAATATCAAAATACAAAGTTTTGTCTTTATTATCAAACCTTGGCCTTCTCTCCTTTATATGACTTTGAAGGCAGTTAATAACAAAGAATAATTCTACTTCATTGTTACCATAATCTTTATGCTCAAAATATTTTTCTAAATCCATTTCATTAAGTAATGGTTTTATTCCTGAATCTTCATAAATATCCGCAGAGTTTCCTGTTTTCATGTTCGTATCTTTTAGTTTGTTTATTTCCTTGAGGAAGTTCACCATTTGTAATCCGGTATTTAATAATTTTTGCATTTTCTTCTGCCAAAACTTCTTCTTTAGCTCCTGTACTTTATCGAGTTTTTATTAATTTTTTTCATTTAACCACTTTCTCGCTATAATCTTATATCGCCAAAAGATTAGCAAGTCTTGTCAAATCTGGGATAAAATGGTTCGAGAATTGTAGACTCGGTAACCAAAGGGGCAAATTTTTTTTACTGATTTGCCCTTTTTCATTTTCGACAAGACTTTATCAAATAAGTTCAACTGCATAATTCAAAGCCCACTTACTTTATTTGAAAATTTGATTGTACAATACCCCAACCAGCTGTCCTTGTTTCTTTCCCTGTTCAATTGCAGACCTATAATGTATACCACCATATAGCCTGCTGATACCGGCTTCATCAGCCGCCTGTTGAATTGAACCAAAGGACCGTTCTAATCCTAAGTATTCCAGCTCTGTAGTGTCATGGAATGCAAATGCATCTCCAAATATTTTAGAAAGCACGGTAGCAGCAGCGGCAGTAATAACGCTATGCCCGCTGGTATATTCAGGAAAGGGTGGTGTTTGTAATAAGGAGCCCCATTCAGGTGCCATATTTTCCCTGATAACCGTAATTGGCCGGATCATTTTACTGCGGTACTTTTCATCCCAGCAGGAAATAAACCCATCAAAAATAGCACAGGAAGAAAAAGCATAAGCGCCGGCAGTTTTTATTTCATCGGCTTTTGCCTGTTTACACAATATGGCTATGATGCCCATCCAGTGGCCGCCAGGTGTTGTTTTTTTTGTGGCAAATGTAAAATGGCCTTCATGTTGTGTCACAAAAGGATTGTCATCCCAGTAATGGGCAATGGTATCCTGTGTTGGGGTGATTTGTTTGCTGAGGGTATATACTTCCATGAGCTCTTTATAGTACTGGCTGTTTTTATTAAGATCAAAGGGAGGTGCCGGCACTGGTTTAAACTGGGCAGCAGAGTCAAGCAATAATGGTTGAATTAATTTCCAGTTGGGCTCTACAGCATCTGCATAGTCTGGCGGTGTTTGCTGCCACTTGCCTGTTTCTTTAAACACACTGTATTTAGGCATGCCCCTTGTTTTTTTATAATTGTCTGTAGCAGCTCTTTTTAAAATTACTGCTGCAATAGTATCGCCCAATGCAATGGAGTTGCTGTACACATTTTCATCTAATCCATTCTCAAATATTTTTAATAATCCGTTTTCAGTAACTTTTAAACTGTCTTTTGAAAAAGTAAGCGCCCTGGCTACAGCAAAAAAAGATTTTACAGCAGCAAGGTCATAATTATACGCTTTATTTTTTTCAGGCTGGGGGGCTGTTGCAAAGCCTTTCAGTTTAGTAACAATAGAAGGGGCTTGTGGCTGTTTAAATTTGATGGCTTCATAATAAGCAAGGTTACTGTAACTGTATATCCTGGCGGCTACAGGTGGTGTGAAAATATCATATACAATTACATCGGTGAGCCGGTGTACACATTGATGCTGTAATGTTGATACATCTATTGGCAATAGCTGTTTTTGTTTACAGGAAAAAAGAATGAATACCGATAAAACAACAGCGGTAATTTTTTTCATAAATGAGTAACTCAATTATTGATTGTTCTTTTTTGATTTTTATTGTTGGTGATTTCAATAGATTGTATTGATGGGCTTAACTGTATAAACCTGCCCGACTGTGATAAGAAAGAAGAACCATATTCAAATTCTTCTTTTCGCATTTGTCCATTTTTTAAATGCACCGTTGCAAAAATATCTCCCTGCTGTAATGGAATGATATTACCGGCAGCAATTTTATTTTGAAATAATTTTAATGCCCCTGAATTTTGCCCTGCTGCCAATACCAGCTTTCCATTAATATTTATTTGAGCCAGCGATTTGCCATTGCCCGGTACATAAAAACCACTTTGCAGAATAGGCAACGGTGAAAAATTTCCTTTTCCATCTCCCTGTAATATCAAACCATTCAATGCATCATAGCGCCCAAGCACAGGAGCCATTGAAAATTCATTTCCATTTAATGCTATGTCAACATTTCCATCCCCATTAAAATCTTTTACCACTATGCCATACACAGGTGCCCATTGTGCCTGTGCTGGCAGGGGGTGCAACTCAAACTGCATGTTCCCTTTATTTTCTATCCAGCAGGTATTAAAATTTGTAGCCGACAATTGTAATGCCTCTTTTAATTCTGCTTCAGTAAAAATTGCGTTCATCTCTTTACTGGCATACGCCGAATAATTAGGAAACCTTTCTTTCATCGCCGTCATTTCTTTAATAAAATCTTCACGCCTGGCGATAGGGTATTCTTTCAATTCTCCATTCATTACCGAAGGCCGCCAGCAACTGAACACCGCATCATAACTTCCGTTGTTATCAAAATCTTTTCCAAAAGCTTTTACAGGGAATTGTAAAGTGGGTTTTAAAAAACCATTGGTCCCGCAGTTACCTACTACATAATCCATATCGCCATCATTATCTATATCGGCAGCGGTTATGCTGTTCCACCAGCCGGTTTCATTTTGCAGTTTGGTATCGACTTTTATAAACTTTCCTTTTTCATTTTTCAAGATAGTAATCGGCATCCATTCACCGGAAATAATAAGGTCGGCATATCCATCATTATCTACGTCGCTCCATACCGCATCACAAACCAGTCCGATATTTTGCAATGCAGGCGCAACCTCTTTGGTAACATTTGTAAATTTTATTTTTCCATCTTTAGAATCATTGCGTAAAATAAAACTGCTGACTGGCTGGGGGTAGCTGCCCGGAAAAACCCTTCCACCAACAAAGAGATCCAGGTCGCCATCATGATCATAATCGGCAGCCTTCACACAACTTTTGGCTGTATAATTAGGTGTTATCGCCGAAGGCATTTCTTTAAAATTCCCTTTGCCGTCATTGATGTAAAAATGATCCTTGTATGCTTCGTATCCCGGCCCGTTTTCGGCGCCCCCAGAAGCGATGTACAGATCAAGATCATTATCATTGTCCGCATCAAAGAGGCAAATGCCACCGTCATCCTGGTATTTAAATTCAGCGATTGAATCAATTAATTTTTTTCTTGTAAATGAGCCATCCGGTTTTTGCAAATACAATCTTGCATAGGTTGGCGAACCACCACCTACCACAAGGTCGTCAAGGCCATCACCATTTACATCACCAACAGCAAGCGAAGGGCCATACTGGGTTAATTTATGAGGGATCATTTTTTGAATATCGAAATCAATGAAATCAATCTCTGAAGCAAAAAAGTTGATCCCTGTTTTACTGGTGATATCAGTGAACCAGTTTTTGTTTGCAATAATTTGATTTGGATAATTTTCTGTTGCCCCAGCCTGCGTTATATTGATATTGATTGTTTGATTGGTGGCAATATTATTTAACACCTGCTTTTTACCATTTGGCCATACAGCAACTACAGAGTCAATGATGGTTGCATTACCCACTCCAAAGTGCGCCACATTTTCTACACTCGACATATAACCCCTGTATGGAGTGCATTCATACAATTGTTGTTTACCCTGGTAATATAATCGGAGAACAGTACCTATTCCATTTCTGTTTAATTGCTCTCCCTGTAATTGTATCCTTAAAAAATTATTTTCTTTACCCCTGGATTCATTCAAAGTATTTTCCAGAAGTGTTGCTTCCATGTTGGTATTATTTACAACTACATCTATATCACCATCCCCGTCAAAATCTGCATAGGCCATGCCTGAAGAAAAAGTTGGGTTGTCCCATCCCCAGTCTTTTGTTTTATCAGTAAAACTTATATCTCCATTATTTTGAAAAATATAATTACTGATTTTTACAGAAGGCATTTGTTTGATTATTTCCTGCATGGGCATAGTAGCTGCTGAACGGCTTCTGTACGAAATAAAATCCAGGTCTGATACATCTTTTGGCAAACCGTTGGAGATCATCAAATCCCTGAAACCATTATTGTCTACATCTATTGCCAGCGGCGCCCAGCTCCAGTCTGTTTGTGCAACACCGGCATAATAACTTACCTCGCTAAATATGGGTGTACCAATTGTATCGTTTTCCAAAACCCGTGGCCCCTGGTTCAACTGTAAACAATTACGAACATATTGATGCATGTATCCAAACTGTGCCGAGTTTTGAAATGTTTGATAACTTATGTCATTCATCATCATCTTTTGGCGGTAATTATCTGATGGCGCCATATCCAGTTCAATTACATCTGCCAGCCCATCATTATTAATATCGGCAATATCATTGCCCATTGCATTTTTACTGGTATGTTTAAAATAGGTTGAACAACGGTCTGTAAATGTACCGTCATGGTTATTGATGTATAAAATATTATTGGAAAGGTAATCGTTACTTACATAAATATCTTTCCAGCCATCGTTGTTGATATCGGCAATGTTTACACCCAGCCCGTATCCCTCAATTAAAATACCCGCCTGTTTGGAAACATCTGTAAACACCGGATGTTTTAAACTGTCATTCCAGTCATTTCTCAACAGCTTATCCGTATTGGGCCAGCTTCCATCTTTGTGTATTGGGCGAAATTCATTGGGATAGGTCCTGTCAAGTTCATTGATCAGTAAATACACATCCAGATCGCCATCATTATCGTAATCAAAAAATGCAGCCATCTGGTTGCTGGAACTGTCTGCCAATCCATATTCCGCAGCTTCTTCTTTAAAAACAGGGATGCCGGTTTTTTTATCGGCACCCTGGTTGATGTACAGTAAATTTTTTCTATTATTAACCAGCACGGCAGCGTTTACATACAGGTCCATTAGTCCGTCGTTATTGATATCTATAACACTTACTCCCTTGCACCATCTGCCGTTTCCATTTACGCCGGCAGCTTCGGTTACATCTTCAAATTTCATATTGCCTTTGTTGATGTATAATTTATTGGGTACCCTGTTGCCCGTAAAATAAATATCAGGCAGGCCGTCATTATTAAAATCGCCAATACCTATCCCACCCCCATTGTAGATATATTCGTAATTGAGCGGGTTTAATTCGTCATCGTCTTTTATCTGGTTATTGAAATGAATGCCACTTTTATCGCTTTTTATTTCACGAAAAAGTGGTTGCTTTTGCTTGCAGGAAACAAAAAACAGAGCAGTTATAAAAAAGAAAAATAAATTTTTCATAAGCAAGTAAAATAGCCCTGGCTAAAACCACCGGCATTGGCAGGAATTTTAATAAAGATAAGTTTTAAGGGAATAAAATACTTTTGTTATGTAAACAATTTTCTAAATAATAAAAAATAAGGAGGTTATTATGTCAACAAAAGTATTAAGAAGATGGTGGTGAGCCCCTGCCTGCTTTATTTGATGATTTCTTCCGTCCCTGGAATGAATGGTTTGACAAAGACAGAATAATGGGCAGAACTCTAAATGTACCCGCTGTAATCATTACCGAAAACAACGATGATTTTAAAGTATCGCTGGCAGTACCAGGCACAGCATGCTTAA
This sequence comes from Ferruginibacter sp., assembly GCA_025362235.1. Lineage (GTDB taxonomy): Bacteria > Bacteroidota > Bacteroidia > Chitinophagales > Chitinophagaceae > Ferruginibacter. Next base: position 58,981 of record JANYGZ010000050.1, on the reverse strand, counting down.
TATCAGTTGTGAGAAAGAAGAAAACAAAGAAGAAAATGGCACCAGGTTCAACCGCAAGGAGTACAATTATCCTTCTTTCAGCCGCAGCTTTACTTTACCCGAAGATGTAAACAAAGAAAAAAATTGATGCCCGTTACGAAGATGGTGTTTTACTGCTTAACCTGCCCAAAAGGGAAGAAGCCAAAAAGCTAATACCAAGCAAGTTGCTGTTAAATAAATTCCCTACCACTGGCTACAAAACTCTGCTGCAAATTGCGTTGGAGTTTTTTGTTTTAAACATACCCATACCCTATTCTGGTGTTACCTATCCGCAGATTTAATTATTTAAAATCCTGATGAGTAAGAATAAAAACTATACATTTCTATATACTAATTTTAGGTTTTGCTTAGAAGCTGTTTGAGTTATTTTGAAATTTTAGTTTATGAAATTGGGCTTTAGCCCAATAAAGGATATTGCAAATAACTTAAACCGCTTCTTAGTGTTGAAAATTATATACAAAAGAAAGCCCTCCGCCACCCTCTTGATAGAAAGGCATTATCATTGTATTTATGGGTTTGTCTTTAAAAAATTTTCTTTTAATGGAAGGATAAATCAAATAGGCTAAACGGGTAGAGATAATGCCGATACCGGCACCAGGTAAAAGATCCCGAAACCAATGCTGATTGTTATACATTCTTAAATAGGCTGTAGTTATTGCAGCAGCATAACCTGCAATTCCATACCAGGGAGAAATATCTCTATACTCCAAGTATAAAAATTCTGCAGAAACAAATGCAGTGCCTGTGTGGCCCGAAGGAAAGGCGTTGGTACCATCGCCATCAGGCCTTTGTATCCTGGTAATGCCTTTAAGTGAATGAACGGTTATCCCCATTATTGCATTAGACATTAAATAAATCATTGTTCGGTCCTTAAAATTATTTTTTCCTTTAATCCCCATAGCATTTAATGCGTACACGGCAGCTGCAGGTGCGTATTGCAAATAGTTATCAACGGTAACAGTGCGGTGCGGATATTCTGTCCATATTTCTTCTTTAATGCTTTGATCCAATTTTAAAAGTCCTCTATTGTTAAGGGCAACAAAACCGTATGTAATAAATGTTGCAGGTAAGATTAAGCTTTTTAGCGGCAGTTTGGTTTGGGTACTCTTATACAAGCTATCTGACCTGTTTAGCATACTTCCTTCACTAACAATATTCTTTATTGCAGTGGAGGTATCCGTCTTTTGAGCATTGGCATAATTAAATACAAATAGCAACAGAATTAATGTCACTTTTTTCATAAAATAATTTATTCAGGATAAATAAATAAAACAGAATCTGAAACAGCATAAGCTCCAAAAACGCCAATGGCTTTATCCCCAAACTGTCCGGGAATAATAAATACAGGCTCTACAAACGGATTAAACTGAGCTAATTTTTGCCTGTCAAGGTTATCGTAAAAATCGGAAATATTTTTATCAACGGTTTGCAAACGGATATAGGCAGTATCATCTTTTTTGTGTGAATAATTTGGTTCAAACACAAAAGTTACTGCCAGGCCGTCCACATTTTTATCAGGATAAATAGTTCTGCCAATTTCTTTTACATAATATTTTTGACCAAAAGTGCAACTGCTTTTTACTGCATTTACACTTTTCACACTGCTATCAATCATCCTGCCCATTTCATAACGGTAATAATCACCTATGCCAGTTTTATCTGTATATCCCACAATTATGCCCTCATGCTCACCATATAAATCTTTAAATTTATGAGTATAGCTGATAGATGTTACGGCACTTTTGAATTGATTAGTAGTTGCTGTTGCGTTATAAGTAACACCGTTGTAAATAACTGCCAGCATATAAGTTTTATTGGGCTGGATAACTTTTGGGCTGCTATAAAAATAATCGTACTGGCAATAATGATAATTATACAATGAATCAAAGCTAAGCGTAAATGTTGATATGCCATCATTTAATGAAACTGTTGCGTTATCAATTGTCAGTTCCCTTGTATTTACTTTTGGATCAAAATAGGGAACCGTTCTGTTTAAATAAACCTGGGGTTTTTGATTGGGGGTAATTAAACCTTGAATGGATAATTTACTTTGATAAGGCTGTTGTTTTATGGTAATAGTTTTTTCGCATCCAAAAGAGATAAAAATAACAGTTACTAAAAATATGTGTAATGGATATTTCATTCAGGATATTTTAAAATTTAAAATTGTAACTGATGCCTGGAATTATTGGCAGCAGGGATACTTGTATTACCTTAATATTTTTAGTTACCGGGTCCTTTGTTAAGTAAATAAAATATGGGTTGCTGCGGTTATAAATATTATATACACTTATCACTAACTCCGACTGGTATTTTTTGCCAAATATTTTAGAAGCCCAGTGGTACCTGGCACTTAAATCAAGGCGGTTATAATCACGGTACCGGTAATTATTTCTTGCGGTATAATCGTTATAAGTCCCATCATATAAAGAGCCATCACCATAAACACCAGCCCTTCCGGTTGGCAGTGTATATGCACCTCCTGAAGTAAATACAAAAGCTGCTGACAAAGTCCATTTTTTTGTTAAATCTAATATGGCAACTATTGAAAGGTTATGTCTTTTATCGTATGCAAAAGGAAATTGCTTACCATAGTTTAATGAATCAAATTGTTGATACGCCCAGGATAAAGTGTACGATACCCATCCCGTTAACTTCCCCGCATTTTTCTTTACAAATAATTCTGCTCCATAACTTTGGCCGTTGCCAAAAGTCAATTTGGTGTCAATAGCTGTCTGTTGTATAGATTGTGCGCCTTCTTTAAAAAGTACCTGGTTATTCATAGTTTTGTAATACCCCTCAATACTGGCTTCATAAACATTATCCTTAAAATTTTTGAATAGCCCCAATGCTATTTGCTGACTTGTTTGCGGTTTCACAATTCTGCTGCTGCTTATCCAGATATCGGTTGGTAATGACGCTGTACTGCTGGGTACCAAATGCTGAAACTGGTTCATTATGGTGTATGCCACTTTTATCGAAGTGGCGTCATCCAGCTGGTACTTAATCGTTGCCCTTGGTTCAACTGTTGTATAGGTAATATCCGACTTAATAAATACAGGAACCCTCACACCCAAACTTGTACCCAGTTTTTCTGATACCGTTATATCGTCATTAATATAAAATGCAACAATAGAAGAATATTGTTTTTCAATGCTGTCTAAATTAGGTTTATTGATATTGCCGCTTCGGGGTACTTTAGCAGAGGTAGTTGAGGGAAACAAAGTACTGTAAGCATAGTTGAACCCTGCTTTAATTGAATGTGAAGATGAGGGGAAATAACTAAAATCTGTTTTGAAGTTTACATCTTTTATCCCGGTATACAACTGTGAGTAATATTTATCCTGCGTAGTAAGAAGGCTTAAATGATAATCATTATAAATAAAAGAAGTGTTGCTGAATAATTTATTATTGAATAAATGATTCCATCTTGCTATTGCAGTACTGTTGCCAAAATTAATCTTATAGTTTAGGCTGCTTGCCCCGGCATATTTTGCATCATCCAACCCTGTAAAAAAACTCAGGTAGAGTTTATCTTTTTTACCCAGTTCAAAATTTACTTTTCCATTAATATCATAAAAAGAATAGGTGGTATTATTTTTATTTTTAGGGATAACAGTTTTAGTAATTAAATCAAAAAATGTCCTTCTTGCAGAAATGATATAAGAAGATTTATTTTTTTTTATGGGGCCTTCTAATGTAAGATTAACCGAGATTGTACCGATGCCCCCTTCTCCGCTGAATTTTTTCTTATTCCCCTCCTTCATAGTTACATCCAGAATTGAGCTTAATCTTCCGCCATATTGCGCCGGGAAACCACCTTTTATTAATGTAACACTATTAATGGCATTGGTATTAAACGTGCTGAATAACCCAAAAAGGTGATTGGGATTATAAACAGTTGCCTCATCAAGCTGCACTAAGTTTTGGTCGCTATTGCCTCCACGTACATAAAACCCTGTTGTACCCTCCTTACCCGACTGTACACCCGGGAGCAACTGCAGAATTTTTAAAATATCCGTTTCGCCGGCAATTGCGGGCAGGGCTTTAATCTGTTTCATCGGGATATTTATTACACTCATTCTTACTTTGCTGATATTATTGTTATTTCTGGCAGAACTTACAATCACCTCATTTAAATCATTTGGCTTTTCCAGCAAATTATAGTCCAGTGTTTGGTCAGTGAAGCCACTTACAGTAAATAGCTGCGGTGTATAACCCTGGTAAGAAATAACAATACCAATAGAATCTGCCTGCGTTACAGAGATGGAGTAAAAACCATACGAATTAGTGGTAGTACCTCTTTTTTCGTTACTGATATACACGCTGGCACTTATCAATGCTTCTCCTGTCTTTACATCTTTTACATAACCACTGACAGTAATTTTTTTTTGAGCCATTGCAAAAAATGGCAATGCAGATAAAAACAGCAGGAATATTTTTTGTTTCATTAACTGTACTTAAGTAAGTATTTTATAAAATATTGCTACTGATGTAATATGTATTTGAAGTAAGGACAATTACAATGTGTTTTACAAGTTGCATAGCCAGTATAATTTTTTTCATGGGCATTAAAATAAAATAGCCCCCCGCAATGAAGAACAAGGGGCCTTAAACATAAACCCTCAGTTTATGAAAATGGTTAATCACCTTCTTTATGTACTTCACATTCGCAGCCGGTGGTTGGCTTACCGCCGGTTACTGTACTATCCTGGTGTTCACCTTCCTGATGCATTTCTACTTCTTCTTTTATAAAGGTTCCGTTGGTATTAAAATGTGCCAGTTTTTCTACTCCAGATTCAGTAAATAGAGCGCAATAACTTGAACTGTCTTTATAAAACCAGGTTGTTACAATAGTTGCAGGATACCTTACTGCAAATGAATCTTTAACTACCTGTGGCACAGTACTAGCCTCTACTACAGGGCAAAGGTTTTCTGTATTTTGGTTTTCTGTATTTTGTTCCCCTTCTTTACTACAGGAAAATAAAATAGCCGCAGCTATGAAGGATATTAGAAATATTTTTTTCATGTTTCAAAATTTTATAGTTACTTAATATTGCCGTTGGCAACTACTTTGGTTATTTGTTTTGCACTGTAATGAATATCAAAATAACCGGCGTAAGTAATAATATTTTCGTAAGTAACAGGCACAATTGTTCCGGTTGCTGATAGGGCTGTTGTTATGTTTAAGGTAGTACCTGTTGCCTGCCCGCCTGTGCCCGTAATATTGGTTAAAGGAATAGCGATTGATCCGGGCGAAGTAATGCTGCCATTGTGTATATGCATTACCATTACTGTATCTTTTACGGTATTCTGCAAAGTGATATTTACATTAAAAGAGTGGTCGGCATTTTCTGCAATAACAGCTTTACCGGATTGTAAGTTCCCGCTTGTTGAATTTAAAATAATTTCCTTTGTCCGCAAAGTGGTGGTAGTAGTTGCAACATCTGCTTTTTCGCAGGAAGAAAAAGAAATAGAAAAAACAAATGCTAACAATAGCATTAAAATTACTGTTGCAATTGAATTAAATGTTTTAAAACTGATAGTCTTCATTTTTTTGTTTAATTGTTTAATAAATATTCACTGTTAGTACCGAAATTTATGTAGAATTGTTTCATACAAATTACTTTCTTAAATAGTAGGGGCTGATTGAATAATTGGTTGGGTAACTGTGAAAATATTTTTTGAGAAAGATATTACTGTATTATCGCTATCAGTTATTTGATCCGCTAACAGTTTGTTATTTCGAGCTGTTTCTTTTTTTATTCAACCTTCTGTAGTAGTGGTTTAAAAAAAAGTATACTTTTTTTATGTTTAAGCAGCTCTGCTATCAGCATTTTTACAGGATGTGGAATTTCATAATCCATCAGAATTACAAATACTTTATCCCGTATGGCTGCCTTTTGCTCTACAGAATCGTACAATTCCTTCAAAATGGAGAGATCATAACCGTCTTGAGAAACTTGTGCAACATCTTGCTCAAATTCTCTAACAGGCAATTTTGTTGTTTCATCATTTTTTAAATCTATTTTTTCATATTTCAAAACTTACAATTTTTGAATAGTTGTATTATTACAGGAAATAATCCACCGCTTAAAAAATAAATTCCATTTTTTTACGAGAGACATAAAAAGTATATTAATGAAATTTAACGATAACCTCGTTCTGTAGCGCCCTATTGTTTTTTGTGATAATTTCTTTGGTATAATAACCCTTATATAATCTTTCAAATGAATCTACAATTTTATGTATATCATGCTGGAGGCTGTATTCCAGGCTTTTTTCGGACATTTTCTGGCAAAGGCTATCTTCAGTAAAAATGTTGATTAAACCTTTAACAATGGTGTCAGTATCCCCGGGGTTAAATAGATATCCGTTTATTGTATCATGCACAAGTTCTCCTAACGCACCCGCATTTACTGCAATCACAGGTAAGCCGGAAGCCATTGCCTGCAAAGTTACCAGGCTTAAAAGTTCAGCCCTGCTGGCTATTATAAAACATTGGCTGAATTTATAAAAATAGGGCAGGTCTTTATCTGGTACAAAACCGGTAAAAATTACCCTGTCGTTAATACCTAATTCTATAGCCAGGTTCTCCAGTGCTGATTTTCTTACACCTTTGCCCACAACAACAAAGTAAAAATCAACTTTCTTCAACGCTACTGCAACAGCCTGTAATATTTCTTCAATTCTTTTTTCCGGATCAAGCCTGCCAACGTATAACAATACAGGCTTATCAGGTAAGTTGTATTTTTCTTTTAGCGCATCCGTATTACCCAAAGGATTATACTCGTCCATATTTATCCCGCTGGAAATTGCAACAACACTGGTATTTAATTTAGGGCGAATTAGACGGGTACCGGTTTCTGTAGGAGTTGTTACTAATAATACCTGGTTAAAAACATAAGAAAACCTTGACCACATAAAATTTTCAACTATCTTCTTTATTGCAGCATTTTTAAAAAGTGAAGTAAGGTTTTCCGGCATAAAATGATTGGTGCCAACGATGGGAATTTTTAATTTTTTGTTTACTTCAACCACGGCTTTGGATAAAATAAAATGATCCTGGATATGTATTACATCGGGTTTAAATTCGTTTATTAAATCCCTGATCCGTGATTGAAGCAATACCGGAATGGGGAAACGCAGTTTGGGATAATATAATAGTGGTAACGACGGCATTACATACACATCAATATCATTTATCTTCTTTTTAGAGAAATGAATATTTTCCGATGGTGCAATTACTGCTACCTGGTGCCCTTTTTCCTGAAGCAATGGTGCAACACGGCAAACAAAATAATATACACCGTTTAAATGCGGGTAATAAGTTTCAGATACAAACAGGATTTTCATATTTTTTTGAGTTTTGATTTAATAAAAAAGAATAAAAGAAGTGCGATAGCTGCAATAATGGAAAAAGAGGCAAAATAGTTAAGGTAATGGTTGATCTGGATGTATGCCTGCCCGAACAGTAATCCTATACCGATGTAAACAATATATTGCAGGGCCGATGTTACCAGGCAAATACTTATAAATTTATTGTAGGGTACTTTGGCATTACCGGCCATAAAAATACCAGCTACCCCAACACCCAATACTACTTTTGATAAGGAAATTGTTTTATTGGGATTAGCTTCAAAAAAAATCCTGGCACTGTCCATTTTAGCATCAGTAAAGCCAAGCCGCCTGCTGACTTTTCGTAAAAACTTTGACTTCCCCCATCGCCCCAGCATGTATACAATTGAATCGCCAATTAAATCTCCAAAAACAATAACAGCATAAGCATATGCCGGATTAAAAAAACCTTTGGTACATAACATACCAACAATGATGGCTATTATTGGCCCTTCTACAATTGCCAGCGGCAGTAAGATTACATACCGGTAATGGGACAATAAGTAAATAATGTTTTCCAACTAATTAATTCAATTATTTGGTAGTAAATAAATCTTTAATTTTTACAGGGTGTAAATGTATAGGCATAATTCTTTAGCACTAACGAACTATAAATAACATAACACAATAATAATTTTGCATTTTCTCTCTCATCTCTTTTTATATTCAATTAACCTGATTGAAAACAATTTTTTTACTGATCCCAAATATACATTTCCACCAATAGGCCAGTTGATAGCGGGCAATTAATAACCATAATAAATCTATACTCATTCAGTACCATTTGCCAGTTTCTTTATCCTTTTAAATAAACTATTACTACTTTTGCTATATGGGAGGGTAGTTTTCAAAGGTTTTATTAATTTCCTTTTTGCCTGTTCTACGGCATATCCTGAAACTCTAAATGATTTAAATAATGGGGCTTCATATGGAGTTAAAATCTCGTCATCCTGGTAAAACAGGGGCAAATGTTTATTGCCAATTTCATAACAAACTGCCACCATCTCATGTATCGATCTTGGGCGGATAATAATAGCATTGCATTCTTTAATATCAATGGCAATTAAATTAAAATCATCTTCATAAATAACATCCCCAACGGTAAGTTGTGGATGTTCATCTAAAAATTTCATAATTATTACCTTGCCTGTTATTGTCTTTTTACGCAACATCCTCTTTTTGGTTTCATACCAATTCAGCAATACATAATCAATATTTCTATTAATGATGGCAAATAATTCCAGGTTTCCAATTTTTTCCGTTACGAGCATTTTTCTATTTGATTTAATTAAAAGCCGTTTGAGTTAATTATAAAAAAACGTTATAAAAATAGATACCTATATTTTCCCCAGATGAGGGTAAAGAAATTCTATGGTTTACAAAACAATTATTACTCATAAAAAACCAACAGTAAATATACTGATTAATTCAACCGGTTTTTAATTGCTCAGAATTTTATTACCAAGGTAATACAATAAATAATAACATATGATTCAGAAGCTGTTTGAGTTAAATAAATATTTATTCCATTGCATATTTAAAGTCAAAAAAGTATGCCGTACAAGTCCCGATTCAAGTGTAACATCTATATGCCGACAAGGTCGGCAAGTGACATAACGATAATGCTACAAAGAACTAAAGCCGCTATCAAAAAATAAAAAGCATAAACGGCTCTAAGCCTTAGAATGAAATACAAGTCATGTTTGAGCCAATGAGAATTGCTGTCAAAAAAGCTTAAGAACGCCCTTCTTCATTTAACCTTCAAGTTCTTTTTAAAGTACGAAGCATCAAAACCAATACCAGCGTAACACCCAGCAGATACCCCTGCCATGCAAAAAAATTTAAATCTGCCATTTATTGCGTTATATCGTAATACATTCACAAACAAAAATCCAATTACAGTATTCAATACTCCCGGATATTCTCTTCTTAAAACAGTAGTCATTGAGAATGGAAGGGATGCTTTTACTAAATGCTAAAAGCTTGGAATAAAGGCAGGTGCTTTTAATAGACCTGCCCAAATTTGCGTTCAAGAAACCGTTCTTCAGCAAACATAATGCGTTCATAATATAACCAATACATTAGCGAAACAGTTATAACAAAGTACCAATTCAAGGTATAAATTACTATCCCAATCCACATAAGATAATTCCCGAGATACAGTGGATGCCTGACTACACAATAAATTCCGGTTGAGTTTAAAGATCCTGCAATTTGCTCATCGGTGTTGCGGCCTGATGTACCTTTAGGAGTTGTACCTACGGTCCAATAAAACTTACCAAAACAGCGGTTATACCTGTATATAATTTTACATTGGCGCCGATCTTACTGTAATCCGTTATAAAAATTACCGGCACTGCCAGCAAAAATAAAACAACGGGCAGCCAGGCCCTACGGTTAAACAACCAATTACCACTGTTTTCAAAAGAATGTAAAAGACCCATTTATTATAATATTAAGAAACAGTTTGTCAAGGGGTGTAAACACTTGGAAACAGGTATCATTGGCAGCCCGTTTTGGTTAAATAATAAATGTATTCCCATATTTCTATAATATGCCTCTTAACGGCTAAACATTTTATATCCCTATTTTTAAACCCAATACAAGCCCAAAAGTGTTGGGATATGATTTTACGGGGGCATCCTTGTTAATTGAGTTTAAAGCAAACCTTAAAGTAGGCACAAAACTAAATGCCATTTTTTTATTGAATTTATAGTCTAACCCTAAGCCAACTAAGCCGCTGAAATAAATATTTTTTAACCCATATAATTTATCAACTACCTGCGATTCATTATTAAAGCCTTTCTTCAGTGTTGTTTCAATTTTACCTACTGTTAAAATGTTGGTGGAAAAGCCAGCCATTGCATTAAAACTGAATTTTCCTTTTGTAATAGTATATTTTATTGCTAAAGGGACATTGATATAATTTAGCGTATGAGTTGTAGTGAAGGCATATAAGCTATCGCCAATAATAGGATTACTGCTAAAGGAGGGCAATACATAACCATAACCTGATGAGGTATTGATACGGTATTTTATACTGCCTGCGTTATCTGATTGTGCAAAAATGATTTTAGGCAGTACAATAATACTTGTATTTGAGTAAGTAAGTCCCGATTGTAAAATCCAATGCTTATTTAGATTATAATCTACTAATGCGCCTACAGTTGAAGAAAATTCATGCTGCTCACTCTCTGCAATTTCTGCTGAATTATCAATCTGGTTGTCTGGCTTATCCTCCTGCAAACGATACCAGGCAATATCCGGAGAATAAAAAGGTGTTACAGAAAACCGCGATGGTTTACTGCCTTTATTCTTTGTATTTACTGCAACAATATTTTTTGATTCAATGGGCAAAGAAATTTTATTGACAGCAATTGGTTGCAATAGTTTTCCTGTGCCAGCAGAATCTTTTAACTGCATCCTAATTTTATCAACAGGTATTATGTTCAGTCTTTTTAATAATTGTGTTTGTTGATTGTTCAATTCAGGATCATTATTTAAGGCTGTTTGCTGTTGGGCTCCTACAGGAGTAGAATTTTGTATTTGTATTTTGTAAGAAGGCCCTGTGCTTTTTCCTTGTTTGTTTTTTGAAGTAATATTGTTATCTGCAACGGCATTGGCATTACTGTTTACATTATTTTCTGGTTCATTCTTATTATCCGGTTTAGATTTATTGCCCGGTATAATTTTATCTGCCAGTGCATTATCAACCAAAATATTTTTATTGTAGCTATCTTTTTGGCTTAAAGTATTTGAAACGCTATTCAATACCAGTTGATCTTTAATCGCTGTGTTACTAATATTTATTGAATCAGCTTTTTTTTGAGACTGGCTACCAGGCAATAATGCCGTTATATTATCCTTATTTATTGTTTCAGTATTTGATTTGCTATTATTTCTTTTTGCTACAGCCTCAGTTGTATGCCTGTAACTAAGTTCATAAATACCAAGGCCTAATAATAAAAACAGCAAAAGCACGGCTACCTTCTTCAGGCTGCTATACTTTTTTGTAATACTTATTAAGTTGTCCTTATCAAGCATATTATCTATACTATTCCACAGTTTTGGTGATGGCAACTCCTCATTATCCTCAAGGCCATTTCGAAATAAATCTTCAATATTGTGTAAATCTTCATCCATATTAAATATTTTATTTAGCAATTTTAAGACTGTTGGCTACAGCCCTTTGCAAGCTAATTTTAGCATCAAAGAAATTGGATTTAGAAGTACCTTCTGAAATTCCTAACTGTTCTGCAATTTCCCGGTGTTTCATCCTCTCAAAAACATAAAGGTTAAAAATCATTCTATATGCCGGTGGTAATGCCTGTACCATTTTTAATAATTCTTTTTTGCCCAGCCGGGCAATTATATCTTCGTTACCTATTTCTTCCAAATTAATGGATTCAATATTTACTACGGGGTGCATTTTTGCTTTACTTCTAAAATGTTTTATACAGCAGTAAACCATTATCTTTCTTATCCAGGCTTCAAATGAGCCCTCCTTTTTAAAACTTCTCAAAGACTTAAAAACCTGTACAAAACCTTCCTGAACTATTTCTTCGGCATCCTCCCTGTTTTTAGAATACCGCAAACAAACTGCAAACATTTTTGGAATAAACAACTCATACAACTGGCTCTGGGAATACCTGTCCCCATCTATACAGGATTGTATCAGTTCAGTTTCTTTGTCCAATGTATTTATCGGGTTTACTAACATAGTGGTAGTGCCTTAGTAAAATGGTTGGGTGCATCAGTAAATATCTTTACCTTTTATGCTCCACTTATCCAAACCATGCTCAGGAAAACAAAGATTACAGTTCAATATTGTATAAAAACTGATTAATTCAATTGACGGCTTTGTTAATTTGTACAAAGGTCGTTAAATAAAAAAACATCTATAAAGTATTTGCAAATAGCTAACCTGCACCCAACCATTTCTCCTGGCTTCCCTACTATATAAAAAATGCTACATAAAATTAATGCGGGACGGTATAATTATCACACTCAAAATTTATGAATTATAGTCTCAAAAAAATATTTTTTTTTATTATTTTAAGTTTATGCTATGCAAACAGTTTGTTTAGCCAAAGTAATTTTATCATTTCTGGTAAATTATCAGATGCAAATAAACAAGTTTTACAAAATGCAACGGTACATTTAAAAGGCAGTAATAACAGTACCATGTCAAAAATGGATGGTTCTTTTAGCTTACACACCGATAACTGGTATGACAGCCTGGAAATAACCAGCGTTGGTTTTGAAACTTATATTATAGGTCTTCGCCAGGGCCATACATCGGGTCTGGCAGTTGAGCTGAAAACTAAGCCCGATGCCTTACATGAAGTTGTGGTGGGTACTACAACAAAGCCAGGTAAGACATTTATGGAAAAAATAATTGAACATAAAGCCGGCAACAATCCATCCCGGTTTAGAAGTTTCAGCTACCAGCGCTATACAAGAAATGAATTGGATGTTGATAACATTGATTTTGAAAAAGCAAAAGGTACCGGGTTAAAAAATTTAATGCTAAAAACCTATGAGGGCATTGACAGTATGGCAAAAAATGATAAAGAGCTGCCGATCTACTTTGCCGAAAGCATTGCTAATAATTATCATTCTGTTTCACCCAACATTGAAAGTGAAAATATCATTGCCAAAAAAAAACTTGGACTTAAAACAGATGACATATTGAGCAAATTGGACAAATTCTATTTTTATTTTAATGTATATGATGACTGGATACCGATTTTTGACCAGACTTATGTGAGTCCTTTAAATTCTAAAGCATTCAGTTATTACAAATATTTTCAGGGCGATACTTTGGTGGAAAACGGTGTAACCATTCAACAGATAAGATTTATTCCATTGCGGTCTTACGAAAAGGCTTTTAATGGTACAATGTGGATCAATACCAATACGCTTGCGGTGGAAAATATTGATATGCACCTGAACAAGACGGCTAATCTTAATTTTGTAAGTGATATAAATTATAGCGAAGAATATAAACAGGTTAATGACAGCTCCAACGATAAAATGGTGTACATGCCGTTTAAATATTCAACAGAAGTTAAATTTGAAAGCGGCCCGGCATTGCTTGGCATACCAGCCCCAGCTAATAAAAATGGTGTAAAGTTTATTATAAAGAATACAACAGTAATAGATAAAATAAATTTAAACACAAGTCAGCCTTCAGTAATTGCAAGCAGCCTCATGCACAAAGAAGAAACCACTAACTGGAATAAACCAGAAACTTTCTGGCAGCAGTATCGTACTGATTCCTTAACAAGGCATGAAAAAAATATTTATATCATGGTGGATTCGCTAAAAGAAAATAAACAATTCCAAAGAGACATTAAATTAATTGCCTTTGGTGGCAGCGGCGCATGGGATTTTGACAATATATTACGCGTCGGTCCCTACTCCACCTTTTTCAGCATCAACTCAATTGAAGGATGCAGGTTACGTTTGGGCTTTTGGACAATGCCCGGCATCAGTAAAAAAATAAATATTTATGGGTATGGTGCTTATGGCTTAAAGGACATGAAATTTAAAGGGCTTCTGGGCGTTAAATACGTTTGGAATGAACCCCGCTTTACAAAAACAACGCTCTCGTATGGTGAAGATTATGATTTTATTATTGACAATGAAGATGAGCTTGATAAAGACAACCTTATTCATTCATTATTGAGAAAGCCTATTCCTTTTACGAGAGTTTATACAAAGCAGTTATTGCTAAAACATGAGCAATACCTTTCGCCCGATTTTAGTGCCAGGGCCTCGTTAAGCTATAAAGTACTCAACCCTGTTTTTTATTTTAAATACCGACCCATAAAGGACGATACTGACATAGTTTACGATAGTGTTTTTGCAACAAGTTTGCCTGTTGCAGAAGCGTCTATTGGTATCCGTTATGCACATAAAGAAAGATCAAGGATTTCAAATTATGATAAAATAAACCTAGGGACATTCTTTCCAATTCTATATGCCAAATATACTTATGGTTTCGAGCATGGAAAGGCGCAATTTAATTTTCATAAAATAAATGTGGGTATCGAGCAACGGTTGCGGCTGCCGCCAAAGAGTATGCTGTACTATAAGCTGGAAGCAGGCAAGGTATTCGGTACACTACCATACCTTTTATTGAATATTCCCGCAGGGAATGAATATTATGTTGCCAGTAAATACCAGTTTAATACCATGGTGCCTTACGAGTTTGCTGCCGATAAATATATAAGCCTACATACAAGGTTTTCTCTTGGTGGTGCCTTATTTGATAAAATTCCGTTACTGCAAAAGTTGGGCTGGAGGGAGCGCTTTTCATTCAATGCCTATTGGGGCAACATGAACAAGGCTAATATTGAATACAACAAAAACTCCAATTTTAACCTGCTGGACAAAGTGCCATTTATGGAAGCAAGTGTTGGTATTGAAAACATTTTCCATATTCTAAGCCTTGAGTATTACAGGCGGTTAAATTATTTAAATAATCCGTACGCCAAACCTGGTGGCTTATACCTTGGTATAACATTGATATTTTAAAAAGAAAATGTATATAATGAACTGCCCTTATCAGCATTTTTTTGAACTGATTATTCATTCTGTCAATCGCTGCTTCAAAAACAATTGCTCTTACTTTAACTTTCTAAAAAATATCGCATTTTAAAACCAGGCGAAATTGTACTTGTGCATACCGGTACAAAAAATTAATCGGTCACTGTAACAGGCTTGCTATTCTTATAAAATAGCCGCATCAAACTTGGCAATACAATTAATAATAAAGGCAGTGCAACTAAAAAACCGCCAATCACCGAAATAGCCAGAGGCTGATGTAATTGTGCCCCTGTGCCAATACCCAATGCAATGGGCATTAATGCAATGATTGCACCTAATGCTGTCATTAGTTTAGGGCGTAACCGGGTAGAGATAGAATAGATAATAGCTTCGTCAACATTATTGGTTTGCCGCAATGATTCCCTGAATTGCAGGAAAGTAAAAATGGCGTTTTCGCCAATAATTCCTACAATCATTATTAAACCTGTATAACTACCCACGTTTAATGGCGTATGTGTAAGGTACAATCCTAAATAACTGCCGCTAATACCCAGTACTGCAACAAGCAATATCAATAATGCCACTTTAAAATCCCTGAACAAAAATAATATTACCATAAATACCAGCAGGCTGCTGGTTATCAAAATCATTAGCAGTTCCTTAAAAGATTTTTGCTGATCGGCATAAGCTCCTCCGTATACAATGTGGTAACCTGTTGGCATCATCACATTGGCGTCAACTGATTTTTTTATATCCTTCATTACACTACCAAGGTCGCGGTTATCGAGTCTCCCGGTCACAACGCCCATTGATTGTAAATCTTGCCGCTCTATCTCTGCATCCCCTGCATTTAGTGTAATATCCGCCAGCTCTGTAATGGGTTTTAATTTGCCATTTGGTAAAAATATTTGCAACTTTCGTATATCTTCCACACTCAGGTTACGGTTTCCTGGATATACGATCCTTAATGCTGAAAGCTGTTCTTTTTCAAATACAGTGCCTACTATATTTCCTTCCAATGCAGATTGTAATTGATATTGCAGGTTAGCAGGCGTAATACCATATTGCGCAAGTGTGGTAGCATTGGGTTGAATGGAAATAGATGGCCCTGCAATAACAATTCCATCAAATACATCTGCGGTACCTTTTACGTTTGTTACCACTGCTGCAACCTGTCTGGATAATTGCTGCAATTTCTTCTGGTCGTTGCCAAAAATCTTTACTTCAATTGGTTGTACAGATGTCATCAAATCGCCCAGCATATCGCCAATTACCTGGCCAAAATCGATACGTAAAGCAGGTTGAGATTTTTCAACCTTACCGCGTATTTCATCTATTACATCATTAGTAGTTTTTTTACGGTTTTGTTTTAATTGTATCAGGTAGTCACCACGATTAGGTTCTGTAATAAAAAACCCCATTTGCGTTCCTGTTCTGCGGGAATAAGTTTCAACCTCTGGTATTCTGGTAATAATTTTTTCCACTTCCCGAAGCATTCTGTCAGTCTCTTCCAGGGAAGTACCAGGGGGCGAACTGTAATCCAATACCACACTTCCTTCGTCCATATCAGGCAAAAAACCTGTTTCTAATTTTGGCAAAATATACCAGATAGAAAACCCTAGTAATAAAATTATAATCAAACTAATAACAGGTTTTTTAATAAAAAAACCTACCCATTTTTGATTGTGTACACCATGTGGAGCAGGCTTATTCTGTCTTGATTTTTTAAGTGCCTGTTTAGCGGAAAGTACCCTTGGTTTGCTTCGGGTGAAAAGCAAATAAATTACGGGCAAACAAACCCAGCTTACAAAAAATGAACAAGCCAATGTAACAATCATAGTGTCTGTCATCACTTTAAAATACGCACCCGCTACACCGGTCATTAATATGAAGGGAAGAAAAATAACAATAGTACTTAACGACGAGCCGATCATGGCTGGCAATAAATACCTGATGGCTTTTTGTAACAAAGCAGCCGTGGGTTCTTCAGGGTGTTCTTCATGTGTACGATGTATTTGTTCAACTACCACAATGGCATCATCAATTATTAAACCGATGGCAGCAGCAATTGCCCCAAGCGTCATAATATTAAAGGTTTGCCCAGTTGCATACAGTACAATAAGTGTCAGCAGCAAAGTAACCGGTATGGTAATTAAAATAACCGCACTTGCCTTTAAGGAACGCAGAAAAATAATGGCTACCAGTATGGCTAACAGCACACCAATCCACAAACTATCTGTTACACTTTTTACAGAATCTTTTACAAAATCGCTTTGTACATAATAGGGTTGAATAGTTACCCCTTTTGGTAAAATTTTCCGAAGATCCTCTACCTTAGTTTGCATTTTTGCAGATAGGTCAACCAGGTTAGCGTTGGGCTGCTTTACAACCGCCAGTAAAATTGCCGAATGTCCGTTGGCATTTATTTTTACGTATTCCTTTCCTTCCTGAATTTGGATTGCAGCTATGTCCTGCAGTGTAACAATTCGCTTGCCGTTATTACTGATGACTAATTTTTCCAGTTCGTTTTTTGTATCTACTACCGCATCGGTTACCGTTAAATACATTTGACGGTAATCTGATAAATAACCATTTGATTTAATAAAATTTGTTTGACTTAATGCGGTAGTTATTGCGTCGGGAGTAATACCCAGCGTACTCATTTTACCTTTGTTGAGTGTAAGCCAAAACTCTTTGGCTTTACCTCCAATTACCCTTATCTCGCTTACTCCTTCAACCTGCGATAAAAAAGGTTTGATGGTGTACATAGCCAATAGCTTTTGGTCAATAGGCGATAATGACGGGGCTTCTAATGTGTAGCCAATTACAGGTAAAATGGATGGGTTCATCCGTTCCACAGTAATTTGTACATCAGGTGGCAATATGTTTCTTATCTCACTAATTTTACTCTCTATCCTTTGCTGGCTTACATCAATATTGGCTTTCCAATCCATGAAGGCGCTTATTTCGCAACTGCCCCGGCTGGTGGTACTGCGTATCATTTTTAAATCAGGCACCTGCTTTACAGCATTCTCCAATTCACGTGTTACCGTAATCATCATTTTGTTTACCGGCTGCTGGCCTGCATCTGCTATTATTTTTATTTTTGGAAATGTAATTTCCGGAAACAACGCAGTCTGCATTTTGCTGTACGCAAAAAATCCACCTAAAATAATGATGGCAATAACAACCGTTACCGGGTTTTTATGTGAAATGAAAAAGTTCTTCATCGTTTATAAAATATAATAATAGCAGGTGCCTGCAATGCGGTGCATTCTAAATTGTCGCTTGTCGCCACAACAAGTGGTTGGTGTGGACACCAACCACGGCTCAGCCTCGGCCCGGTGTCCCCACCGGCCGAAACCCGAAGCGACAATTTGGAATACCCCTGCAATGAACTTGGCTACCTGCGATTTAAAATTATTGCTCTTGTGTTACTGTTACTTTTGCAGTATCCGCCACTCCATAATTGCCGCTTAATAATATTTTATCTGTAGCAGAAAATATGGGTGAAAGAATTTCTACCTGGTTATTATTCTCCAAACCTTTTTTTATTAGAACTTTTACTGCTGTTGCACTATCTGTTAATTTCATTACCCAAAACTGGCTTTGCACTTCGTCTGTCAATACCGCATCTTTAGGCAGTAAAAAGGCATTGGCTTTTGATTTTTTTACAATGGTTACTTTTGCTATCAGGTTCTCTGGTATTTGTTGTTTGCTATTTACTTTTATAACAACCTGCTGTGTTTGCGACACTGCATCCACCACCGGCATCAATGCAGCTACGTAACCATTTAATACAGTGCCATCGGGTAATTTCAACTGCAGGTTTTTATTGCCCGCTAAATAGTTTTTTAATTCGTAAGGCAAATCCAGCAAAAACACAAAACTGTTTACGTCACTTATCGTGGCTAATTGCTCGCCATCGGTAACATAGTCACCTGCCTTGTAAGTAAGTACAGAAACATAACCGCTGCCAGGTGCTTTAATATGTATAATACCCGTAAAACGAAAAGAAGAATCCAATACATTAACTGTATTACCCAGGGCTTCTGCTTCCTTATTTTTAATAACAAACATATCCTGCCCTTTGGTTATATATTTACCCAACTGTGCATTTACCAGTTGCAGGTAGCCTGTGGTATTTGCTTTTACAAATGATTTCAGTTGAAAAGCAGATGTGGCATTTAATTCTGTAGTTTCCAACAGTGGCCCAACAGTAATACTGGTAAGCGTTACAGGTGTTCCGGCTTCAGCAACCGGAGTATCTGTTGTAGCCGCATTTTTATTTGAACCACAACTTACCAGGCAGGTGATGGCAAATAACAACGACAGCATTAATGAATATTTTTTCAGCATGGCAGTTTATTGTTTTCGGTTCCAGTAATTTATCTGATTATTTAATTGCAGTTTAGTAATGGTATTTTGTGTAATAATATTTTTAGCATTCAGGTAATTGCCAATAGCAATAATATAATCTGCAATACGCACATCGCCGGTTACTAATTGCGGGCGTTGTGCATTTATTAAGCCTTCTGCATATTTTATCTGAACAGTTGCCTGTTGTATCAACTGTTCTGCCAATACAAGCTGTTGCTGCAATTGATCTATTTGCTGCTTATATTGTTTGCTAAAAAAGTTCAGGTAATTCTGACGGTTCTGCTCAGCAATGGTATTTTTTTGATGGAGCATTTTTTTTTGATTCCCATCATAAATAGGTACAACAAGGCTTACACCTGCGCTAACGCCAAAATTTTTATATGGGGTAGTGAGAAAAGACGAATTATAGCCGCCATCTGCAAATACATTTATTTTAGGCTGGTAGTTAAAATCAATTTGCTGGTCAGTATTTTTTATTTTCAAACTATCCAGCTGGTATTGGTGATAAAATACTGTTTGTTCTAAAGGGGGTAATGCCTCATTTAATAATTGAGGTACCGGTAAAATGGTATAGGCTGTATCTGACAAACCGCTGATATAATTAAGCGTGGAAAAATTATTTTGATACTGTTGTTTCAATTGTTTTATTATCAGCTCCTGCTGTTGAATACTTACCATAAAAGAAAGAAAATCGGTTTGTTTATACACTCCCTTTTCTGCCAGTTTTTTCAGAATACTTTCTTCTTCTTTTAATAAGTCCATTAATTCGGTATTAAAGCGAATCTGCTCTAAATCGCCATAAACAGTAATGTACTGCTGGGCTATGCTTCGTTTTAAATCCTGCTCCGATATTTTGCCCTGATTTTGCAAGCCTAAATTCTGGAGATGTAAAGCCATATACTGGTTAGTTATATTGTTTTTACCAATTATTGGCTGCGATACAGTAACCAGTGCATTAAACGTATGAAGATTAGTAATGGCTCCATCGTAACCCCAACCTTTTATTAACGGTGCATAAGCTGCAGCAGTACCGGCATTTACCTGCGGCAGGTAAGATACCCGCAAACGCTGGCTGTCAATTGCATTTGTCTGAATCTGTAGCTGATAGTCTTTTAGTAAGGGGCTGTTTTGCAGCCCCTGTTTTATAAAATAATCAATGTCTTTATTTTGTGCTGTACCAATACTTGTTAAAAAGACGAAAAATATTGTTGCAATTTTACAATTCATATTTGTTATTTAATAAAGCTGCTATTTGCCAACCACCAACACCTGAAAAGTACCTGGCAACATTTTTGGCCTTTCTTTTTGGGTGGGATCTGCCGGTTCAAATTCTGCAGTAGGCAAATATAATATATGGGTAGCTTTATCCAATGCAATTGTTCTGGCTCCTCTTTTAGTAACAATATTTTCTACTACTGTAAATTTATCAGCACTTTCTTCATGAATAACAGTTATTGTTCCCTCGCCATTGGAAGTATAAATATTTTTTAAAGCAGGGTCAAATACCACACCATCGCAACCATCGCCAATTGCCAGTTTATCAACTACCTTACCATTGGTAGCATTTATCACCATCAATAATTTATCGCAACCTGCAAATAACCGTTTAGTATTATTATCATAAGCAAGCCCGGTTGGCCCATCTCCCGGCAAAATACTCCAACGGCTAATTACCTTAAAGGTTTTAGTATCAACCGCAACAATTTCGTTCTTGTCTTCTACATTTACAAATAATTTACCGGCACCATCGCTAACCGCCGTCTCGGGTTTGCCGCCAACGCTTACACTATCTATTACTTTATTTTTCGCAGGGTCTATAATGCTCAAATTGTTACTGCGCCCATTGCAGGTAATTATTTTTTTTGAAAAAGGTTCATACATAATTGCATCGGGGTTTTGGCCAGTAGCAATTTTCGTAAGCACTTTATTGGTGTTCATGTCAAATACATACACATTATTTAATCTTCCGTTGCTTGTATACCCTTTGCCATTGGCAACATCAAAAGCAATACCATGTATACCGGTTGTATTTTCAATTACCCCAACTGAGTCGCCCGTTTTTTTATTAAGGATATTTACCTGCCCACCATGGCTCACATACAACCAGTCATTTATTGGCCCAACTTCTAAATAATCCCACCCCCCTGCACTGGCAATATGAAATGTTTTGATTACACTAAACCCGGTTTTTTGTTGAGCATTTACATTGGTAAAGGCAATAATTATTAAAATAAGTGTTATTAATTTTTTCATAAAAATGTTTATTATAGTTATTAAATAAAAGGAGCAGCTTTATAGCCGCTCCTGTAAAATACAATTTTAATCTTTTACTTCTTTCAAAAATTTACCTGCAGCATCAAATATTACATCTTTGCCATCTACCTCTGCTTCGTAGTTTACTGTGCCATCAGCCTTGGTAATTTTAGCCCCTTCCTTTATGGTTTTACCTTTGTAATGTTCCTTTACATAAGTTAAAACAGTTGCCGGCAAATCAGCTACCTTAATGTCCACTTCAGATTCTGTAAAAGTGCCACTTGCCTCAAACGAGGCCGACATAGTTTTGCCATCTTTTTTAAATCCTGCTTCATACTTCGCATCTTCTTTTTCCCATTTGGCAACAGAACCTGAATATTTTTTTGCGAAAGATGTTTTAACAGCAGCAGGCACGTCTGCATCATTCAATTTTTGAGCACTGGCAGTAAACGTTATTGACATTGACACTAGTGCCATCATAATAATCTTTTTCATGTTTTTTATTTTTAGTTATTTAATAATGTAAACTTCAAAGGTAAATCTGAATAAATACTGAATGACGAAATTATTTTTGACTGACACTAATAACTTAACACAAATTTAAATATAGTGCCGTGTTTACCCGAAGCGGAGCTTAAATTGATGATGCCCTTTATAAAAGTTATAGCTGATAGTATATTGATAGTTAACAGCTATCTTTTGGGCTATTTGCAAGCCAAGGCCAATGCTGCTGCTGTCTGTAGTTTGTTTTTGAAAACGCTGAAATATTTTATCTTCATTTAGTACCGCTTCTGTTCCTGTATTCATAAAGGTTATCTCAGTCTTGTTTCCGCTAATCAAAATAGAGCCATTAATAAAATTGTGCTTGATAGCATTGCTTAATAAATTACCCAGCATTATTTCAATCAGCATTTTATTGGCTACTACTACTATGTCTTCTGTAATTTCATTTATAATGGTAATATTCCGTTGTTCCAGTTGAAAACTGTATTGTTCTATCAGCTTTATCAATAACTGCTGTATAGATACGTTTTCTATTTCTGCAAACTGGTTATTTTCAATTTTTGTAAGCAACAGCAGGCTTTTGTTTAAGCGGTTTACCCGCTGGTTAACATCTGCCAAATCGCTTATTAATTCAGATTGCTCCTTGGTGAGTGGCGATGTCTGCATCAACAGATCAAGCTTACCCTGAAAAATTGCTAAAGGCGTTTGCATTTCATGCGAAGCATTTTCTGTAAATTCCTTTTGAGATTGGTACACTTCTCTGCTGCGGCCCGTTAATAAAGTGATGGCTTTATTCAAAGCCGTAAATTCTGTTGTGCTAGTTTTTTCAAAATGAAGTGGAGCATTGTTTTCTATTTTAAACTCCTGCAACTTATCCAGCAGGCTATAAAATGGTTTCCATAATTTTTTTGACAGTACCTGGTTAATTAACACCAGCCCGACTATTACCATCAATAACAAAATGCCTACAATCCTTACAATACTTTGAATTAAATCCTGGCTGCCTATAAAAGAATTTTTTATCTGCAAAGTGTATGGCTTTCCTTTGAGATTGACGGTAGTTTCTAATACCCGGTATGGGTTTTTTTCGTTAGAAATTTTTTCAATGATGAATGTTGTGTAAAATTTATCTGGCTTATTATTTTCAGTTACTGATGGCAAAAGGGTGATGCCGGGTTCAATATTTTCGAGCCATGGTGCCAGGTTTAAAGTATCTGTTTTTTGCAGTTCGCTGATTATATTATCTTTTTGATCCTGCAGGGTTTCGTCCATCTCGTGCACCACCCGGTGCTGGATGGAAAAATACAAGACAGGGATAGCTATCAGCAGTAAAACAGCAGCATATAAAATATATAAAGAAATAGACTTATTGAGTAGTTTCATTTTTAAATTTCAAATTTATATCCCATTCCATAAATTGATTTTATATAATCTTCGCAACCTGCCGCCGTTAGTTTTTTCTTTAAATTTTTTATGTGTGCATATATAAAATCGAAGTTATCAAATACGTCTGCTTCGCCGCCTGATAAATGTTCTGCAATGGCATTTTTTGAAATTACCCTGTTCTTATTAGCGGCAAGGTATAACAGCAAATCATATTCCTTACGGGTTGTATCAACAGTAATATTATTTATATGCACTGTTTTGGCGAGGGTATCAATAATGATTTCATTTAGTGCCAGCACCGTATTACCATCAAACCGCCGCCTCCTGATTACTGCTGCAATTCTTGCACTTAGTTCAGATAAATGAAAAGGTTTGGCTAAATAATCATCTGCCCCAAGGTTTAAGCCGGCAATTCTGTCGTCAATAGAATTTTTTGCTGAAATAATAATAACCCCATCTGCTTTTTTATTTGCTTTCAACTCCTTTAAAATGCTAAGCCCATTTCCATCGGGCAATGTTATGTCCAATAAAATGCAATCATAATCATATGCTTCGGTTTTATCTAATGCCGACTTAACATCACTTGCCAATTCGCAGGAATAATTCTCTGACTTTAAATAAGTAACAATACTTTTACTCAATTCTTTTTCATCTTCTATAATAAGAACCTTCATTTTTTTACTTTTGGTAAAATAAGATACGCATTCTGAATTAAAACTGAATAACTCTTACATTTACAGCTGTTAATTATAAAAATCAATTTACTAAACAGTGTTTATTTTATGAAAAAAATAGTGATTCTTTTATGCTGCTGCCTGCCAGGTCTGCATAGCATTTGCCAAAATACTGCCGGCCCAATTGCCATCATTCCCGAACCTGTTCAAATGGTGCAAAATGCGGGCAGCTTTACTCTTCCCAACAATATAACCATCGAATCTCCTGATTTGCCTGCATTAAAAACAACCAATAATTTTCTACAGCAGCGCCTTGGCCTTTCTACAGGTTACAAGGTTACCATTGGCAAACAGTTGCCAAATGCTGTAATTAAAATGGTGATTAATAAAACCCCTAATCAAACAATTGGCAATGAGGGTTACCAGTTAAACATCACTACCACAAATATTATTATCGAGGCCAATCAGCCCGCAGGTTTATTTTATGGTGTACAAACCCTTATTCAATTATTGCCCAAAGAAATAGAAAGCAATGTGGTGATGCCGCAGGTAAAATGGCAGGCTCCCTGCGTAAGCATTACCGATTATCCACGTTTTGGATGGAGGGGTTTAATGCTGGACGTATCGCGGCATTTTTTTACAAAAAAAGAAGTAAAGGATTATATTGACCAGATGGCCCGGTGTAAATTTAATTTATTTCACTGGCATTTAACTGATGATGAAGGCTGGCGTGTTGAAATAAAAAGCCTGCCAAAACTTACCCAAATTGGCGCCTGGAACGTAAAAAAAACAGGCTACTTTGGAACCTTTTCACCTCCCACGCCTGATGAGCCACGTGATTATGGAGGGTTTTATACACAGGACGATATTAAAGAAGTGGTGCAATATGCAAAGGAAAGATTTATAAATATTATGCCAGAAATTGATGTGCCCGGCCATAGTCTTGCAGCCATTGCAGCCTATCCTGATTTATCCTGTTCAAACGGGGTAGACAATCACGGTGTAGGGTCAGGAGAAAAGCTAAAAGAGTGGGCTACACATACTGCATTGGTAGATGATAACCTTTGTCCTTCCAATGAAAATGTATATGTTTTTCTGGATAAGGTATTTACAGAACTGGCACAGCTTTTTCCTTTTGAATATATCCATACAGGCGGTGATGAAACTTTCAGGACCTATTGGGAAAAAAGTGATGCAATCAAAGCACTGATGAAAAAAGAAGGTTTAAAAAATATGGAAGAAGTACAAAGTTATTTTGAAAAAAGAGTAGAGAAAATAGTAGAATCAAAAGGCAAAAAATTTATGGGTTGGGATGAAGTGCTGGAAGGAGGTGTTGGGCCAAACGCAGCAGTAATGAGCTGGCGCAGCGAAAAAGGTGGCATAGAAGCAACGAAATTAAAACATGAAGCAGTGATGAGCCCCGCTTCGTTTGTGTACATTGATTATATGCAGGCAGATGTAATTACAGAGCCAAGGATATACTCTTCACTGCGATTGAATAAAGCCTATCAATTTGACCCCATACCGGCAGGTGCCGATGCAAAATATGTAAAAGGCGGGCAGGCCAATATGTGGACGGAACAGATAACCAACACCCGCCACCTGCAATATATGATGTGGCCAAGGGCATTTGCCATCGCAGAAGCTGTATGGTCGCCCAAAGAAAAAAAGAACTGGAACAATTTTGTAACAAAAGTAGAACAACAGTTTGGGCGCTACGATATAAGGGAAATAAAATATTCCCCTGCCATGTACGATCCCATTTTTAAAATAACCAATAAAGACGGGCAGGCATTAATTGACCTGACCACCGAAATTGAGGGGCTTGATATTTATTATAGTTTTGATAATTCTTTCCCTGATAATTTTTATCCAAAATATACCGGCCCGATCATGGCCCCGAAAGATGCTGCAATGCTAAAAGTAATTACCTATCGCGGCAATAAACCAGTTGGAAGAATGATCGTAATGCCAGTAGATGAAATACAAAAAAGGGCCAACATAAAAAAGAAGGCTTAGCTTTTTAAAAAATTAGATGCAAAAAAAAACCTTTCAATTAGCCTGTGCAGATGGCCACCAGATGCCTGTGTATTCATGGGTCCCGGTCACTGAACCTTTATGTGTATTACACATAGCACACGGTATGGCAGAATATGCAGAACGGTATGCGCCTGTTGCAGAAATACTTGTACAATATGGTATTGCAGTGTATGCACATGATCAACGGGCACATGGTAAAGCTGTGCCCCAAATAAATGACCAGGGACTTGGAGAGCACAATTGGTTTTATAAACAGGTAGACGATATTCATGTAATGATGCAGTATCTAAAAAAGAATCACCCCAAACAAAAAATATTTCTATTGGGCCATAGCATGGGATCTTTTTTATGTCAGCGTTATATTCAGCTATACCGAAACGAAATAGATGGGTTGGTTTTATCTGCCAGTAACGGAAAGAAAGATCCGCTAATGGGTTTTGGTATTGGGGTTGCATGGCTGCAAATGAAATTATATGGCCCTGCTTACAGAAGTAAACTGATTGATAAACTCGCTTTCGTAAAATACAATAGTAACTTTAAACCTAACAGAACAGTATCTGACTGGCTTAGCCGCGATACAAAAGCAGTTGATGCATACATTAACGATCCACAATGTGGATTTATTTGCAGTGCGGTTTTTTTCTATTATTTTTTTAAAGGGATGAGTGATGCTTTCAATAAAACTAATATTAAACAGGTACCTAAAAATATATCGGTATATGCATTTTCTGGTGACAAAGATGCGGTAGGTTTATTTGGAAAGGGAGTTTTAACATTAATCAATAAATGGAAAGCTGCCGGAGTAAAAGATATCTCGTACAAATTATATCCTGATGGGCGGCACGAAATGCTGAATGAAATAAACAGGGTGGAAGTATTGGATGATTTAGCTAAGTGGATGAGAGTTCATTGTTAAAACATTTGGCATTAGTATTGATGCCATCTAATCGATTATACATCAAAAATAATTTACACTATGACCGATAAACCTATTGTTGTAGAAAGGTTATTTGATGCTCCTGTTTCAAAAGTATGGAAGGCAATAACAGATAAAGATGAAATAAAAAAATGGTATTTTGATCTTGCTGAATTTAAGGCAGAAGCCGGTTTTACATTTCAGTTTGCAGGCGGGCCGCCGGATAAACAATACCTGCATCTTTGTGAAATAACAGAAGTGATTCCAGGGAAAAAACTGACACACAGCTGGCGATATGATGGTTACGCAGGAAACTCCTTTGTAACGTTTGAATTATTTGAACAGCAAAATAAAACCTTACTGCAATTAACGCATAAAGACATCAATACGTTTCCTAAAGAAAATAAGGATTTCACTATTGCAAATTTTGAACAGGGCTGGAATGAAATTATCAATACTTCATTAAAAAACTATTTAGAGCAAGAATAGTTTTAGCGCATGTTGCATAACAACGGACTATGCTATTTAGCAGGTAGTAAGTGCTTGGCACAGGAATCTAACGCTTATGGCACACTCCTCATTCCTGCGCCTGATCGGTTATTATTTTGTCGCTCTGTTATCTGATTTAAAAAAATTACTCGTGTTTTGATTTAAGTTTACTTTTTTATTCTCGATAATGTCCTTTATAGCTATCTCAAATACTTTTTTAGGACCTTTGAATTTATAAAAAAATCTGTCATTAAAATTTTCCCAAGAAGCATAGTCAATATTAAATACAGAAGTTGAGTCTTCAAATAAGATATGCCTGGCAATTTCTAATTTTTTAGAATTAAATAGAACTCCGAAAATTTCATATTTTCCAATATCAACTAAATTTAGCAACCCGAAAAAATGGTTCTTGCCCGGGCTAATAAATAATTTATTTTTAAAAACCCAACCTAACAATAGTTCCTTTTCTAAGCATGTTTGATAGGCCTTTTCAAAAGGTACACTATCCCATCCAAACTGAATAGATAAATTCAAAATGGCAGAATGAAGTATATCAAGAATATATTTTTTCTTATCATAGTTATTCTTCAGATTTTCAAAATAAGGAAAGTCAAAATATATATTTTTATCTAAAAATTTTGATTCTATTTTTATGTAAGAAGATTTCAAATTTGTAATATATATATTAATATACTGAATCTCTTTACAATCAGTATTTACCAAGCTATTATAATATAGTTCTTCAATACTCCCAGTATAGAAATAAGGGGTTACCATTATCTCATCATCATGAATTCTTATGCTTATTTGCTTCAGCATTTATCTATTGGGTTTTGGCTTTTCTTGTCTATATGGATTAGTCCCACCCTGGGCGCAGGAATAAGGCGTGGATAAAGTACGCCGACTTTCTTGTAACAGACTGAAATCTACCATAATAGTTTTGTTATAAGGTTTACATTATTAATAAATACATAATCAAACTCTATTTGCATATCCCTACTTAATGAATTCCAACTCTCGTTTTGTTATTGGGCTTTTTAAATAATTTTTTTTATAGAATGATTCTTCCATAATAAAATATTCAATGTTCATATCATCTTCAATAATAAATATCCATTCTTGCTCTTTTAAAAAATCACTTACATTTCTTACAACCCCTTTCATCTTCATATTTTATTTGTATTGGAGTTTTTGATACACTTATTTCTGTGGTCGGCACACTCGACCAATACTTCTAAAGCATTTGAAATCTATTTTTTTTCTAAGTTAATTCATTCCGTGTACTCAATAAAAACCAAGACACAAATACATAAATCCGTATCAACGATTCACGTCTTTGTGCCTTACTATTATAAACAGTATGCGGACAATGGTTACAATTTCTTCATCTGTTCGTTATAATATTTAACTTCCTGTATCACTGAGGCCAGGTTGCTCGGCTGCTCTGTTGCATCCCGTTCGATATAGATATGACCTTTGAAACCCTGCTTTTTCAGTTCCTTGAAAATAGCGGGAAAATCCACAACACCAGTTCCAACAGGTACATCAACTAATTTAGGATCGTTATAGGCAGCAATATCTTTTAAATGTACAGCGATGATATGGCCGCTTAACTTTTTTATTGCCTTCAAAGGGTTAATACCACTCTTTGGCCAATGCCCAAGATCGGCGCACACTCCAAAGTTTGGATGACCCTTTAAAGCCATCAATGTAGTATCAGGATTCCAGTAATGACTCATACCCTGCCAATGTTCGTGGATAGCGACTTTAATTCCATACACACCTGCAAGACTGTCAATGCTATCCCACATATTCAATGGCGGTTCACATGTTATAAATTGAACGCCGAATTGCTTTGCCATCTCAAATTGTTTCTTCCATGAGCTAATATCATTGCCGCCTGCACAATAAACCGATTCGCATTTTAGTCCTCTTTGTTCTATCAATGATTTTAATTTTTGTATGCCTGAAGGTGATAATTGCATAAGCGATGAATCATTGAGCTCAGGAAGTGTTTTGGTAAAATTATTTGGTTCAATATATTTCAAGCCTGCACTATCAACGTTGTCCAGTGCCTGCGAAAAACTTCCAGTATGAAATGTCCAAAGTGCTATTCCAAACTTCCAGTCTTTCACAGGATTCACAGAAGATGTAGCGCCTTCCTTCTGGGCAGCTGCGCCAAAAAATAATGCAAGCAATGCAAACGTAACGGTGATCTTTTTCATTGGTTTATTTTTTGATTATGAAGTTTTTTATTGTAATTATCGTTAATGTAAAATTTTTATTTTTTATGTGTCAATCAATAAAAGTGCTACTAAGTTTTTCTTGTGTCTCAACTTGTAAATTCATTCCGTAATAATACACGTATACTGCTTTCGGAAGAATATAATAAGATTGTATTCGGTTTCTTCACCCAACAAGTAAGCGATATTTCGCAGAAAGTTAATCTAATTCCCTACATTGGAAACCAGAATGACAAATTATTTTATAAAACCCGGGCTTGGCAATTCGGAGGAAGAACACTATCAAACATATTTTTAAAAATCAGGTGATAATTTTCAACGGATAAATCAACAGGAATGGGATGCGCCTTTATGCAGTGATTGGGTTACAACCATTAACAAAGCAATTGCCGGTTACGACCCGGTAACGGTTGTTTTAATTGCACATAGTTTGGGTTGCTGCACCATTGCACATTGGGCAACGCAATACAACATATCCATAAAAGGAGCACTGCTTGTTGCGCCAAGTGATATTGAAAATCCTAAATACACCTTTCCGGCAAAAGGCTTTGCCCCTATCCCGTTAAATAAAATTAATTTTAAAACCATTGTTGTTGCAAGTTCCAATGATTATTGGGTTTCATTAGAACGGGCAAAATTTTTTGCCGATAACTGGAACAGTGAATGTATAAATATTGGCGATGCTGGGTACATCACTGCAGCATCTGGCTATGGGAAATGGGAAAAGGGCCTGGAAATTTTGAAAAAACTTGACTGATTATAAAAACTAAAACCAGCAAAAAATTCAAGTGAAGTTTTACAAATTCCCGAACTAGTCAATACAAAAAGGTCTCCTTCTTATTACATTACAGGCAACAAAATATTTCTACTTATATTTACGAAACAAGGCTTATAAATAAGCTTAGGTTTTGCACTGTTGCCATATTTAAAACAGTTCTATATTCATATAACATAATCATGCAGTTATTAAAATATTGCATATTTATTTTGATGTTGCCTGTAATGGCAAACAAGGCAGTGGCCCAAAGCGGTTGTGAAATCAGTGGGGTAAAGGGCCAAACACCTGCATCGGCCATACTTGTCTGCAGCTCTATTCTTTTTATTCAGGATACGGTGCCCGATTGTTTGAATTATCCATTCCCTGCCCCGGGTTGCCCGCTGGTTGGAGTGGGAGATTATAAAGATAAAAACCCTTTCTGGTTTACGTTTACCTGCTACAGTTCAGGTTCGTTGGAGTTTTTAATTGATCCTAAAAATCCCAATGACGATTACAACTGGCAGTTCTACGATATTACAGGTCATGGTGCATCCGAAATTTATTCTGATGGGGCATTGGTAAGGGGAGCAAACTGGTCGGGCAGCCCCGGCAAAACAGGCGCATCCTACAATGCGGCAAACATCCGGGAGTGCGCCTCAGCACCAAGTGATAATGTTCCCACTTTTAGTAAATCACCTGATATTGTTGAAGGCCATACATACCTGCTGATGGTGAGCCATTTTACCGATGGTACAGAAACTGGTTTTACGCTTTCTTTTAAGGGTGGCACCGCCAGTATTATTAATCCTGCAGTTCCGGGATTGGTAAAGGCAGCTGTGAATTGTGATGACACACAGATAGGCATTAAGCTTACAAAAAAAATGACCTGCAGCAGTATTGCAGCCGACGGCAGCGATTTTGAAATAAAGGGTTTAAATAGCATTGTCACTGCGGCTGTTGGCTTCGGCTGCAGCACAGGGTATAGTTCAGATTCTGTCATCGTCAATCTTAACAGCCAATTAGTTCCGGGAAGCTATACAATTGCTGTTAAAAAAGGTAATGATAATAATACCATTTTAGATAATTGTGGCAATGCAATTAAACCCGGCGACTCCTGCACTTTTACTGTACTTACAAAGCAACCCATTCCATTGGATAGCATCACCACGCCATCCTGTGCACCCGCAACTTTGCAACTTGTTTTCAAAAATAATATACGCTGTAGTTCTGTTGCCGCTGATGGCAGTGACTTTAAAATTGATGGCCCATATCCTGTTACAGTTATTGCAGCAAAAGGGAATTGTACTAATGGCCTTTCGAATATTATTGAACTGCAATTGGCAGCGCCAATTGTGCATGAAGGAAAGTATAGCGTAACCCTTTTTACAGGTACAGATGGTAACACTTTCACTGACCAGTGTGGCCTTGAAACACCTGCCGGTGCAAGTATTTTTTTCAATATAAAAGAGGGCGTAAGTGCTGCCTTTACTTACCAGGTTTCAGAAGGCTGCCGTTACGATACCATTCATTATTTTAATGCAGCGGCAAACGGAATAACAAACTGGAACTGGCAATTTGATAACAGCAGCAGTATCATTCAAAACCCTACTGCTGTTTACAGCAGCTTTGGCAATAAAGCCACGAAGCTTATTGTAAGTAATGGTTTTTGCAGCGATACTTCGGTTGTAAATTTTTATCTTCGCCACGATTCATTGAGCGCAGCTTTTACGCTGCCTTCTGTTTATTGCCCCAATGATCTTGCTTATTTTAAAGATACCAGTTCCGGCAACATCACTAACTGGTACTGGCAGTTTGGAAATGGCACCACCAGTACATTGCAAAACCCGCCGCCACAGGTTTATGCACCTCCTATCGTTGACTATTTAATTCCAGTACAGCTTATTATACAAAACAATAAAGCATGTTATGATACAGCCACTCAATATCTTAAAGTGGTGAACAACTGTTATGTTGCCGTGCCCAAAGCATTCTCACCAAACAGTGATGGACTTAACGATTACCTGTATCCGTTAAATGCATACAGAACTTCTAACCTGCAGTTTAAAATATTTAATAAATACGGCCAGGAACTGTTCTCAACCAAAGACTGGACATACAAATGGGATGGCACTTATAAAAATAGTAAACAGCCTTCCGGAACATATGTGTGGTTTCTTCAATACACCAATACCGATACGGGCGAAACAATTGTTAAAAAAGGTACTACGGTATTAATCAGATAATTCTTTGCCTCCTGCCATAAATTTTGTTTTTCTCATAAAAAAACCTCCATCAATGTGGAGGTTTTTTTGAGTAATTATTTCTACTTATAATTCTAATGTATAGCCATCCCTATAAGTGCGTCTTACATACTGGTTCGCTTCATCATAATTGGTGATCTTCATATTAACGGCATCCCACAATAATTTTTTTCTTCCTGTAAAACGGCCCTTTCCATCTTTAATATTCCAGGAACGCAACGCAAGGTTGCCCATTAAAATAGATTCTGTTAACGGGCCTGCATAATCGAAAGAAGAACTAAGCTCATTGACTCCATATCCTGCTATGCAGCCATTTACCCATTGTACATAATGGCCTTCCGGTACCCTTTTCTTTACCTGCGGAACATTTACTTCCTTAGTGCGTGAAGTTGGTAATAGCTGCGGATTATTACCATAACATTCACACATCATTTTACCCTTTGTTCCTATAATAATAACACCTCCGTCACTACCACCCATTGCCTCATCGGCACCCAATTCTTCAGGCCTGTCAGGCAACATCCCGCCATCAATCCAGTGTAAATACACATCTGGTTTACCATCTTTACCGGGGAATTTTAGTTTTAATGAAGATGCAGCGGGAAAACTATCAGGATGATAATCCGGTGTCCACATTTTCTGGTACAAATCTGCTACACTACATTCCACTTCTGATGGATATCCAAGGCCGGTAGTTTTAAAAGCAGGGTCAATGATATGGCACCCCATATCACCCAAAGCACCGGTACCAAAACTTGGGTAACCACGCCAGTTAAACGGCACGTATCCATTGTGGTATTCTTCAAAGGCCGTTGGCCCCAGCCATAAATTCCAATCCAGTTCTTTTGGCACTTCATCTTTTGTAACAGGTTTTCCAAAACCCTGTGGCCATACAGGCCTGTTTGTCCAGCAATTAATATTTACTGCATCGCCAATTAAACCGGCACTGTACCAATCCTGCATTTTTCTAACACCATCAAATGATGAACCCTGGTTTCCCATTTGGGTAACTACTTTATATTTTTTTGCCGCCTGGGTTAAAATTCTTGCTTCGTAAATATCATGCGTCATTGGTTTTTGTACATATACATGCTTACCGAGTTTCATCGCCATAAGGGCCGCTACTGCATGTCCATGATCGGGTATTGATACAGATACGGCATCAATATTTTTGGCTTCTTTATCCAGCATCTCCCTGTAGTCTTTATAGTATCCGGCTTTGGGGAAACGTTTCCGTGAATTTACAGATTGCCTTTCATCTACATCACATAAAAAAACGATATTGGCATTGGGGCTTTTTGAAAATTCGGAAAGGTCACTTTCACCTTTACCACCAGCACCGATACCTGCAATATTTAATTTATCTCTGGGTGCAACAAAACCCCTGCCTAACACATGGCGGGGAACAATAAAAAAACCTGCACCCGCAACAGCTACATTCTTAATAAATTTTCTACGTGAATTTTGCTCATTTTTCTTTTTCATATTTTGTAATTAAAGTGGCGTTTTGTATCGTTAAAAATTATAGTAGCGTTGTTAATTTATTATTCAGATATCAACAGTATCGTACACCACTACCTTACTCCATAAGTTAGAGCAGTCGTCTATAAATTTCAAATGCATTGGGTCTGTTTGATAAGTATCCTGGTCTTCTTTATTGTTAAAAAACAATAACCATGACACTGCATAAGAACTGTCAATTACTTCCCTGCTGGTAGCTGCCGGCACACCAATATGAAAACTTTTAATAATGCTGGCCGACGAAAGTTTTTTCAATCCTGCAATAAGCTCATTACAATCATTTATGCTTACCGGGTTTTTTAGCCAAAAATAAACATGGTGAATAAAAATATTTTTCTCAATCATTAATGAATAATTTATGTTCGGTGTAATTTAAAATAATAAAATCTAAATTAATGAAAAATATCAATTTAAAACACTAACGAATGTATTGTATTATAAGTGGTACGTCTTATTTATTTATACCTGTAAATTGGCCTTGTTAGACAGGTAGGGCCACCGCCACCCTTTACACTTATATCTTCTCCTTTATACACCATTACTTTACAACCGGCATTTTCTAAAGCAGTTTTTGTTTTTGGATTGCCATCTACCATTAAACATTCACGGGGTGCCAATGCCAATATATTGCAACCCATGGTTTCAAATTCTTCATCGGGCACTTCCACCAGCTGGTAGCCACGCTGTAATAAAAGGTTTCGAAATACGATAGGCATTAACGGAGAATAGACAACAGCAAGGTTTGTATCAACAGGGCTTAAAATTGACATCAAATGAAACACATCTGAACTGCCTTTATAATGTGGTAACGGAACAGTAATTACTTCAACACCCAGTGGCAGCAATAGAGTTGTTAGCTGCCTGATACCTTCCTGGTTTGTACGATAAGTATGCCCAACAGCCAATGTATGTTCATCAAGCCATGCAACATCTCCGCCTTCCAGTGTACCCGGTGCCGTTATGATACCAAGTATTTCAATACCGTTTGCTTCGAATACCTTTTTGTGGGCAAGTGGTTCATTCGCTCTTGCGGCCTTGCCCATATTACAAATAATCATTCCCTTATCGGTTGCAATGGTTGCATCACGGCAATAGACAGAATCCATGTTTACACTTGCATCTTGAGGCAAATAAAAAATTTTAGCACCCTGCATTTTTAAAATAGATTCAAAAGAATCATATTCCTGCAATGCATTTTCCAAGACCGGTTTTCCGAGATAATTCAATCCTTTCCAGTACATGTCAATATGGGCATCGCTTATAAATGCGTGTGCTACGTTTTTAATAAACAGCGTTTTTATTTTCCCAATATCTGAGTGGCAGGTAAGGTTCATATTATCGTACAGTTTTTAAAAAGATTTATACATAAATTATTATGAGTATTTTGAGACCCCCAATATTTATTGACCATTGACCATTGACCATTGACCATTGACCATTGACCATTGACCATTGACCATTGACCATTCACTTTTCACTTTTATCCATTCCCATGCATCGCCAATCCCTTCATCCTGCACCATTCCGGTAAATACAAATCCGTTTCGCTTTAAAATTTTTACTGAGGCATTTTCTTCAGGAGCTGTTTTTGCAGTAATAATAATTTTCGGATCAGCAGACATTGTAATTGATATTAATTCCCTGCAACCATAAGACGCTATACCTTGCCCCTCATGTTGCTTAAAAGTACCATAAGCAATTTCAACTCTTCCATCTTTTGGCGCCCCGGTAAAGCCACATACACCAACAACTTTATCGTCATCAATTACAAAGTATCCTATCCATGGCGGGTTATAGCCGGTTTTAAAATAATAGTCAGGGTATGATTTAAAAATTTCCTGGCAATCGGGGTTATTATAAATCTCTATGCATTTATCTTCATCAATATGTATTGGCCTAAGTATCATACTTTATTTATCAATATCCTGTATTATAAAAATGGTATTTGTTTTTCTTGAAGTATTTGTATTAAAATTTCTACTTCAAAAAACTATGTTTTACAAAATGAAGATAATAAATAAAATTATTTAAAAATGGTGATTACATTTAAACAGTATCAGGTAAACACAAATTTTTTAGAACATAGATAGGTATAACTGGTTCCCACCAGTATTGAAACAATAAGCTTACAAAGAAGATAATATATATTGAAATACCTGGTGATAAGGTAAATACTCACAGAAGAAATTATAATGCTGCCAACCCACATTAAAACAAACCTGATTACCTGGCCATCTATCTTTCTATTTTTTGCATTAAATGCCCAATTGCGTGATAAAATAAATTGTGCTATTGCCCCTGCAATATTACCTGCTGCATTGCCAGCAATAATCCAGCAATGAAAAACTTCCGCCAGCAAAATGGTTGTTAAAAAATCTCCCAGCGATCCGAGTATTAGTGCTGCCTGTGTTTTTATAAAAGTATGCATTGCTTAAACTGAATGGTAAATCTTTTTATTGATGTTGCATGAAGCTTATTTTATTGTTACCTGTTTGTCATAAATTTTCTGCTTGCCGGTTGAGGATAACAATAACCCTGATGCCGGAACCACAGAATGTTCTGCAGAAAATTTTTGTCCCAGGTAGGAAGCAATTGTTTGTGCAAACTGGGTTGCGTAAACAGTCTCGTTTTCTTTTACTTCGCCTAAAGGTTTAATATTTGACCCGAACTGCACCATCCATATTTCTTTTGAACCTTTTACCCAAAACCCATGTGATGCCCATGTTGATGATTTGTTGCCACGTCCATGATCGGTAGTTATAAAAAAAATTGTATTGTTTTTATAAAATTTATCTGATTGAACAAAGCTCCATAATTCAGCTAAAAATTTATCAAACAAATTTGCCTGGTTTAAATATAGATCATAGCGGCCATGATGGGCAAACTCGTCTGTTTCCCCAAAACCAATATACAGCACTTTTGGATGTTTCTTTTTTACATACTCTGTTGCCAATGTAAAAGTGAGTATATCCCTGCGTGTATGTTCTTTATTATAACTGCTGGTTGCTTCGATATAGTCAGTTACAGTTTCAGTTCCTGTAAGGCTATCCCCATCTGCCTGCTGATAGCCACAATTCAATGGCACCGTATTATTGGGACTATTTAATATGTAATTAAATATTTTCCACGATGTAAAAGCTGCTACTTTATTTTTATAGACTGAGCTATTATTGAGATAATCCAGGATAGTTGAATTAGGGTTACTTTTCGGACGGTTTAAACTTACAAACCAATCATTATAACCGGTAAATATTTCATTATACCCAGGATAAGAAATTTTATACGGGTTAACAACCGATACATCATTACCATAATTTCGGTTGCCCCAAAGCTGTCCTTTTTGAACTACAAAGCTCCAAAGAAAAGGCATTAATTTTTGCCGTCTTTCGGCTGCTGTACTGGCCCAATACATATACCTGAAAGTGGCCGTATCTTTTACATAATCCGGATTAAATAAAATAGCCGAATCGGCTCCGGTAAATACTTCCTGCCACCTGAATCCATCTGTAGTTATGATGAAAATATTGGGGCTGTCTGAGGATTGACAAAAAGAGGATTCCGTAACAAACAATAAAATGGTTAGTAATTTTTTCATTGAGTGAGTTTTACAAAGTACCCAATGATATATCACTAAATAATGAAGTTAGCTTTATGTTTATGTTAAGGCTTACAAAAACTGATACAAAAAATATTTCCAAATAGAAGTAATGCCCTGCTCTTTCTTACTGCCAGTTTTTTTTGCAGAGAAATCCTAACTTTTTAAATATGCATTAGGAATGTTTGATGGTATATAGTCAATCCCATAAGTAGCTTTAATAAGTATAGATACAACTTTATAAATTAATTCTTCTTTTCGTTGAAACTGGCGAAGAAGCCCCATCATGGCATAACTGATAGGGTTAACCGACGGAATAAATGTTTCCCATTCATACCCTTTACCCCAGATAAGCCCTTTAACTGTTAAGGTGAGATCAGCCGATTGAGCAATAAGGTAATTCATCATATCAATGCTTCCGTTTGCATGTTGGTTTACGGTATGAAAAATGGGCGTGTGGCCCCCAAATCCATACTCATCAAACCCAGCTTTGGCATTGATATCAGCACCATATTTTACAAGTACTTTGGCACAGGAAAGGTGGTTGTATTCTGCACAGATATGCAACAGGGTGGCTTCATACAAAGGCGTAAATGTACAATCAAAGGAATATTTACTTTTTGCCTTTACAGGGTTATTGCCTAACAGCGTATCAAGTGTAACTGCATCGTCTAAAAATACTGCTAACAGAAACTGGTCTTCGAAGTTTAAACCATACTCTACAAAGGCTTTTATGCATCCTTTAAATTTTGGCCCTCTTGGATATTCATTTATCAATTCATAAATAAGTGGTTTGTTTTTAAAGCTATCATTAGGATTAATTCCATTTTCAAAACATTCTTTTATCCCATCAATAGATTGCAGTTCAAAGTCGACGATAATTTTTTGCAAATAATCCATGGGTTAATCTTTAAAAATGTAGCAATAAAATAACACTTAGCGGCATAGGTTTTGTACTGCTATTTCGTGTACCGAAAACCGCTAATAAATTTATTAAGACTTCACTACGGTTAGTCCTTACAAGTAATTTCCACTTTAATAAAATTATGGCGAACAAAAGGGTCCTGCTAAGTTCTGAACAAAAAATAACAATTCAATTAAGAAGACCTAAATTTAAAAAGCTTAAAAAAATTGCAAAATATTATTATGTCCAATAGGCGGAGGTTTTTGCGAAAGTTAAAGAAGGGAATAAACCCCTTGATAGGTGCCATTTCTGCATTTAACAGCAAAACGTCTTTCCTGACAGACAAAACTGTTTTTTAATTAATAAATAATAATATATTTGCGTTTCATCACAAAAACTAAAATTAAATGAAACTTAAATTCGTTTTTCTGGCTCTTATTTTTACCGGGCTTTCGTATGCTGTTGTTGCCCAGTCTTCTGATGAAGAAACTGAAGCTATTGTAAATTTGCTTGGAGTTAAAAAGAAACAGGCAGTTGTTGAACTGGTTCACATTACCTCAAAAGATTCAGTTAATTTTTGGAAAGTATACAATGCTTATGAAGCTGAAAGGAAGAAATTCGCCAAAGAACGTATATCTGTAACCGAAGAATTGGCTAACGCATATACTAGTATGGATAATAAAAAGGCAGATGATTTGTCAGCCAGAACTTTCGTACTTAGGTCTGGCCAGGAAAAGTTACTTGAACAATACTACAGTAAAATGAAAGCGGCAACAAATTCTGTATTGGCTTTACAGTTTTACCAATCCGAAACTTATTTGCTTACATTGATCAGGGCATCAATTATGCAACAAATTCCTACTTATGGACAAATTTCCAAGCTAAAAAAGAACTAAGGCTGTATCCTGTTCGATTGTAATTATCTAAGTATTATTATTTCCGTGGTCTGCGTAAAGCAACCACGGCTTTTTATGCCGAAAAAAAATAAAATACATCCAGTAAATATTTTAAGATTCTAATTTAAACTTTACTATAATTTAAAATTAAGGCCGCCCTCAATAATATATTTTCCATAACCCGCTTCAATAAAAAATCCTGTATTTTTTGACATTTTAAATACGGCGCCAATACTTGCCTGGTAAGCAAAATCGGGTAAATATACAGGTTGCATATACAGTTTATTACCTGCGGCATCTGTATAATTTTGTTGCCAGCTGTTTACTCCAACTGCCAAACGTGTATACGGGCTTACTACTTTAGAAGCGGGGAAATAATTTACAAGATTCAGCATAAAGGACCAGTTATCTAATTGTACATTAAAGGTGGGTATGGAAGAATTAGACCCATATAAATAGTAAGGGGCATTTACATTTCCATGGGTAACCATTATACCAACAGCCGTGCTACGGTTAAATTGATAATTTAGTGCTCCTGTAAATGGGCCAGTCATAGAATTACTAATGTAATATGCCTGGTAATAAAAAGGCAAATAATTCTTATCAAGGTTGGGAAAACCATATCCAAGAGTTAGTTCCACTACCGGATCAAATTTTGGAAGTTGCGGTTGATAAGGCCTTTTCACAGGCCTCGCTAGCCTTACCCGGTAATATTGAACACCAGGAGAAACATATACCTGGCATTGAGCCGTGGTAAAAAATGCCAAAACCACAATACTTAAGGAAATCAAATATTTATTTATCATACGCCAAAATTTTATGTGTGACTGAATAATTGCGAGTAAAGTTTAAACTCCGATGTAAATCATATGTTAACGCATATACGAAGATTTAGTAAAATCTTTTTTCAGCCACTTTTTTGTTTTTCTTTTATTATCTTGTAGCATGAAAAAAATAGTATTGATTGCCCTGCCTTTGGCATTGATTATTTGTGGTTTTAGTATTAAAGCGCTGCTGCCTAAAAAAAATACTTTACTAAACCATATTGCGCTGCATGTATACGACCTGCAAAAAAGTACTATATTTTATGAACAGATTGTACAGCTCGATTCGATACCTGAACCATTTCATGATGGTAAACATACCTGGCTAAGTGTAAGCCCAACAAGTCACCTGCACCTTATTAGTGGCGCAGAACAACACACAACCCATGATAAGTTTACACATCTTTGTTTTACCGTTCCATCAATGGACGATTTTATCAGCAGGCTTAATAAGGGGCAGGTGCCTTACGAAAACTGGGTGGGTGCTAAATCGTCTATAACAACAAGGGTAGATGGTATTAAACAGATTTATTTCCAGGACCCGGACGGTTACTGGATAGAGATAAATGATGATTATAAATAAATTATTTTGCTGAAAAGGCTGGAAGAAGCGAACAGTTGTAACAATTAAATCATTGGCATTCTTATTGACAAATAGAATAAGTAACTATCTCTAAGTTTTATTTTACTATTTACATAAATTATTAACATGAAAAAAGTATTGATTGCATTAGATTTTGAACCATCTGCAGAAAAAATAGCTGAAACCGGCAATACAATAGCATTAGCGCTAAATGCAGAAATTGTTTTACTGCATGTTATTGCAGAACCTACTTATTATTCCTCTCCGGGATATTCGCCCATTATGGGTTTTAGTGGTTTTTTGGATACGATTGACGTAGAAATGACACAAGCCATGTCAGACAATATCTCTAAACTGGCAAGCGAATTTTTAGAAAAATCAAAACAACATTTGGGTAATGCCAGGATTGAAACAATGGTCGCCGAGGGAGATTTTGCAGAAACTATAGTGGACTGTACGCAAAAAGTTGGAGCAGACATTATTGTAATGGGCTCTCACAACCGCAGGGGTTTTGGCAAAATTTTAATGGAGAACGTCGCAGAAAAAGTATTGCATTTAAGTACCGTACCGGTTTTTGTAATTCCAATAAAAGATTAATCAATAAAAGGTCATTACAATTTCACATATTACCCCTTTTTCAACCTACTAAATATTCTTCATGAACAATTTATTTAAAGGATTAATTGCCCCTACGGCGCAAAAAAATTAGGCGGTGGTTGTATTATCACGGTAATTATTTTTATGGTTATCTGGTGGGCCCTTGGCCATTGCAATTAACACATTTTTTATTCTGTTATAAAGTGGTATGGTAAAAGAAATAATAAATTTCTTTTTATAAGGCACAAATAGTACTTTTTCCAAAAGATTGATTGAAACATCATTTCCCAATTATTCTCAATATCTATTTTATAAGGACGAGTTTAACGTCATTATCATTTTTTCGGCGAGCGGAAATAAAATATTATTCTCCAGATGCACATGCCTGTGCAGGTCTTCTTCAAACTCTTTAAGCTCTGCCAGTGTAACTATAAAAGTTGTACAGGCTCCTTCAGGCGCTGTATAATTATTGGTTAGCTGTCTTATTGTATACATTATTTCACCTGCCTCATTGTGCTCTCTTTCCATCACTGCTACTGGCCCATTGATGTAATTACGGTCGAGGTTTTTCTTTTGCCTAAAATGATAAAATGATTCCACCTCTTTTATCCGGGGAAATAACACTGTCTCTTCTTTGTGCATATGTAAAATCATATCATTTTTAAGCTGGCTAAATAAGTCAAGTACTTCAGTCAAAAATGGAAATTTTTCCACATGTTTTGCCGCTAACTTCATTAAATGTGCAACGATTGTTGGCATCGATTGCTTAACATAAAAATGATGGTGAATTAAAATATATCCAATTAACTGCTCTGCATTCATTGCATCAAAGGGCATTGTTTTATTGCTACTTTTATTTGTAGCTTCTTGCAATTCATTCATTACCTCCTCAATTGAAAGCCCCTTTTGGGTGCAGGCTTCAGCCAGTGTGCGTTTACCTTTGCAGCAAAAATCAAGGTTGTATTTTTCTAACACAGGAACTGTTTGAAAATGTTCAGTAACTATAGACGCAAGGGTATGTTCAGTAATATTTTTCATAATATTAATTTTTTTCAAAGCTGGCTGTAATAATTTATTGTTTTTATGACTGTAGTCATTTTGCCGTTTTTTGTTGGCTAATGTTTAAAAAAATGATACCTGCAAAAAGTATACAGGCGGTAAGCAACAGCAATTCATTTATTAATGGCACGGGAGTATAGGTCATTGCTGCGATGCCTTGTACCATTAGAAGTATTTCGTTAATAATTATACCAGCAATAAAAACCTTAATGCCTCTAGTGGTAGTTAGGTTTTGTA
This sequence comes from Ferruginibacter sp., assembly GCA_025362235.1. Taxonomy (GTDB): domain Bacteria; phylum Bacteroidota; class Bacteroidia; order Chitinophagales; family Chitinophagaceae; genus Ferruginibacter. The sequence goes on along the minus strand of JANYGZ010000050.1, from coordinate 15,871 downwards.
AGATGTGTTTTTCTGCTAATAAAAAACCCAAAAGAAATAGAGTTATTACGCCCAGCAATATCAGGTGCAGGTAGCCAATTACAATTGGACGAAAACCAAATGCCAGTGTACTAAGTGATGGTATGGTAGAGGCCAGTTGCAGAAAAAGTTTGATGGATAATGCAATGGATGATAAAAAAAGCAGCCATTGTACGGTTTTATTTATAGTGGGCCGTATATCCGGTAATTGTTTTCTTAGCTGTTGTATAAAAAGTACCCATCCTGCCAATTGACTAAATGCCGCAAATACAACAACTATATACACCCACAGTGGTATAGGCAGCCATAAAGCCGAAAGTATATAGGCGGGTACACAGGCTAAAGCAAACAACCAGAATATTCTCTTTAATATTACTGTTGACACGCTGCTGAAAAACTTATCTGTTGCCAACCCCAAACATGCAAATAAAAACCACCCATTATATTGAAAATGCAGAAAGAAATACACCGATGCCAAATACCAGTTTTGGTGCAAATTTTTTGTTACCATCATAAAAGCCAGCGAAAATGCACCCAAAGAGGAAAGCACATTAAATAGCAGCGCCGCTTTTATCCACCAATGACCAACTGTTTTTATTGATAATGTATTTAAATCTTTCCAGAACATAAACGCAAATACATAGGAAACTGCAATAGAAATATTTGAGAAAAATATTGAAAATAAACCATACCCCTGCAAAGAAAAACTAACTAACATACCATATGCAGCAATAAGATTGGCAATGATCACCCATCGGTACCTTTTGTATATAGACTGGTCTTTTTGTTCAACAAGGTAAGCAACCAGCAAAACCATTAATGCATGAGTAACCCAACCAGCAAAAGCAAAATGCGAGTGCCCGTGCAATAAATGTTTTTGATCAATAAAGGGAAGGGAGAAAGCAATTTTGTAGCGCAATATCACACCGATAAAAGATACTATCAATAAATTAAGTAGTGCAATTTTGGTAAACCGTTGAAGGGGTGCATACATAATATATATTTCTTGCAAAGAAACCATACAATCAAAGAAGGTATTATGATTTAAATCATATATCAGTAATACACTTTGCCCTTTGCAATGTGTAGCTGGCCCTTTTCGTGAAGGTGCCGGATGGTGCGTATTACTGTTTCTACCCTTAAGCCGGTCATGTTGGCGATCTGTTGACGTGTAAGGTTTACTTTATTGCATTTGGAGCAAATATTTTTCTTGTTTTGTTTTAAATAATTCAGCAAACAATGAATACTATGTTCGGGGTTTTGACCAGCTAATTCTCTTAATAAAAGAAATTTAAAACGAAGACGTTCCGACATTAATTTGGTAAATGCAAAATGGATATCGGGCATATCAATAACAAGCCGGTGAAAAGAGGAAATATGTAAACGAATGATAACAGAATTTGTATCTGCAATAGCACTGGCTGCAAAAGGCTCCCCATCAAAAAGCGGCAATTCTCCAAAACATTCTCCCGGCTCAATCATATTCTGAATAAACTCACTGCCACTATCTGTAATATTTACCCAACGCACACCCCCACTTACCAGCTGGTAATAAAAATGGGCTTCTGCTCCCTCATGAAAAATTATTTCGCCAGCATTTACTTTTTTATAAGCTGCTCCAAGAGAAAGCAATATATTTATATCAATCATCATAATTCACCAACATTTGATTTAACCAAAGCTAACTGTAATGCAAACAGAGCAATATGATCTTCAGTAGGTAGTTGTATGATTATTATCGTGGTTACTACCTGATTTTTGAAGTAAAACTACAAAAAAAATAACAATATGACTGAACGCATAATCTAAGACTGGAAGGCTAAGTAATCTTGTACCATCAATTTAAAACCAAAAAATTTATCATGAAAAAATTAGCAGTCATTCTATTCCTGGGGATATTAGTTACATCTTGTGGCGGAGGTGCCGGTGCCGGCAGTGATACAAAATCTACCCAAGACCCATATGATGCCACCAAAAAAACGGACAATGGCAATCCAACTTATGACCCCAAAAGAGGTGAGGGAAAGTTTACCAAAGTTGAGGTAGGTGCAACGCTTGATGCAGCTAAGGCTACCAATGGAGAAAAGATATATGGTGTAAAATGCAGCAGTTGCCACAAAACCACCGATGAGAAATTAGTAGGGCCCGGATGGAAAGGTGTTACCAGCCGTCACTCTGCTGAATGGATTATGAATTTTGTAACCAATACAGATGCTATGATCACTAAGGATCCAAAGGCACAGGCACAGTTGGAAATCTGTTTGGTGCGTATGCCCAATCAAAATTTAACTGATGATGATGCAAGGGCGTTGTATGAATTTATGCGGAAAAATGATGGCATTAAATGATAAGACAAATAAAGAAATCCTAAACAACAAATTATTATGAAAAAGATAAAAATTAGTATAGCTGGTGTGGCCCTGGTTAGTATGGTGTTGCTGGTACAATCCTGCAAACCGAAAAATGCGGGCAGTGCAGTTAATACAGACGCTGCTTCAAAAGCTTATGTGGCGCCAGGCAAGTACGATGAATTTTACAATTTTGTATCCGGTGGATTTAGCGGACAACTGAGCGTGTATGGATTGCCATCTGGCCGTTTACTGAAAGTGGTTCCTGTTTTTTCTGTTGATCCTGAAAAAGGATATGGTTACAGCGAAGAAACCAAGCCAATGCTAACAACTTCTAATGGCTCTGTTCCGTGGGATGATCTGCATCATTTAGACATGTCGCAAACCAATGGTGAAATTGATGGCCGGTGGATATTTGCCAATGCAAATAATACACCCCGTGTAGCAAGGGTAGACTTAACTACATTCCGTACTGCAGAGATAATTGAACTACCAAACAGCGCAGGAAATCACTCATCTCCTTTTATTACAGAAAATACGGAATATGTTGTGGCAGGTACACGTTTTAGTGTTCCTCCGGATAATGCAAATGGAGATGTTCCTATTAATAGTTATAAAAAGAATTTTAAAGGAAGTATAAGTTTTATAAGTGTGGATAAAGGAAGTGGCAAAATGGATATTGCCTTTCAATTAAGGTGCCCCGGAGTAGACTTTGATTTGAGCCATGCAGGTAAAGGAAAATCTCATGGATGGTTTTTCTTTAGCTGCTATAATACAGAACAGGCCAATACTTTGTTGGAAGTAAATGCTTCACAAAGAGATAAAGACTTCATCATGGCGGTTAACTGGCAAAAAGCAGAAGAGTATTTAAAAGCCGGAAAAGGAAAAAAAGAAACTGTGCGTTATGCCCATAACATTTATGATGAAAAAACACATACTGCCACCAGCGAAATAAGAACACAGGTAACAGTATTGGATATAAAAGAGTTAAAAGATATTTGCTATTTTATACCTTGCCCAAAGTCGCCGCATGGCTGTGATGTGGATCCTACAGGTGAATTTATTGTTGGCAGTGGAAAACTGGCAGCGCTTATCCCTGTATTCAGTTTTGATAAAATACAAAAAGCTATAGCTGCAAAAGACTTTATTGGAGATTACGATGGAGTTCCCGTAATTAAATACGAATCTGCATTATATGGAGAAGTTAAAAAACCAGGCCTTGGCCCTTTACATACCGAATTTGACGGAAGGGGAAATGCAATCACCACCATGTTTGTTTCTTCTGAAATTGTAAGATGGAACATCAAAGACCTGAAAATAATTGATCGCCAACCTACTTTTTATTCTCCGGGCCACTTATGCATACCTGGTGGTGATACAAAAAAACCCAATGGTAAATATGTAATCGTTTATAATAAAATTACAAAAGACCGCTACCTGCCCACAGGGCCTGAATTAGCACAAAGCGCACAGTTGTTTGATATAACCGGTGACAAAATGCAATTGATTCTGGACTTTCCAACAATTGGTGAACCTCACTATGCCCAGGCTGTAGAAGCCAGTGTTATTAAAAACAATTCGGTTAAATTTTTTAAAATAGAAGAAAATGCAAATGCTTACGTATCGAAAGGAGAAGGAACGGCAAAAGTAATAAGAACCGGAAATAAAATCGATGTTTATATGACAGCAATCCGGTCGCACTTAACACCAGATAATATTGAAGGCGTAAGAGTTGGTGACGAAGTTTATTTTCATGTTACCAACCTTGAACAGGACTGGGATGTACCTCATGGATTTGCAATAAAAGGTGCACTCAATGGCGAATTATTAATAATGCCCGGAGAAACACAAACTTTGAAATGGGTACCTCAAAAAGCGGGGATGTTTCCTTTCTATTGTACAGATTTTTGCAGTGCACTTCACCAGGAAATGCAGGGCTATATAAGGATATCAACTGCCGGCAGCAATGTTCCATTACTATTCAGCACTGGTAAGAATTTACCGCCTGCTGATAGTACCTCAACTGCAAAATAATTTTAAATAACTGTTGGCCGGTGTAATTGTTTACTAACCAGCACCGGTCAACTTTATTAATACCAACAATTACCTGAAAAAATACAGATATGAAAGAGTATAAAATAATTTTTGCATTTTTGTTGATAGTTTCCATGGCTGCCTGTAACAATGGAGCCGAAAAAACAACTCCTGCTGATAATACAGCTGCTACTACAAGCACCCCTGCCGGTGGACAGGAAGCTGTGCAGGATAACGACTCGGAAAAAGATGTTGTGAAAGTGGCAGTAGGTTCAAAAAATCATACAACACTGGTAGCTGCTTTAAAAGCTGCAGACCTTGTTACCTCATTGTCGAATGCAGGGCCGTTCACCGTGTTTGCACCAACAAATGCAGCTTTTGATAAATTGCCTGCCGGAACCGTTGAAGGCTTATTGAAACCCGAGAAAAAAGAAGATCTGCAAAACATATTGCAATATCATGTTACCTTATCAGCACTAAAAGCCGAAAGCTTTACAGACGGGCAGGTTTTAGGAATGGTAAATGGTGACAATGTAACTATAAGCATAAAAGATGGCAAAGTGATGTTGAATAATAGTGCAACTATTATTGCCACTATTCCCGCATCAAATGGGATAATTTACGTAATTGATGCAGTACTGTTACCTCCTGCAAAAAAGTAAATAAATGAGCCTGCTTTTTATTTACTTATAAAAATATTTCAGGATGAAAAATAAACTAAGCAATGCCAGCAGATTGTTACTGGTAATTGCAGCCGCAGGATTAGTATTTGTTTTATTCTCACCCATTTGGCGAATAGAACTGGATGCACCACAATATCCTGAAGGGCTCGCCCTTACCATACATGCCAATGGCTTGCAGGGCAATGTTGATATTATCAACGGCCTAAATCATTATATCGGCATGAAGACATTGCACAATGAAGATTTCATTGAATTTAAATTATTACCTTATTGCATTGTTTTTTTTGCAGCCGCATTTGCCTTTGTGGCAATTATTAATAAAAGGCGCTGGCTGAATATTTTATTTGGTTTATTTGTAGTTTTTGGCATTATCGCAATGGTTGATTTTTGGAAATGGGAATATAATTACGGCCACAACCTTAATCCCAATGCGGCGATTATTGTACCGGGTATGGCTTACCAGCCGCCATTGATAGGGTTTAAGCAGCTGCTCAATTTTGGAGCCTATTCAATACCTGATATCGGCGGCTGGCTTTTTATAGCCGCAGGAGTTATTGCGCTGGTATGTGTGTTTATAGAAAGGAGAAAAATTTTAGTTAAAAAAAAGGGAATGCTCCCTTTAAATTATGGAATTATTTTACTAACCTTATTGTCGGCAAGTAGCTGTAATCCTTCACCACAGGCACTTGTAATTGGAAAAGACAATTGCCATTTATGCAAAATGACCATCTCAGATCCAAAATATGGCGCTGAGGTTCTTACTAAAAAAGGTAAAGCGTATAAATTTGATGATGTGCATTGTGTACTATCTTTTTTACATTCAAAAGAGATTGATGATGGACAGGTAAAAGATATTTATGTTGCTGACTTTGCGGGCAATCATTCATTGGTAAATGTTAATGAAAGCTTTTTTTTGCAAAGCAGCGAAATACACGCACCAATGAATGGTAATGTAATTGGCTTTACAAATAAGGATAGCATGAAAAACATAGCTGCGCAACTAAACGGTACAATTATAAATTGGGAGCAGTTAAACAAATGAAAGGTGTAATTATCATATTATGCAGTTGCTGTTTCCAGGCATCTGCCTTCAACATTCATGTAGGCAGTTTACAACAATTTAAAACTATTACCGCTGCTGTTGCTGCTGCAACAACCGGCGATACTATTATTGTTGACAAGGGGATTTATTTTGAAAAAAACCTGGTTATTAATAAACAATTGGTGCTAAAGGGCATCAATCACCCTGTGCTGGATGGCGAAAAAAAATATGAGATCATTTCTATAAAATCAGACAATGTAACAATTGATGGATTTTTGCTGCAGCATACCGGAGTATCGAGTATAACAGATTTTGCAGCCATCAAAATTTACGACAGACGATATGTAACTATCATCAACAATATTATAAACGATGCATTTTTTGGCATATACTCACAGCAAGGCATAAACTGTCTTATTCAAAACAATATACTTACTGCAAATGCTATTGAAGAGCAGCAAAGCGGCAATGGCATTCATTGCTGGAGGAGCGATAGCATGCGTATCATAGCAAATACCATCAGCGGACACAGGGACGGCATTTATTTTGAATTTGTAACCAACTCTGTTATATGGCGCAACAACTCATTCAAAAATATGCGGTATGGCTTACATTTTATGTTCTCCAATGATGATGCCTATATCAGTAATGTATTTGAAAATAACGGGGCTGGTGTATCGGTTATGTTTTCACACAGTGTAAAAATGTTTAATAATTATTTTAAAGAAAACTGGGGCGATGCCGCTTACGGCCTGTTACTTAAAGAAATCAACGACAGTTATATTGAAAACAATCGCTTTGAAAAAAACACAATGGCTATTTATGCAGAAGGAGCCAACCGAATTCACATAGAAAAAAATGTTTTTAAAGGCAATGGATGGGCTTTAAAAATACAGGCAAGCTGTATGGACATACAATTGATTAAAAATAATTTTATTGGTAACAGTTTTGATGTTGGCACCAATGGCTCATTGGTGTTGAATACATTTAATAATAATTACTGGGATAAATATGAAGGCTATGACCTTAACCATGATAACCTCGGAGATGTACCTTACAGACCCGTAAGTTTATACAGCATGATTATTGAACAGAACCCTCCTGCAATGATTTTGTTTCACAGCTTTATCACTTCGCTGATGGACAAAACAGAAAAAGTAATACCCAGTCTTACCCCTGAAAATTTAAAAGACGAACATCCTTTAATGAAATCGCTGCCCTTATGATTATAGCCAACAATATCAACAAACAATTTGGGAAATTAAAAGCACTGGACAATGTAAGCGTTACCTGCAACAAGGGCGAGTGTATTGCTTTAATTGGGCCCAATGGCAGTGGTAAAACAACTTTCATCAAATGTATTTTGGGAATGGTTGTTTGCAACAGTGGCTTTATAACAGTTAATGGAAAAAATATTTTACACGAATGGCAGTACCGGGCAGATATTGGTTACATGCCCCAGATAGGCCGCTATCCCGACAATATGACTATTGGGCAAGTGCTGGATATGATGAAAGATATCCGCAATAAAAAAAATACTGCAATTGATGAAGACCTGATAAAAAAATTTGAACTGGATAAATTGCTGGATAAACGCATGCGGACTTTATCGGGTGGTACCAGGCAAAAAGTAAGTGCTGCTCTCGCATTTTTATTTAACCCTGCTGTATTAATATTAGATGAACCAACCGCTGGGCTTGACCCCGTAGCTGCTGAAATATTAAAGGATAAGATTATTGCAGAAAAAGCGAACGGAAAACTGATTTTGATAACATCGCACATATTAAGTGAACTGGATGATTTGGTAACACAGGTAATTTATATGCAGGAAGGGAAATTAATTTTCCATAAATCAATCGGCGATTTAAGAGCAGATACCGGGCAGGAAAAATTATCAAAAGCCATTGCATCAGTAATGCTAAAAACAGGTAATGAAAAAAATAATTAAATATGTAATAATCGATATTCTGCGCAATAAGATTGTGGTAGCCTATACGATATTCCTGCTATTACTGTCATTCAGCATTTTTAACCTTGAAGATAATAATGCCAAGGGATTATTAAGTTTACTGAACATAGTGTTAATTATTGTACCGTTGGTGAGCATTTTATTTGCTGCAATCTATGTATACAACAGTGCAGAATTTTTAGAATTGCTGGTAAGCCAGCCTTTAAAAAGAAAAACAATCTGGCTAAGCATATTCGCCGGTCTTGCCTTTTCATTGGCATTGGCATTTTTTATTGGAGTAGGTATTCCGGTAATGCTATATGAGTTTAGCGCAACCGGTATCACAATGCTGATAGTGGGTTTGTTTTTAACAGTAATTTTTGTTGCCATTGCTTTACTGGCAACGGTACAAACAAGGGATAAAGCAAAGGGCATTGGTGTTACCATTTTATTGTGGCTGTATTTTTCTTTATTGTTTGATGGGTTAGTATTATTTTTATTATTTCAATTTGCTGATTATCCAATGGAGAAAATAATGATTGGCATTAGTGCCTTTAATCCTATTGATTTAAGCAGGATACTAGTATTGCTAAAAATGGATGTGTCGGCTCTAATGGGCTATACAGGTGCAGTTTTCAACGATTTTTTCGGGAAAACCTATGGTATGATAATCGCGGTATTTGTATTAGCTTTATGGATAGCACTTCCAGCCTGGATATCTGCCAGGAAATTTAACCGTAAAGATTTGTAATATGAAAAGACATGAATCACTGGCGCCCCTATCGAGGGAACATCATGGGGCTTTAATACTGGCTCAACTGATCAAAAGGAATGCACCGGTATATAAAGATTTACCTACTACAATAGTGGATAAAGTTGAGTACAGCACCAATTTTTTCAACAATGAATTGAAAGGACATTTTAAAAAAGAAGAGTTGCTGTTGAAAAAAGTAAAAGGAATACATCCTTCCATTGCAACATTGTCCAAAGAAATTATAGATGAACATGAGCTGCTAAAGGGTTTATTTCTTTCTTTAGCAGAAGCCTATGACCCTGAAGCTGTTTTAAATGAGCTTGGGAACGAACTGGATGCACATATCCGTAAAGAGGAAAGGGTTTTGTTTCCGCTAATTCAACAGCATTGTCCAGAAGAAATGTTACAAAAACTACAACCGTTACTGGCTTAATAACTACCATGAAAAAAGATATTGAAAGCCGTGCCGATATTGAATTATTAATCAGGAGTTTTTATGACAAGGTAAAAACAGATGAAACGATTGGCTATATTTTTAATGATATAGCCAAAGTAAACTGGGAAAAACATTTTCCGGCAATGTTTGACTTTTGGGAGAATGTGCTTTTTTATACCGGAAACTATAATGGTAACCCGGTGGAAATACATCAGCACCTCAACAGGGTGGTACTCCTTACCTCCGCCCATTTCAATCAATGGAATAAACTATTTTCACAAACAGTAGATGAGTGGTTTGAAGGAACTACCGCAACCCTTGCAAAGCAAAGAGCCCTGAGTATATCTACTGTAATACAGATAAAAATTTTAAAGGAAATTGACCATTTATAAAAATCCGATTCTATTTAAATGACCTGAAAACTTATTGCAATCCGCAATAATTATCACTATGCAATTGAAATTAGCGCTAAGAAATGATAAATTTAAAAATTGTCCAGGCGGAGTTTTGTAATAGCTTCATTTGATGATAAGATACTGTCAATATCTGTTTTTACATTTTTTATATCATCTTCTGTAATAGTATCATTAATATCTGACAGATGCATTTTTATTTTGCGCTTTGTATCTACATCTAAAAATTTTTCCTGATTATAATACTGAGCATTAAAGAGCAGGTTTTCTTCTTTCTGTACAAGCATGGTTTTTTTTACAAATCTATAAAAGGAATTAACAAAATACGATACGAGTTTTTCACAATTTCAAATGGTAACAAAAAAATAATATTGTTATTTCTTTCTTTTGCAGTACATTATGATTTCAACAAAAAATTGTTCGTTTTTCAATCTTTCTCTAATATCGGTTGCCCCATAATTTGGCTAAAATTATGGAGCATTATAGCCTATATTTCCTTTTCCCCACAATTTGGTATCAAAAAAACTCCGCTTCGTCGCAACATTTACCTATTAGCTTAATTTAATGTAAAGTATCCCTTAATTTGGCGGTATGAAAAAGGCATGGTATGAAAGAAAATGGATAACTATACTGGGGCATGTAGCAGTATGGGTACTATTATTTTCGCTTCCCTATTTACTTAGGTCGCCAAGCAACCCCAACCAGCCCGTTCACCCGGAGCATGATGACCCACCCGTTAAATTTATAATTTTTCGCATCAGCGACCTGATGCTGATTAGTTTTTTTTACATGAACGCCCTGTTGCTGATACCCCATTTACTGTATAAAAAAAAATATTCCCTTTACATCTTTTTAGTGCTGGTTTGTTTTAGTGTTTATGTACTTATTTACTGGTCTTTAATTATTTCGTTTCAAGAAGTATTTAAGTGGAACGACTTTAGAAAACACCTGTTCTTTTGTACATTCATCTTTATATTTATATTGGCCTGCAGCATTGCATACAAAACCATCAGAGATAAAATAATTTCGGATAAACTATCCAAAGAAAAAGAAAACGAAAATTTAAAAACAGAATTATCATTGTTGCGCTCCCAGGTAAGCCCACACTTTATGTTTAATGTGCTCAACAATATGGTTGCGCTGGCCCGTAAACAATCTGATCTTTTAGAGCCATCACTTATCAAACTGTCTTCATTAATGCGTTACATGCTCTACGAAACGGATGAAGAAAAAGTATCGCTTGAAAAAGAAACTGATTATCTGCAAAGTTATATTGACCTGCAACAGCAGCGCTTTAGCAAGAAAGTGATTATCAATGTAACTATGCACCCTGCAGATAGATTGTATGATATAGAACCTATGCTGCTGATACCATTTGTAGAAAATGCTTTTAAGCATGGCACCGGAATGATAGAACAACCACAAATTGACATTGTATTAAAAGCAGAAAAAAATATGGTGAACTTTATGGTTAGCAATAAATACAATCCTTCATCCGTAGAAATAAAAGATAAAGCGAGTGGCATAGGATTAGCAAATGTACAAAGAAGATTGAATTTATTATACCCCAACCACCATACCCTGCAAATTACCAAAAAAGAAGGTATGTTTGTTGTTGAACTACAAATAAACCTGGCTTCATGATACGTTGCATAGCCATAGATGATGAACCATTAGCGCTGGAATTGCTGGAAGACAATATTAGTAAATTGCCTTACCTGCAACTGGTTGTGTCATGCGACAATCCATTAGAAGCTATGAAAATAATGGAACAGCAACCAATTGATTTGATTTTTTTAGACATACAAATGCCCGGGCTAACAGGTTTACAGTTTATACAAAGTATGACAGTAAAGCCGATGATTATTTTAATTACTGCTTACGAAAAATATGCATTACAGGGGTTTGACCTTAATGTTACAGATTACCTGGTAAAACCTGTTTCGCTGGATCGTTTTATAAATGCCTGTAACAAAGCCAAAGAATTATTCGATTTAAAAAAACAACCTAAATTAGCCAATGATGCCGGCTATTTTTTTGTGAATGTAGATTATAGTCTTGTGAAAATAATTACTGTAGATATTGTATATATAGAAGGATTAAAAGACTATATAAAAATTCACCTTAAAAGCTCGCAAAGGCCCGTGGTTACACGTATGCCAATGAAAACAATTGAAGATCAATTACCGGCAACTGCATTTATGCGCATTCATAAATCTTATATTGTCTCCATCGCATTTATTACTGCTGTCCGTAAATCCAGTGTGTATATTGATACGCTGGAACTACCTGTAAGCGATAATTACCGGAATAGCATAGCTGCACTTACCGGCAAATTATAACACATTTTGTGCAAGTAATTTATTCATTTGGTATAATGCCTTTAAAGCATTTAGCATTCCTGCCAGTTTAATACCATTCTGAATTTATTTCTTCCATATAATTTTCCCTTGTACGCCATAATAATTGTAACAACTTTAGCTCGATTGTTCATTTCGTCGCAACATTTTACCTGCTTATCTCATTTACAAAGAACACTCAATACCCCATGATAGATTTGTGTACAAATAATTTAAAAAGATGAAAAAGATACTTTTACTAATAGTTGTTGCCCTTACTGCAATTACCGGGTATGCACAAATGCCTGGCGGTATGCCACAAGGAGGCATGGGTGGCGGAAATGTAGGACATGTATATGGTAAATTGACAGATGCTGATGGCAAAGGAATAAACGGAGCATCTGTAATGCTTATGCGCAATAAAATGGATTCTACTACCAAAAAAATGAAAGAAGTTTTGGTAAAAGGATTGATTACTAAAAGCAATGGCGATTTTAATTTTGAAGAACTCCCACTAAGGGGAGAACTTAAATTAAAAGTAAGCAACAGTGGGTATAAACTATACGAACAGGTTATTTCATTTTTTCCAAAAATGTCGCCTGGTGCGGCTAAACCTGCAGCAGGTGCAGCACCTTCGGCTGGCGGCGGAATGCCTTCATTTGGTGGTAGTGGAATGCCCTCATTTGATAAAGATCTGGGCAATATAAAATTAACCCCTGATGCAAAACAATTACAGGATGTTATCATTACAGCGCCAACATCTTCTATTCGTTTAAATGCAGATAAAAAAATATTTAATGTGGAAAAAAACATTATGAGCACCGGTGGTACCGGTATTGATGTAATGCGCAATGTACCTTCTGTAAATGTTGATATTGACGGTAACATAACCCTACGGAACAGTGCACCTCAATTATTAGTTGATGGCAGGCCCACTACTCTTACGCTTGACCAGATACCTGCCGATGCAATTGAAAGTGTAGAAGTAATTACAAATCCTTCTGCCAAATACGATGCTTCTGGCGGCGGTGCGGGCATATTAAATATTGTTTTAAAGAAAAATAAAAAGACAGGTTATAATGGTAATGTAAGGGCCGGTGTTGATAAGTACGGAGCTCTTAATGGTGGTGGCGATTTTAGTTTTCGTCAAAATAAAGTAAACTTTAACATGTCTGTAAATGGTAACCAAAATAAAAGTGTTACTACCAGTATAACAGATCGTATGAACTTAGACAGCCCACAAACATATATTAATCAAAATGGTTACAGTAAATCAAATGGTGGTTTTTTGTTTGCCAAATTCGGTCTTGATTATCTTGTTTCCAACAGAACAACTTTAACACTAACAGGCATCAGGGTGCATGGCAAGTTTGGAAATAATGGAAATATTGATATTATTACTGACAGTTTAAACACTGCCCAAAAAGGAAGTTATTCAAGTGAACGTATTACCTCAAGTGACCGGGAATTTAACGGCCAGGGCCTTGTATTTGGAATGAAGCATCTTTTTCCAAAAGAAGGCGAAGAATTAACTCTTGACGCCAATTTTTTTGGCGGAAAATCGACTAACAGCTCTTTTTATACTACCAATTATTTTGGTAGTGACAATACTACTATTACCAATACCAATCTTCAAAAATCAATTGGTACCGGTAACGATAGAAATATAGTTATTCAAACAGATTATGTAAACCCATTTAGTAAACTAACTAAGTTGGAAGCAGGCTTAAGGGTTGCACTTCGTAATAGGGAAAATTACAACGACTACTATACCTATATTGATTCTGCATATGTATTGCTGCCTAGTGCCAACAGTGATTACAGCAATTCAGACAATATATATGCTGGTTATGCAACTATCAGCAGCAGTATTAAAGATTTCAGTTATAAATTAGGGTTGCGTGCCGAGAGTTCTGACTACTCAGGCAGATTAGCCAGCACAAATGAAAATTTTGGAAACAGCTATCCCATAAGCTTATTCCCTTCAGTTTTTTTAACTCAGCAATTGGCCGGCAAACAAGAGGTACAATTAAGTTATAGCCGCCGTATTAACAGACCTAACTTTTTTCAACTAATTCCTTATACAGATTTTACTGATCCGCTAAATATCACCCGTGGTAATCCTAATCTTGTTCCTGAGTTTACCCAATCCTTTGAGTTATCATACTTAAAAACTTTTAAGGGCAATAACAGCATACTGGGTTCTGTATATTACAAATACACTACAGATTTAATTACCCGTTACTTAATACCGGGAGAGAACCCCATAACGGGCCAGTCCGTGTTGATAAATACATATATCAATGCCAACTCAAGTTATTCTGCGGGTGCAGAAGTAACCTCAACTAATATTTTAAACAAATGGTGGGATATAAGTACCAATGTAAATGTATACAATTCAAAAGTGAATACCGGTGTGTTAACTACGATTGACCAGTCAGCTTTGTGGAGCATGTTTGCTAAATTCAACAGTAATTTTAAACTGCCTTCTCAATTTGCTATTCAGTTTAGTGCATTGTATCAATCTAAAACAAACCTGCCGGTAAGTAACAACAATCCTGGTTTTGGTGGTCCTGGAATGGGTGGTGCACAAAGCTCGTCGCAGGGATATATTTTACCATCATGGGGAATAGACCTTGCCGTTAAAAAAAGTTTCTTAAAAAACAATGCTGCAGCTGTAACACTTAGTGTAACTGATATTTTCAAAACACGTGTAAGCGCTCAATATTCAAGCAGCGAATACTTTACACAAAGCTACGACCGCTGGCGTGACCCGCCAATGGTTAGGTTAACCCTTAGCTATCGTTTTGGTAAAATTGATGCTTCCCTATTTAAACGTAAAACAACTAAGGGAGAATCCAATGCTACTGAAGGAGTTCAATAGAGCAGGTAGATTAATAAAGCAGAACAGTTATACCTTAATTGGTGTAACTGTTTTGTTTTATGCCATGGCAAATAAGATTTAATAGAAACAGATTGTATCTCTGCAACTATACTCCTGCCTCACAAAAAAACCTCCCTTTCCTTGTAAATTTGAACGGCTACTACTATGCCGAAACTCCCTCACATAAGCATAACAATATTTTAATTTGCATTTAAGCAATTCTTTTTTTATATTTATAAGAGATTGATTCAATTAACCTGTACTGTACTTTTACTTTACTGTACCCTACCTCTAAGCCTCTTTTTTTAATTGAATACAAACGCCAATAAAACTATATCCTGTAATTATCAATAAGAACTTCTGAAGCTGCAATGTTTTTACAAACAACAGGCATCTGTTGCTATTTAATGAACCAATCATTATTAAAAATATTGAATTATGAAAAAGCTTTTACTATTTGTACTTACGCTTTCACTGCTTGCACTCACTTCAAAAGCCCAGGTTACACAAATAAATAATAACGCCAGTTTACAACCGGCAGCATTATTGAATAACAATTTAGCAATTGTAGTTTCTGCTGTTGACAAAACCCTTTGGATAACAGATGCAACCCTTGCTGGTACTTTTCAATTGAGTCCAACAATCTTTGATTCGGGCGGAGTAGTGCTTAATGGTAAATATATTTTTGCTGGTTCTACAGCTGCTGAGGGTGCCGAAATTTTTATAAGCGATGGTACAAGTGCAGGCACTCAAATTATAAAAGATATTGTGCCTGGCGCAGCTGGCAGCACATCAGCATCAAATGGAATGACTTTGCTTAACGGATATGTTTATTTTATTGCCGCTACTGCTGCTGAAGGCAGTGAATTATGGAGAACAGATGGCACCCCAGGGAATACTAACATGGTAGCAGATATTATACCCGGGCCTACAAGTAGTAATGATCCTGGTAAATATAACCTAACATCTACA
>JANYGZ010000017.1 GCA_025362235.1 Ferruginibacter sp. | reverse complement strand
GACTCATTAAGAACATTGGGCTATATTGCTTTTATGAGTTCAATGGCAGGCGGGCGTTTTGTGGCAGATTGGCTGGTTACAAAATTTGGTGTAAAACCAATGATACAGGCAAGTGGAGTTATTGTTTCTGCAGGGCTGCTTACCGCCGTTATTTTCCCTTATATTATACCAGCTACTATTGGTTTTTTATTGGTAGGCATCGGGGTTTCTTCTATTGTACCATTAACTTATGGCATTGCGGGGAAATCAACTACTATGTCGCCCGGACTTGCATTAGCAGCACTTTCTACTATTGGTTTTTTTGGATTTTTATTAGGCCCTCCTTTAATTGGTTTTATTGCACAGGCTGCAGGTTTGCGCTGGTCTTTTACCGTTATCGCCATCATCGGGTTAAGTACTACTTTTCTTGCAACAAAAATAAAAATGCAATAATTATATTTTATTCCGCAAGATATTTTTATAACCGTGTTCAGTTAAGTAATCGCGTTTTTAAATACATACCTGTAAAAAAATTTAGAGCATTTTTAAATGCATAATAAAGCCACTTTACGGTAAAGTGGCTTTATTATATTAATAAAATGGATATTTTACTTTGGCATTGGCTCCATATCTTTTTTTGTTATTAATTTTCCGTCCATGTCTACAGCCTGGCCATTTGTTAGTGTGATGGTGCTGCCATCTTTAGCAGTAACTATACCTTTAGTGCTAATAACTGTTCCGTTAGTTAAAGTTAAATCCTTGGTTAATGGTGTTATACCATCTTTGGTCATTGTTGCCAATTTACCATCTTTCATCATTACGCAATCTTTCATCTGATGCATGTTTCCCATCTTGTCTGAAGACATACTCTTTGTTGAGTCTTGTGCAGTTGCGGCAGTTGTAAAAGTGCCGGCTACCAATAAGCACATAATTAATTTTTTCATTTTCTTTGTTTTTAGTTTTTAAATATTGTAAGAATTAATTAACCTTAAACTAATTCCCTGCCAAAAAATAAAAATGTGCGTAACTAAAAAATTAAAAAAATATTTTGCTCCATTAGTGTGGAAACTTCTCCCCGACTAGTGTAGTTTTTGTAAGTTTTTTGAGTGAGTTGGTAAAATATTAACAAATTAAGAAGTTCTACTGCAATGCGGGATTCATTACAAATTGTACATCTTATTCTTCTATAAATCCCCAACTGGTTTTTAATGAATCCAGTTTTTTGCCTTCCAGCCGGTTGGTTTTATAATGCCCTGCATTATTTTTTTGCCGGAAAGCTTCGTATAAACTAACGGCACAGGCAACAGAAATGTTGAGCGATTTGATGATGCCTACCTGGGGAATTATGAAATTACCATCTGCCATAGCAATAATTTCGTCGCTTACGCCACTATGTTCGTTCCCAAAAACCAACGCAACAGATTCTATTAAATTTAATTCATGAAGGCTTACTGCATCGGTGCTTAAATGGGTGGTATAAATTTTTTGATACAGTTTTCTTAAGGCGGCAAAACATTCATGTGCATCTGTAAACTGGTGTATAGTAAGCCACTTGGCGGCACTGGAAGAACTCTTTTCGCCCCATTTTTTATGTGGTGGAATTTTGTTGTTTAATATATAAATATCCTGGATACCAACAGCATCACAGGTACGCATAACCGCAGATATATTATGTGGGTCAAACACATTTTCCAGCACTACTGTTAAATCCGGCTGGCGCTTATTCAAAACATTGGTAAGTCTTTCGGAACGTTCTGGTGTCATAATAATAATAATACCCGTAAATAAACATCGAAAATAAGCAATAACAAATTAACTGGTTACAAGGGCTGTTTATCAAATAAATAATTCATTAACAAATCATTCTTTACTTTTAAAGATAATTACACTAAATAACAGCAAGGGTATAGAATGTACTGTGCTGCCAGGAACAACCAGGTTATAATAAAACTCAATCTACAAAACCTATATCCATTATTTGTATGCGTACATCATTAAAACAGGACGAAAATATTTTACTTATCACCCGCCAGCATTGGATAAAACTGGTGTTGCCCATTTTTGTATGGATGTTGGTTGGGGCACTTTCAATTTGGCTGCTGCAAACAACAGGGCTTATCATTACACTGGTAGCAGCCATTTATCCAATGAGTGAATGGCTTAGCTGGAAAAATAATTTATGGTGTGTAACTAATTTAAGGGTGGTAGACGAAAGTGGCTTTTTTAGCAGACACTCCAAAGAAAGCCCAATAGACAAAATAAACAATGTAGAATACGATCAGAGTATTTTTGGAAGGTTATTGGGCTATGGTAACGTAGATATTCAAACGGCAGCCGAAATGGGCGAAACTACTTATGAACTGATAAATCACCCTAAATTATTAAAAGACACCATTACGCATGCGCAGGAAGAGTATAAAAAATCTGCTATCAAAAACCAGGCAGTTCAACTGGCACAGGCAATTGCTGCTTCAACAGCGCCATCACAACAATTGATTGCCGACGAATTACATAAACTATACGACTTGCTGCAAAAGGGAGCTATTACCCAGGACGAGTATGCACAGCAAAAAAACAAGTTGTTGAAGAGTTGAATTGTATATGAGCCCAAAACATTAGCACGCTATTTCATTATTGACAATTCACCACCCGATAGCTATCGGGTCACTTTGATTATTGAACTAAAATAGTTTTTGTTTCTGTTGATTTGTCCGAATTTTTAATTTCCAGGTGATAAACCCCTTTCGGCAAATTGGTGCCCACATTAATTGATTTCAACATACTGTTACTGCTAACCGGAAGTTGATTGGTGTACACTGTTTGCCCACTGCTGTTTACAAGCTTTAGCTGATAAATACCATATACCTGGTCCACTATCTGAAGGTTAATTGTATTCCCTTTTACCGGATTAGGATATACTATAAAAGAAGCCCCTGTTTTTGATGCAACCACTTTTACAACAGGTGTTATATTACTGATACCATTTAAGCCAATACTTTTTATACGGTAAAAATTGGTACCTGATGATTCCTTATCATCGACCCAGGCATAGTCGCTCGAAACGGTA
The DNA here is from genome assembly GCA_025362235.1 of Ferruginibacter sp. Lineage (GTDB taxonomy): Bacteria > Bacteroidota > Bacteroidia > Chitinophagales > Chitinophagaceae > Ferruginibacter. The sequence continues at coordinate 2,704 of JANYGZ010000017.1, read as the reverse complement.
TTATGCTGGTTTACATTTGTAGTATTTACTAATTTAAATTCAGTTCCATTGGTTGATTTTTCCACTTCGTATTTTGCTATATCCATTTCATTTTTTACCTGCCACTTCACTGCAATTTTTTGCCCCTGCTGGCTGGCATTTAATGAAGTAAATATTACGGGTGTTGGAACATAAGGAGGCTTGGGTTTAAAAATAATTTTAAACCGGTCGGTAGCTGATGAACCAGCATCGCCATTTATCAAAAAATTTATTTTTGTGGTATCACCGAGCGGTAAAGCGATACTTGTTTTAAGATAGTTATCAATAAAAAAAGCCTGTAAGCCTATATTGGTGAGCATGTTGGTAACTACTTCTATTTGATAGGCCCGTTGGGTAGTTCTCCATAACTTAAAAAACAAGGTATCATTTGCCTGAATAATAGGCCTTCTTTCAACTGCCAGCGTTTTACCATACCTGAGTATGCCTATATTTTCAAGTATATTGGTAAACTTAGCGGCATCTTCCAGGGTTACACTATCATGGTATAAATTATTGTATAATGCAAAAACTCCATCAGCCAAAATAGTAGAGCCATCTGCCTGCAATAAATACAAATTTGTTCTCACTGTTTCGGTAACTTCTGAAGCAGGATCAGTAGAATTTACACTAGTTATTATATTACCCCTATTAGGTGAAAAACCTGGTTCATTTGCCAACACGAAAAAAGGGCATAATAAAAAACAAAACTTTAAAAGAATTTTAGAAGGTACCGCCTGGTCTATATATTTTGCAAAATCATTTACATAACATGACCTGCTTTGTGTAAAGTTTTTCATAATAATGGATCTGCTTTTCAGCAATGTTTGGATAATGGAAAACACTGGCTTAAAACCAATATTCTTTATTAGTACAAAACGATAATTTACTATTGTTATTGTACTGAAAATAGCAAGAAGGAAATCATTACCAGGTTACCTCTTTAAAGAAATTATAGTCTGCAGTTATTAAGCAGATTTTGAAAAAATGGAAAACCCTTTACCAATATTAACAGCAAAAAAACTGCCCCATACCGGGGCAGTAAAAATTTTATGAATAACCCTACTTTGTTTATTTCACAAATATTTGAATAGTAGTAGTGGTTTTATTCGGTGCTGTTATTTCCAATTGGTAAACACCACTCAGCAATTTGTTTTTGGATTGAATGGTTTCAGTAGCAGTGCCAGGCAAATGATTAATAATGCTGGTACCTATTACCTGTCCAAGATTATTAATAAGCCTGGTTCCATAAGCACCTTCGGGCAAACTGTTCATCTGCAGGTGAAGCGTGTTTTCTGTAACCGGGTTAGGGAAAACATAGATGGAAGGCGTACTTTTATTCAATTTAACTTTAACTACATTGCTGTAACCAATTACATTGTTATTGCTGATACTTCTAATGCGATAATAATAGTAGCCTACTGCAGGGGAAACATCCAGCCAGGTATAACTGACAGGTGAAACGCTGTTACCCGAACTTGTTTTGTTGCCCACTTTGGTAAAATTAACACTATCTGTGGACCGCTCGATATCATATCCTTTAATATTAAATTCGTTTGCTACATTCCACTCTACTCCAATATCACTGTTAAATACATTTGCAGTAAGGTTGAGGTAAATAACAGAAGGTTTAAATACTATTCTAAAACGGTCTGCCGCAGCAGAAGCTGCATTTGCAGTTACTTCAAAATCAATCTTTGTACTACTACTCATATTGATTGGAGTTGATTTATGCAGAAACTGATCCTCTAAAAATCCTGCCCGGTTATTCTGATCTAATTCAACAGGATTAAATTCAAACTGGTATTTAAATTGTCTTGTTCTTGTCAATTTAAAGTATATAGTATCAGCTTTGGTAAGTATTGGCCTGCAGCTTAAAACAAGTGATGTACTGCCACTTAGTATACCAAAAGTTTCATTTACATTATTAAATTTTAAGGCATCCAGTAAATCTACTCCTGGGTCATAACTATCATCAAATTTTGCCAAATTACCATCCGCTAAAACAGTTTTACCTGTATTGTCATAAAATGATAAATTACTTGTAAATGATGGCATTGTAGGTGGATTCGTAGGACTCATTGGCCTAAACACATTTAGATTGTTTACCGTTGATTTTGAGGTTTCTTTAAATAGTAGGAATGGAGAGACGCCTGTTGTTCTGACAAAAAATGCCTGACTCGATTGAATAATACCTGTTTGGCCACCCGCCCTAGCAGGTATTCCTGAATAAACGCCGGAACCAGCAAATGTTTCCGACATAAATACATAACCGCCTACTGAATTTAAATACGGATCCCATGCATAAAAGTTATTGGCTAAACTATTCCTGGTAAGTTTTGCAAAATCTATGGGCGATGCATAAGGGTTACCAATAAGTGTGTAGCCTCCTATTGCTGCTGCTGCATTAAATGTTTGGTCGCCTGTTTGTAAGGTACCCGAACTGCTTAATGTGGTGATATTACTATTAGCTGTATTGTAATTACTTGCTGTTCTGTCACCTCTTACAAAAAGAAAGAAACCCTTATTGGCGGCACTGGCAGCATTGGAAGATAATAACATAGATTTGGTATCATTAACCACCGTAAGAGCATCTCCAATTTTTAATGAACTGTTAAGTAGAGGGCCATTATCAAGACCATTAGCACCAGTACCAGCAATAGTTCCGGTAACATAAGTTCCAATGCCG